>NZ_AP027270.1:0-600000 GCF_036322705.1 Maricaulis maris
GGCACGACTGGGTGACGTGCTGTTTGCGGGGGGATTTTGCCACAATTACAAACACATAGCTTTCGCATCAGCGGAAGAAAAAATAAAAGTGTGACCGACGATGGCATATAACAAACTGGCTGTTTCCGAGGCGAATTCACCATCTTTCGAGGGGGCGGAAGCCGCGGAAATTTCGGCGATCTGGCGGCGGGTGCGGGCTCACCTGCGTGAGGAGTGCGGACCGGCACTCTACTCCCAGGAAATCGCGCGTCTGCGGGTTCGCCTGACGGAAGCCGGAGTCCTGATCATCATTGCGCCGAGCAGCTTCAATCGCGATTGGGTGGAAGATCATTGGGGTGCGCGAATTCGGGCACTCTGGTCGGAACTCGACACGTCGGACCGCGAGATCCGCCTGCTGTCCGAAGACCAGGATCTGGTCCAGTCGGCGGCAGTGCCGCGTGCCCGGGCCCCGCAGGCCGCTGTTGCCAAGCCGGCTGCCGACCTGCCGACAACAAATATTGCCGATACGGCTTCGGATGCCGCTCCGGTCGACGCCCGTTTCACCTTTGACAGTTTCCGCGTTGGCCCGGCGAATGAAGTCGCCGCCGCCGCGGCACGGACCATGGTCGGTGCCGCGACGCCGCCCTTCAACCCGGTGTTCTTCTACGGCGATTACGGTGTCGGCAAGACCCACCTCCTGCATGCCGTTGCGTCGGCCGTGCAGAAGACGTCCAGGCCGCGCAAGGCGCTTTATCTGACGGCCGAGGAATTCCTCTCGGGCTTCGTCACGGCCATGCGGGCCCGTGACACGATTTCCTTCAAGGAAATGGTCCGGGGTGTTGATGTCCTGCTGATCGACGATGTCCACTTCATCGCCGGCAAGCCGAAAACCGAAGACGAGTTCCTGCACACGATTGCGGCGCTGGTGGCCGAGAACAAGCAGGTGGTGCTCGCCTCGCACAAGCCGCCAGCCGAGCTGCAGATGCAGGACGAGCGCCTGCGCTCCCTGCTGACCGGTGGGCTGTCCTGCCCGCTCGGCAAGCCGGATCTCGATCTTCGCCGCCAGATCCTTGATTGCAAGATTGCCCAGGCGACCTGCCATTACCCGACATTCGACGTGTCCGAGCCGGTCCGCGACTTCCTTGCGGCCCGCATCACTTCGAGCCCGCGTGAGATGGAAGGCGTGCTCAATAATGTGATCTGCCGGACCGCCCTGATCGGTCAGCCGGTGACCATGGAGGTCGTGTCGACCGCCTTGCGGGAGCTCTCGCTGAGCTCGGAGCGCCGGCTCACGGTCGACGAGATACAGAAAGTGGTGGCGACCCATTTCGGCATCACGACTGCGGATATCTGTTCCAAGCGCCGGACCCAGGCCGTTGTCCGTCCGCGTCATATCGCCATGTATCTGGCCAAGACGCTGACCACACGGTCCTTGCCGGATATCGGGCGCCGTTTCGGCGGGCGCGATCACTCGACGGTGATCCACGCGGTGTCGAAAGTCACCCACATGATCGAGTCCGGGGATCCGATCGCTGACGAGATTGATGCGCTGACGCGAGAGTTGCAGAACTGAAGCGGGCGTAACCCTTGCCGAAATTCGCGTTAACGCTGGATAAACCTCTTGCGAACGCGCGAATTCATGTATCCTCTTTGACCCATCCTGGACGATGCAGTCGATTTGCGGTCTGTCCCGGCAAGACTGACCCGGAAAAGACCGACAAAGTTCGTCGACGCGAATTCAGGAAGCTGACGCAGAAGACGTTGAAAGCGGAACGCGAGATATGAAGCTGACGATCGAGCGCGCGACGCTCCTCAAGGCACTGGGCCATGTTCAGGCCGTTGTCGAAAAGCGCAACACCATTCCGATCCTGTCCAATGTGCTGATCTCGGCCGGTCCCGACGGGGCCAGCTTTGCGGCCACCGACCTGGATATCGAGATCCTCGAGACCACCGATGCGCGCTGTGATGGCGAAGGCCTGGTGACGGCTCCGGCCCACACGCTTTACGATATCACCCGCAAGCTCCCGGACGGGGCCGATGTGACCCTGGAGATGAATGGCAGCGATCCGCGCCTGACGCTCAAGGCCGGTCGCTCCAGCTTCTCCTTGCCCTCCCTGCCGCCGGGCGACTTCCCGGTCATGCCGACCGAGGATCTCGAGCACCGCTTCCAGGTGCCGGCCCGCGAGCTGGCCCGCCTGATCGACAAGACCCGTTTCGCGATCTCCACCGAGGAGACCCGCTATTATCTCAACGGTATCCATCTGCATGCCGCCGAGCAGGACGGTCGCAAGACCCTGCGCGCCGTGGCGACCGATGGCGTGCGCCTGGCGCTGGCCGAGGTGGATCTGCCCGAGGGTGCCGACGGCATGCCCGGCGTGATCATCCCGCGCAAGACCGTGCAGGAAGTCAAACGCCTGCTGGAAGACGCTGACGAAATGGTCGAGGTCTCCGTGTCCGAGGGCAAGATCCGCTTCCGTCTCGGCAAGGCTGTGCTGACGTCCAAGCTGATCGACGGCGCCTTCCCGGACTATGAGCGGGTCATTCCGCGCGGCAATACGCGCATGATGTCGGTCGAGAACAAGCGCTTTGCCGAAGCGGTGGATCGCGTGGCCACGATCTCGGTCGAGAAATCCCGCTCGGTGAAGCTGTCGCTGGGTCCGGACGCCTTGACCCTTGCGGTCAACAATCCGGAAAGTGGCCAGGCCGAGGAAGAACTCGCCGTCTCCTATTCCGATGAAGGCTTCGCGATCGGCTTCAATGCCCGCTACATGCTTGATGTGGCGTCGCAGATCGAAGGCGATGAAGCCCGCTTCCATTTCGCCGATGCGGCCTCACCCGCCCTGGTCACCGATAGCGGTGATCCGGACGCGCTTTACGTGCTGATGCCGCTGCGGGTGTGACGGACGACGCCGCCACGCTGAAAACCGAGACACCGCCGCCGGTTCCGCCTGCGGCGGTTCGTCGTTTGCGACTGACCAACTTCCGCAGCTATGCCGATCTCGATCTTGACCTGGCCCCGATCCCGGTCGCCCTGTTCGGTGAGAACGGGGCCGGCAAGACCAATCTGCTGGAAGCGATTTCCTTTCTGGCTCCGGGGCGGGGCTTGCGCTCGGCCGGTGCCGATGGCGTGGCGCGCAAGCAGGCCGGGGGCGTGGCGCCGGAATGGGCGGTTTTCGCCGAGGCTGACACGCTGGAGGGTGGCTACCGGCTCGGTGTCGGGGCCCGCGGTACGGCGCGTCGCGAAACCCGGATCGATGGCGAGCCGGCTGCCCAGAATGCCCTGGCGCGTCTTCTGCCGATGATCTGGCTGACCCCGGCGCAGGACCGCCTGTTTGCCGGCCCGCGCGCTGATCGCCTCAAATTCTTCGACCGTCTGGTCCACGCGGCCGATCCCGCCCATGCCGATGCGGCGAGCGCCTATGAGAAAAGCCGGACCCGACGCCAGCGCCTGCTTGATGAAGGCAGTCAGGATCCCGCCTGGCTGAGCGCGATCGAGGTCGAGATGGCCGGTCACGGCGTCGCGGTCGCGGCCGCACGGCTGGATGCGTTGATCCGCCTGCAAGGCGAGATCGACCGGCGACCTGACGGTGTCTTTCCGCGCGCCGATCTCGCCCTTGATGGCGCAGTCGAGGCCGATCTGGCGGAGGGTCTGACAGCCGGCGAGGCCGAGGACCGGTTCCTGCTTGCCCTGCGCGAGGGCCGCCGCCGCGACAGCGCCGCCGGCCGGACCCTGACCCGCGGTCCGCACCGCACCGAATTGCTCGCCCGGCACCGGGCCAAGGACCAGGCCGCCGGCGATTGTTCGACCGGTGAGCAGAAAGCCCTCATCCTCACCCTCGCCCTCGCCCAGGCGCGCGCGCTGGGGCAGCAATGGGGTGTCGCGCCCCTGCTGCTGCTGGATGAGGCGTGCGCCCATCTCGATGCCACCCGGCGCGAGGGTCTGGCCCAGGAAATCATCGCCTCGGGTTCGCAGGCCTGGCTGACCGGGGTGGAGCGGGTCCTGTTCGAGCCATTCGGCAGCGGGATCCAGTTTCGTGAGGTCCGGGACGGTGCGGTCCGGGACCTCTCTTCGGGTTGATCAGGCCGGTAGCGCGGCCGACCCATCCTCCCCCGCATTTTCTGCCATGACCTGGTCGACACGCTCATGGGCATCGGTCAATGCGACCAGGCATCCAGCCAGCGCGTCGGCAAGAATGTGGATGATGATGGCCGGCCACAGAGACCCGCCCAGCCACACCACCGTTGTCATCAGCACAGTTATCGGCAGGATGCGCAACATGCCGGACACGCCCTGGTAGGCGTGGGCTAAAATGAACAGGCTCATCGATGCCACCGCGGCGGCCCACAGCGGCATGGCCAGTGCCAGCGTTGCCATCAGGAAGCCGCGAAAGACCACTTCCTCGGTGATGCCGGCGGTGACGGACAGGGCCTGAAAGCCGAGATGCTCAGAGACACGCCGCGGGCGCAGCAAGTCAAAGCCCTCCGCTTCTGCCAGTTGAATCCGCAGCTTGCTGCGGGCTGTCCGGTCCAGCGCCGTCGTGACCAGGGAGTAGAGACCGTACAGGATCGCAGCGCCGGCCAGTATCCAGGCCAGCACGCCGCCCGATCCCGTGGTAGCTTGCAGGCCGAGGTCGGTGAAGGGGAGGTTGGCAAAGTGCCAGCACGCGAGACATGTCGCGCACAGGAGCCACAGGCTCAGGCCGGTCTTGAGGTATTGGTGACTGACCGGCGGCCTGTCGTCGGGTTCACGTCTCTTCAGTCGGATGTCGCTGATCACTCCGCTTATCAGGACAGCTGCGATGGCTAGTAGTCCCAGCATCAGTGACGGTGTTTGCGTGAGCGTCTGCATGTGGGAGTCTCCCGTGAAGTCTTGACTGGCGCGTCGCCAGCGTGCGATCGCTTTGTTATCATGCGAATGCGAATTCGCATTCACATTTAGGAGTGCCAAGCAGATGAGTCAAGGGGTGCGGCCGACGCAACAGGCCAGATCACGTGAAACCCGGGACAAGCTGGTGCGGGCGCTGGATAAAAAGCTGCGGGAAAAGTCCTTTGCCGAGGTGTCGATAGCCGAGCTGGCGGAGGCTGCCGGGCTGTCCGTTGGCGCCGTCTACCGCCGCTTCGAGAACAAGGATGCCTTCATACCGGTCATCTTCGAGCTGTATCGTGAACGCCTCGAAGCCTTCATGGTTGGCGAGGGCCGAGTCGAAATCGAGCCGGCTGACGGATTGCGGACAGCGCTTCATGTGGCTTGCGCCGTGGCCTGGAAATTTCTCGACCAGCATGGATATCTGGTCCGGGCCGCGCATATCTATAGCCGTCTGCGACCGGACCTGATCGGTGATGACTGGGAAGCGATGCTGGACCAGGCGCGACAGTCTGCAGAACATTTGCTGGATCTTTTTGGCAATGAAGTGAAACGCCAGGATCGCGCCGAGGCCGCCCAGATGTTTACCTATCTGATGAACACCCTGCCCATCGAACGAGGGCTCTACCGTGCGGAGGGTGCCGCGGTGGTCCTCACGATTGGTGACGAACAATTCGTCCGGGCCATCGCCGATACCCTGTACGGCTATCTCGTGACCGCTGACAGCCGTGACGATTGAAACCCTGCTTCTCTTTGCCGGCGCCCTGCTGGTCCTGTTCGTGACCCCTGGTCCGGGTATTGCGGCGATGATCGCCCGCACGCTGGATACCGGTCCCTGGCATGCCGCGCTGTACGGGTCGGGCATCCTGCTGGGCGACATGTTCTGGTTCACCCTGGCCGTCACCGGCCTGTCGACGGTGGCCCAGCAGCTGGGTCCGTTCTGGCTGGTCGCCAAGATTGTCGGGGCGTCCTATCTGGCCTGGATGGCGTTCAAGGCGTTCTGGAGTGCGTGGACCGGCGCCCGCCCCAAGCCGGTCTTCAAGGCCGGCTCGAAACGCGGCTGGATCGCGACCTTTTTCGCCGGTGTGGCGATGCCCTTGTCCAATCCCAAGCCGATTGTGTTTTATCTCACCCTGGTCCCGGCCTTCATCCCGATCGAGGCGATCACGCCGGTCAGCTATGTTTTGATGCTGCTCATCATGGTGGTCATGGCGGTGCCGACGGCGGGTTTCTACATCGCGGCGGCGCACCGGGCCCGGACCTGGCTTTCGACGCCGGCGGTGCGCCGTGGCGCTGACATCCTGACCGGTCTGGTGATGACCGGAATCGCGCTGCTTTTGCTGTTCCGCTAAGGCGCTGGCATCCGCCTCGCATTCTCATTTGATACGGCGGCCAAAGCGGCACACAATCGCGCCCGCAAGTCTGGGGTACAAGCATGAGTGAGACGATCAATACGGACTTCCGTCGGCCGGACCGGACGGGGGCGCCCTTGCGCGCATCGGTGGTGATCGCGGTCCTCGACGAGGCCGAGAATGTGGCTGCCGTCTGTGACGAGGTCCTGCGCGAGATGGATCGCGCCGGAGCGTTCGAGATTGTCTTCGTCGATGACGGATCGACCGATGCCACGCCCGACATCCTGCAAGGCATTGCCGACAAGGATGACCGGGTCCGCCTGATCCGCCATGACCGCCGTTGCGGCAAGTCCCAAGCCGTGCGCTCCGGCGTGCTGGCCGCGCGTGCACCGTGGATCGCGACCCTGGACGGCGACGGCCAGAATGATCCGGCCGACCTGCCCGACATGCTGGAGAAAGCCTGGTCTGCCGAGGGCGATGCGCCGCTGGTTGCCGGCACGCGAGTGCGCCGCAATGACCCGGTCTCGCGCCTGATCGCGACCCGGATCGCCAATGGCTTCCGCGCCACGGTGCTGGGTGACCATTGCCCGGACACCGGCTGCGGGGTCAAGGTTTTCAATCGCGACAGCTTCCTGCTCCTGCCCTGTTTCGAGGGCATGCACCGCTTCCTGCCGGCGCTGTTCCAGCGCTATGGCCATCCGCTGATCAACCACCCGGTCCAGCACCGCGCTCGCCATGCCGGCCAGTCGAAATACACCAATATCGGCCGGGCCTTTGTCGGCATCTTCGACACGATGGGGGTGATCTGGCTGGTCCGCCGGACCAAGGCGCCGGGGCGTATTGACGAGCGACAGTCGTGATCGCGGCCGGCCCGCGTCTGGGCTGGAAGGGCTGGCTGATCCTGGTCGGTCTGTCCTGTCTGGTCCTGCTTCCCGGTATTTCCTCGCTGCCGCCGGTTGATCGCGACGAGGCCCGCTATGCCGTGGCGACCAGCCAGATGTTGGCGACCGGTGACTTCATCGATATCCGCTTCCAGGAGGAGCAGCGCTATCTCCAGCCGGCCGGGATCTACTGGCTGCAATCGCTCGCGGTGACGCTGACCGGCACGGCCGATAACCGCGCGATCTGGGCCCATCGCATTCCGTCCTTTCTCGGCATCCTGGCGGCCGTGTTGATGACCGGCGCCCTGGCCACGCGGCTCTATGGCCGTCAGGCCGGACTGGCCGCCGCGCTGTTGGTCGCGACCAGTTTCGCGGTCGGCTTCGAGGCCCGCATCGCCAAGACCGACGCCATGCTGCTGGCAACCATAACCGCCGCGCATATCGCGCTGATGCAGGTCTATCTCAAACCTGTGGGGCATTGGTGGCGACCGGCCCTGTTCTGGGCGGCGCTGGGCGCCGGCATGATGATCAAGGGGCCGATCATCCTGCTCTTTGTCGGTCTGGCTCTGGCCGCACTTCTGGTCTGGGACCGCAAGCTCGCCTGGCTGACCGCGCTCAAGCCGCTCTGGGGCGTGCCGCTCTTCCTCGCCATCGTCCTGCCCTGGTACGTCGCGATCGGCATTGTGTCCGATGGCGGTTTCTACGCCGAGGCGGTCGGTGACAGCCTGATGGGCAAGGTCGGTGAGAGCCAGCAATCGCATGCCGGGCCGTTCGGCTATTATCTCGGCCTGTTCTCGCTGACCTTCTGGCCGGGCTCGCTCTTCTTTGCCTATGCGGGGTATTGGACCTGGTGCAATCGCAAGGAGGCGGCGGTCCGCTACCTGATCGCCTGGATTCTTCCCGGCTGGATCGCCTACGAGCTGATCGCCACCAAGCTGCCGCACTACATCATGCCGCTCTACCCGGCGATGGCCTGCCTGGCCGTCGCCGCGATCTTTGTGCCCGGCCAGATCCGGGCGCCGATTTGGGTTCGTATCGGGGCGGGCCTCTACGCCGCAGTCTGGCTGGCCTGTTCCATGCTTGTCGCCGCGCTCGGTCCGGGCGGGTTGTACTGGATCGAGGGCCGGATTTCGCCGATGCTGATCCTTGCCGGTGTGCTGATCGGCCTCGCGGCTGTGGCGACGCTGACCCTCTATCTTACCGGTCGCCGCCCGGCGGCCCTGATTGCCGGTGTGATCGCGGGCGGTCTCGGTGCCGTGACAGTCTATGGCAATACCCTGCCGCGGCTCGAGACGTTCTGGCTCACCCCGCGCATTGTTGCGGCGGTCGAGGCCCACGGCGCCTGCGAAACGACCCGGCTGGTGACCTCCGCCTTCCGCGAGCCGAGCCTGGTCTTCCGGCATGGCCCCTATGACACGCTGCTCGCTGACGGGCCGGCGGAGGCCGCCGATGCCCTCGCCGCTGACCCCTCATGCTCGCTGGCGCTGATTGATGCCGCCGAGGCCGCACCCTTCCTTGCCCGGGCCGGGACGCTGAGCCTGACACCCCAGGCACTGGCCGTGATCGAGGGGCAGAACTACTCCAATGGCGACGAGATGGCACTGACGCTCTACCGCGCCGGCCCGGCCCCGACAGGACCGGGCGAGTGATTCCGGCCGAGCTGGTCACGGCGCTTCGTCGTCATCCCGGCAAGCTGGTCACCGCCATCGGCCTGATCGCCCTGTTCTCGCTGGGTGGGTTCGCCACCCTCTTCCTGCCCGAGGGCATGACCCGGCAGGCCCTCGACGGTCTCGCCGCGATCGGCCACCAGCCCTGGGCACCGCCGCTGGCCATCCTGGCCTTCCTGGTGCTGATCACCCTCGGTGCGCCGCAAGCCGTGCTGATCGCCGCCCTGGTCGCCGCCTTCGGCCCCTGGGCGGGTTTTGCCTATAGCTGGAGCGGCAAGGTTCTGGCCTGTGCGCTGGGTTTCCTGGTCGGTCGACGGGTCGGCTCCGGCTGGCTCGAGCGCAATGCCGGGCCGGACGCGGCCATCGTGATGGACGAGCTCGCCCGGCACGGCTTTTGGGCCAGTGCCGTCATCCGCCTGGTGCCGACCCTGCCATCGATCGTGATCAATATCGCGGCCGGTTGCACGCCGATCCGGTTTCGCGACTTCATCGCCGGCACGGCGCTCGGCAGCATCCCGAAAATGGCGCTGATCGCCTTCGCCAGTCATGCCGCCATACTGGGCCTCGAGGGCGGCGGCATCCGGGCCTGGATTGCGGTCGGTGGAGCGGTGCTTTTGCTGGTCCTGATTGCGGTCATCGGGCGTCGCTGGCTGAAGCGTCGAGCCACCCGGCATCCGATCCCCTGACTCACGCGTACGCGCGTGCACACGCGTGTGCGCGCGAGTGGTCACAGGCGCGCGAAAGCTGTACAACAAAACCATGACGGAACAAGCGAATCAGGAATACGGCGCGGAGTCGATCAAGGTCCTCAAGGGTCTCGATGCCGTGCGCAAGCGCCCGGGCATGTATATCGGTGATACCGATGACGGTTCGGGTCTTCATCACATGGTCTACGAAGTCGTCGACAACGCGATCGACGAGGCGCTCGCCGGCCATTGCTCGGAAGTCCTGGTGACGCTGCACGCCGACGGTTCGGCCTCGGTGCGGGATGACGGACGCGGCATCCCGACCGATATCCACCAGGGCGAGGGCGTATCCGCCGCGCAGGTCATCATGACCCAGCTGCACGCCGGCGGGAAGTTCGACCAGAATTCCTACAAGGTGTCCGGCGGCCTGCACGGCGTCGGCGTCTCGGTGGTGAATGCGCTGTCCGACTGGATGGACCTGACCATCTGGCGCAATGGCAAGGCGCACTACATGCGCTTCCGCCGCGGCGATGCCGAGGAAGACCTCAAGGTCATCGGCGATGCCGAGCCGGGACAGAAGGGCACGGAAGTGCGCTTCATGCCGTCCGAAGAAACCTTCACCATGACCGAGTTCAATCGCGAAACGCTGCAGCACCGTCTGCGCGAGCTCGCCTTCCTGAACTCCGGCGTCAAGATCACCCTGCGCGACGAGCGCGAGGCCGAGCTCTATTCCGACACCATGATGTATGAGGGCGGGGTCGCCGAATTCGTCTCCCACCTCGACCGCAACAAGACACCGATCTTCGTGCCGCCGGTCCTGATCCGGGGCGAGCGTGACGGGGTCTCGGTGGAAGCGGCGCTGGAGTGGAATGACAGCTATCACGAGAACGTCCTCTGCTTCACCAACAACATCCCGCAGCGCGATGGCGGTACGCACCTGGCCGGTTTCCGGGGCGCGCTGACCCGGATCATCAACACCTATGCGGCCTCCTCGGGCCTGGCCTCCAAGGCCAAGGTGTCAATCTCCGGCGATGATGCCCGTGAAGGCCTGACCTGTGTTCTCTCGGTCAAGGTTCCGGACCCGAAATTCTCCTCCCAGACCAAGGACAAGCTGGTGTCCTCGGAAGTTCGTCCCGCCGTCGAAGGCGCGGTCGGCGAGGCGCTGGCCGAATGGTTCGAGGAACACCCGACCGAAGCCAAGATGGTGGTCGCCAAGATCATCGAGGCCGCGGCCGCCCGCGAAGCGGCGCGCAAGGCGCGCGAGCTGACGCGGCGCAAGTCGGCGCTGGAAATCTCCTCCCTGCCCGGCAAGCTGGCGGACTGCCAGGAAAAGGATCCGGCCAAGTCCGAACTCTTCATCGTCGAGGGTGACTCCGCCGGCGGCTCTGCCAAGCAGGGACGCCACCGGGAAAACCAGGCCGTGCTGCCGCTGCGCGGCAAGATCCTCAATGTCGAGCGGGCGCGCTTCGACAAGATGCTCGGGTCGGACCAGGTCGGCACGCTGATCACCGCGCTCGGCACCGGCATCGGCCGCGACCAGATCAATTACGAGAAGCTGCGCTATCACAAGGTCATCATCATGACCGATGCTGATGTCGACGGCGCCCACATCCGCACGCTTCTGCTGACCTTCTTCTACCGGCAGATGCCGGAGCTGATCGAGCGCGGCTACCTCTACATCGCCCAGCCGCCCCTCTACAAAATCGCCAAGGGCCGGTCCGAGCGCTATGTGAAGGACCAGGCCGAGATGGATGCCTACCTCATCGAGGAAGGCGCCTCGGAGGCTCATCTGACGCTGGCCAATGGCGAGGTGATCACCGGTCAGGACCTGACCGCCCGTGTCGCCGCGGCCCGCCAGGTCAAGCTCTCGATCGATCGCATGACCGCCCGCGCGCCGGGCTTCGCGCTCGAAGCGGCGGCCCTCGCCGGTGCCCTGGTGCCCGAACCGGGCGCGGACGCCGTCACCGAGGCGGCCAACCGTCTCAATTCCTTTGCCGATGAGGGCGAGGACACCTGGGTTGGCGAGATCGATCCCGAGGATGGCCGCTTGGTCTTCTCGCGCGACGTCCGTGGTGTCACCGAAACCGTCGTGCTGGACCGCAATCTGCGCGCCAGCCCGGACGCCAAGCGCCTCAATGAGCGCGCCATGGCCGTGTCCGCCGATTATGAAGGCCCGGCCAGCTTCGTCCCGAAATCCGGCCCGGTCACCATCCACTCGCCGCGCGAGCTGGTCGACGCCGTCATCGTCTCCGGTGCCAAGGGCATGAAGATCCAGCGCTACAAGGGTCTCGGCGAAATGAACCCCGGCCAGCTCTGGGAAACCACGCTCGACCCGAATGCGCGCTCGCTTTTGCAGGTGTCTGTCAAGCACGCCGATACCGCCGACGAGCTCTTCTCCAAGCTGATGGGCGACGTCGTCGAACCCCGCCGCGACTTCATCCAGGAACACGCGCTCGAAGCGGAAGTCGACGCTTAAGGCGCCACCACTGACGGAAATGAAAACGCCCGCCTGATTATGGCGGGCGTTTTTGTGACCGGACGGGACCGGTCCGTCCGGTCACCCACGCTCCCTACGCGCTACCAAAAGGTTGACCCGCACTCGGGCAGACTGAAGTGGGTGGATTTCGCCGGATGGCGGGTCGCCATGCTGTTCCCTTGCGTGGTCTGCCGCCAGGTCGGAGCGGCCTGCCTCGTCGACACATGAGCCGGCGCAGGGCCTTGCCGCAACAGCCGAAAATGGCGGCAAACCGGTCTCCCCACACGCCTGACAATCCCTAGCGCCGCCTCATATCCGGTGCCGGGGATGCTGCTCAAACCTATTGCACAAATATTTGTACAAATGCATGTAGACCAAAGCAGCAGCGCAGGAGCGACCCTTGTCTGACATTCCCCATTTCGACGGCCGGGCGGCCTTTCTGCTGCGGACACAGAGGTTCATGGACCGCTTGACCGAGCAGCTCGATAGGGCGCTGGCGGCGCGCGGACTGTCGATCACGGTGCAACAGGCGGGCTGCGTCCAGGCGCTCTTCCACGCCGGGCCGGCCTCGCTGGCTCGGCTTGCCGCCGAACTGGGCATTTCCCATCAGCTGGTCTCGCACCGGATCAACGGCCTCGTCCGGCTGGGCCATGTCGAAACCTCGCCCGATCCGCAGGATGCCCGCAAGCGCGTCGTCTCGCTAACCGTGTCCGGACGCGACCAGGCCGAGTGTTTGCAACCATTTCTCGACGGCCTCGATGCCGCCTATGCCGACCTCTTCTCCGAGATTGGCGTCGATCTCAACACGGCGGTCGAAGCGGCCACCCAAGGCCTGTCAACGCGCCCGGTCCTCGACCGCATGTCCGGCGTGCTGGCCGCGCCCGTCTGATCGCAACCCAAGAAAGCGACAATCATGTCCCGCCTGAAACCCTATCTCAATGTCCTGATTGGGCTCGGCCTTGCCATCCTCGCACTCGTGGTCACAGGCGCGGCAGTGCGGCTGGGTGTCGTGCCGCTGATCGCCCTGACATTCGACCCTAGCGACGAGCATCTTTCCCTGATCCGTCGCGGCCTGATGCTGGTCGCCTTCGTGGTCGGGTTCTGGGCCTATGTGCGGCTGGCAGAACGTCGGCCCGCGACCGAGCTGGGCTTTGCGCCCAAGACCATTGCGTTCTGGATCGCTGCCGGCGCACTGATGATCGGACTGCCGCTGGTCCTGCTCTACCTGACAGGCGCCTATACACTGGTCGCGGTCGCCGGGCCCGGCGGCATGCTCGGCGTCGGCCTTACCATCCTCGCCGCGGCCATGTTCGAGGAGATCGTCTTCCGGGGTGTCTTGTTTGCCATTGTCTGGCGTCATTTCGGGATCTGGCCGGCGCTCCTGATCCCCAGCCTGATCTTCTCGGCCCTGCACATCTTCAACGACAATTGGGGTGGCTGGACACCGCTCATCGCCGGTCTCGCCATCGGGATATTCTGGTCACTCGTCTATGTCCGGACCGGCAATGTCTGGGCGGTCGGCCTCAACCACGCCGCATGGAACTACTCGATCTTCGCCACCGGCCTGCCGCTGACCGGTCAGGAGGACTGGCGCGCCATGGCGCCGTTGCAGACCGACCTCACCGGTCCGGACTGGCTGACCGGAGGCCTGGCTGGTCCGGAAGACTCCTGGCCGATTGTCGCAATGGTCATCATCGTGACCGGCTTCTTCCTGGCGGATTGCTGGCGGCGGGGTGAGCTGAAGCGGCGGCCGACTGAGGATGACGGCTGAGCGGTTGCCGGTGGGACGCAAAGGCCGCATCCCTCTGGACTTTAGTGAGCCTCACCCCAGGTCATCCCCGCCTTCGCATCGACAACCAGCGGAACGCTCAGTTCCAACGCCGGCGTACAAGCCTCGCCCATCACCTTTGACGCCAGCCCGATCAAATCGTCAGCCTGGTTCTCCGGCACTTCGAAGACCAGTTCATCGTGGACCTGGAGGAGCATTTTCGCGTCGAGATTGGCGGCGCGCAGGGCGTCGTCCATGCGGATCATGGCGCGGCGGATGACGTCGGCGGCTGAGCCCTGGATGGGGGCATTGATGGCCTGGCGTTCGGCGAACATGCGCATGTTCGGGTTCTTGTCGCGAATGCCCGGGAAATGGGCGCGGCGACCGAAGATGGTCTCGACATAGCCGGTCAAGGCGGCTTTGGCCTTGGTCTCATCCATATAGGCGCGGATGCCGGGGAATTTCTCGAAATAGGCGTCGATGAAGGCCTTGGCCTCTTCCCGCTTGACGCCGATCTGATTGGCGAGGCCGAAGGCCGAAATGCCGTAGATCACCCCGAAATTGATCGCCTTGGCCTTGCGGCGGACCATCGGATCCATGCCCTCGATCGGCACGCCGAAGACTTCCGAGGCGGTCATGGCGTGGATGTCGGCGCCCTCGCGGAAGGCCTGTTTCAGGCTCTCGACGCCGGCGATATGGGCCAGCAGGCGCAGCTCGATCTGGGAATAGTCGGCGGCGACCAGGACATGACCCGGCTCGGCGATGAAGGCTTCGCGGATCTGACGGCCGGCCTCGGTGCGGATCGGGATATTCTGCAGATTGGGCTCGGTCGAGGACAGGCGTCCGGTCGTTGTCGCCGCCAGCGAGAAGGAGGTGTGGACCCGCTTGGTGTCACGATTGATGTGGGCGAAGAGGCTGTCGGAATAGGTCGATTTCAGCTTGGCGTATTGCCGGTACTCCAGCAGCGCGACCGGCAGGGCGTGGCCCTCGGCGGCGAGCTGGTCGAGCACGGCGGCGTCGGTCGACCAGGCCCCGGTCTTGGTCTTCTTGCCCCCCGGCAGGCCCATTTCGCCGAACAGGATGTCGCCGATCTGCTTGGGCGATGCCACGTTGAAGTCACGACCGGCGGCCTCATGGGCCTCGGCCTCGGCGGCGGCCATCTTCTGGGCGAAGTCCGAGGACAGGCGGTTCAATTGGTCCGGATCGACCTTGATGCCGACCCGCTCCATCTTCGACAGCACATCGGCCATCGGCCGTTCCAGCGTCTCGTAGACGGTCGCCATCTTCTTGGCGACCATGGCCGGTTTGAGGATTTCCCAGAGCCGCAGGGTGATGTCGGCATCCTCGGCGGCGTATAGCGTCGCCTTGTCGAGCGGCACCTTGTCGAAAGTGATCTGGTTCTTGCCGGTGCCGCAAATCTCCTTGAAGGGGATGCAGGGATGGCCGAGATGCAGCTCGGCCAGCGCATCCATGCCATGCCCGTGCAGGCCGGCGTCCATGACGTAGGAGATCAGCATGGTGTCGTCATAGGGCGCGACATCGATGCCATAGCGCGACAGCACGCCGAGATCATATTTGAAGTTCTGGCCGATCTTGAGGACGGTCAGGTCTTCCAGCAGCGGCTTCAGCGCTTTCAGGGCCTGATCGATCGGGATCTGCTCGGGCGCGACGCCGGTATCGAACATGTCGCCCGTGCCCTGCGGATCGACATGGGCGAGCGGGATATAGCAGGCCTCGCCCGGCGCTGTGGCCAGCGAGATACCGACCAGGCCGGACGCCGTCGAAGACAGGGCATCGGTTTCGGTATCGACCGCGATCTGGCCGGCCTCATGGCATTTGGCGATCCAGCGCTCGAGGTCCGCCAGGGTGGTGACGCACTCATAGGCATCGCGATTGATCGGCGCGGTCGCGTCGCCGGTCTCGTCGGCCGGCGGTCCGCCCAGCGCCTCCTCGACCTTGCGCGTGAAGGAGCGGAATTCCATCTCGCGCAGGAAGGGCACGAGCACGTCCGGATCCGGCTCGGACAGGCCGAAGGCTTCGAGCTTCTCCGGCATCGGCGCGTCGAGCCGCAGCGTCACCAGGTCGCGCGAGATGCGGGCGTCCTCGGCATGGGCCAGCAGTTTCTCGCGGCGGCCCTTCTGCTTGATCTCGCCGGCCCGTTCCAGCAGCGTGTCGAGATCGCCGTATTCATTGATCAACAGGGCCGCGGTCTTGATCCCGATCCCCGGCACGCCGGGCACATTGTCGACGCTGTCGCCGGCCAGCGACTGGATATCGATCACCTTGTCCGGCCCGACCCCGAACTTTTCCATCACTTCGGGCGCCTGGATGCGCTTGTTCTTCATGGCGTCGAACATGGAGACCTTGTCGGTCACCAATTGCATCAGATCCTTGTCCGAGGAGACGATGGTGACATCCGCGCCCAGCGCCTCGGCCTGGCGGGCATAGGTGGCGATAATGTCGTCGGCCTCGAAATTCTCCAGCTCGATACACGGCGTGCCGAAGGCCCGCGTGGCGTCGCGGATGATGGAGAATTGCGGCACCAGGTCTTCCGGCGCCGGCGGCCGGTGCGCCTTGTACTGGTCATAGAGCTCATTGCGGAAGGTCTTGCCGGAATGATCGAAGATCACCGCCAGGTGCGAGGGCTGGTCCTCGCCCTTCAGATCTTCCAGCAGTTTCCACAACATGTTGCAAAAGCCCTGCACCGCCCCGACCGGCGTCCCGTCGGTCCGGGTCAGGGGCGGCAACGCATGATAGGCCCGGAAAATATAGCCCGAGCCGTCGATCAGATAGACGTGGCTGGTCTCGTCGACGGGTTTGGTCGTGGCCATGGGCTGTGTCTCCGGGCGGTCTGTCAGGCAGGCAAATCAGTTGCGGCGGAGACTAGCGCGGCGATGCGCCGGGGTCATGGGGGGAGTGCGGTGAGGATTGGATGGGGCGAGGCCTCAGCGCGCGTCCCATCACCCATGCGCATTTTCCCGGAGGCGCGGATCGCCATCCGGGACCGACAGGAGCCTCATCGTTGGCGGGCAGGCCAGTCGGTCCCGGTGCTCCACCCCGCTCTTGCGGGGCTGCGGCCGGGAAAAATGTGATGGGTTCTGACACGGTTTTGTGCCTTTATTCCCGCCTTGCCCCACTTTCCTTCTCCCTTGGGAGAAGGTGCGCGCAGCGCGGATGAGGGGGATTCTTCCTGCTGGAACCGGGATTTATCCCTCACCCTGACTCTCTCCCAAGGGAGAGGGAAAGCGTCTTGAACCCAAAAACTTATCCGCCCCCCGTTGGCGCCATTGCATAATCCTCCCGTTCCCAAGCCATCTTGAGGCCCGGACCGGTTATCCGGGGGTTTGGGGATAGCGGAGCGCATCCGGTTTGGTGGAGTTGACCACCGCCAGACCCGGTGCGGCCATCGGCAGGACTCGCGGCACAACGATTGACCGCCCTGATCCTGCTGATTTCGATTCGGGGGCTGGAAGGCAACCCGGGAAATCTCCGCGTGCGGGATGCTTGTCTGGGCTACCGTTATTAAATCAGCGCTTTATCGGCTCCGGCCGGTATCCCGCACACCCTCTTTGCCCAAAACGCCAGGCGGTCACGCCGTGGCGCCTTTCGGCCTGTGTCAGCCCAGCAGGACAGACAGGGCAACGATGATGGCGATGGCCGCGAAATTGATGCGGACGCCGGCTTTCATCATCTGCAGCTGCGTCACCGCCCCGGAGGCATAGACGATGGCATTGGGTGCCGTGGCGACGGGCAGCATGAAGGCGGTCGAGGCGGCGATCGCGACCGGAACCACGAGGTCCTGCGGAGGTACGCCGGCTTCGAGCGCGATCACGCCGAGAACGGGCAGGAAGGCGGTGGTGGTGGCGACATTCGAGGTCAGCTCGGTCAGGAAGACGACGGTGGCGACAAAGATCAACAGCAGGACGGGGATCGGCATGTCGGCGAGGAAGCCGAGTTGCCCGCCCAGCCAGTCGGCCAGCCCGGTCGAGGACAGGGCTTCCGCCAGCGACAGGCCGCCGCCGAACAGGATGATGACATTCCAGGGCAGGCGGGCCAGGCCCTCCCAGTTCATCAGCATTTCGCCCTGGCGGGTCCCGCGATCACCGGCCGGGACGAGGAAGGTGGCGAGCGCGCCGAGGACCGCGATCTGGGTATTGCCAAGGGCCAGGGTGATCGGCAGGTCGAGCGTGGTTCCGAGCCAGGCGAGCAGGGGGTTCCAGCCCCATTCGGTGCCCGGCTGGCCGATCAGTTCGCCAGGCAGGACCCGGCCCATCCACAACAGGGCGACGGTGCCGAACAGCAGGGCGACACGCCATTCCGGCCGCGTCATCCGTCCGAGCTTGACGAGCTCGCGATGCACCAGTTCCCGGGCCGCCTGGCTGTCGCCGCCGCCGTCCAGCCTGAAGGCGAGGCGGGTCAGGATGAACCAGGCGACGGGGATCAGGATCGCCACGATGGGCAGACCGATCCCCATCCAGCTGGCAAAGTCGATCGCGATGTCGAACTCGTTTTGCAGATAGCCGATACCGATCAGATTGGTCGGGGTGCCGACCGGGGTCGCCATGCCGCCGATCGAGGCTGCATAGGCGACGCCGAGGGCCAGTGCCGGGGCGAAGAATCTCGACGATGCGCCTTCGCGCTCGACTTCCTGGGCCACCCGCAGCGCGATCGGGATCATCATCAACGTGGTCGCCGTATTGGAAATCCACATCGACAGGATGGCCGAGGCCAGCATGAAGCCGAGAATGAGGGCCGCCGGGCGTCCGCCGAACCCGCTGACGATATTGAGCGCGATCCGGGTGTGCAGGTTCCAGCGCTCGATCGACAGGGCGACGATGAAGCCGCCCAGCAGCAGCATCACGATCGGGCTGGCATAGGGGCTGGTCGCGGCGCCGGTCGAGGTGATGCCGAAGAGCGGGAAGAGCGCCATCGGGATCAGCGCCGTGGCGGCAATCGGGATGGCTTCGGTCGCCCACCAGGCGGCCATCAGCAGGGCCAGCGAGGCCAGCATCCAGGCTTCCCGGCTCAGCCCCTCGGGCAGCGGTACAAACTGCAGGCCGATGGCCAGAGCCAGACCGGTCAGCAGGCCGATGATCTGGGACGGAGACTTGCCGCCGCCGGCGGGCGGGGTCGCGGTGTCTGGCGCGTTTGTGTCTGGCACTTCAGTGTCTGGCACAGAACGCCTCCCCAGCCGTCTGTTCGGGACCCGAGGGTCAGTCAGGCGGGTGGTGTCAGGCGTTCGGGTCTTCCGACGAGCCGGACTTCACGAAGCGGCGGTCGCAATAGGGGCATTCCACGAAATCATCCTGGCCCATTTCCAGATAGACGCGGGGATGGCCGAGCGCTCCGCCACCGCCATCGCAGGCCATGCGGTGCTGGTCGGTGACAATGATTTCGGACGGCGGAATGGTGTTGGCAGCATCGGCCATGGACAAGCCCTCATGGACAGGACGAAAGACGGTCCCTAGGTATGGCACCTTATTATGGCCTTTGGCCCTCATCCGTCAATTCCGAGGCGACATGTCCGACAGCTCCGATCTCCCCGATTTCGCCCTCGAAGCCACCGGTCTGAAGAAGACCTATCGCGGCTCCAAGCTCGCCGCGCCGAAGGAGGCGCTCAAGGGCGTCGACCTGAAAGTGCCACGCGGTTCGATCTTCGGCCTGCTGGGGCCGAACGGGGCGGGCAAGTCGACCTTCATCAATATCTTCGCCGGCCTGGTGAAGAAGACCGGCGGCACCGCGAAGACCTGGGGCATCGACATCGATCAGGACAGCCGGGCCGCACGGGCGGCGATCGGGGTCGTGCCGCAGGAAATCAACATGGACGTCTTCTTCACGCCGCATGAGACGCTGGAGCTGATGGCCGGTTTCTATGGCGTGCGCAAGGCCGAGCGGCGAACCGATGAATTGCTCGAGGCGGTTGGCCTCAGCGACAAGCGCGACGCCTATGTCCGCCAGCTCTCGGGCGGCATGAAACGGCGGCTGCTGGTCGCCAAGGCCATGGTTCATACCCCGCCCGTCCTGGTCCTCGACGAACCGACTGCCGGGGTCGATATCGAGCTGCGGCGTCAGCTCTGGGATTATGTTCGTGAGCTGCATGCCCGCGGCACCACGATCGTGCTGACGACGCATTACCTGGAGGAGGCGCAGGAGCTGTGCGACCAGATCGCCATCATCGATCATGGCCAGGTGATTGCCTGCGAGCCGACTGAAACCCTGCTCAAGCGGATGGACGGGAAGACGCTGGTGATCGAACCGGCCGAGCCGCTCACCGAGGTCCCCGCCGAGCTGGCCGAATACGACGCCGAGATCCGGTCCGACGGGGCGCTGGCGATCACCTACCGTCATGGTCAGCAATCGGTGGCCGGGATGATCGAGAAATTCAACGCGGCCGGCGGCCGGATCGCAGATCTGCGCACCGAGGAAGCCGATCTCGAGGACGTCTTCCTGGCGCTCACCTATAACCGTCAGGATGCGTCATGACCGCCGGCCTGTCAGCCGGGACGGCTGGATCGTCTGTCCCCGGTCTCCTGCCCCTTTTTGGGCATGATTGGCGGGCATTCTGAGGTCGGCCAAAGGAGGGCCGATTGCCGAACACGGGAGGCTGACATGTCGATGCGTTCTATCCGGAAGTTTTTCGCCATCACGGTGAGCGCGCCGCTCTTTGTCGCCCTGGCCTGGTTCTTCGGCATCTTCCTGCAGCCGCAAGGCGAGCTGGGCGCCGGTTTCTCCCTTGTCCTTATCCTGCTCAGTGCGGGGGCTGCGATCTGGCTGTTCGGCTGGATCATGCGACCCGGCCCCAAGGCCCGCTTCCGCAATCGCGGGGTTGATGGCTTTGATCGCGACTGGGGTGTCGGCCTGACCGGCTATTCCCAGCACAAGGGGGATCGCCGTCGCCGTGATGACACGGATGGTGATGACCTTGGCGGTCGTCGGAATTCCAACGACATGGATGATGATGTCGGTGATATCGATCCCGGCTGACGGCCCCTTTCACAGATCCGAACCGCGCCCCGGATAGCGCTCCAGCGAGCGTCCGGGGCGTTTTCTGTCGGGTTGGATTTGACATCAATTAGATAATTAGCTAAATGTCGCTTCATGAGTGATGTTTTCAAAGCCCTGTCCGACCCGACCCGCCGGGAAGTCCTGCACATGCTGAAAGCCGGGCCACTGTCCGCTGGCGATCTTGCCGCGGCCTTTCCGGTCTCGCGGCCGACCATGTCCGCCCATTTCAACGTGCTCAGGGCGGCCGGCCTCGTCTCGACCGAAAAGGCCGGGAAATCGGTCATCTACCATCTCAATGTCTCGGTGCTGGAAGAGGCGCTGCTTGGTTTCGCCGGAGCCTTCGGGCTCGGCGCTCGCCCTGCCGCCAAGGGGCCGACAGAAGAAAAGGAATTGCCATGATCACCCGCTCCCTCAAGGGCTCGATCGCCCTCGCCGCCGTCCTCCTGATCACCGCCTACGGACTGTCACTGCTGGCTGATTTCAACTGGGTCGGTCCGGACATGCCGGACCGCGTTGTCCAGGTCATGATCGGTCTGATCCTGGTGCTGTTCGGCAATGCCACCGGCAAGCGCCCGTCCGAGGCCGATCCGGCCCGCGACGGAAAACCGGCCCTGATGGCGGCCCGCCGCTTCTTTGGCCTGGCACTCGTCATGGGCGGTCTTGTCCATGCCGGCGCCTGGCTCCTGGCGCCGCTGGAGCTGGCGAACACGCTCTCCATGGTCGCGGTCATGGTGGCGGTCGCCGCCGGATTGGCCCGTGTTGCCTACGCCGTCGTGGTTCAGCGCGAAACGCCGGACCAGGGCTGAGCTGTCAGGGCTCCGGCGGCGGGCGTCCGTCGCTGAACACCAGGCGTACAGCCGCGTTGCGCGGACCTGCGGCATCGGCTATGGGTTCGCGTTCAACGCACCCATAGCTCAGCTGGATAGAGCGCTGCCCTCCGAAGGCAGAGGTCAGAGGTTCGAATCCTCTTGGGTGCGCCATTTCTTGTTGGACGTCACAAGTCGTTGGACAAAGTCCAAGAAGCTTGGACAAACCAAGCTGGAAAGCGTCGGGGTTCATGATCCAAGTGGATCGTTTGTGTGTTCAAAAGGGCCACGACAAGGTCGACAGCCCTGATCTGCTGTACGATCATTTGGCCGCATTGACTTCTTGCCAACACCTAGCATCCGCTTTGGCTTAGGAGGGGTCATAACCTGTCGGCTGAGTTCTGTATTCGGCGGATGTCTGAATTGTCCGGTTCACCGCACAAAGCGCATGATGTGCCGTACTCTAACACCCAAGCCGACGAGCGCGGGGAGGCCACCCTGCTGCACAGCACGCATCGCCCTCCTGAATAGGCGGGCACGGTACGGTTCCAAAGGAGCAGAAGACGCAGCAATCGCCCGGCTTCGGTTTCAGCAGCGTGCTGCATGACGGACAGTCCCAGAAGAACTGGCAGGCGTTCGTCGGCATCTCCAAGTCGGCGTGTACGCCGCTACAATGGGGACAGGTGAGGGTTGATTTGAGTTGGATATCAGCCATCGGACTTTAAAGAACGCTCCCATTGATCAATTGCACCACCGGCCCGGGACATTCGTGATCGCGGGTTTTATGCCCTGCTATCCGGCCGATCAATATCGGTATTGCGCGCATTTCGCAGCCGGGCGTTCCGAAGAGAGCAGCCAGGAAAAATGAACCACCAAGGCGGAGATAGACATAGATATTGAGCCAATAGGCGGTCGACCATAGATGTGAATGGATCCAGTCGCCGGATGATCGCCAGCCGACAACCGCGGCGCCGATCAACAAGCCCGCTGCCAGCAGTCGAGGCCAAAACCCCAACCGAAAACCCAGTCCAATGTTCAGCGTGTATGGGACCAAGTGGACAGCAAACGCCGTGAACCCGATCACCCATGCATTGGTCAAGGCATCCATCTCGCCGAAGCGAAACAATTGGGCCGCCCAATAGATTGCGCCTGCGCCGAAAATCAGGCGTGAGAGACGACCGATAGGCCCGGGCGGCGGAATCGTTCCTCCGTCGCGAAACTGATAGGTCGGCGAAGGTTTGGCCATATCAAGCTCGGAGCCAGTCCAATAACCAGCTTTGCAATCGCATCTCGTAGTTCGGCAGGATGAGCGACACGGCGAGAAATACCGCGCCAACAATCCACCATATCCAGAATATCCGGCCCGGGCTTCCGCGCCACAACGCCAGCGTCAGCGAGAACGCGAGCATGCCGGTCGCCCCCCAAGCGAACCAATCCTGCCAGCGTGCAAAGAAACCGAGCTTTGCAACCAAGCCGGAGGCGACACCAAGTTGAACAAGTAGGATCGGAACCACGCAGCAGGACGCGCCGACAAAAGCGAGAAAGCCGCTGACTGCCCCGCTGCCAGATACGAAGGATGAAGGGATAAGGTTTTTCTGGGTCGATCTCATAACTGCAGAATGGTAGCCCCTGTAGTAACTACAGGATCAAGAGAAATTTGCATGGGGACTGGTTGACCCGATGAAGGGACCGCTTAAACGAGGCGCCGTCGCGAAGCTGTTGGACAGCAACATCGAGACGATCCGATACTATGAGAGCATCGATCTGGTCGCCGCATCGGCGCGCTCCGACGCTGGCCACAGGCTGTTTTCGCAGGCGGACGTCGAGCGCCTGCGGTTTGCACTTCAGCTAAGACAGTTGGGATTTGCTCTCGCGGAAGTCAGGGAGCTTCTTACCATGACGGAGAAGCAGACCTTTTCCTGCAAACAGGTTGCAGGGATTGCCGAGATGCATCTGTCCCAAATCCATCGCAAGGTCGCCGATCTCAGGCAGCTCGCAGCGTCTCTGGAAGAGATCACGAGCCAGTGCCAGCGCACAGACACGCCGGACTGTGCGCTCGTCCTGTCACTAAAGGCACCGAGCAAGACTCTAAACTAACGCCTGATGTAGAATTCGCGATCAGGATTCGAGGATCTACGCTCCGCTACCAATACCGACCGACCTTGCGCGCATACTGATCAAACGTATCTCCGAAGGTTCTGCGAATGTGCGGCTCCTCTACCCAAGTGATGAACACGTGGATGATCGCGATGAAGGCCAATGCGGAAAACAGTGCGAGTCCGGATCCGGCCGCGATGGCAGCACCGAGAAACATGCCGCTGTAGCCGACATACTGGGGATTGCGTGTGCGCTTATAGATACCGTGTTGGATCAACTCATCTTCGAGCAAGCCGTAAACCCGCTTCTGTGAACCATAGGCGTAGCGGCCAAGGAAAATGACGTAAGCGCCACCAAGGAAGAGCCCTCCCCCGATCGCCAGCGAGATCATGTTCGACGCGAACAAACTGCCACGATCGAGCCAGGCGAGAGCGATCGTGGCGAGGAAGTGCCCGTGCATGATGAGGCCCGAGAAGGCAGCGGTCAGCGGCGACCATTTACCTTGCTGTCGAAACTCAGACCGCGCTCGAAACATGAATGGGATCGAGAGAGCGGCCGTTATGAGAACATAAGCGACGACACCGGTGAGCAAAGGGGACATTACGCTTCTCCTGTGTTGGCGACTGCTGCGTGGTCGCGAAGCTCTGAGAGAGCCTGCGAGCAGATGGACCAAGCCGAGCGGGTGAATATGCCGGCGAGCACAAACGCGAGAATGAGATCCGGCCAGGCTGACCCTGTCAGGGCAACGAGGCCACCGGCGATCATGACGCCGACATTGCCGATAGCGTCATTACGAGAGCAAAGCCAAACCGAACGGACGTTTGCGTCACCGTCTCTCCATTTGAGAAGGATCAGCACGCTGATAGCGTTGGCGAGTAGTGCCGCGAACCCGACAATGCCCATGGTCTCTGCGACTGGCGGCTCGCCAGAGAATGCGCGGAGCAGTGTCATGCTCAGCACGGCAATCGCGATCGCGAACAAAAGGCCACCTTTGAAGAGAGCGGCTTTGGCTCGAACCGCGAGAGCGGAGCCAATGACCAGAAGGCTGATTGTGTAGGTCATCGTATCGCCTGCGAAATCCAGGGCATCGGCTTTCAGCGATTGCGAACCTGAAGCGAAGCCTGCCGAGATTTCGACGACGAACATCACAAGATTGATAAAAATGACGGCCCACAGGGCGCGTCTGTACGCGACCGATGATCCATCGAACTTTTGGTCGCTTGGGCAACAACTCATTTTCTTGACTCCTACGTTTAAGATGGAGTCTAATTTCTACAGCGACTGTAGAAGCAAGAGAAAAATGCAAAAAGAATTCACCATCGGCCAAGCGGCAGAAACGTCAGGCGTCAAAGTGACGACGATCCGGTATTACGAGAGCGTCGGCCTAATGCCAGAACCGAGGCGGGTTGAAAGCGGACGGCGCGTCTACGGGCAAGCCTCGGTGGACTTGCTCGGCTTTATCCGACATGCGCGTGATCTAGGTTTTACCGTCGAAGCCATTCGAGACCTGATCGATCTTCAGGAGAACCCTGGCACAGATTGTGCCAAGGCGGACGAACTTGCGCGGCATCATCTAGTTGAAACGCAAAAACGCATCGAGCAGCTTCGTGTGCTCGAAAGCGAACTTATGCGCATGATCGACGGCTGCGCCGGTGGCAAAGTCGGCTCTTGTGAAATCGTCACAAGCCTCTTCGATCACTCCAAATGCCTGTCGGATCACAAATCAAAGGCTCTCAAAGAGCAATAGTTGACTATTGCTCGCCGCCTTCCAAATTCTGAGACCCATTCCTCCATGCGATCAGTAACAGAACTACGCCAATGAAGATAAGAATGTCGGCCAAATTGAATGTGGGCCAGCGGAGCGCCTGCCATCCAAAATCCAAATAATCTGTTACGGCTCCATCGCCAAGCCTATCGATCGCATTTGCCAACCCGCCCGCCGCAAACAGAATGCCGGCGAAGTTGATGAGTTTGGAGCTTTGCCGTGCGGCCCAGCTCAATGCAAAAACAACCAAGACGATGGCGAAACTTGAAAGCAGATAGGGCGCAACCCAATGCGAACTATCCAGGATTCCGAAGCTAACCCCCCGATTGCGGCCTAAGGTAAAGTTGAACCCAGGGAAGATCGGGATCGACGCGCCAACCTCGGTGAGAATTTGTTCAACTTTGAATTTCGCAAGAAGATCGGACGCGATCAGAATTGGCAACATTACCAGTTGGTCGCCGCGAATTTGGCTTAGGCTGGACGCGGTGCGATCAAGAAATTTCGACTTAAAAATTGACATGAAAACAGCAATCTTGGCGGGTTACACGGCGGTGGAAGTGTCATGCCGAATAGCCCGACATTTCCACATTTGTCTTCAGCCAGCTAGTCACGCCATCAGGTCGAGAGACTAGATCGGCGCCCATCGGTCGTTTGCATCACTACCGAAAATGGCAGTCGATCATCTGATCTGAGCCCTTCGGCTCGTTTGACAAGGCACAGACGATTAGGTTGAACCTCCAGCCGCTAGATGGATTAGACTGTTCCAATTGCTTGAGAGTTGATCGACACGGCGCTTCTCTGTAGGAACTGTCGAACCGGAGGTGTTGGTGCTAAACTTGCTGCGCACATTGCTGGCTCTCCTGACTGTCCTATCCTTCTCGGGAGAGGTGGTGGAAGCCGCTGTGCCAGGGTACGACCACCATCAGGGCCATGAGGACCGCGCCGAGGACGATTCCGGTGAGAGCAATCACCGTCATGCGCAGCACCCCGTCCATGCCTGTGGGGTTTGCCATCATGCGATGCCGGCCAAAACGGGCGCGCCGCACCTGAGTGCGCCGGCCGGTCGGGTCTCCTATCGCCTTTCCCACGAATCCGGTACGGGCCGAGCGCAGGCGCCGCCATACCAGCCGCCGATTGCCTGACGAGAGCGTTCGAACCCCTCGTTCTCTTCAGACAACTGGAAAAACTGAATGTATTCAGACAAATCTCCCCGGCCGAATTGGCCGGGTCGAGGGGTTGCAGGCATGGCTTGCAGCGCTCTCATCGCGTCCGCGGTGCTGGCACAGCCGGTCTCGCAGAATGGTCCGCTTGAACTCTCCTCGGCCCTGCAACGCGCCGTACATTCCAACCCGCATATCGCTTCGTTGCGCGCTGAGGTGACCGCCCGACACGGCGACGCCCTTCAAGCTGGGCTGTGGGACAATCCCTCCTTCGAGGCAGAACTCGAAGGCTTTGGCGGTGATCGCGGCGGTATAGGAGATGGCGACCTCACCGTCGCCGTGCGCCAGACCATCCCGCTGGGCGGCGACCGTCGCCGCGCCCGTGAGGCGGCCGAGGCCTGGGCCGGTGTCGAGACAGCAAGGCTGAACGCCGAGATTGCCGGCCTTCTGGGCGAAGCGGCCACGGCATTCGTAGACGCCCGTGCCGCCCAGGAAACCGCCCGCGTCAGGGCGGAGCTCCAGGATCTCGCGGAAGCTGCCGCTTCGGCCATACGCCAGCGCGTCGAGGCGGGGCGGTCCTCGCCGATCAATCTCGACCGGGCCGATATTCTGGCCGCCACGGCCGGCATCGAGGCGGCATCGGCGTTGACCGAGGCGCGGCGTGCAGGTCTTGCGCTGGCCGCGATGTGGGGCGGCGCGGCGGCGGGCGAGGTCGCGCCCCCGTCCGTGCTTGTGAACAACCCGGAACTGTCGGCACTGACGCCGGAGGCGATGATGCGGCGCAATCCGGATCTGGCGGTGGCCCAGCAGACATCCCGGGCACGAAGCGAAGAGATTGCCAGGGAACGGGCCGAAGCCATCCCGGATATCACGGTCGGTGCCGGGATTAGGCGCTATGGCAGCGATAGCGAGACGGCGTATCTCGCCATGGTCGAAATGCCGATCCCGGTGATCGACCGGAATCAGGGCGCGATCGCCGCAGCCGCGGCGCGCGAGACCGGGGCCCGACTGGACGAGGAGGCTCTGCGGCGGCAATTGCTGGCGCGACATGCAGCCGCCTACCGTCGGTGGAGCGACGCGCAGCAGCGTTATGCAGCATTGAGCGGACACGTGCTGCCTGCCGCTGAGAACGCCTTCTCCCGTACCAGTCTCGCCTATCGCGAGGGCGCGCTGCAGCTTCTCGATCTGCTGGACGTCCAGCGCACTTACTTCGACACACGCATCCAGGCGATTGAGGCCCGGGCAGAACTCGCTCGCTCGGCCATCGAACTTGACGTGCTCTTCGGAGCACCTCGCCTGAAACAGCTCGCCGGCGTTGCCGGCGCGGAGGCAAACCCATGACAATGACCAGAACACTGCTCGCCGGCACGGCGGCATTTTCCCTCCTGGCTGCTTGTTCGGGCCCGCCCGCTCAAGTGTCCGCGCACGAGGCTCCAGTAGGCGCAGATGCCCATGACAACGCGACTGACACCGGGCATGCAGAGGACAATCACGCCGATGAAGTCGGAATCATAGAGCTGTCCGACGACGATATCGCCGCGCTCGGCATTACGGTTGACGCGGTCGATTCTGGCCCCGTGGATGGCGAGGTGGAATTGCCCGCCGAGGTCAGGTTTGACCAAACGCGTCTGGCCCATGTCTCGCCGCGGGTATCCGGTATCGTTCATGCCGTCCATGTCACCGAGGGTGACGCGGTCGAAACCGGCCAGCTCCTCGCCGTGCTCGACAGTCGCGCCCTGGCGGACGCCAAGGCCGGATACCTGTCCGCCCTGGCCCGCCTCGACCTCAACCAATCGCGGTTCGAGCGCGAGAGGCGGCTGTGGGAGCAGCAGATTTCGGCGGAACAGGATTTCCTCGACGCCCGCCAGGCGTTGGAGGAATCGCGCATCGAGGTGCGCAGCGCCCGCCAGCAATTGGAGGCGCTGGGCGTTGACGAGGCGGCGCGCGCCACCCTTGCCTCGGGAACCGATCAGCCCCTGACACGCTACGCGCTCGCGGCACCGATCTCCGGAATCGTCATCGAGCGCCACGCCGTGCTGGGCGAGGTGATCGAGGAAGGCGCGCAGCCGCCGGCCTTTATCATTGCCGATACGTCCACGGTCTGGGTCGATGCGGCCATCTACGGTGCCGATCTCGACCAGCTGCGGGCCGGAAGTCCCGTCCGGATCGATCCGGGCGACGGCGGCCCCGAAATCGTCAGCGAGATCGCCTTCGTCAGCCCCCAGCTCGGCGAAAGCACTCGCACGGGCCGGGCACGGATCGTGCTCGACAATGCCGGCGAGCGCTTGCGTCCGGGCATGTTCGTCACGGTTCACGCCGAGGCGCTCGCCGCCCGAGCCAGCACCCGTGTGCCGGCCAGTGCGCTGCAGACGATCGACGGCGCCGATGCGGTCTTCGTACGTACCGATCACGGTTTCGAAGTTCGTCCGGTCCGCATCGGACGGCGCTCTGACCGCTTTGCGGAAATCCTCGCAGGGGTCGAGCCGGGCGAACGTATCGCAACCGCCGGCGCCTTCGCTCTGAAATCGGAACTGCAAAAAGGGGAGTTCGAAGATGGACACGCCCACTGACAACACCTCCCCGGAATACCAAGGGGCGGCCACGCGGCTCCTGCATCGCCTCGCCGGCGGACGCCTCCTGGCGGTGCTCGGCTTCATCGCGGTCATCGTAGCGGGCGGCGTCACCTTCCGGACCATGCCGGTTGACGCTTTCCCCGACGTCACGCCCGCCCTGGTGCAGGTCTTCACCGAAACCGAAGGCCTCGCCCCCGAAGAGGTGGAGCGCTACGTCACCTTCCCGGTCGAGACGGCCATGAACGGGCTGCCGCGGCTGACGGAGGTCCGCTCCACCTCGAATTTTGGCCTGTCGGTGGTGAATATCTATTTCGAGGACGGGACCGATATTTACTGGGCCCGCCAGCTTGTCGGCGAACGTCTCCGGCTGGCACGCGAGGACATACCCGACGGTTTCGGCGAACCCGCCATGGGGCCGATCACCACCGGGCTCGGACAGATCCTCTTCTATTTCCTCGACAGCGCCGATGGCGCCCTGAACGGTGTCGAACTGCGCACCATCCAAGACTGGCTGGTGAAGTTCGACCTGCAAACCGTACGCGGCGTGACGGAGGTTCTCTCGCTGGGCGGGTTCGAACGGCAATACCAGATCGAGGTGCGGCCGGACGCGCTCCTGCGCTACGACCTCACCGTTGCGGACGTGGTGGCGGCCGTCGGGGCCAATAATGCCAATGCCGGGGCGCAGTTCCTGGTCGAGAATTCCGAACAATATACGGTACGGGCGGTCGGCCTGGCCGAAGGCGAGCACGATTTGGGCGATATCGTCGTCAAGGTCGTCGATGGCGTGCCGGTGCGCGTTCGGGATATCGCCGGGATCGGGATCGGCGGCGCACCCCGCCAAGGCCTGGCTACGATGAACGGCCAGGGCGAGATTGTCGCCGGGCTGGTGCTCAAGCTGATCGGGGCCAATACCAATGAAGTGATCGGCCGCGTTCACGACCGGCTGGACCGCATCAACGAAACCCTGCCCGAAGGTGTCGAGGCCGTGCCCTATTACGACCAGTCCGAACTGGTCGGTGCCGCCGTCTCGACCATGACGACGGCACTCTGGCAGGGGGCCCTGCTGGTTGCCGTCATCCTGTTCGCCTTCCTGCGCGGCTGGCGGCCGAGCCTGATTGTGGTGGCGTCCATCCCATTCTCGGTCGGCTTTGCCCTGATCGCGATGCGTCTCTTCAACGTTTCGGCGAATCTGATGTCGCTGGGCGGGATCGCGATCGCTATCGGCATGATGGTCGACGGGGCGGTGGTCATGGTGGAGAACGCTAATCGCCGCCTGCGTGAGGCCGAAGCTGAGGCAAACCGGCGCAATGTGGTGGCACAAGCCTGCGCCGAGGTGCTGCAGCCGCTGGTTTTTGCCATCCTCATCGTCGTGGTCGTCTTCCTGCCGATTCTCACGCTCGATGGCGTCGAGGGGAAAACGTTCCGGCCGCTTGCATTTGCCGTTGTCTTTGCCATGGCGGGTTCGCTGGTCTTCGCCGTCCTTCTGGCGCCGGCCGCTGCCTTTCTCGGTCTGCGGCCAAGGTCGGCCCGTGCGCAAGGCGGCGGACTCTATGCCCGCTGGTTTGGTCCGGCGGTCGGCTTCTTCGTGGCGCGGCGCTGGGCGGCCGTCCTGCTCGCCGGCGTCATGCTGGCGGCGGGCGCGCTGATCTTTCCGCGCCTCGGCTCGGAATTCACACCGCGCATGAATGAGGGCGATCTGCTGATCCGTTTGACGATGGCGCCCTCCATCAGCCTGCCGGAGGCCCGCAATACGGTCACCCGGTTCGAGCAGACCCTGCTCGACGATTTTCCGGAGGTCGAGCGCGTGGTGACACGGGTCGGCCGCGGCGAAGTCGGCGCTCATGCCGATCCGGTCAACAGCGGCGAAGCCTTCGTTGCCTTGAGGCCGAGATCGGAATGGACGACGGCGCGCACGCAGGCGGACCTCCTGGCTCGCATGAGCGAGCGCTTCGAGGACTTCCCCGGAGCACGGTTCAACATCACCCAGCCGATCGCGGCCGCGACGGACGAACTGCTCACCGGCACCAAGGCGGACCTCGCGATCAAACTGTTCGGCGAGGACATGGCGGTGCTGGAACGGGAAGCGGCGGAGATCGCCCGCGTGATCCGCGGCATCGACGGGTCGGCGGACGTCCAGACCGACCAGGTGACCGGAGCGCCGCAATTGCGCATCACGGTCGATCGCGACGCGATGAGCCGCTTCGGGCTCAACGTCGAGGACGTTCTGTCGGTCGTGCGCAGTGCAGTCGGTGGTGAAACCGCCGGGCAGGTCTTCGAGGGCATTCGGCGGTTCGATATCGTCGTGCGCTATCCCGAGGCCGATCGCGCCAATGCGGAGCGCATCGGCCGTATCGTCCTGACCGGGCCGGGCGGCGAACTGATCCCGCTGAGCCAGGTGGCGAACGTGGAACGGATCGAGGGGCCGCGCCAGGTGACCCGCGAGAACGGGCGGCGCTTCATCACCATCCAGACCAATGTCCGCGGCCGCGACATCGGCTCCTTCGTGACCGAAGGGCAGCAAGCCGTTGCCGCTGGAGTTGACCTGCCATCCGGCTACTACGTCGAATGGGGCGGTCAGTTCGAACTGCAGCAGCAGGCCAATGCCCGCTTCGCCGTGGTCATCCCGGTCACGCTGGGCATCGTGATGCTACTGCTCCTGTTCAGCTTCGGCCGCCTGAAAAGCGCCCTGCTGATCGTGGCCAACATCCCGCTCGCCCTGGTCGGCGGCATCGCAGCGCTCTGGCTGACCGGCCAGAACCTGTCTGTGCCGGCCTCGGTCGGCTTCATTGCCCTGTTCGGCATCGCCCTGGGCAATGGCATGGTGCTGGTCTCCTTCCTCGACCGCTTTGCGCGGACGCGGCGGGATGTCGACGCCTTCAGCGTCGAGGCCGCCGTGATGCGGGCCCAACCGGTGCTGATGACTGCCACGACGACCGGGCTCGGCCTGATGCCGCTCCTGTTTGCCAGCGGGATCGGTTCGGAGGTGCAGCGTCCCCTGGCGGCGGTGGTCATCGGCGGACTGGTGACGTCGACCGTCCTGACGCTGCTGGTCCTGCCGGCCGTCTACAAATGGTTTGCGCCGCGGCCGGTGCTGCCGGAACAGGAGGAGCAGACCTAGCTTGGACTCGCGTTCGGGCCCTCGGATCGCCGCCCCGGTCCGGGGGCTCACTACCAGTTCCAATCCCACCCCGCGCCGACGCCGGTGTTGGCCCTGTAGTCGCTAGAGGAATTAGGTTGTTCCAGATTTCGCCAAGGAGTAGCCCGATGCCACCGGACCATGACGAGCTTGGAGCCGAAATGCAGTCCGGCGAGAGTCGGGCGTTTGCTGCCAATCGGGAAAAGGCCTGCTGACCGTGGCCCGAAGCCTGGGCAGCCTCTAGCCAGCTGTCCGCGTCCTGGTCGCCGATGCGTTTCACAGTTTTACCGAGAAGCTGCGCGGGGCGTCACAATCTGTCGGTCAAGGAGGACGACGATGTTCAACGAAACTCTGCGCGAGAGTGACGACGGCCAAGGCGGCACCTGCGAGAGACGGCGCTCGCAGGTCAATCTGCAATGTGTGCACGTATTGTTGCCCCGGCGGCTCAATTCTGCGAGCCGCCGCCGCAGCGTGCTGGTTGATGCCACTATATTCGACGGTAGCGATGAGTCCAAAGAGGTTACGAGCAACGTTGAGATTAAGCTTGAACGATGCATCTACCTCCCTCACCGTGCCCTCGTGGAACCTGTTGGTGAATTGAATGAGTTCAATTGTTCCGCTGTTGCTTCACAGGTGCCGAAATTCTCTGTCTCGGCATCATGCTCCCTGTTCGATTTGGCCGAAGTGTGATCATGAGCCGTAGTCTGACATCGGCCTGGGCCGAAGAAATGAACCGCGCGCGCTGCTTATGCTCTCCTTGAGGACGAACTGGCGTTCTGCCATTTTGAGCGGGTCCACATTCTCGGCCAACGCTATTTTCTCAAACACTTGTCCGCGCACTGGTGGATGCTGAAGCTCGGTATCCGCCGGTCCAACCGGCAGGAAAATCGCGGACAGGTTGTGCGGCTCGTGGCCGTGATACCGGGCTACGTCTTCGGATGGGTCCCCAAGGGCAACACCGGAGGGGCAGGCGTTCTCGCTATCAAGCCAATGGCGATCCCGAAAGACCTCGAGGCGTTGCTGCAGAACTACTCGGTAGCCCGTGGTGTCATCGGTAGGGGCCCTGTACTCGCCCTCCTCGCGGCTTCGGCTTTTATCGTCCTGAATCGTTGACGTGGACTGAACCGGAGAGCGCGGGATGGACAAGGCGACGGAAAACCAAACGATCACTTCCCGCAGCCCTGAGCTTTATCTGCCAGTACGCGCCGATATTTCCAGCCACATGGTGTTGGCTTATTGCCATCAGCTTGACCCACAGGAGAGATCGTGGCCGCTTGGTTGAAGCTGTTGCCGCGAGGGTGTCATGACTGAGCACAAACAAACGCATTACAACGCTGGCTCCATCTCGCTTCCCGGTGCTGTTGCGATGGGAACAGGCGTGATGATCGGCGCCGGCATTTTTGCGCTGACTGGTCAGGTGGCAGAGCTGGCTGGCCGCCTTTTCCCGCTGGCGTTCATCATCGGCGCTGTGATCACGGGATTCAGTGCCTATAGCTATATCAAAATGTCCAATGCGTGGCCGTCCTCTGGCGGCGTCGCCATGATCTTGGAGAAGTGCTACGGGTCGGGAGCGATTGCAGCCGGCGCGGCTCTCCTTATGGCGTTGAGCATGGTGATCGCGGAAAGCTTGGTGGCGCGGACTTTTGCGACTTACGTCCTGCGAGGTTTCGATGTGTCGGGAGGTCCGCTGGTGCCCGTCCTGGCGGTCAGCGTCATCGGATTTGCCTTTCTGATCAACATTTCGGGCAATCGGTCCATCGGACTGTTCTCGATGTTCATGGCCCTGCTCAAGATCGGCGGGATTGCCGCGTTTGGGATCGCGGCGCTCTGGTCCAGTGGAATCGGGTTTGCCGCTAGCGCAGCTGGTGATGAGGGCGCGAGCGGACTGCTCGGATTCGTCGCGTCAGTAGCGCTAGCCATTCTCGCCTTCAAGGGGTTCACCACCATCACGAATAGCGGCGCGGAAATCACCGAACCGCATCGTAATGTCGGACGCGCTATCATGGCGTCGATCCTGGTGTGTGTCCTGCTCTACCTACTCGTGGCATTCGGTGTCGGGTCCAGCTTGCCACTGGATAGGATTGTGGCGGCACGGGATTTCGCGCTGGCAGAAGCCGCCGAGCCGGCGCTCGGGCGTTTCGGGTTTTATCTTACGGTATTGCTCGCGGCGGTGGCGACTGCTTCGGCCGTGCTCGCCAGTGTATTTGCCGTCTCTCGCATGCTGGCCATGTTGACCGATATGAAAATGATTCCACACAGGCATTTCGGAATGCCTGGGCCGATCCAGCGCCACACCTTGGTATACACGGTCGTTATCGCGTCCGTGCTGGCGGTGTTCTTTGATCTGGGCCGGATCGCGTCACTCGGCGCCTTCTTCTATCTGGTCATGGACATGGCCGTTCATTTCGGTGTGTGGAAATTCCGCCGTGTGGAAATTGGCGCGTCCGGTGTCATTCTACTGATCGCTCTGGGGCTGGATGCTGTGGTTCTGATGGCGTTTACCGGTCTCAAACTGCAGCAGGACCCGTTGATTGTTCTGATCGCTGTGATTTCGATCGCTGCCGTTTTCGCGTTCGAACGCATCTATCTGTCTCATTGGGTCCGGACGGCAGCTGCCGAGCAGAGCGGAACGTGAGCCTCCCGGATCATAAAGGGGACACGCCTGTGACATTCCGTGTGAGGGAAATACCAATACTCATCGTATAGGGTGTCATGATCGGCGCGCGAAGGAGGCACACGATTTTGGTTTGGCGACGGTTCAGCCTGATCCTGGTTTTGCTGGGCGCACTCGCGCTGGGCGGGACAGGCTATGCCTCCGACGTCGGCCCGGATGCCGCGGCCCCAAGCGACATGACCCAAATGTTGGACCATGATTGCTGCCCGCAAGGCAGCGGCATTGAAGATGTCGGCGCCGCAGAGCGTGGCCAGCCCTGTAATGGCATGGATGCGTGCTCCGGTAATCCGTGCGGCCTTGCTTGTTCCTTTTCGACCCTGATCCCAGATAGTGCGACGACGCGCCCGGCAGCGGGCCATATCGAACGAACTACCCGCAGGGTCGTGCTCCGGCCGGTTTCCACCATTCTGGATCATCTGGATCGTCCTCCGCGCGCGTGACGAAGCCGAGCCTTGTTAATGGGCTCATTTCACCTTCGTTCTGCCCGCATCGGAGACATTCATGTCCATGCCCGCCATTGCCGCATTTGCGGCTGCGCTTCAGCTTTCAACTGCGATTGCGCAACCTGCTTCTGAACCCTCTCCGCTCAGCTTGGCGGAGGCCGTGTTGATCGCCGGCCAAACCGAAGACCCGGCCATTGGGAGTTTGAGATCGCGTGCCGTAGCGCTCGAGCGTGCTGGCGAGGCGGCCATGGCTCTGCCGGATCCGACGTTGCGGGTTGGCCTCGCCAACCTCCCCCTCAGCAATCTAGACCCCAACAGTGAAGCGATGACCCAGATGCAGGTCGGCGTGCGGCAGGTCATACCCAGCAACGCGAGCCGTCACCTGCAGCGAGAGCGGCAGCGGGCGCAGGCCCAGGGCGTTCTGGCCCTTGGCGGGTTGGAACAGCGATTGATCACACGATCAGTCCGTCTGGCCTGGCTGGAAGCCTATTACTGGGAACAGGCAGGTGAATTGACGCGGGCCCGGCGCGAAGAGATCCGACAGCTCAGCGAGGTGGCTACGGCCCTGTTTGCCAGCGGGCGAGGCAATTCCCATGACGTCATCCGCGTGGACCTGGAAACCGCATTGCTGGATGCCAGGCAAATTGAGATCGATCGGCAAATTGGAACAGCCCGGGCGCAGTTGGCGCGTTATGTCGGCGCTGCCGCAGCAGGACGAGACATGCTGCCGCGATTACCTGTCCTGCCGGCATTGCCCGGGGGCGACGAGGCTTTGGATGCCTTGACCAGACATCCGTCCGTGATGTCCCGAAACGCCCGGATCGAGGCAAGCGAGCGGGAGATCGATCTGGCACTGGAGGCCTACAATCCGGTCTGGAGTGTGGATGCCGGATATGGCGTGCGAGGCAGCCGGTCGGACGTCGCCAGCATCGGTGTGAGCGTGCAAATGCCCATTTTCAGTCAGCGTCGGCAGGATGAAAGCGTGGCTGGAGCCCGTCAGATGCGTTCCGCCGAAGAGCTGGACCGTCGAGCGTTGCTGCTCGATCTGCGCCGACAACTGGATGAAGACTGGATCCGCTTCCAGCGCCTCAACGAAACGGCCATGATTTATGAAACGGGTGTGCTGGAGCGCGCGCGTGAAACAACGGCAGCCGTCCTTGTAGCCTACGAAAACGAGCAGGCAGACTTTGCCGAACTCGTGCGCTCCGAGCTCGCCTTGCTGGATATCGAGCTGACCTTGATCCGGACCCGCGTTGATGCGTTGCAGGCGCAGAGCCGGATCCTGTTCCTGACGGGAGACGTCCAATGACCCCGCGTACAATCCTTCTGGGTACCGGCACTTTGTTGGCGGGGATCGCTCTTGGCGCGCTCGGCATGAGCCTTGTGGGCGGAAGCGATATTGCCGCAACATCCGACGAGCGGGAAATTCTCTACTGGGTCGCTCCGATGGACCCAAATTTTCGCCAGGACGAGCCGGGCAGGTCGCCCATGGGTATGGACTTGATCCCGGTATATGCCGGTAGTGAGCCCACGGACGATTCCACCATTACCATCTCCTCGGCTGTCGAGAACAACATCGGAGTCCGGACGGCAAATGTGACACGGGGTCGGTTTGCGGAAGACCTGGCCACGGTTGGCTATGTGCGGCCCATTGATGACCTAGCCTCTGTGGTTGATGTGCGGGCGCAAGGCTGGATCGAGGATCTGCGCATCGCCGCTGTAGGTGATGTGGTGGAAGCGGGCGACCTGCTTTTCCGTATGTACTCGCCGGAAATTGTCACGGCTCAAAGTGAATTCCTGCAAGCCGTCAATGTGTCCCGCCCGGGCCTGGTGGCGGCGGCGGGCTCGCGTCTGCGAGCCCTTGGGGTCAATCAGGCCCAGATTGACTCAATCGCGCAACGCGGCACGCCACAAAGATTGGTTGACGTTTACGCGCCACGAACAGGCGTTGTGCTGGAGATGAATGTTCGCGAAGGCGCGCATGCTCATCCGAGCATGGTGGTGATGACGATTGCGGACCTGCGAGAGGTCTGGGTTGTCGCGGATTTGTTTGAAGATGAGGCTGCAGCGATCGAGCCAGGGCAAAGCGTCCGGCTGCAGTCGCGCGCCCAGCCAGGCCGGATGTGGCACGGTCAGGTAGAGTATCTCTACCCGACTGTGGACCCGCGAAGTCGTTCCATTCCGGTGCGCATGCGCTTTGCAAACAGCGATGGTGCCTTGCGCCCCGAAGCCTATGTGAATGTTCGCATCGAGGCGTCGCCGCGCGACAATGTGCTGTCAGTTCCGTTCGAGGCGGTCATCCGTACCGGTCAATCGGAGCGGGTGGTTCTGGCACTGGGTGACGGCCGGTACCGTCTGGCGCAAGTGCGCACGGGTGCTGAGGCCGGTGGACGCGTCGAGGTTCTCACTGGCCTGTCGGAAGGTGAGCGCGTGGTGGTGTCCAGCCAGTTCCTGATCGATTCCGAAGCTAGTCTTCAGGGTGTCGCCTTGCGCATGGCGGGGGCTGACGCGCCCGCCGCACCCCCGGAGACTGTCCAAGGCACAGGGGTTGTCGACGGGGTGATGGCGTCGCACGGCATGATCGACCTGACACATGATCCGATCCCGGAACTCGGATGGCCGGTGATGAGCATGTCGTTCTTCGCGTTGGATGCCGTTTCGCTCGACGGCTTGTCGGAGGGTGATGAGGTGAGCTTCACCCTGCGTCAGAACGATGAAGGGCAGTGGCGTCTCGCCTCGATCGCTAGATCGGACGCGGCGCAGCCGGATCCCGTGGTCGAAGGGCAAGGCCGTGTCGTTACCCTTATGTTCGATATCAACATGATCGAGATCGATCATGAGCGCATCGAGGCGATCGATATGCCGGCCATGAGCATGGTCTACGAGTTGGGCGACGGTGTTACGCTTGATGGGGTCTCTGAAGGCGACCATGTCAGCTTTTCGATTGATGAAACGCGGCCAGGCCAGTGGCAGCTTTCTGGCATCACGGTCGTGCGGCCGAGCGATGCTGGAGGCGAGGAATGATCGGCTCTATTATCCGCTGGTCGATAGGCAATCGGCTGATCGTCCTCATTCTGGCAACCTTGTTGGCAGGGAGTGGTGTGTATTCGCTCGTCCGCATGCCAATGGACGCCATTCCCGACTTGTCGGATGTTCAGGTCATCATCAAGACAACCTACCCCGGGCAGGCTCCGCAGGTTGTCGAGGATCAAGTCACCTATCCACTGACAACGGCCATGCTGGCGGTGCCGGGCGCCGTGACAGTTCGCGGCTACTCCTTTTTCAACGACAGCTATGTCTATGTCATTTTCGAGGATGGGACCGATCTCTACTGGGCTCGTTCTCGGGTTCTGGAATACCTGTCCCAGGTGGCTCCAACCTTGCCAGACGCGGCCCGTCCGGCATTGGGGCCGGATGCAACCGGCGTTGGCTGGATCTATCAATATGCCCTGGTCGACCGGACCGGGCAGCACGATCTGGCCGACCTCCGCTCACTGCAGGACTGGTTCCTCAAATACGAACTCCAGACAATCGAGGGTGTGTCCGAGGTGGCCACGATTGGCGGCATGGTGCGGCAATACCAGGTTGTCGCCGACCCCGACCGGCTGCGTGCCCTGGGTATACCACTCTCTGCGGTCCGAACCGCGATCGAACGGGGCAACCAGGAAAGTGGCGGCCGAGTCATCGAGATGGCGGAAGCCGAGTACATGGTTCGGGCATCCGGCTATATCGAGGGTGTCGAGGACCTGGAAGCGATCCCGGTTGCGGTTACTGAAACTGGCACACCAATACTGATGTCGGACATTGCCGACATCACAATTGGACCGGAATTGCGGCGGGGCATCGGCGAGCTCAATGGTGAGGGCGAGGCGGTCGGCGGCGTTGTCGTCATGCGATATGGCGAGAATGCCCGCGCGACCATCCAGCGCGTCGAAGAGCGTCTGAATGAACTCGGTGCATCGCTGCCCGAGGGCGTGGAGATCGTCACCACCTACAACCGGGCGGGCCTGATTGAACGGGCAGTCTCCTCCCTGCGGGAAAAGTTGATCGAAGAATTCCTCGTCGTGGGGCTGATTTGTGCGCTTTTTCTTTTCCATTTCCGCTCGTCACTCGTGATCTTCCTGAGCTTGCCGCTGGGTATTCTCACCGCGATCATCGTCATGAATGCCCAAGGCATTAATGCCAATATCATGTCGTTGGGCGGCATAGCGATCGCCATTGGCGCCATGGTGGATGCCGCGATCGTCATGATCGAGAACATGCATAAGCATGCTGAGCGTGAACCGATCACGCGCGAAAACCGTTGGGAGATCGTCACCAAGGCCTCGGTCGAAGTGGGGCCGGCGCTCTTCTTTTCGCTCCTGATTGTGACCTTCAGCTTCGTTCCGATCTTCGCACTGGAAGCCCAAGAGGGGCGGCTCTTTCATCCGCTCGCCTTTACCAAGACCTACGCCATGGCGGCGGCTGCCGGCCTGGCCATTACCCTGGTGCCGGTTCTGATGGGTTATCTTGTGCGGGGCCGGATCACGCCGGAGCACAAGAATCCGGTCAATCGCCTTTTGATCGCGGGCTATCGGCCTTTCATTGGCCTTGCGATCCGCCGTCCTGTCGCCGTGCTGGTCGCGGCCGGCCTGGTGCTCGCCAGTGCCGCCGTGCCGTTGTCCCGCATGGGAAGCGAGTTCATGCCGGATCTCGATGAAGGTGACATCCTCTACATGCCGAGTGCTTTCCCCGGCGTGTCGGCGGGCAAAGTCACCGAATTGCTGCAGCAGACCAACCGCCTGATCATGACCGTGCCGGAGGTCCTCACAGTGCACGGGAAGGCGGGGCGAGCCGAGACCGCCACAGACCCGGCACCGTTGACCATGATCGAGACCACCATCCAGCTGCGACCGCGCGAAGAATGGAGGCCGGGCATCACAATTGACGACATTCGAGCCGAACTGGATGCCGCTGTGGATGTGCCCAGTCTTACCAATGCCTGGATCATGCCGATCCGCGGCCGAATCGATATGCTGGCCACAGGGATCAAGACTCCTGTCGGTATCAAGATTGCCGGCCCGGACCTAGATGTTATTGCCGAGATTGGCGAGGAGGTGGAAGCCATTATCCGGACACTGGACGGAACCGCATCGGTTTATGCCGAACGGGTTACCGGAGGCCGGTTTGTTGATATCGACGTCAATCGGCTGGAAGCCGCCCGGTTCGGGCTGAATGTCGCCGACGTCCATGATGTTGTTCGGACTGCGATCGGTGGCATGACTGTTGGCGAGAGTGTCGAGGGCCGGGAGCGATATCCCATCAATCTTCGCTACCCGCGTGACTATCGTAATTCTGTGGACTCGATCCGGGATCTGCCGGTGGTCACGCCGACCGGTGCCGAGATTCCGCTGGGGCGGGTTGCTGATATCTCGATCGCCGATGGCCCTGGTGTGATCCGCAGCGAAAATGCCCGTACCAATGGCTGGGTTTATGTCGATATCAATGGGGTCGATATCGGGAGCTATGTTGAGGAAGCCCAGCAGGCTTTGGCCGAGTATATGGAACTGCCGCCGGGATATTCGGTCAGTTGGTCCGGGCAGTTCGAATACATGGAGCGGGCACAGGCAAAGCTGGCGGTGGTCGTTCCGGTGACCCTGGTCATCATCTTGCTGCTGCTCTTCCTGAATTTCCGGAGGTTGACCCCGGTCCTGATGATCATGGGAACGCTGCCGCTGGCGCTGGTTGGCGGGGTCTGGCTGCTCGACATGCTCGGATATAATCTCTCCGTCGCTGTCGGTGTGGGTTTCATTGCCCTGGCAGGCGTTGCTGTCGAGATCGGGGTGTTGATGATCGTCTATCTGGAGCAAGCGCTCACCCGCCATCAGTCTCTTGCAGATGAAGTCGGCCGGCCGCTGAACAGATCGGATATTGACGAGGCGGTGATCGAGGGGGCCCTGATGCGGGTGCGCCCGATCATGATGACTGTCATTGCTACGATTGCCGGCCTATTGCCGATCATGTTCGGTGATGGAGCCGGGTCGGAAGTGATGCGACGGATCGCGGCACCCATGGTCGGCGGTATGACCAGCGCCACCATCCTGACCCTTCTGGTTATTCCAGCGGCGTTCCTGATCTGGAAACGTGTGGGGCTGGCCGGGCCGACACAATCCGCCGCAGTGGCAGGAGGCGTGCAGTGAATGTGAAAGACGTCTCCCGTGCGACCGGCTTGCCCTCGAAAACCTTGCGGTATTACGAGGAGGTGGGCTTGGTCGCGCCGGCGCGGGCGGACAATGGATACCGCGTCTACTCAGAAACAGATGTTCACAAGCTCGCTTTTGTCGGTCGGGCGCGAAGTCTGGGCTTTTCGCTCGACGACTGTCGCGCTCTGCTGTCGCTGTACGAAGACCGGTCGAGGGCGAGTGCCGATGTGAAGGCATTGGCGATGGATCATGTTGCACAGGTTGATCGGAAATTGGCCGAGATGACGATGATCAAGTCAGAGCTGCAACGTCTCGTTCTGGCGTGTCATGGCGATGATCGGCCAGACTGTCCGATCATGAACGGACTGGCCGGCGATTAATCAGAAACGTGCCGCTTGACCTTCCAGCCACTGGAAGCCTCACAACCGGGAAATCCAAAGGAGGACTGCCCGATGAGTTGTCAGCATTGCACATCAGATAAGGCCGACGAACATATGCATCACCAGCCCGTCGCGACCGATCCGGTCTGCGGCATGGAGGTGCGGCTGGGTGCCGGCAAGCCCAGCTACGAGCACGCAGGAGACGCATACCATTTCTGCTCGCAGCGCTGTCATGATCGTTTCGCTGAGGATCCCGAGCATTTTTTAACCGGAGCCCATCGAGACGCGTATGAAGACATGCCGGCAGGTACGACATACACCTGTCCAATGGATCCCGAGATCATTCGCGACGAGCCGGGTGATTGCCCGATCTGCGGCATGGCGCTCGAGCCGATGGGGGTGCCAACCGGTCAAGAGGGACCCAATCCTGAGTTAATCGACTTCACACGTCGCTTCTGGTTCGGTGCCGCCCTGACCCTTCCGGTCCTGGTTCTGGCGATGGGGCCGATGCTTGGTCTCGGCTTCCTGCGCGAAGCCTTGGGTGAGACCCGCGCGGCTTGGGCTGAGCTGGTTTTGGCAACACCCGTCGTCCTGTGGTCGGGCTGGCCTTTCTTTGAGCGCGGCGTGAAGTCAGTCATTAACCGTCATCTCAACATGTTCACCCTGATCGCGATGGGAACCGGTGCGGCCTATCTTTTCAGTGTGGTGGCGGTGTTGGCGCCTGGACTTTTTCCGGACGCCTTTCGCCACGCGAACGGTCATGTGGGCGTTTATTTTGAAGCGGCGGCGGTGATTATCGTCTTGGTGCTGCTCGGGCAATTGATGGAGTTGCGGGCCCGGGAACAGACCGGGTCGGCGATCCGGGCCCTTCTGGATCTGGCGCCCAAGACGGCATTGCGGGTCAATGTGGATGGGGACGACGAGGAAGTGCCTCTCGAGCATATCCGTGAAGGCGACCACTTGCGTGTCCGTCCGGGCGAAAAAATTCCGACCGATGGTGTTGTGGTCGACGGCCGGTCCTCGGTCGATGAATCGATGATTTCCGGTGAGCCCGTCCCGGTCGAGAAGGTCAAGGGCGAGGCGGTCACCGGGGCGACGGTCAACGGCAATGGGAGTCTTGTGATTGCGGCTCGCCGGGTCGGCAAAGACACGGTGTTGAGCCAGATCGTGGAAATGGTTGCCAACGCCCAGCGCAGCCGAGCGCCCATCCAAAAGTTCGCTGACATGGCGTCGGGTCGTTTTGTGCCGGCCGTGATCGTCGTCGCGGCGATCGCCTTCATTTCCTGGTCGGTCTGGGGGCCTGAACCGGCATCGGCCTATGGCCTTATCGCGGCCGTTTCCGTCTTGATCATTGCCTGTCCCTGCGCCCTGGGCTTGGCCACGCCGATGTCCGTGATGACCGCAACGGGGCGAGGCGCCCAGGCCGGAGTTCTGATCAAGAATGCTGAGGCGTTGGAACGATTCGCCAAGGTAGATACCCTGATCGTCGACAAGACCGGTACGCTGACCATGGGGCGCCCCGAACTCGCGGCCGTGATCGCGTTCGCGGGTCATCTGGAGGATGACGTCCTGCAAATGGCCGCAAGCCTCGAGCGCGGGTCCGAGCATCCACTCGCGGAGGCCATAGTACAAGGCGCCAAGAGTCGCGGGGCGACGATGGAAGTCGCCGACCAGTTCGAGGCCATCACGGGCAAGGGCGTGACAGGCCGGGTCTCCGGAAAGGCTATTGCTCTTGGCAATGCTGCGCTCATGGATGCCGCGGGCATTTCGGTCAGTGAGACCGCAACCGCCGACGCCAATGCTCGCCGGGACGAAGGTGAGACCGTGATGTTTGTTGCGATTGAAGGCCAACTGGCCGGCATGGTCTGCGTGGTCGATCCGATCAAACCGAGCGCGGCCCAGGCGCTTGAAGATCTTCAAGAACTGGGTTTCCGGCTGGTGATGGCAACCGGCGACAATGAGCGCACGGCCAGATCGGTTGCGGCCAGGCTCGGGCTGAACGATGTGCGGGCTGATGTATTGCCGCGTGACAAGGCCCGGATCGTGGAAGAGCTCCAGGCGGACGGGTGCAGGGTCGCCATGGCCGGCGATGGCGTCAATGACGCGCCCGCCCTTGCGCAGGCTGATGTCGGCATTGCCATGGGGACTGGCGCTGATGTGGCGATCGAGAGCGCGGGCCTGACCCTTGTGAAAGGCGATCTGACCGGCATTGTCAGGGCCCGCAAGCTTGCTCTCGCGACTATGCGCAATATCCGCGAGAACCTGTTTTTTGCCCTGGTTTACAATGCTGCTGGCGTCCCGGTGGCGGCCGGCATTCTCTACCCGGTCTTCGGCATCATGTTGTCACCAATGATAGCGGCTGCGGCGATGAGCCTGTCCTCCGTCTCGGTCATCACGAACTCCCTGCGCTTGAGGTCGGTCCGCTTGGGGTGAGGGAAAACTCGTGGACGTGCGTATCTCCATCAAACCAAGGTGGAGATACGCGTGTCCGGATTTCGAATAGGCATGATGGCGGTGTGTGCCATCGTTGCAGCGGCCGGCTTGTCCGCCGCCGGATGGAGCCATCCGCCTGCGGAACACGATCCGCCCGCTGCCGGACAAGTTGAGCCGGCGACCACGTCACGAGAGGCTGAGACAAGCGTGAGACCGACGTCCGAACCGGCTGCCATGCAGATGGTTGGGTCGGATCATGTGCATGATGGCGAAGAGTCTCCTCATATGGATGAGCTTGATCACGCTGACGCGTTGTCCCCGACGACGGCCGGGCACGCCCATTGGGGTGAACGGGGCGCTTCGACGCCTTTCGAGCGGGCCATGTCGCGACTCGGGGCTTTCCACTCTGTTGCAGTACATTTCCCGATTGGCCTGATCCTCGCCGCTGCCCTCGCACAGGCACTCTCATTGGCTGGGCGTTTGCCCGCTGGAGCGGAAACGGTCCGCTTTCTCGTTTGGACAGGCGCGGCGACAGGAGCGCTCGCTGTCCTGCTGGGTTGGGCTCATTCGGGGCCAATGGCAACCGGCGAGACGGGGGTGATGTTAGCGCACCGGGTCATCGGCACCGGCCTTTTGGTCGGATTGGCCGGGCTTGCACTGCTGGGGGAATGGTCGCGCAAGACTGACAGCCAGACGCCGGCGCTTCTCTTCTCGCTGATGCTGTTCGGACTTGCCGCAGCCCTCATGCTCAACGGCTTTCTTGGCGGAGCGCTCGCCCATGGCGGCTTGCGCCACCTGTTCGGTGGCTGACCCGAATTCGAGACCCTCAAAGGAGATTGATGATGCATCGTACTTTGGCTTTGACGATGGTTTTGGCTACGAGCCTTTCGACACCGGCCCTCGCGAACGAGGTGGACGAGATCGAACAGGTTTTGGAAAACTATTCCGGCGCCCTGTCGGACGAGGATGTCGCGGCGGCCGAACGCTGGGTGATGGCGGAGGGGGAAGACTTCACCATTTTCGAGGGAAGTGGCAGTGATATCGGCTGGGCCGTATATCGCGACCACCATCTCGTGCCCGAATTTGCCGCCGAGCACGTGACATTCCATGTGTACGACTGGTCAGGGTATTCTGTCCAAGTTGATCAGGAAATGGCATTTGCGACCTTCGACATCCGGATGGAGTATGAAGTCCGGGGCGAGGCCCGTGAACGGGATGCCCACGGCACCGCTATTCTGGTCCGCACCGGAGATGGGTGGAAGCTTGCCCATCTACACACATCCTGACGGAGGGCTTTGATGTCCGATGAACACATGAATGATGTCCTGGAACGGATCGCTGCCGATCATACAAGTCTGGACCTCGAGCGCTTCCAGAAGAATGTTTGGGACGGTCTTGAAGCGCCGGCTCGTCGTGTGCCGGACATTTCGGGGCTGTCAACTGGCCTGGCGATCCGTGCCGCACCTGCCGTTCTGGCGCTACTGGTCGGTAGCGTCGTCGGGGTTGGCCTGGCTCCGTCTGGCGAGCCCGACTTGCTCGCTGTATTTGGCGCCCGTGCCGAATTGCCTTTGACAACCCTAATGGGCGAGGGGACTGAGCTGTGATCTGGCGCGCAGGCGTTACAGCGGCAATCTTGGGGCTTCTGGGCGGACTGGCAGGCGTGTGGCTGGGCGCTCAGCTAGGCAATCGTTCCGATACCGTGACGGTCAGCCTTCACGCCGTGATTCACGGCCAGCTCCATTTGACCCGCGATCAGGAAGCGGAAATCGAGGCCTTGGAGGCGGATTTTGCTCGCGAAAAATCTGCCTTCGACCAACGACTGGCAGAGGCCCGGCACGCGATCGGCACGTCCTTGATGGAAAGTCGGGAAATGTCACCGGAAGTCGTCGAGGCTGCAGAGGCCCTTCATGATGTGATGGGCGAATTGCAGCTGTCCACGCTCAATCACATCCTCGCCATGCGCGCCGTGATGGACGTCGAGCAGCGCGAAATATTCGATGCGCGCCTGGCGGCGGCCCTTGATGCCGAACGCTGACGCCCCCGGTCTGACGCCCAGCGACGAACAATTGGCTTGCCGGGCGCGGGCGGGCGATCGAATGGCCTTCAATCGCCTGATGCAACGCCACGCGCCCCGGCTGGTGAATTTCCTCGAACGGCAGCTCGGCAGTCGGTCCGATGCCGACGATGTTGCGCAGAACACTTTTATCGCCATCCACCGAAACCTTCACCGCTTCGACGAGACCCGCGCCTTCGTAACCTGGATGTTTGTGATCGCCCGGAACAAGGCGAAGGACCATCATCGCCGCCGCGCGGTGCGCAACTGGATAGGCCTGGAAGAACCTTCGGTGCCCGCGCCAGTCGATCCGACCACACCTGAACGGATCGTTTCTGACCGGGATGAGCTGGCGCGCGTGAATACTGCCATCCAAGCCATGCCCGAGGGTTTGCGGACACCGCTCTTGCTTTCCGTAATCGACGGGATGAGCCACGCTGAAATCGGATCGGTCATGGGCTTGTCTGAAAAGGCTGCGGAAGTGCGTGTCTACCGGGCGCGCAGGCGGTTGCGGGACAGCTTTCCGCCTGAGGGATAACCCGATGGGCTGCGTACGGGACGTTCTGATTGCTCGCAGATCGCCCCGGAGGCCCCCATGACCGTGCTGCTTCGCTGGACCCTTCGCATTCACAAGTGGCTCGCCCTGGTGGTCGGAATTCAGATCGTACTATGGATTGCCGGCGGCGTTGTGATGAGCGCCTTGCCGCTGGACCGGGTTCGCGGGGAACACAACATCGCGGAGTTCACGGCACCGGCGCTCGATGTGTCAGGGGTCCTGCCAGTGCAGGCCGCACTCTCTGACCTCGCGATCGGAGGGGCGCTTGAAGCTATCGATCTGCGCGTATGGCAGGGCCGTGTCGTTTACTGTGTCACCGAACTGAGCGGGGCGAGCGTACTCGTGGACGCCGAGACAGGGGAACGCCTCACACCGATTTCCCGTGAAATGGCGATTGAGATAGCCAGCGCCGATCATGCTGATCGACCGGAAATCGCTGCCGTTCGATTCTTCGATGAACCGAGCTGGGAATACCGTCGCTCCGGGTCGGCCTGGCGGATCGATTTCGCGGATGGCGAGGGCACGCGCATCTATGTGTCTCCGGAGACAGGGATGGTGACTGCGCGCAGGAATGATACCTGGCGCGTCTTCGACTTCTTCTGGATGCTCCACATCATGGACTATGAGGAGCGGGAAAACTTCAACAATCCCCTGCTGATCACAGCGTCGGTGTTTGCATTGGTTACGGTGCTCGCCGGCTTGCTTTTGCTCGTCTTGCGTTTGCAGCGCTTGGTCCGAATGGAATTGGCAAAGCGCCGTTAAGCAGATCGTCGGCTTGAGGGATGCGCGCGTCCTCCGCGTATTCTGGCAAGGGCCGATGGAGGGACTGACATCGCAGGTTTGATAACGATCGGGACGGCATTCGCGGGTCGCGACAATCGGCTCACGCCGATCCGTCTGGTGTTGGCGGCTGCCGTGCTTGCTGAACATGCAATTATCGTTACGCAGGGGCCCACGTTGCCGCCCCCATTGGTCATCAATGGCTGGTCGCTCAGTTATGCGGCGGTAAATGCTTTTTTCGTCCTGAGCGGTTTTCTGATCGCCGACAGTCTCGAGCGTCGATCCAATCCATTCCAGTTCGCCGCGGCGCGCATGCTTCGGATCTGGCCAGCGTTGCTCGCTCTTTCGCTTCTGGCCGTCCTGGCCATTGGTCCAGTTGTAACAGACCTGAGCGCCGCATCTTATTTCGGCTCATTGCAGACGTTGAGCTTTCCCGTCCAAGTACTTGGCTTTCTTGATACGAGCCAGGGCCCCGCAGGCATCTTCTCGGACAATCCTTGGGCGGGCGAGTTCTCGGCGACTCTCTGGACCTTGCGCTATGAGGTGCTGGCCTATGCTGGTGCTGCGCTGATTTTCTTCTCTCCGCTGCCTTGGGGGCGGGGCGCTAAACTTTTCCTTTTTGTCGGAGTGACCGCCGCTTATTTGGTCGTCCGGTCCTTCTGGTCCGATGCGCCGGCCATGATCGAGAGCGGCCTGCGTCTGGCGTCGGCGTTCACTCTGGGCATGCTGGTTCATGTTTGGCGTGAAAAGATTCCGGTTCTTCCTTGGCCGACCCTAATTGTATTGCCGGTCTGGATTGCGTTGGGCAGTCATCCCTTGGCAGAGGTATTTCTCAACCTCACACTGGCGTCCATATTGTTTGCGGTCGCCTTTGCAGGGCTGGGGCGCTGGCCGACCGGCGCCCGCCTGCCCGACTGGTCCTATGGTATTTATATCTGGCATTATCCGGTCATGCAGGTGGTGCTGTACTGGTATCCAGCGGCGGACCCGCTGGAGGTCGCCATTTATTCAATTCCCGTTACGCTTTTGATTTCCGCCGCGTCCTGGTCCTGGATCGAGAAGCCCAGCTTGGCGGGCAAGGCTGGATTGGGCCGCTGGTTGGAGCTGGCTTTCAAGGGGATGCGGCCATCCCCCTGAGGCCGGCATGGTCAGTGGTGTGATAATTCGGCGTCAGCGATCTGGAACCCGTCCGCAGTATTCACGACGGTAATCATCAGGTGTGCACCTGGCCGGAAGAGATCGAAATCCACGGTCTCAGCTACAGAGAAGCGCATCGTCATGGCCGACATGCCCAGCTCGGTAAGAGCTTCATGACTGACGACAGCAGTGCGCCCATCAGCGTCGGCTGTCCGCACCTCCGCCGCGACCGTCGAGCTGGCCTCGGTATGCCCGTGATGGTTTCCATCGTGGCTAGGCTGATCATGGTGGTCGACTGTCGTGAAGATCAGGGCAGACGCGGCAATAAGTGTGATCATGGGGTCTCATTTCTGGGTTGATGAAGGGACTTCAGCATTACGCGCAAACTGGCGTCACCCCTCACGCAAGCAAGCCGCCAGCACGTTGGCCAGCGCCGACTTTACCCCGAGCGTAAGCCCAGCAAAACAAGATATCACCGGCCTATGAGGAAGCGCGCCGCATCACATGGGCAATCTGGCAGCTGCGGGTTTAAGGTGCATTTTGAAATAGTCCGCATCTAGTTGGTTTGGAATTTGCGGGATGCTCGAGTTCTTCCCGTAGCGCCGGGGAAGATGCGCTGTTGGTTGAACGTGTGAAACGCAAGGTGTCCCGGGCAATGACATCCATGTCTACATGAATTGACCCGACAGTGGGGAGATCGCGTTGCCAAATCGGCGCCCGCGCTTCAGCCGGCGTCTTCTTGTCAGGCGACAACTATGGGGCGTCGGTTCGCTCAACTTTCCTGTTGTCACCGCGCCGTTGCCAATTGGAACTTATTGTTTTTCTTGCATTATTGGAATTCTGTGGTATGGTCATCACAACTCTTATTCAGAAAATATGGAGGTCGCCGTTGCGGCTCTTTTGTCTCCGCCTGCCGTCGGAAGAAACGGCTATTGCGTCGCTCAGTGAGTGGGTTGGCCACGCGGGCTCGCCCAGACGCATTCCGGAATGGGTCGGTGGAAAGCGGCAGGCCCTGGATCAGCATTTCCCGTGCTTCTTCGGGCAACCTGGCAGTATCTCCCGCCGCATGGTCCGCTGCGGGCGCTTTCCAGACGATGCCGAGAGTGTTCGCATCACTCAGTCCGAGCCGTACATGCAATCGACGGAGCGGGCAGTCCTAGCCATCGCGGCGATTGAGGGCGATTGTCGTAGTTTTAATTTTGACGGTCACCTGGATGTCACTAGTGCAGAGGGATCTATCTTATTTCTCGCTGGTGAGGTGTACCGCGCCAGGAGCTATGATGCTGATCCGGTGTTCTGGCCTTGTATCGTTCAGTCGCCGGCGGACATTGGTCGAGCGACGCCATGGTTTCCCTTGATCCTGCGCCCATTCGAGCTTTCCGAGTGGTTTCGTCCTACCTACGGTCACACTGACTTGATCCGTGATCTCCCAACTGGTTCGCTACGCGTGAAGCATACGAGCTATACTGCGGAGCGACCGAGGTCGGCTTTTGAAGTGAAGCCAGCTCGCGAGGCATGGGAATCCTTTGGATAGCCTAGCCTAAGCATAGCAGGGTTTCAGCTCTCTCGGGCCCCGGCTGAAGTGGGGCGGGCTTTACGTAGTCGGCCCCACCTAAGCCGACACCTGTTCAATCTGGGTAAAATTTGGCGGGCGCGATCTACCAGCTGTGCGCGAGGCTCGTGGCGCATCGAGCTGGTGGCCGCCCTAGAAGGCTTATTGATTTGCAGGGTTGAGCGTCTATCGAAGGTTTCTGAGCCATTTCGTTGGAGTTTTTAGAACGCCAAGTGGTCTTCCCGTCAGGCGAGGTGCCTGCCCTCCAAAACGCACTAGTAGATGAGTCTCTCAATAGGATTAGATCAGGCGTCGAGAGCTTTGATCAGAAAGAGTGGATGATCAGCTTGATCAGCGACCCAGTCGCCGAGTGCGATCAAATTTAACTGTCGCATCGCGATCACTTCATCGAGCTCGTTTGCTCCCGGCACGTTCTTGTTGAGCTCTGGCGGGCCGTTGTCCGCCCAAGTAATTGAGATAACTTGCTGAGTGTCGCCGAGACCGCTCACGCCCCGTGCGATATGGTCGTGCTCGGAATATTGCGCGAAAAACTCGGCCACTGCTGAGCGTGTCCCCTCTACTTTCAGTGTCGAAGGCGAGTTGATAATAGCAGCGTATAATACGCTCGCCGCTGTTGCTTGGCCCAGCTGCTCACTTTCGCGCGGCGGAAAGCCAAGTGACGAAGCCCAAGCGCGGACCGCGAGAGCCGCGACGGACCTTGTCCTCATTTTTCCACGCGTGCCATCGCTCGGACCTAGGTGCCCTCGGTGTCGCCAGTTCCGTTGACCGTCCATTGCCAAGCTCGTCATTTCCGCAACTCGCTTAGGTCCGTGTAATGTCTCTTCAATTTCGAACTTCATTGCAGCTCTTGTCCTTGCCCAGCCGCGAGCATTAACCATAGACTAAAAAAATTTGTCAACTTCCTTAAATTGACATTGACAATTTTTACTCGTCATCGCAAATTATGGTCATGACCGATAAAGCCACATTCGCGCCGCGGGGAAGCCGCGCTTCAAAATTTCGCCAGCTCGGACTCTATCAAGGCGCGGAGCCCACGAGAACTTGGAAGCCCGGAAAGGTTTGGGTCGCACGCGACGGGATTTTCGCCAAAACTCCCAAATGCCTGAATTCATACGCGCCGTTTGAAAGCCACCTCGAAAGCTTAGGCCACCTCCTTCTTTCGGTAGACCCTCGCATTCAATACTATGTCTGCCAGCCGAATCCGCTCCTCTATTGGATGGAAAGCAATAATAGCGGGCGAGTTAGGCGTGAATACACACCTGATTTCATCGCTTTGAATAAAGACGAACGCCTTTTTGCTATTGACACGAAGGCAAGCTACTTCGCTGAAGCGGACCAATGGGTGTCGCGAGTAGCCGCTATTCGCCAAGCATATCGTTTTGATCACGGCGTTGAATTGCTCGTCTGGACGGAGCGCGACCTTTACGCAGAGCCCAGGCTGTCAAACGCGCGGACGATGTACCGCCACCGGCATGCACCGCAGGATCCGTCGAGTGAATACACGGTGCGACGTACGCTTGAAGCACACGGCGGCGTCTCAAGCATCGGCCAACGCTGCGAAGAAGCATCAATCGAAGCGCGTTGTCAGATGGCCGGGGCCTTTGGCTCGGTAATGCGCTTGGGCCTTGCCGGCGAGGTCGTACTCGCTTCAGGCGCAAAGTATGGGCGCAACACTGAAGTGCGGTTCAATGAGGCCGCTGAATGACCAGTTCTCACCTCAAATCAGTCGAGGTTCCACATGGCAATCTCTATCCCCGGCTGAGACTTGTTGTCGGCGATAGTGTTTGGATTAACGGTGAGGAGCACTTTGTCCAAAAGCGCCAACGCGACAAGTGGATACTTATTCACCTCGAGACACAAGAATTGCTGATCGAAACCGATCTTCGGTTGGTCGACCTCTATGGCTCTGGGAAACTTAAATACCGATCCCGATCATCTATGTGCCCACCCCTTTCTCCGATGGCACCGCACCTGGAAGACCCACACGCGCGAGCCGCCGCGGCGCTCAAACATGACTACGTGAAATATGTGATGCAGCATCCGACCGGATTTCGAACAAGCCGGAAGTGGCTCAAGGATCGGATCGCCGAGAAAGCCCTTGAACGCGGTGAGGAAACCTCGCCCTCGCCTACCTCGGTGCTCAACTGGAAGCGCTTGCACGACGCCCATTTCCAAGAAATCGGCCTCGCCGCTTACGCTCCGCGTCATGACCTGAAGGGAAAAAGGGGCTCAAGGCTCCCCGAAGCGAAAAAGGTCGCGCTTGATCGCGCTGTCGACCGGTACCTTCAGGGCGGTTCGATAAAAGATGCTCACCTCGAGGCACTGAGCTACATCTCTGACGTCAACCGCTCGGCGGAAGGCAAGAAATATAGCGAGTCCGCTCCGCTCAAACACCTCGACGAGAAAGGACTTCTGACGCCGCCGAGCCTGTCGACGCTTGAGCGCGAGATTCGCAGGAAGGTGTCGCCTTTCGTGAAACAGGCGGGACGTATCGGCACATACTATGCGCGTAAGAATTGCCAGAGCTACCAGACGCGTGGGTTGCCTGATCGCCCTTACGGCGAGGTTGAGGTCGATTTTACGCCTGTGGATCTCATTCTCGTCGACGACAACCGCGTCATTCTCGGACGTCCTTACCTTATCGCGTTTCTGGACCGCGCCACCCGCATGGTTGTCGGGTTTTCGATCTCGTTCGACGTCCCGGGCTACGCTTCCGTTCTAGACGGTCTGCGCAATGCAATCTTTCAGAAGCGCATTGACCATATCGATGGCCTCAATGACGAAGACTGGCCTTGTATGGGCCGGATTGAGAATCTCTACATCGACAACGGAAGAGAGTTTGCCAACGGTCACCTCTTGGCCGCTGCTGCGGACCTGGGCTTCAATCTCATTCGCCTTCCCCCGCGTGAACCCTGGCACAAGGGCCTTGTCGAACGCTTCATGCGCGAAGTGGCGCGCTTTAGCCACCGCTTCCCCGGCACGACCCACTCTAACGCGGTTCAGCACCGCGATTACGAGGAGCCGGAGGCGCCTGTTTTGACGCTGTCAGAGTTTCGTGATCTCGCGACCAAATGGATCGTCACGGACTACAATCGGCGGCCGAACCGGGGACTCGGCAGGGCGCCGGGGGTTCCAAGGGCACCGATCGACGCGTGGCGAGACAAGCTGGACCTTCTCGACAGCCCGAGCCTTCCCAGCGAGGAGCTCTTCATCGCGCTCGCTGGGCAGACCGCCGAGCGTACGGTCCAGAAGTACGGCGTTGAATGGGATCATATCAGGTACTGGTCGCCTGACCTGGATCGCATTCTCGCCCATCCCGATCACAGAGGTCAGTCGTCCAAGGCTTGTTCAGCCAAGTACCACGTCCGCCGCGATCCCTACGATGTCTCTAAGGTGTACCTCTACAACCATCACGCCAAAGAGGTCATCGAGCTTCCGGTCGTCGACAAGTGGCGGAAGTACACCAAGGGGCTCTCTGTTTTCCAGCACCGGCTTTGCCGCGAGCACGAGCTGATGCGGGAGGAACACCGCAGCGACCCGGAAGCGCTCTGGAAGGCTAGGGCGGCCCTGATAAATGCAGGGATGGGTGCCCTCCGGTCGGGCCGCCGCAAGCAACTCGAACGCAAGCTCACCCGCTATCTCTACGGCAACCGTGCCCATCCGGGCGTAAGCGAGCTCGTATTCGAGGATCAGTGTGGAGGCGAAGCAGATCTCATACCCCTGACCGCAGTCCACGAAGAGCCTGTGCTTGTGACCTCGGATCCGACCACCGGTTTGGAAACGCCTTCTACCGGCGAAACCCAAATTTCCAAGATCGAAATCAACTCGGCTGCCGGGAGCGACGACATGGACGAGATCCTCATGCTCGCCGCGCAAGTCAATTCAGGGAGTAGAAGTGATGCGTGACTTCAAGGAACGGCTGCCGGCGGATCGTCAGAGGCAGATGACAAACATCTTCGTTGACCATGCCAACCATCAGCAAGCAACGAAGGCCATTAGGCGATTCTTCAAACCCGTCGAAGGTGGAGTGCCGGGTCGGGGCAATATCTGTGCGCTGATCGGCGAAAGCCGGACCGGTAAGACTTACGGCGCATCTGAAGTTCTGGCGGAATACAAGCCGGAGATCGGAGCAGATGGGATTAAGCGCAGCGTTTTGCTGGTCGATTCTCCCATCGAGGGCGGAGCTCGCGCAGTGCTGGACAGCATCGCCAGCGGACTTGGCATGCAGGTCTCGCTGCGGATGACTAACTCCAACTTAATCCTGGCGATCCTGCGGGAACTCCAACGGTCGGAAGTTCAGTTTGTCATCTTTGATGAGGCTCAGGAGCTCTTCCCTGAGAAGAACAGGAAGGTGCTTAGTTTTTCGCGCAAACTGCTGCGCAAGATGCTCAACCTCAATCAGTTCAACATCCTTTGCATCGGACTGCCGGAGACTTATTCGATCCTCGCAGAGGATTCTCAGCTCATCGGGCGCGGCGGCCTGCCTTACAAGCGGCTGCGTCCCTACGACTGGACGGACCCCGTAGACTGCCAGCATTTTCGGGTCCTTTGTCACAAGTTCGACGAGGAAATGCCGTTCGAGCTCTCTGATTTTGCCTCAATGGATTTTTCGAGCCGACTCTTCAAAGCGACAAAAGGATGTATCGGCATCCTCAAGGTCTACATGATCGCCGCGGGCGAAATCGCGCTCGAAGCCGGTTCGGATAGGCTGGAACTCTGCCATTTCGCGGAGGCATACGACAATCGCAAGCGCCCCAATGAGGTTTTCAATCCATTCCGCAACGACCCGTCGCTCTCATGACCGCGGCAATGGAAGGAAATAAGATGGTCAGTGCCCATCAAGACGTAGTGGATATCGCTAGGCTTCCCATGTCGAACTGGCCGGGTGAGGTCTATCCGCACGAGCCCGTTTACGGATTTTTGCAGCGGGCAGCGACCGCCAACTACGCGTTCAGTACCGAGGCCTTTCTGCTCTCGCTAGGCCTGAACGGACTAGACTGGGATTTCGACGAGCAGTTGGAGGTTGTGAACCAACTCCCCATCTACGGTAGCGACGAACTCGCCTGGAACACGCCCAGGCGCACGACTCAAGGCTATGAAATCTGCGGTCATCTGCTCCCCAGTCGGACGTTCTCGAAGGGTCGACGCCGGGTCTGCCCGCTCTGCCTGGAGGAAGAGCGCTATATCCGGATTTGGTTCGACATCGTGCCGGTGGCCGCATGCCCCATCCATGACGTGAGGCTGATCGAGGGACTCGACGGCGACCCGATTGATTGGCGGTACCCGGAGGCCGGCTGGACCCAGCGGGGTGTAATGATTGGCCAAGACCACGCCATACCCTACCCCGCCACCGCGTTGGATCGTCACGTCTTCAACAAGGTAACGGGGGTGGAGACGGCAGAGCCTTCTCACTTTGCTGGACAGTCCTTGCATTCCGTTCTCCGGGCTGCGGTCGTCCTGACCAAGCTCCACCGAGGGATAGAATCGCCTTCGCACACACCATGTGAGCTCCGAAATTTGGCGCAGTTCAGTTTTCCGTCACTGCTTGCGGGCCGAGACGCAATCGTGAAATTTCTCGCGGAGGCTAAGTGGCTGCAGCCTGATTCCGATCAGACTCGCTATCACTCGCGCTGCCACTACGCCCCGCAGCTCACTCGCACCATTCCAACGGAAGGCTTGCGTACGCTGGTCAGCGATTGCTTTGGCGAAGTTCGGGTTCGTAGTGGTCTTGCTACTCCCTCCGGCAGGCTGTCTCAACATGACGGCGCGGACGGGGCCTGGACTTTGGAATCAGTCGCTACTGACTTGAAGCTCGAAAGCAAATATCTGCGCAAGATTTTGGAGGCGGCGGCGGTTCCGACTCAGCGATGCGCTCACACACGGGCTTATCGCCTCAGTAGTGACAACATCGATGCTGTCAGGCGCTATATTGCCACCGCTTTATCTTTGGAGCACGTCGCGGCGGAGCTGGGCTGCACAATTGATGAGGTCGACGAGCTGGTCAGCAGGGGGACCCTCAAAATGGACTTCCGGTGTGATGGGCAGCGCTATTTCCAGGAAGACGCGATCAAAGCCTTTATCGCCCGGGCGCACCAGGGGCGGCGCGAGGGCTTCGACCCCAAGGGAATGCCTCTCGCGTCGTTTGCCGCTAAAGTCGGCATCTCGCTCCCCGCAGCCTATTCACAGCTCATTCGGAATAATACCATTGGCCTGATCGATTATGATCAAGATGCGCCGTTCTTCCATGGTGCGAGGGTCGCCTATTTCCAAAAGACACGCCTTCGGCCCGGTGCCCAGATCAAGAACGCAATCACGTTCGCGAAAGCAAAGGCACGTCTCGGAACGGAAACTGACGGTTTGGCCCAGCTGGTTGAGCTTTCTTACCTGAAGATTGTCGAGGATGAATCTGGCCGATCACGGATTTGCGAGGCGTCTCTCGATGCATTCGAGGACGCCTACGCCAGGGCGGCTGATTATGCCCCGTTGTTGAGATGCTCTGCGCGGAGCGCGCTCAAGTTGCTCAGAAAAAAAGGCGTGGAGCCGATCAACGAGTATGGGAAACGTGTAGTTTGTTTCGTCTCTCGGGAACAGGTTCACAGTCTTGTGGGCATTAGGCTAGAGAGTCGCACCGGCTTCCAAGCCCTTGAGGTACTGCGCGATGAACTTACCGAGAAGTTCGCATCGGCATCGGTGCCTGGAACAGCTCGCGTGATTACTGATCCTGCGATTGTAGTGGAGGCGACATCGCGGAATTGGTCATTCAAAGTTACCCGCAAGCCGACACTTGATCGCTATGACCTTGTGGCATTGTTCAGGTCTGTCAATGAGGGCGGCCGTTTGCGGAAGATCCTCGCTGCTGCTGTTGAGCCTGAGAAGATCTGGCCTGGAGCCGAAGTGCGGCGGGAACCTGGTGGCGGCTTCGTACTCGTTGATGGTGTTGGATTCGGTGTTTCGCCGGAGTCTGAAACCTCTCATCTCGTCGACCGAATTGTGGGTCGTGCGCACGAACTTCACCGCTACCTCTAATCGATACAGCCAAATCGTCTAAGGGCCGCCCCCAACTGGGGCGGCGCTTTTTTGCCCGATGAGAGGAAGATCCAACTTGTTCTGCTGAATGAGACGTTTTGTCCAAACTGATTTGACGTTTGGTCTAGCCAAATTGGACGCACGCTTCGGCTAAGATATTGAATGTACTTGCGCAACGTCCAACGACTTGTGACGTCCAACATTTCTTTCCTTGTTCCCGCTCCGCTCGACCCGAGCCTGTCGCTGACTTCGGCGATGGGGTCGATGCTCACACGGAACGCGCTCAAGGCTGTGGGGTTTGGATCTGGTTCCGCAAGGTGCGTTATTTTTCACCGATCTCACGGCAATTCGCGACGCTCGCGCTTCCGAAGGGGTGGGCTGACCGCCCGGCGCGCGGCCGCGCTTGCCGACCCGGTGGGTCCCGGGGTGCTGGAGCGGCGACTGCCTACTGCAGGCACCAGAGGCCGGTGCAGACACCGAAGAAGAGCTGCATCGCCAGGTCGAGCAGGCCGGTGATGACGAGGAGCGGGACGCCGACATAGAGAAAGGCCAGCCAGACGGCCATCAGGGTCGGGCGGGGTTCGGCGATGGTGTGGCCCATGACGGTTTCGGGGCGTTTCGCAAACATCACTGCGTCCTTCCGGTTATGCTTAACTCTCATTAACCGGATATCCCTAACGCTTCCTCTCATGCGTATCGATCTGGATATCGGTCAACCGACCTGGGACCTCGCCTTGATGGCGAAACCGGCTGCCCTGCAGCAGGACTGGAGCTATGGCGAGGCAGTCAAAAGCCTCGGCGGACGGGTCATTCGCGCCGGTCTGGTCGAGGACGGGACCCTGATCGGCCTGGCGCAGTTCACGGTTCGAAGGATGGGTGGCCTGGTCAACATGGCGCTGTGCACCCGCGGCCCCGTGTGGCTGGAGGATGTCGGGCCCGCGACCAAGGTTCGAGCGTTCAAGGCCCTCAAGTCGGGGACCGGATTGAGCTGGCCTCGCAACACCCTGTTTTCGCTCGATGAGACCGATCCGCAAGCGGGACGTTCCTTGAGCCGGGTCATGACCGGGTATTCCACGGTGATGCTCGATCTCGCCCAGCCTCTGGACTCCCTGCGCGCCGGTCTCGAGTCCAAATGGCGCAATAATCTCACCGCCGCCGAGAAGGCTGGCCTGTCCGCGACCGTCAACGGCACCAAGCTCGCCCAGTATCGCTGGCTGTTGACGACCGAGGAGGGGCAGCGTGAAACCCGCGGCTACAAGTCGACACCGGCCGCACTCGTCCCGGAATTTGTGGCGGCCAAGGGTGACCGCGATGCCCTTCTGGTCCTGCGACTGGATGAGGGCAAACAAAAGCGGGCCGCCATGCTGTTTGTCCTCCACGGCGCCGCTGCCACCTACCAGATGGGCTGGCTGGATCACGCCCACGCCCCCCGAGGGGCGCATAATCTCCTGCTGTGGACCGCCATCGAGAACTTGCGGGCACGCGGCGTGAGACAGCTCGACCTCGGCGGTGTCAACACCACGTCCGGTGCCGGAATTGCCCGCTTCAAGATCGGTACGGGCGGTGCCGTAGTCACCCTCGCCGGAACCTATCTCTGACCCGAAACGGAGCAGCTTGCCGTGCGTTCAGCCATCTTGATTGCCATCGGCGCCCTGTCGCTCTGTAGCTGCCAACCCGCCGCGGGACCGGCATCCCCGGGACCGGACATCGTGACGGTTTTCGGCAATGGTATCCGGTCGGACCGGGGCGCAATGCGGCCGGCCGAGGAGCCCATGTTCGCCAGCTATGGTCTTGCATTCGACAGCGCGCTCGGGCTGACCTTTGCTGAGCTGGCAGCGTTCGACCGCGTCACGCTGACAACCGACTTTCCGGCCGGTGGTGAGATCCACTCCTTCTCCGGCCCGCTATTGCGGGATGTCCTGGCCGATGCCGCCTCGGCCGGTCTCACCCTCCGCATCACTGCGCTGGATGGGTATCAGCGCGAGTTTTCGGCTGAGCGTGCCCGCCGCCATGATGTCATACTGGCGCTCTATCAGGATGGGCATCCATTGGGTCTGGGCGGTCGTGGACCGGCCATGCTGGTCTGGCCACGCGGGAGCGATCCGGCGCTCGCCGGGATGAGCGATGATGACTGGGTGTTCGGAATTTTCGCGATCGAAGCCCTCGTTGATCCGGAGGGTTGACCCCCGCGTCACGGACCTCAAATGAGCCTCCACCCGACCCGCCACCGGACCGCAATGGCGGTGATGCAGGCCCGTCAGGCTGTCATCCAAGCGCAGAAAAGCCTTTCCACACCCCGCGACTAATTCCTAATGTGCGCGCAGCAAGCAAATGGGGAACGGCATGGACATCATTTCTGGGTATGTCGACATCGTGAATGGATTTGTGTGGGGTCCGCCAATGCTGGCCCTGCTTCTGGGGACCGGCCTTTATCTGACAATCGGGCTGAAATTCATGCCCCTGCGCAAGATCGGCTTTGCCTTTGGCGAGCTGATGAAGGGGCGCAAGTCCGAGGGCGAAGGGGATGTGACGCCTTTCCAGGCCTTGATGACGGCGCTGTCGTCGACCATTGGTACCGGTAATATTGCCGGTGTTGCGGTCGCGATCGCGATTGGTGGTCCGGGCGCCCTGTTCTGGATGTGGATGACCGCCCTGGTCGGCATGGCGACCAAGTTCTCCGAAGGCGTCCTCGCGGTGAAATTCCGCGAAGTCGACGCGAGCGGACGCCGGGTCGGTGGCCCGATGTATTACATCAAGAACGGCATGGGTAAGCGGTGGGTCTGGCTCGGCGGCCTGTTCGCCTTCTTCGGCGTCATGGCGGGCCTGGGCACGGGCAATGCGATCCAGACCGCTGAAGTCGTCCGCACCGTGGGCAATACCTACGGCGTTGAGTACTACATCACCGGCGGCATCATGGCGCTGCTGGCGGGCATGGTCATTCTCGGCGGGATCAAGCGGATCGCCAGTGTTGCCGAAAAGATCGTGCCGGCAATGGCCCTGACCTATATCGCGGTCGGCCTTGTCGTGGTCGCGATCAACTTCCAGGCCATTCCAGCCGCCTTCGGGACCATTTTCGCGAACGCCTTCGGTTTCGGCGCTGCCGCCGGCGGCTTCTCCGGTGCGTTGCTGATGCTGGCGATGCAGCGCGGCGTGGCGCGCGGCATCTTCTCCAACGAGGCCGGTCAGGGGTCGGCCCCGATCGCGCACGCTGCGGCCCAGAACGATGACCCGGTTGACCAGGGTATCATCGCGATGCTCGGGACCTTCATCGACACGATCATGGTCTGCACCATCACCGGTCTCGCCATTCTGACCTCGGGCGTGATCCCGGCCGAATGCAATGCCGGCCTGATCGCCATGAGCGGCAATGTCCCGGAGATCTGTGATACCGGTGCCCGCATCACCACCGCCGCCTTCGCAGATGCCCTGCCGGGGTTCGGTGATCACTTCGTGACCGCAGCGCTGGCGCTGTTCGCCTTCACCACCATTCTTGGCTGGTCCTATTATGGCGAACGGTGTGCGGAGTACCTGCTGGGCGAGAAAGTCATCCTGCCCTTCCGCCTGGCGTGGATTGCGATGATCCTGGGCGCGACCTTCCTGCTCTATGCCGGGGACAATGTCACCCAGCTGATGAACACGGTCTGGCTCACGACGGATACGCTGACCGGCCTGATGGCCGCGCCAAACCTGATCGCCCTGCTGGTGCTGTCACCCTTGGTGTTCAAGATGACCCGGGCCTATTTCGACAAGCTCGAAAAAGGCTCATCCGATGATGCGGCAAGCGAGCAGACGCCGTCTGCCTGATCCGTTATCCGGACGAGATGAAAGGGCCCCGCAATGCCGGGGCCCTTTTTTCATGGCCGGCGCTCAGCGCTGCGGTTCACCAAGGTTTCGAGCGGCAAAACCGGCGATGAGCAAGCCGGCTGTGACCCCGAGCCCGTCTGCGACCAGGTCGGCCAGTGAGGCGGTTCGACCGGCCTCTCCAATACCCTGCAACCACTCGATACCGGCGCCATAGCCGATCAGCGCAAACAGCGCGACCCAGCGCGGCAGACCGGGGACAGCGATCCGCGCCAGCACCGCGAGGACCAGAAACGCGCCGAAATGTTCCAGCTTGTCCTGTCCGAAAAGCCGCGCCGGCAGCGCGGTTCCAGGTTGCAGCGCGAGGTCTGTGATGAGCACAATGGCGACCACAAACAGGATCCGCGCCGCCCAGCGCAGTGCCATGTCTGGACGCGGCGCGTCGGTCTTCCTAGTTTCCGGTGTCATTTTTCGGGACTGATCTTCCATGAGCCTTCTGAACGATATCGACCAACTGACGCAAGTTCGTACGGACTGGACGCGGGACAGCGCCGGCGAAATCTACCGTGCGCCGTTTAACGATCTCATCTTTGCCGCGCAGTCCGTGCACAGGCGATGCCATCCGGCCAACCAGGTCCAGACCAGCCAGCTCTTGTCGATCAAGACAGGCGGCTGTGCCGAGGATTGTGGCTATTGCAATCAGTCGGCTCATTTCGATACCGGCCTGAAAGCCTCCAAGCTGATGCCGCTGGACGACGTCATGGAGGCCGCGAAGAAGGCCCGCGATGGCGGCGCGACCCGCTTCTGCATGGGCGCGGCCTGGCGCGAGTTGAAGGAACGCGACGAGGACAAGATCTGCGACATGATCACCGGGGTGAAATCCCTCGGCATGGAAACCTGCGTGACGCTGGGCATGCTGACCGACGGACAGGCGGTGAAGCTGCGCGATGCGGGTCTCGACTATTACAACCACAATCTTGATACCGCGCCGGAAGATTATGGCCGCGTGATCTCGACGCGGACCTATCAGGACCGGATCGACACCCTGTCCCGCGTTCGCGGGGCCGGCATCCACGTCTGCACCGGCGGCATTGTCGGGATGGGCGAGGACGAGGCGGCCCGGATCGGTCTGCTGACCGAACTGGCCTCGATGGACCCGCATCCCGAGAGCGTCCCGATCAATCACCTTGTTGCCGTGCCCAACACGCCGCTCGGTGACAGCAAGCCGCTGGACGGGATCGATTTCGTTCGCACCATCGCCACCGCGCGGATCCTGATGCCGCGCTCGATGGTGCGTCTGTCGGCTGGTCGCGAAGGCATGAGCCGTGAGCTTCAGGCCCTGTGTTTCCTCGCCGGCGCCAATTCCATTTTCGTCGGCGAAGAGCTTTTGACCACGCCCAATCCGGAGCAGAGCGATGATTTCGACCTGTTCAAGGCGCTGGGGATCGAGCCAATGACGCTTGGCGCGACGACGTCGTTACCGGCCGAATAGGCTGCGGATCAGGGAGAGATCGAATGCAGAAGATCGGAGCACAGGCCGCGCTGAAAAGCGTGTCCGGCTGGCAAGCCGTCGACGACCGCGATGCCATCCGCAAGGTCTTCGAATTCGCCGACTTCAACGAGGCCTGGGGCTTCATGAGTCGGGTTGCCGTAAAGGCCGAGGCAATGGACCACCATCCCGAATGGTTCAATGTCTGGAACAAGGTCGATGTGACCCTGGCCACGCATGATGCGGGTGGGGTAACCGCGCTCGATGTCGAGCTGGCCGGTTTCATGGACAAGATCGCCGTCGGCTGAGGTCGCTCAGTCGCCGTGGATCATGATCATGCCGATCAGGACTTCGGCGCCTTCCTGGCCAAGCGTGGTGTCGGTCGCCTCTTGCAGGATCCGGGAAATCCGGTCCGCGTCGGGCACGTCGCCATAGCGATAATACATGCCGGTATAGGTCGACAGGGCTGACAGATAGGCATTGCGCAGGCGCGGCATGTACAGCTCGACCCGCTGCCTTAGTCGGGCGTCGGAGATCTCCAGCCCGGCTTCGATCTGCAGCAGGCCCCGAGCGCGCCGGTTGGACTGGACCGTGGCCGCGATGGCCGGCAGCGGCATGTAGGTTTCCGACGAGGTTATGGTGCGGTGACGGCCGTCTTCGGCTGGCGCCGGAGCCGCGGCAGGCGGGCTGGCAACCGCGCCGGCCAGCGGCGCGACCAGGGCGAGCACAAGACCCAGAAGGGCCGGCAGAAGACGAGACGACAGGTTCATCCCGGCACCCTAACCCGTGGCGGTAAAGGAAGCGTTCTCGGAGCAGGGTTTGTCGGGGCGGCCGGTGTGGTCGGCGCGGCGAGGCGTTCACCTCAGCGTATGCAGGACCATCGGCCCGTCACGCCGGGCAAGGGTCGCGCTGTAGGCCTCCGGGCCCAGCTGCTTCATGGCGCAATGCAGATACCAACCACCATCGGATGACCGGATCGGGGTCATGATGCCTTGCCAGTGATTGGTCTGGTGATCGACCTCGGCGGTCCAGACCGCATCGATGGCCGTGACCTCGCCGGCAAACACGCCGCTTCCGATCGCGCGGAGCAACAGCCTTTCGCCGTCGCGGCTGGCTTCCTTGCGAACGGTTTGCCCGACCTCAATCTTGCGGAATTGGGGGTGTTCGCGGAATCCGCGTGACAGCGCGACATAGCGCACATTGTCACGGGCCTGCTGAACCAGGCAGACCACATGCGGGCTGAACTGGATAGCCGTCATCAGTCCGTCGATCAGGCTGCGATTGTCGGGCCGCTCGATCAGGGCCCGGATTGCGCTTATGACGGTCTGGCGCGGCGTCGCCGTGCCGGCCTCGAAACGTGAAACCTGCGGCTGGCTGATGCCAAGCTGCTCGGCGAGACTTTGCTGATTGATCCCGGTGCGCGCCCGGAAAGCGCGCAGCGCCTTGCCCCAGTCCAACGCTGCCCCCGATGTCTGTTTTTCCCCACCACTACGTGTAGGCCCGAAATATCGGCTGGCAACTGAAAATGCGACGGGTGTGAGCTGGAACACAGTCGCTTCCCCCTCAATTGTGCCATGGGTTCGCAAGGAGTCCCGGATATGGCGCGCGCCAGGTTCGCCTGGTGGCAAGGCCTGTTGCGCCGTCAGGGGGGTAGGAGGGGTGCCGGACATGGCCATGAAGACCGTGCTGCTGGTTGAGGATTGCGAGGATGACATCCGTCTCGTCCAGTCAGCCTTCGAGCGCTATGCGACGGCCGTTCGCCTCGAGACGGTCCGCTCCGGTGAAGCCGCCCTCGACCTGTTGCGGTGCCGACAGGTCGACGCCCGACCGAACCTGCCGGTTTGCATCCTGCTCGACATGTGCATGGCGAACGGCAATGGTATCTGGCTTCTGCGCGGCCTCGGTGACACGCCGGGTCTGCGCGATATTCCGGTTGTGGTGATGAGCGAGACCGGCGACGCGCTGGGGCCGGCCCGGGCCTTCGGCAGCGTGGTCGGGGCCGTTGAAAAGCCGGCTCGCCAGCACGCGTTCAAAAAGCTCGTGGATGATCTCGCCCGCCTCGCCGGCGCCATGCCGCAAATGGTCAGCTGATGTCTGGTCAGCCCGCCCTGTCGGAGACGTTCGCGCAGCGAATGGCCGTGAGACAGAATTCCGCGATAAAAATGGTGGAGCCGAGGGGAATCGAACCCCTGACCTCGTCATTGCGAACGACGCGCTCTCCCAACTGAGCTACGGCCCCGAACCAGAAACGCAGGTACTTTTCCCGCGCTGCACTGTCAAGCATGTGCCGCTGGACCTAGCCGCGCGTTGCGGGCTAGAAGCGGAGACGTGCAAGACAGTGAGGAAGGGCAACCATGTCCCCGATTGACGGCCTGATCATCTACATCATTGCTCCGCTTTTGAACCTGCTCTGGTTCGTGGTGCTCGCGAGCGTCATCCTGAGCTGGCTGATCAGCTTCAATGTCGTGAACATGCACAACCAGTTCGTGGCGATGGTCTGGCGTCTGACCTCGGCCATCACGGAGCCGCTGCTGTCACCGATCCGGCGCGTCATTCCGCCGCTCGGCGGGATGGATTTCTCGCCGATCGTGTTGCTGCTGCTGATCGGCTTCATCCAGGGCTATGTGCTCAACGAGCTGATGCGCTTGTTCTAGTGAGAAAGGTCACGGTCTCTGTCGATGCCGTGACATTCCACGTCCGCCTGACGCCCGGCGCCTCCCGGGATGAGGTTGTGGCTTGGCAGAGCGATGCTGCTGACCGGCTTCATCTGGCCGTTCGTGTGCGGTCGGTGCCCGAGAAGGGCAAGGCCAATACGGCCCTGATTGCGCTGCTGGCCAAGCAATTGTCTATTCCCAAGCGCGACATTGATGTGATACGCGGCGCGACATCGCGTCTGAAGACAGTCCGGATCGTGGCCGAAGGGTCGCTGCAGGCCAGACTCGTCGCCCAGCTGGAGGCCTTCGCGGATGAGCGCAACCCTGATTGATGGCAAGGCCATTGCCGCCGAGATCGATGCCCGCGCGGGCGAGGTCGGGGCGGCCCTGGCCAAGACACTGGGTCGTGCGCCCTGTCTGGCGGTTGTCCTCATCGGCGATGATCCGGCGAGTGATGTCTATGTGCGCAACAAGGTCCGCCGCACCGAAGCGGCCGGACTGACCTCCATAGAGATCCGCAAGCCGGCCGATGTCAGCGAAGCCGAGGTCATCGCGATCGTTCAGCGTCTGAATGCCGATGACGGGGTCGACGGCATTCTCGTTCAGATGCCCCTGCCCGATCATATCGATGCCAATCGCGTGATCGGGTTTATCGATCCGGACAAGGATGTTGATGGCCTGACCGAGACCAGTGCCGGTCGCCTGGTGCTGGGCAAGCCCGGCCTGCGGCCCTGTACGCCCGCCGGATGCGTCTTGCTGGCCGAGCGCGCGATGGGCGACCTGTCCGGAAAGTCGGTCGTGGTTATCGGGCGTTCGATCCTGGTCGGCAAACCGGCTGCTCTGCTCTTTCTGGAAAAGAATGCCACGGTCACCATTGCCCATTCACGGACCGCGGACCTGCCGGGCCTGTGCCGAACGGCAGATATTCTCGTCCCCGCAGTGGGCCGGCCGGAGATGGTGAAGGGTGACTGGGTGAAGCCGGGCGCCTGCGTCCTTGATGTCGGGATTAACCGGATTGATGCGCCCGAGCGCGGCGAGGGCAAGAGCCGGCTGGTCGGCGATGCGGCCTTCGACGAAATCGTCGGACATGCGGGCTGGATCACGCCGGTTCCGGGCGGTATCGGGCCGATGACGATCGCCATGCTGCTCAGAAACACCGTTGTCGCAGCGGCCTTCCGGGCTGGTCTGCAAATCCCGGGCGATTTTTGATTGCTGTTTCGGTGTTTCGTAAACGGTTCGATAACGCAACCTGCATAGAATATGAGTCAGGGAGAGCATTATGACCAATCAAGCCATTCGCGTTCTGCACATAGAAGACGATTTTGCCGATGCGATGCTTGTTCAGCATGCCGTCTGTGAGGCCGGTGATCTGGACATCACGTTCGAGGTCGCCCGGACGCTGAAAGACGCCAAGCGATGCCTGGCGCGTACGCACTATGACCTCATCCTGCTCGACCTGCGCCTTCCGGACTCGGTCCATCCGACCGACACGCTTGAAACCACGCAATCCTGTGCCGGTGATACGCCGCTGATGATCCTGTCGGGGTCCATGAGCGTTGATGCCAGCCATCTGCCCGATTGCATTTCGCGCCTCGACAAGAATGCCAGCTTCCGGAACCAGAAGGGCGAAATGCCGACGCAGCTCGCGCACATGATCCGCGAAGCCGCCGAGTCGGCTGACTTCCAGGCGATCTGATTCCTGGCCTCAAGCCTCTGCAGCGCAGGCGTTTTCGGCTTGTCCCCTGACCGTTCGCCAGTAACCTTGGCGCGTCAGAAGGCGACAGGGAGAGCGCAATGAGCCAGGCAGACGAAATCGATTACGAGATTGGCGGCAGCGACATCCAGTATGTGGAGATCGAGCTCGACCCGGGCGAGAGCGTGGTGTCGGAAGCCGGTGCGATGATGTTCAAGGCGCCGAGTGTCTCCATGGAGGCTGTCTTTGGTGACGGATCCCAGAAGAACAAGGGCGTATGGGGTGCGCTCGCCGGCGCCGGCAAGCGCCTTCTGACCGGCGAAAGCCTCTTCATGACCGTCTTCACCCATGGCGGCCAGGGCAAGGCCAAGGTTGCCTTTGCCGCGCCCTATCCGGGCACAATCATTCCGGTCCATCTTCCCGATCTTGGCGGCGAGCTGATCTGCCAGAAGGACAGTTTCCTGGCTGCGGCCAAGGGCGTGTCGGTCGGAATCGCCCTGCAGAAGCGGATCATGACCGGCCTGTTCGGTGGCGAAGGCTTCATCATGCAGCGCCTCGAAGGGACTGGCTGGGTCTTTGTTCATGCCGGCGGCACGCTGATCGAGCGAGAGCTCGCGGCCGGTGAAGAACTCCATGTCGATACAGGCTGCGTTGTCGCCTATACGCCCGGCGTGGATTTCGAGATCGAGCGCGCCGGGAATATCAAGTCGATGATTTTCGGTGGCGAGGGCGTTTTCTTTGCCCGTCTCCGCGGGCCGGGCAAGGTGTGGATCCAGTCCATGCCCTTCTCGCGGCTCGCCGGTCGTATCCTCGCGAATGTCCCGGTGACCGGGTCCGGCCAGGGAGAGGGCTCGGTCCTCGGCCCGCTCGGATCGATCATGCGCGGCAATTGAGCGCCTGAAACAAGGCGCGCGCCGGGCGGGCGACCGTCCGGCGCATCAATTATGCAGTTGACAGTCATTCGCATTCGCGGGAGGTTTGCGAAAGATTATCAGGAAGCGACGTCCCGCATGTTTGTCTGCATCTGCAACGCACTCCGTGATCGCGAGCTGAAAGCCGCCGCTGCAGAGCCATCCGTTCGGACTGCGGCCTGCGTCTTCAAGCGCTGCGATGCCAAGCCGAAATGCGGCCGTTGCCTGCCCGATATTGCCGACATGATCGCCGCGACCCGCCTGCAAACGGACGAGCTGGCTGCCGCGGCGGAGTAGGCGCGGTTGGGTCTACTTGCTGGCGATTGGCTGAATCATCGATGACGCCTGCAAGACCAGTGTTGTGCTGCCGGTGCTGGATGACGGCGAATAGGTTCCCAGAAATATCTGCCAGGTCTCGCCTGATCCGATCGAGAGTTCGAGTCCGGCATTGAAGCCGACGGCGCCATCATCATTGCACAACCAGCGGCCGTCAGGCGCGCGTGCGAAGATGACCGTATCCAGTCCACCCTCCGTGTAGAGGTCGACCCGGTTACCGACCTGGGCGGTCAGGGCCATCACCGGGCTGGTCTCGACATAACCGGTACAGCTCGTATCGCCGCGCAGAGTGATCCGTTCGCCAGGTGACAGAATATGGTTCCAGCGGACAGGCGCATTCATTGCCTGCCAGATGTCGACGGTTCCAAGGGCCGGGCGTGCATCAATCCGGACGCGGTCGCTGAGCGTGATATTCGAGGAGGGTGAAACCTGTCGCAGGGTGCGGCCCTGGCTGCCGCCCATGCTGTGCTCGGAGATCGTCAGCTCACCACTGACAAGCTGATCGGGTTCGTCGCGGACCAGCCAGATCCGATAGTTGCCACTACCTGGCGCGCCGAATGTCGTCTGGGGCAATGTTGGCGCCCGGCCCTGTCGGGCGCAGGAAATCTCGCCGGACGGGGTCTCGACCAGCAGCGACGCGGCATTCCCGCTCGCCGAGAGGAAGAGCGGCAGGCCGGACGCGACATAGGTCATGGTGAGTTGCGGAATGTCCGACACAAATCCACGACATCCACGTTCGAGGCTCGCCGCTTCCACCGATGTCCGGCCGCGGACACGAACCCGTTGCGGGTCAGGCTCAAAGCGTTCCGGAAGGTCGATCCGGGCCGTCGTGAAGCGCTCGGGAGGCAGCGAGACGGGCGTGTCAGCGGACGGTTCCGGCCGCGGCGCGCGCGGCCGCGCTTCCCGCTCTGGCACAATCACCGCATCCGGATCGGGTTGATAGGTTCGGATGACATCCTGGGCCGATGCGAGGGGCACCGGTCCGACAAGCAGAACCAGACAGGCAGCAAGGCGTTGTTTCATGGCAATAATCCTCCCCGTCAACGCAGCCAAGTCAACGGCTTTTCCGTCATCGCGACCGATTGCCAGTCGCAAAGATAGGGCTTGGACAACCAGCGGGCATGCCTAGACTGGCCACCAAATCAGAACGGGAGACATGCCATGAAGGGCGACGCCAAGGTCATCGACTATCTCAACGGTGCGCTCCGGCTCGAGCTGGCCGCCGTGAACCAGTATTTCCTGCATGCGCGCATGTTCAAGGACTGGGGCTTCGCGAAGATCGCCAAGGTCGAGTATGAAGAGTCAATCGACGAGATGAAGCATGCCGACATCCTGATCGAGCGCATTCTCTTCCTCGAGGGTCTGCCGAACGTCCAGGACCTCGCCAAGATCTATATCGGCGAAACACTCAAGGAATGTCTCGAGTGCGATCTCAAGGTCGAGCAGCGCGCCCACCCTTTCTACAAGGAGGCCATCGCCTATTGCGAGCAGGCCGGCGACTATGTCTCGCGCAAGATCTTCACCGACATTCTCGACAGCGAGGAAGAGCACATCGATTTCCTCGAGACCCAGCTTGGTCTGATCGAAAAGATCGGCGAAGGGCGCTACATGCAGTCGCAGATGGCGCCAGGCGAAGACTAGGCTCCCGGTCGCACCCGCTCGGCTATTCCCCGAAAGGACCGGGCCGGGTTACACTCGGTGCCAGGATAGTCTTTGGGTAAAGGGACCGCATGAGCCGATACAGGATGATGGCCGGGCTGGGTGCCGGCATGGCGCTTCTGGTGACAGGCAGCCTGCTCGCCGATCCGCCTCTGATGCAGCCGGGCGCGCCCGGAACGGCCGCGCGGTCTCTGACGCCGGAACAATCGATCGGTCTCGCAACAAGCGTTCACAGCCGGGCCGATGCCCGATTCATGCAGCACATGATTGTCCATCATGGCCAGGCGGTCGAGATGGGCGCGTTGATCGCCGGGCGGACCGACAACCCGCAAATTGCGTTGATCGGTGACCGGATTGCCCGTTCCCAGTCGTCGGAAATCGAGATGATGCAGGCCTGGCTTCAGCGCCGCGGGCTGTCGACGGAAATGCAACATGCCGACACAGGTCACATGATGGCGCCATCCGACGGGCCCCATTCAGGCCATGGCATGTCGCATGCGGACGCCGCGCCGTCCGATACTCCCTTGATGACGGGCATGCTGTCTCCGGCCCGGATGGCCGAGCTCGCCGCAGCCCGCGATGAGCATTTTGACCGGCTCTACCTGGTCGGCATGATCCATCACCACCAGGGTGCCATCGACATGGTCAACGACCTGCTGGCCGAGCCGGGAAATGGCCAGGACCCGCAGCTTTCCGAATTCCTGTCGGCGGTCATGGCTGACCAGTCGTCTGAAATTGCCCGCATGCGCAATCTGCTGGCCGGGCTTTGAGTACAGCAAGTCCGAGGGGGGCTTTCATGACACCGAATTTCCGTTCCATGGTTTCTCTGGCGGCGCTGGGCGCAGCGCTCGCCGCCTGTTCACCGGTAACCGATGAAGCTGCCGAGCCGGCGACCGTCGTCGCTCCGCCATCGCGGGCAGATCTGGCGCCGGGCCTGTTCGATGCCGGAACCGCGATCTGGAATCTCGAGCTGACCGCGTCGATGCGCCCGCCGGAGGGCTTTTTTGATTATGATACGGCGATGATCCCGCTCGGCGTACCGGGGCAGGCCGATGATGACACCGAGGACGCCGATGAAGTCCCGCAAGCTGAGACCGTCGAAACCGCCGAAGCTGACGACGCCGATACCGCGGACGACGTGGAAGCCGAAAACTCCGGTCCGGGTCTGCTGTCCTTTGCCAATTCCGACCTGGCCTTCACCGGTGACCGGGTGATCATGGGTGGCTTCCATGGTTTCAACGTTTATGACGCGGCCAACCCGGACAGCCCGGAACACATCCTTTCGGTCGTCTGCCCGGGTGGTCAGGGTGATGTCTCGGTGCACGGCAATCTGGTCTTCTTCTCGACCGAACAGAATCGCGGCCGCCTCGATTGCGGCAATGGCGGCGTTGAGGGCGACTCCAGTCCCGAGCGTTTCCTCGGTGTGCGCATTTTCGACATCAGCGATCTGAATGCGCCGCGCCAGGTTGCGGCAGTGCAGACCTGCCGCGGCTCGCACACCCATACGCTTGTCCCGCATCCGACTGATGACCGGACTGCCTATATCTATGTCCAGGGCACCAACAGCCCGCGTCCGGACAGCGAGCTGGCCGGTTGCAGTGGCGGCGAGCCCGACGAGAACCCGGAGACCGCTCTGTACTCGATTGACATCATCGAAGTGCCGCTCGACGCCCCCGAGCAGGCTGCGATCATCAATCGGCCGCGTATCTTCACCGATTATGAGACCGGTGAGATTGCCGGCCTGTGGGCTGGCGGGGCGCTGGAAGACGGCGCGCAGACATCATCGTCCACCGTCGCCTGTCACGACATCACGGTCTATCCGGAAATGGGTCTCGCCGGCGGTGCCTGCGGTGGCAACGGGATCCTTCTCGACATCACCGACCCGGTCAATCCGCGGCGGATTTCCGATCTGGCGGATCCGAACATGGCCTATTGGCACTCGGCGACTTTCTCCAATGATGCCAGCAAGATCATCTTCACCGACGAATGGGGCGGCGGTCTCGGTGCGCGTTGCCAGCCCGACGATCCGCAGGATTGGGGTGCCGATCTGGTTGCCGATATTGTCGATGGCGAGCTGCAGCGTCGCGGCTTCTTCAAGATCCCGGGCGAACAGTCCGCGATCGAGAATTGTGTCGCCCACAACGGCAATATCATCCCGGTTCCCGGCCGCGACATCATGGTCCAGGCCTGGTATAGCGGCGGGCTGTCGATCATCGACTTCACCGACAGCAACAACCCTTACGAGATCGCCTTTTTCGACCGCGGTCCGTTGGGTCCTGATGCCTTGCGGGTGGGCGGTTACTGGGCAACCTACTGGCATAATGGACGTATCTGGGCGCCTGAAATCGCGCGGGGTCTGGATGTCTTCCGGCTGCAGGCGAGCCCGATGCTGACGGCCAGCGAAATTGCCGCCGCCGAGCTGATCCATTTCGACGAGGCCAACACCCAGACCCAACTGCATGTCACCTGGCCGGATGAACCGGTTGTGGCGATGGCCTATCTCGACCAGATCGAGCGTGCTGAGGCCCTCGATCCGGCCTCGATCTCCGGGGTTCGCGCTGCCATCCAGGCGTGGTCTTCCGGGCAGGTTGATGGCGACGTCCTGGCCGCCGCAGTCGGAACGCTCGGCGATGCGGCCGACGCCTCCGGGGTCCCTGCTGACGTCCACCGTCTGACGGAGCTCGGCGCCATGCTGGCCCGGATCCAGTAGGCCCGGATCACCGCCCGCGAGGTCTGCTGAAAAGGGCGGACTGGCCAAGCTGGCCGGTCCGCCCCTTTTGCTCGCGGCGATTCTTGCGGGTGTAGGGTTTGTTCAGGTCTTGGCGTCGATGTCGGCTGCAGAATGGCGCTCGGGGACCTGATTGGCCTCTTCGCCCCAGACCCGGTTGACCTTGATCCCGCGCTTCACGGCAGGGCGGTCCGCGATCTCTGCTGCCCAGCGCTGGACATGCTTGTAATCCTGGACCGAGAGGAACTCGCCCGCCTCGTACAGAACACCCCGGGCCAGCGCGCCATACCAGGCCCAGACCGCCATGTCGGCGATCGAGTATTCTGAGCCGGCGAGGTAGGGGCGATCAGCCAGGGTGCGGTCGAGCACATCCATTTGCCGTTTCACTTCCATCGCAAACCGGTTGATCGGATATTCCCACTTCTCCGGCGCATAGGCATAGAAATGGCCAAAGCCGCCGCCGAGATAGGGGGCCGAGCCCATCTGCCAGAACAGCCAGCTCAGTGCCTCGGTCCGCTCTGTCGGGTCGGAAGGCAGGAAGGCGCCGAACTTCTCGGCCAGATAGAGCAGGATGGATCCGGACTCGAACACCCGGGTCGGGGTTTCGGTGCTGTGATCCATCAGGGCCGGGATCTTGGAATTCGGATTGGCCGACACGAAGCCCGACGAGAATTGGTCGCCCTCATTGATCTTGATCAGCCAGGCATCATACTCGGCGTCGGCATGGCCGAGGGCCAGCAACTCCTCCAGCAGGATGGTGACCTTCACCCCGTTCGGGGTCGCCAGCGAATAGAGTTGCAGCGGGTGCTTGCCGACGGGCAGTTCCTTGTCATGCGTCGGACCGGCGATCGGCCGGTTGATATTCGCGAAGCGGCCGCCGCTCTCGCTGTCCCAGGTCCACACTTTCGGCGGTACGTATGCGCTGTCGTCGGTCATGCTTGTGTCCTCTTGTTCCACGCCAATGTAGGGGCGTTCGGGTCATGAACAAGCCAGGCCCGGTCGCTGCCGGTGTGTCTGTCGCCTTTTAATTGCCCCGGCGCCGGGACGCGCTAGTTTGTTGCGGAAGGGCGAATTTGGGAGGATTCACATGGCTTTGAGAGCTCGATACTTGATTGGGTCAGCGGTGCTGGCCCTGGCTGCCGGCTTGCCGGCCGGGGGGGCAGCGCTGGCTCAGGACGCGCCGATCGTTCAGCCGGGCGCGCCAGGCGAGGCGGTCCGTCAGTTGAGCGCCGAGGAAGCCGTCCAGATCGCGGCCAACCGCTATTCCGACGACGATGTCCGCTTCATGCAGCAGATGATCTGGCACCATCACCAGGCCGTGCAGATGGCGGCGCTGGTCGAGGGACGAAGTGGCACCGAGGCGCTGGTCGAGATTGCCGGCCGGATCGATGCTTCGCAGGCTGACGAGATTGCCTTCATGCAGGGATGGCTGCGCGAGCGCGGCGAAACAGCGCCGGACCCGATGGCGGATCCGCATGCCATGCATGCCGGCATGTCCGGTGGCCACGCCATGCATGGCGAAATGGCCGGCATGGCGTCTCCGGAACAGATGGCGCGCCTGGCTGAAGCCGACGGCATGGATTTCGATGCGCTGTTCCTCGAGTTGATGATCGCGCATCACGAGGGTGCGGTGGAGATGGTGGCTCACCTGCTTGACCAGCGCGGGTCAGCCTATGATCCGACCCTGTTTGATTTTGCCAATGACGTGCGCAGCGAACAGCAAGCCGAAATTCGTCGCATGAACGCTCTGCTCTCCGGCCTGTCACAGGATCCGCGGGCCGGTCTCGGTGCCGGGTTCCGGGATGCCGAGACGGCGGCAGCCAATATCACGTTGCTGGCCAGCCTGCCCAAGCCCACTGGCTTCTTCGATGCCGAGAACCCGGCCGGTCTGCCGCCAGTGATTTCGTCCGACGAGAGCGATGAAGAGGTCGAGCGCCGTTTTGGTCAGCGTGCGCCCTTCCTGAGTTTCTCCAATACCGACATCGCCTTCGCTGGAGATCTCATGGCTGTGGGCAATTACCATGGCTTCAACCTCTACCGGCTCGGCGGCGACACCCCCCGGCTGGTCAGCTCGGTTGTCTGCCCCGGCGGCCAGGGTGATGTTTCCATCGTCGGCGATCTGTTGATCGTGTCGGTCCAGGATACCCGCGCCCGTGTCGATTGCGGTCGCCAGGGTGTGAGTGATGAGGTCAGCGAGGACCGTTTCCGTGGTCTGCGGGTCTTTGACATCAGCGACCCGGTTGCCCCGCGCCAGGTCGGCCAGGTGCAGACCTGCCGTGGCTCGCACACCCATTCCGTTGTGTCGAGCGATGACGATGTCATCATCGTCTACAATTCCGGCACCAGTTCTGTTCGCCCCGAGGCCGAGCTGGCGGGCTGCATGGCCGGCCTGCCGGGGGATACCGATACGGCGCTGTTCAGCATCGACGTGATCGAGATCCCGGTCGACAATCCGGCCGCCTCGCGCATCGTCGACAGCCCGCGGGTCTTTGCCGATGACGAGACCGGCCGGATCGCTGGACTGTGGACCGGCGGTGATCATGGCGAGGGCACGCAGACCTCGCGGCGCACGGATCAGTGCCATGACATCACTGTCTTCCCGGCCCTCAACCTCGCCGCCGGCGCCTGTTCCGGCAATGGTATCATCCTCGACATCAGTGATCCGCGCGCTCCGCGCCGCATTGATGCGGTCGTCGACCAGGGCTTCGCCTACTGGCATTCGGCCACCTTCAACAATGACGGCACCAAGGTCGTCTTCACCGATGAGTGGGGCGGCGGTGGCCGTCCGCGCTGCCGGGCCCAGGACCCCGCCGACTGGGGCGCCGACGCCATTTTCGACATTGTTGACGGGCGCCTGGAATTTGCCGGCTACTTCAAGATCCCGGCATCGCAGTCGGATGAGGAAAACTGTGTTGCGCACAACGGGTCGGCGGTGCCGGTGCCGGGCCGGGATATTTTCGTTCAGGCTTGGTACCAGGGCGGCGTCTCGGTGATCGACTTCACGGACAGTGCCAACCCGGTCGAGATTGCTTTCTTCGATCGTGGACCGATCGATGAGGACACCATGATCCTCGGCGGCTACTGGTCGACCTACTGGTATGATGGTCGCATTTACGGCACCGAGATCGTGCGCGGGCTCGATGTCCTCGAACTCCTGCCCAGCGAGCACCTGACGGCGAACGAGATCGCCGCGGCCGCGCTGGCTGACCAGGGCGACGCCTTCAATCCGCAGCAGCAATTCCCGGTCAGCTGGCCTGACCATCCGGTTGTCGGACTGGCCTATGTTGACCAGCTGGTCCGCGCCGACGCGCTGCCGGCGGGTACGGCCACGGCGCTGTCCTACGCCCTCGGACGCGCCAATGAACGTCGCGAGGCGGGTAATCGCGATGCGGCCCTGGCATCCGAGCTGGATGCTCTGGCGCAGTCCATGCCGACCCCGGAGGCCGGCAGCGCCAACGCCGCCCGTGCCCAAGCCCTGCTCGGGGTAATCGAGAACGTGGCGGCCAGCCTGCGCTGATCCCTCTGCCGCTGGCGAAGACAGAAAGCCGCGACCTTTCCCGGGTCGCGGCTTTTTTCTGTTCGGGGGAACCAGCCTCGCGCACTGCTGCCCCGCGCGCGTTTCGTGGCAGCACGTGCCCAATCGGCAGGGGTCTGAGCGGGCGACGGCTCAAGCCGAGGGGCAGCAAGGGAAGAATGGTGCCGCTTAGGTGACTCGAACACCTGACCTACGCATTACGAATGCGTTGCTCTACCAGCTGAGCTAAAGCGGCCCATTCTCGTGTCTCCGGGCATCATCAGCTCGGAGGCGGCGGAAATTACCCGCGAACGGGGCAATCGGCAAGTCCCCCGTCAGGGCAAAAATCAGCCGCTGAAAACCTTGTCCTGCAAGCGTTCCAGCACGGGTTCCGCGAGGCAGTCGAAATCCGGCGGGCCCATATTGGTGACGATGATATCGGCGAGGGGTTTCTGCGGCTCGACATGCAGGGTGTGCATCGGCTCGACGATGGTCTCGAACTGGAGCCTGACCGATTCCGGGGTCCGGCCCCGTTCGGCGACGTCGCGCTTGAGGCGGCGCTCGAAACGGACCGGCCTGGTGGCCGACACGTAGACGATCAGGTCGAACAAGGCCGCCAGCTCCGGCGTCGCCACCGCGTGCAGGCCCTCGACAATGATCAGGGGTGCCGGCTCGCAATGCCGGGTCTGCGCCATCCGGCCATGGGTCGCAAAATCATATTGCGGAATATCGACGCCCTGCCCGGCCTTGAGGGCCTTGAGGTGGCGGACCAGCAAGGCGTGGTCCTTGGACGCGGGTTCGTCGAAATTGAAGGTGTCCGGATCGAAATCCGCCAGCAAGGTGGCGTCGAGATAATAGTCATCCTCCTTGATGACATAGGCTCCCGGCACGTGTTCGGCGATGGCGTAGGCAAGCCGCGTCTTGCCGGAGGCCGAACCACCGACAATCGCCACCAGCGTCACCTTGGACGGGGCTGCGTCCGCCTCGCTCAAACCTTGCGTCCTTGCTCGGCGCCATCGTCCTCCACACCCGGATCGTCCGGCATGCGCGGCTGGGTATCGGCGAAGCTGGCCGCCCGCTGACCAACCGTCCGGGAGGGTTTGGGGGCGTCCAGAAGCGCCGTTTCGGGTACCGCACCGGCGACGCGCTCGAAGCGGTCATAGCGCGGATGGGTCAGCCGGTTCTCGTCGCCATAGACATAGACCATGTGCTTCCAGTCGTCCGGCGTATAGGCAAACAGGCGCCCGTCCGGGTCGATATCCGACCAGTCCGCATCGGCACCGGCATGGGAGGCGCGGGTCATCCAGCGGCGGGCCAGTTCGTCCTTGCCATCGAGACGCGCCAGACGCGCGGCCAGGGCGCACAGCCGCGATGAGGGAGCGCCGCCGTCGAGCATCGGGTCGAGCAGCTTGCGGGCTTCCGGCGCATCGCCCTCCTCCAGGGCGGTCTGGATCAGGATGAGCCGGCTTTCGCGGTGTTCCGGATTGAGCGCTGCGAGGGCCTTGAGGCGCTCCATGCGCTTGGCCTTGGTGTCGGATTTGCGCAGATCCTGGAAGGCGCGGGCAAGTGCCGGGTGGGGTGCGGCGGCCCAAGCATCCTCGAGGACCTCGGCGGCGCGCTTGTGGCGACGGGCATCGGCCAGCAGGCGCGCGGCCAGGGCGGCTGCCGGGGCAAAGCCGGGGGCTGCGCGATGGGCGGTCACGGCCAGCTCGCGCGCAGTCTCGGCATCGGTCGGCTCGACGTCCAGTGCGGCAGCCGTCAGCAGGACGGCGCGGCGACGCCGGGCGGTGTCGGGCGCGAGCTGTTTGCGACGCTCACCCTCATTGAGCGTGGCGACGGCATCGCGCCAGCGTGCCTTGGCAACCTGGGCGTCAAACAGCGAGTCGAAGGCCCAGCGGGCCCCCTTGGCATTCTGGAAGGCGTCCGAGGCGTGGTCGATCGTGGCCGTGTGATCGCCGCGATCGATGGCCAGCTGGGCGAGGCCGCGACGGGCGACGATATGGGTGCGCTGGTCTTGCAGCAGCGCTTCGTAATGGCTCTGGGCGCCATCCAGATTGCCCGCGGCCTCGGCAGCGCGTGCGGCCAGCAGATGGGACAGGGCCGGACGATCCAGCAGCGCGTCAGCACGGGCGGCCTGGCGCACGGCGGCTTCACCATCACCGGCAGCGGAGGCGATCAGGGCTTTCTCCAGCGCGTCATAGCCTTGCTCGCGACGGCGCCGGCCCATGAAACCCTTCACCTTGTCCGGTGAGGTCCACAACAGGTAAATCGCCCACCACAGGACCAGCATCAGAAAGGCGAACAGGATCACCCCGCCTGCCGCGACAACAAAGGGCATCTCGGTCTGGACGCCGAGGAATTCAAAGCTGGCGCGGCCGGGATTGAGCGCGAGAAACGCCCCCAGGGCCGCGGTCAGCAGCGCGAAGGTGACGGCGAGGATCAGGCGGATCATGTCGGGTCGCTTCCCTGCTCGGCGGCCGTTGCCGCGAGGGCGTCACGCAGTGATTGCAGGCGTTGGTCGAGGTCGAGCCGGGCGCGGGCCTGGATCAGCCAGTCGCGCACGGATTCCAGGGCCTCGCCTTCGAGGCGCTCGGCAATCGTCACGGCGCCGACCAGGTCGTTTTCGGCCAGCCTGCGTTCCGCCAGGGCGGTCATCGCCAGCGGTCCGCTCTCGCTGTCACTGCCATCGGTCCGACGCACTTCGATCAGCCCGAAGAAGACGCGGCCCGGCCCGGCGGCCGCACGAATTTCGGCGCCCGGGAAGGTGTCGGCCAGTTCACCGACCGTGGGAACGCCGGCGCGGGAATAATCCGCCATGGCGGCGAGATCGGTATTGCCCCGCCATAGCCGCGACAGTGCCGCCCGTTCCGCTTCGAAGCCGTCGCCGGTCCGGGCAATTTCCCGCAGCGCAGTGAGCGCCAGCGCCCGGGCCGCCAGCTGGCGTGAGGCCTGACCGGTATCGGCCGGTGTCGTCGAGGCTGTTTCGGCAGCCGTCTCGGCACTTGATTGCGCGCTCTGGGCCAGACCGCGCACGGCATCCAGATCGCTTTGCAGCGTGGCAATCTCGGCTGACAGGCGGGTCAGCTCCGGCGTGTTGTCCTGTAATGTCGGAAGGGCGTCGACGGAGGTTTCGATTGCCGCGATCCGGTCGGTCATGGCCTGCAGGATCTGCGGATCCAGAGCGGGCGCGCTTGTCGACTGGCTGGCGTCGAGGGCTTGCTGGGCCCGCGCGTCTGTCAGGCTCTGCGCGGTTTCCACGGCCGCGAGCCGGTTTTCAAGCGCGCTCGGATCAAAGGCCGGGCCGGCCGGCGTTTCCGGGGCGGGCGCAGATTCCAAGGTGGCGAGGCGGGCCTCGATGGCGGACAGGTCGACCGCTTCGGCCGGTGTTTCGGGTGCGGGGCGGGTTTCGAGCGCCTCGATACGGGCGGCGAGCGCGGCCACGTCGTCGTCAAGGCCGAGGATCGGGTCCTCGCCCTCCAGCGCGGCCAGCCGGGTTTCAATCCCGGTCAGCTCACTGGTCAGGGCGGCCCGCCCCGCGGCGGCGCCGGCATCAGGTCCAGCGTCGGCCGGGTAGTAGCGCGCGGCGCCAAAGCCGATCGCGCCACCGGCAGTCGTGGCCAGCAGGAAGACGAGAAAATGCCCGAACACGCTCCCGCCACGCTTGGTCGCAGGGCGAGCCGCTGCACGGCTGTCGTCAGCCGGCTCGAACTCGGCATCGACCGGTTCGGGATCGAGTGTGTCGTTGGAATTAGCCATGACGGCCCATGATTCGCGCGAAGATGCGCCAGCTTAGGACGCGTGGCCTGTCGAGGCCAGTTCCGATGAATCATCCAGCAGTGCCAGAAGCGCCTCTTCATTCGGAGCCGCAGCCACGACCAGCGCGCCAAAACCCGCCCTTTCGAGCGGCGCCAGCGCGTTGGCGGAAATGCCCAGCGCCGTGACTGAGCCCAGCCAGTGGTGGAGGCCGAATTTGCGGAGCAGGTCGAGGAAGGTCTTGGCACCGCGGGCCGAGTGGATCAGCACCGAAACCGGGGCACCGGAGATGATCGCAGCAATCGCTTCCTCGCCCAGCGCGTCAACGGCGACGGCACCATAGCCGATCGCGTCACGGACCTTGAACCCGTCGGGTTTGAGCGCGCCGGACAGGTCGCCGGAAACATGGATGCCGCGGACATGCAGGAGCGAGCCCTTCTCCGGTTTGAGCTTGCGGCGGATGAGCCTGGCCAGCGAGTCCACATTGCCCTCGGCCGAATAGACCTTCTTGAAGCCGATATCACGCGCCGCCTGGGCTGTCGCATCGGCCACGGCATAAACCGGCAGGTCACGTTCGGGGCGACGCGGCCCCCAGGCCCTGACGCCGTTTGCCGAGGTAAAGATCAGCGCCTGGACACCGTCGAGGCTGGTTTCGATGCGGGCCCGGAAATTGATGTCGAGGACGGGCGAAATGATCGGGTCGATGCCCATGCGCCGGAGACCCGATGCGGTCCGTTCCGCGCCAGGCCAGCCTCGCGTGACGAGAACCGTCATGCGCCCACCAGGGCGGCCGCAAGACCGTCGTCACCGGCGGCCCGGCGCACCGCCTGTCCGAGGGCTTGCCCGGCCTGCCGGGCGCTATGTGTGTCCGCGGTCGTCATGTCGAATCGGATCTGCTCTCGCCAGCACTGCTTGCCATCAGGAGTCAAAACTTCCCCGATGAAGTCCATGGATACGTTATTCAGATGGGCCGCAATCGGCGTTCGGCAAGAGCCGTCAAGCTCGGCGAGGAAGGCCCGCTCCGCCGTCACCGCGAGCTCAGTGGGTCGGTGATGCAGGCCGGCCAGATAGTCCGCAGCCAGCCCGTCGCCGTCGCGGATGGCGACACCGACCGCGCCCTGCGCGGCGGCCGGCAGCATCTCGCCGGTCTGCAGCGGATCGCGCTGCGCCTCGTCACGGCCCAGCCGGTTGAGGCCGGCGCGGGCGAGGAAAGTGGCATAGATCGGCCCCTCGGCCAGCTTGCCCAGCCGGGTATCGACATTGCCGCGCAGTGGAATGACGGTGAGATCGGGGCGTTTGTGCAGCAATTGCGCCTGGCGACGCAGGCTGGCCGTGCCGATGGTGACGCCCGCCGGCAGGTCGGCCAGGCGGGTCTCGCCGCCGCGGGCAATCAGCATGTCGCGCGGATCCTCGCGTTCCAGCAGGGCACCCAGCACCAGCCCGTCGGGCAGGGTGGTCGGGACATCCTTCATCGAGTGCACCGCGAAGGCGGCGCGCCCGACCAGCTGGGCCTCGTCGATCTCCTTGGTGAAGAGGCCCTTGCCGCCAGCCTCGATCAGCGTGCGATCCTGGATCCGGTCACCGGTCGAAACCAGGCCGAGAATCGGGAAGTGGGCGTCGATTGCCGCGCCTGTCAGCCGGCATTGCGCGGCCAGTCGGGCTTGCACGTCGCGAGCCTGAACCAGGGCCAACGGTGAGCGGCGGGTCGCGATGGCGAGAGGTTTTGACGGCGGCTTCACGTTGCAATCATCCCGGTCTTGGGGCTAGTGGACAGCCATGGACTTAGCGCCCCCCTCGCCCCAAGCGCAAGCGCGCACACTGACCGTGCTCGGACTGGAATCCAGCTGCGATGAGACCGCAGCGGCGATTCTGCGCCGTGCGCCCGACGGTGCCGTCACCGTGCTGGCCGATTGTGTGCTCGGGCAGACCGAGGCGCATGCGCCGTTCGGCGGTGTCGTGCCGGAGATTGCTGCCCGCGCCCATGCCGAAGCAATGGACGGTCTGGTGGTCCTGGCGCTCGAAGCGGCCGGCCTTGCCGTCTCTGACCTCGACGGTATCGCCGCGACCTCGGGGCCGGGACTGATCGGCGGTGTGATGGCGGCACTGATGACGGCCAAGGGGCTGGCGCTTGGCTCCGGCAAGCCGCTGATTGCGGTCAACCATCTCGAGGGGCATGCCCTGTCGCCGCGGATCTCGGCGCCACTGGCCTTTCCCTATCTGCTCTTGCTGGTTTCCGGCGGTCACACCCAATTGCTGATCGCCGAGGAGGTTGGCGTCTATCACCGGCTGGGCTCGACGCTGGACGATGCCGCCGGTGAAGCCTTCGACAAGACCGCCAAGGTCATGGGGCTGGGCTTTCCCGGTGGGCCGGCGCTCGAGCGCTGTGCCGAGAACGGCGATGCCGAGCGCTTTGACCTGCCCATGCCGCTGAAGGGCAAGCCCGGATGTGATTTCTCCTTTGCCGGGCTCAAGACCGCCGCGCGCCAGATCTGGGACGGGCTCGAGGCCCCGACCGAGCAGGACAAGGCCGACCTCGCCGCCAGCGTGCAGGCGGCGATCGCCGCGGCGCTGGCCCGTCGGACACGGCGGGCGCTGGCGATCTTTGCCGAGCGTTACCCGGCGACCGCACGCCCCATGCCGCTGGTCGTGGCGGGCGGTGTGGCCGCCAACAAGGCGGTGCGGGCCGCGCTCGAGGGCGAGGCCGGGGCGGCCGGTTTCCGGCTGATCGCCCCGCCGATGAAATGGTGTACCGACAATGCTGCGATGATCGCACTGGTCGGACTGGAAAAGCTGGCCCGCGGCCAGATTGACGGGCTGGATGCCCCGGCCCGGGCGCGCTGGCCGCTGGACGCGGCATCGGCGCAATCGGACCCGGCCATCGGCTCCGGACGGAAAGGACCCAAGGCATGAGTGAGTATCAGAGCATTGGCGTGATCGGCGCCGGCGCCTGGGGTACGGCCCTGGCACAGACCGCCGCCAAGGCGGGGCGCGATGTTACGCTGTGGGCATTCGAGCCGGATGTCACCGATGCGATCAATAGCCGTCACGAGAATGCGGTCTACCTGCCGGGTTTGGCCCTGGATCCGGGGATTGAGGCGACCACCTCGATCTCCGACCTCGATGCCTGCGACGCCGTCTTGGCGGTCGCCCCGGCCCAGCATCTGCGCCGGGTCCTGGAAGGCTTCCTGCCCTATGCCCGGCCCCGCCTGCCAATCGTGCTGTGTGCCAAGGGGATCGAACAATCCTCCCTGTCCTTGATGACCCAGGTGCTCGCCGAGACCATCCCGGCCGCAGTGCCGGCGGTCTTGTCCGGACCAAGCTTTGCCATCGACACCGCCCAGGGCCTGCCGACCGCGGTCACGCTGGCCTGCGCCGACGAGCGTGTCGGCAATGCGTTGATCGAGGCGCTGGGGACCAGTCGTTTCCGGCCCTATCTGGCGACCGATCTGATCGGCGCCGAAATCGGCGGCGCGGTGAAGAATGTGCTGGCGATCGGCTGCGGGATTTCCGAGGGCAAGGGGCTCGGCAAGTCAGCTCATGCGGCCCTGATTTCGCGCGGCTTTGCCGAGATGACCCGTCTGGCCCTGGCGCTCGGCGCTCAGCGCGAGACGCTTGGTGGCCTGTGTGGTCTGGGTGATCTGGTGCTGACCTGTTCCTCACCGCAATCGCGCAACATGTCGTGCGGGCTGGAACTGGGCCGCGGCGCGACGCTGGAGGCCATCATGGCCAGCCGCCGGGCCGTGACCGAAGGCGTGGCCAGCGCTCCGGCGGTCGTCGAACTGGCGCGCCGCAATGGCGTCGAAATGCCAATCTGCGAAGCGGTCAACGATATTCTCGCCGGACGGGCCAGCGTCGACGACGCGATCGAGACCCTGCTCGCCCGTCCCTTCACGCTGGAGACCGCCTGATGCTCTTTCTGGTTCACACCCATGACAGACCGGGCGCCCTCGACGTCCGGATGGCCAATCGCGAGGCCCATGTCGCCTGGCTGAACGCGGCGGGAACGAGCGTGAAGGCGGCCGGACCTTGGCTCAACGAGGCTGGCGAGATGGCCGGCTCGCTGCTGATCATCGAGGCGGCGGACCGGGCCGCCCTGGATGTGTGGCTGGTGACCGATCCCTATCAGGTCGCTGGCCTGTTCGAGCGGGTCGAGGTAGCGCCCTATCGCTGGGTCATCAATCCCCCGGCCGAGCCCCGCTGATGCGCCCGAAACCGACCGCCGGCACGGTTCTCGCGCGTCTCGACGACTTGCCCGATCCCGGCGCCCGGGCCTCGGCCTGGGAGGGCGGTGCTGTCGTGCTGATCCGCCGGGGTGAGACCGTCACGGCCTTTTCCAATCTCTGTCCGCATGCCGGGCTCCCGCTTTGTCTGCCTGACGGTCGCGGCCTGCTTCACAAGGGCAAGGCGCTGGTCTGTCCGGTCCATGGTGCCAGTTTCGATGTGGCGAGCGGCGATTGCACCGGTGGCCCGGCGGCCGGCGATCACCTCACCGCCATCCCGGTCGAGATTGTCGGCGCCGAGGTGCGGGCCCTGTGACGGGCAATCTCCTCGCCGACCTGCCGGATGCCAGCCGCGCCGAGATCACGGACATCCTCGCGACGGGACGCGATCTGCGGATCGAGCGGATCGTCTCGCGTGGCCAAGGCTCTCCGCCGGGCTTCTGGTACGACCAGGACGAGCAGGAATGGGTGGCGGTACTGGCCGGGTCGGCCGTGCTGATCCTGCGGATGCCGGATGAGCGACTGACGCTGGGGCCGGGTGACCATGCTCTGATCCCGGCCCATCGGCCGCATCGCATCGAGACGACCGCCCCCGATACCGAGACGGTCTGGCTGGCCGTCTTTTTTCGCGACTAGTCTGCGGACGGTACCGGCAGGGTTGTAACGGCGTCCACCAGGGCCCGGCCGGTCGCCTCATCCCGCACCACCGTGCAGAAGGTCCCGTCCGTCGTGCGATGATAAATCACTGCGTCCGTGCTGTGGTCATGCTGTCGGCCGGCGGCGCTGTAGAAGGCGGCATTGGCCGCATCGAGCGCCGTTTTGGTCACCGTGTCCATGCCCGAAATCGACAGGGCGAGATCGCCGGTCTCGTCGCCAAGCGACCAGGAGACGCGGGTCAGGCCGGCCGGACCGGTTTCCAGAAGCGTCTGGCCCCTCTCAAGCAGGACCGACGGCGTCTCGGCAAAGCAGGCCTGTGAGGTCGCCAGATTGTCTTCGCTGAAGCCGGTATTGACGGTCGAGGCCTGCTCGGACGAACAGGCGGCCAGAAGGGCAAGGGCGGGCAGGCTGATCCACGCTTTCATTTCGACGCACTCCGTACCGACGCGACACGGCTGGCGTATAGCGAGCGCAACGGTCGCGGTGAAATGAATGTTTTGTGTCGCGCACGGTCGCGCTTTGACACGCCTTTGGCTCCGCACGCTGACGCGCCGGAGGTGGGAGGGAGCGGGATGCCGGCCGGAGCCGATAAAGCGCTGGATTGATAAGGGTAGCTTCGACAAGCATCCCGTCCGCGGAGTTTTCCCGGACGCTCTCGCCCCCGATTCCAACGCGACAGGTAGATGGGGTCGGTCGTTTAGTGCCCCGCGACCATGTCGCACGCCCTGCCGGAGTATCGGGATGTCACCCCCGTACGCGGACAGGCTCCGCACGCTTCCGGGCACAAGTGACTGAGCTCGCGCCTCCCGTCCCGAAAACCGAGGGCAGTGTCTCATGGTGTCGAGGGGGTGCGGATAAGTTTCTGCCGGCCAGACGCTTTCCCTCTCCCTTGGGAGAGGGTCAGGGTGAGGGGTAAAGCCTTGTATCTCCCCGAGAATCCCCCTCATCCGCCCCTCCGGGGCACCTTCTCCCAAGGGAGAAGGAAGGGCTCTGAGCCGGGGGATAAGATCGCGATCCGGCCTGCCCGGGCGGATGTCGTGCCAGGCAGGCTCTAGCCGGTCGCCTGCGCGATCGGTTTAACATCGAAGAAGCTGCACGCCTCCGCGATCAGTGCCTGCTTGGCGAAGCTGACGATCTCAGCGCCCTTTTCCGGTGTCGCCTGCGACGGGTCGGAACCAATACGGCCATCGGGGAAGCGTTTGCGGTAGTCTGCGGCGTCGCTGAAGCCACCGACCGGCGCGATCTTGGGGCTCATCTCGACATGCTTGATGGCGTGCGGGTGGGCGTAATAGGTAACCGAGACTTCCGAGGCGGTCGCATGCATGCCCTCGCCAACCGGGAAAAGCTTGCGGCAGGTCTCCATGACGCCCGGCAACTCCCACCAGTTGCGCTGCATCAGCTTGACCGGACAGGGCGTCGCGTCGAGCGAGAAATTGGCATAATACTCGGCGAAGGCGGCGTTGATTGTGGTGATATTGCCGCCATGGCCATTGAAGAAATAGATCTTGTCGAAGCCGTGCCGGGTCAGGCTCTCGATCCAGTCATTGAGCGCGGCGATCATGGTCGAGGGACGCAGGGTCATGGAGCCGGCGAAACCGAGATGGTGCTGGGCGATGCCGACATTGAAGGTCGGGCCGACCAGAAGACCGGCCTCTTGACCGGCTTCGGCGGCAATCATTTCGGGGCAGATCGCATCGGTGCCCACCAGGCCGTTCGGGCCGTGCTGTTCGGTCGAACCGATGGGGATGATGATCCCCTTGGATCGCGTGAGATAGGCCTCGACTTCGGGCCAGGACGCATGGTGCAACAGCATGGGGCTCGTCTCCGGAACAGCGTGTCCGGGGAGCTAAACCGCGCGTGGGCCCGGGCGCAAGGCCGGGATGCTTGAGGCCATCGTCTAGAGGCGGCGGCTTTCGCGGTGGTAGAGCCAGGCCGCCAGCGCGGACGCCAGTGCTGTGAATGCGAAAATGAAATGCATGGACCCCTCCATCGCGGCCTTTTGCCGTCTCGACCTCGTTCTACCCGCTAAGTCCTTATCAAGCGTAAAAGAATCGGGATTATCCCGGCGCCCGTCACGGCTTCGTGAGCGATCTGTCAGAAGCCTGTCGCACCGTCATGATGTAAGACGGACCCAAACATCCTGTTTGATGAGGGGAAATCATGCGTCGTCTGTTCATTGCATCTGTCGCCCTGGCCGCCTTGATGGCCGCACCGGTCCTGGCCCAGGACGACCCCATGCCGGAAAGCATCGAGAGCGCTGTCTCCGACGCCAGTCGGCCGGAAACTGACCGCCAGCTTGATGCCGCACGACATCCGGCCGAGGTCCTGCTGTTCGCCGGGGTTGAGCCGGGCTGGCGTGTTGCCGACATGGCGGCCGGGGGTGGCTATTATTCACGCGTCCTGTCGACCGCAGTCGGGACCAGTGGTCACGTCTACACGATGAACCCGACCTGGGTCGCCGAAGACTTTGCCGAAACCGATGCCGCGCTGGCCGCCATCGCTGCCGAACGTGCGAACATGACGCATTTCAGCGCGCCGATGGAAAGTTTTGGCGATAACATCGACCTGCCGCTGGACGCGGTTTTCATGGTGCTTTTCTACCATGACACGGCGTGGGACGGGACCGATCGTGCGGCGATGAACCGCGAGATTTTCGACTCGCTCCGTCCGGGCGGTGTCTTTGTCGTGATCGACCATCACGCCGTCGCGGGGACCGGTCTTGAGGCGGTTGAAAGCCTGCACAGGATCGACGAAGCCGCGGTGATCGAGGAAATCAGCGCTGCCGGCTTCGAACTCGAAGCCAGCAGCGCCATGTTGGCCAATGCCGAGGACGCACGCGAAATCAGCGTCTTTGATCCCTCGATCCGGCGTCACACCGATCGCTTTGTCCTGCGTTTCCGCAAGCCGGACTGATCAGGCGGCGTCGAGCTCGGCGCGGAAGTGGTTCAGCTCCTGATCAAGGCGGTTGGCGGCTTCGCCGAGCTCACTGGAGGCGCGGGTAAAGGCTTCGGCGGCGTCATTGGTCCGCTGGGCGGCATCGCTCACCGAGCCCATGGAGTTATTGACTTCGGTGGTCTCGACCGCGGCGCGTTCCGCCAGGGAGGCAATTTCCTGGGTCGCCTGGTTCTGCTCGGCAAAGGCGCCCTGGACACTTTCGGTCGAGGTGCGCAATTCCGAGATGATCTCGGCGATCCGGCCCAGCGAGGTCGCCGCGCCGCCGGAGGCGCCACGCATGGCTTCGATCTTCTGACCGATATCGCTTGAGGCCCGGGTCGTTTGCTCGGCCAGGGCCTTGACCTCGGAGGCGACGACCGCGAAGCCCTTGCCGGCTTCACCGGCGCGTGCCGCTTCGATGGTTGCGTTCAGGGCCAGCAGGTTGGTCTGTTCGGCGACGTCGGCGACGAGGCGCATGATGTCCTCGATCTCCTTGGCGGCTGTTTCCAGCGCGTCGATCGACCGTCCGGCGCCCTCGGCTTCCGCAGCGGCGCGATCAGACACATCGCCGCTATTCTCGAGAATGCGGGCAACTTCGCCGATCGAAGCCGACAATTCCTGGGCGGCTGCCGCCACAGACTGGACATTGCTGTTGGTGGTGGAAGCACGATTGGCGGCCTGGGTGGCGCCTTCTCGGGTTGCCTGCGCGTCGCCGCTCAAATCGGAAGCGAGCGTGCTGACCTGTTGGGCGGCGCCGGAAATGCCGCCGGAGACCACCCGCAGGGCCTCCTCGAAGCCACGGGCCAGCTTGGCCACGGCCATCCGCTGGTGCTCGGCCTTGTCACGGGTCTGTGCCTGGTCTTTTGCGCTCTCGGCAGCCGCAGCCTGCGCTTCGGCGGCTTCGGTTGCCTTGCGGTCAGCGCCGATCAGGGCTTCGGAGGCGTTATAGGTCATCCAGCCCAGCGCGCCCGCCTGGCCGACGACGACGACAGCATGGAAGACAACGCGGAAGAATTCAGCCCCTTCCGGGAAGAGGGCCCACGGCAGGAAGAAGTTCAGCGACAGGTGATGGACGGCGGTGGCCGCGGAGGCGGCCACGATCACGCGCCAGTCCAGCATCACGGCCGAGATCGACAGAGCCGCGAAGAACATCATGTGCATGTCGATCTGCCATGCCTTCCCGCTCAGCAGATAGACGAAGAGCGCAGGGAAGGCGATCAAGGCGGCGCCGACCGTGGACCGCGAGGCGCTGGTGTTCGGATTCAGCCGCCAGCTGGCGGCGGCAATGGCGAGCACGATGCCCCCGACGAGTCCGGCCGGCACAAGGCGTTCCGGGGCGGTGAAGGTCGCGGCAACCATCAAGGAAACCCAAAGGCCACCCATGATCATCACGGTGACGGTCTGGGCGCGCTGGCGGATGGTATCGAGACTGGTCATGAGGGAAGACTTTCTCTGGCAGTGCGGACCGTTTGTCCGAAGGGTTCAACAAGGCAGCCACGAAAGGCGCTGGCGGGCAGGATGATCCACGCGCCGGCATCACGCAGGGCCTGGCGGGCGGACGGATCGGAGAGAACAAAGATGCCGATATTCTCGGTGCGCCCGAAGGTGAGCGTCGATTGTCCGGACTCGGCAGCGGCCATGACAACGTCGCGCGCCTGCCAGCCGGGCGGGAAGATCGCCGCATAGCGATCATTCGCCGGCGTCTCCACCGCCGCAAGCAATGGCGTTGCCGCCGTTATTGCAATTAGAAGTATAGTTGGTGCGCTTTTCAGCATTGCCGAGCAAACCCCGTCCTTATCCCACCCTCTTTAAACGGGCGTTGGTTAATCAGGGTTTACCTCGTTGTGTCATGCAATATTACGACCTTGCTCCACCGCGCCATTCGGCGCAAAGCAGGCCGAAGATCAGGCTGTCGCGAACCCCGATATGGGTCTCCCACTGGCCGCGGAGACGGCCCTCCAGGGTGAAGCCGAGCCCGGTTGCAACCGCGATCGAGCCGGCATTGTCGGGGTCTGTATCGGCAAACACGCGCCGCAGGCCCTGTTCGCCAAATGCGAAGTCGAGGACCCGGGCAACGGCCTCGCGGACATAGCCCTTGCGTCGGGCGTCGGGACGAATGATGTAGCCGGTCTCGGCGATCCCGGGCTTGTGATCAATCAGAACCACCCATCCCAGGGCGTCTTTCGGATCGCCCGGCAGGGTGATCGCCCAGGCACGGACCGTCGACGAACCAATCGACCCGCGCAGATAGTCACGAGCCGCTTCCACGCTCTCAAGCGGGCCGCGCGACCAGTATCGCATGGTCGTTTCGTCGCTCAGCGCCGGATAGAGCGCCGCCGCGTCGTCAAGAACGAGCGGCCGCAGCAGCAATCTGTCCGTGGTCAGGGTCGGTACGGTGCAGGCCGGGCCCCGCTCGGTTAGCGCGTCATGGCTGACGTCGAGGCGGATCTCCTCGAAGCGCTCTTCGATGCAGGCCTGCATGGTGGTGAAACAGTCCCGGGAGAACCAGTCATGGTCGGCAAAGCAGGTTTTGCGCACCTCGTCCGATGGCCATGCGGCATAGGACCAGTACAGGCCGTCCTCGCCCCGGTGCAGCACAGCGCCGTATGAGCCGCATTCACGGTGGATGTGCCGCGTACCCTCCGCCCAGGCGGCTTCGAACGCGGTCTCGCAGCCGGGTTTGAGTCGCCAGCGATAGAGGACTGCCGCGCTCACGCCTCGGGCGTGGCGTTGTCCGCAAGCCGCTGCTTGCGCAGGACGCTGGCCTTCACCTTCTGGCTTTCCGAGCGCAGCTGGCCACAGGCGGCGAAGATGTCGCGACCGCGCGGCGTGCGGATCGGCGAGGCATAGCCGGCCTTGTTCACGACATCGGCAAAGGCTTCGATCTGGTCCCAGTCGGAGCACTCATACGGGCTGTTAGGCCACGGATTGAACGGGATCAGGTTGATCTTGGCCGGAATGCCCTTGAGCAGTTTCACCAGCGCCTTGGCTTCGGCGAGACTGTCATTGACGCCTTTCAGCATTACATACTCGAAGGTCACGCGCTTGGAATTGCCCAAGCCCGGATACTCCCGGATCGCATTCATCAGCTCGACCAGCGGGTATTTCTTGTTCAGCGGCACCAGCTCGTCGCGCAGCGTGTCATTGGTCGCATGCAGCGAGATCGCCAGCATGGTGCCGGTGCGTTCGCCCAATTCCTTGATCTTCGGCACCACACCGGATGTCGAGACGGTGGTGCGCCGGCGCGAGATGGCGATGCCTTCACCATCCGAGATGATGTCGATCGAGGTCGCGACATGGTCGAGATTGTAGAGCGGCTCGCCCATGCCCATGAAGACGATATTGGTGATCTTGCGGTTCTCGTTCGAGGTCGGCCATTCCTCGAGATCGTCGCGCGCGATCATCACCTGAGCGACGATCTCGGCGGCGGTCAGGTTGCGGACCAGCGCCTGGGTGCCGGTATGGCAGAAGGTACAGTTGAGCGTGCAGCCAACCTGGCTGGACACGCAAAGCGCGCCCGAACGGGCGACATCGGGGATGAACACGGTCTCGCACTCGACGCCGGGCGCCAGCTCGATGAGGTATTTGCGAGTGCCGTCGACCGAGACCTGGCGGTCAATCAGCTTGGGCCGGTAGAGGGCGTACTTGTCGGCGATGACGGCGCGGAGGTCCTTCGAGATATTGGTCATCTCGTCGAAGGAGGTCACGCCGTAATGATAGATCCAGCGCCACAGCTGCTCGGCGCGCATCTTGGCTTTCTTCTCATCAACACCACAGGCGATCGCGACCTGACGCAATTCCTCGCGCGTCATCCCGGCGAGTGAGGGCAGGGCGCGCGGCGTGGTTTCGTCGATGCGCGGAGCATTGGCGTTGCGGGCATCAATGTTCAGGGCGTGGTTCATGGCCGCCAGACTATCCCAGTTGAAACGAAGGCGCGCGATCTATCATGAAAGCGCGGCAAAACCGAATCCCGATCTGTGGGCCGATGGACCCGGGTCTAGTTGCAGAGCGCCTCGACCCGTTGCAGCGCAGCCGTGACGCCGGACAGCGAGAATTCATAGGAGGTGGCCGCACCGTCGATCGTGGTGCCGGTGACCCGCATCACCGAGCCGCGGCGCATGGCGCTGATCAATTCGCTCTCCTCGTCGAGATCGTCGAGGAAGCCTTCCTGGCCATCGGCGAACATGTCGAAGCGGTCCGATCCGACCCGCACCTGCGGCGGGCTCGTCGGACGCAGGTCATAGCCGACCAGCAGGGAGGGCTGCTCCTCGACAGCGCCCGATTGCCAGGTCGCCACGAGGAAATAGACATTGCCATGCTCATGGGCGCGCGGGGCGCTGTCGGTCGGACGGCTCAAGGCATAGCAGGACAGGCCGGCATCGGTGTTCCGGGTGAAGACGCGCCAGTCACTGTACTCGCCGCGAAACTGCGGCTCGTCCTGGGCCAGAGCGGGAGCGCCCAGACCAGAGATCAGGCCGGTCATCAGGCCAAGGGCCAGGCAGGCATGTCGAAAACGCACGGGGATCATCCTCACAACGACGCACTCACACTGCCCGATAGGGCATCCCTATGGCGGTATGATGGCGGAGTTAACCGGAGCCTAATAGACGCCGCATTGACCCCGATCAGCGATGATTTCCGAACTTCCTTGTCGCCTCGGCCAGGCTCTCGAGATCGGGACCGCCGGGCATCAGCGGCCGCTCCGGGAAGCCACCGAAATTGATCTGCCGATCATAGAGGGTGATCGCGCAGGCCACCGAGACATTGACGCAGAACTTGGTCGGGATCTTCACGATGTGGGAGCAGCGGGCCTGCATCGCCTCCGACAGGGACCCCCGCTCGCGCCCGAAGACATAGGCCGCGCACAGGGGGTGACGGAAGCTGGGCAGCTCGACCGCGTCGTCGGTCAGCTCGACACCGACCAGCTGGCAGTTCGAGGGCAGGACCATGCCGTCGACATTGTCCCATTCATAGTAGGGAACATGGTCGACCGATTTGGCGGTATCGGCGCGATAGACGTCGCGGACCTTGTGGCTGGCATTGATGGTGAAGGCGAAGCTCGAGCCGAAGGCGTGCGCCGTACGCAGGATGGCGCCGAGATTCATCGGTTTGGAGATGCCTTCGGCGCCGACGCCGAAATAGCCGCGCAGATTGGCCATGATCAGCGCACGCCTGCGGTAATGCGTCCATCGGGATGGACCATGGCATGCTTCATGCCCGGCGAGTTGAACGGGGCGGCGAGATTACCGTCCTTGTCGACCGCGATGATGCCGCCCTCGCCGCCCAGGGCGCCGACATCGGCCAGCGCGCCGGCAACCGCGTCGGACAGCGACTGACCGCCATAGGCCATCCGCGCCGAGACGTCCTTGGCGGTCGCGGTGCGCAGGAAATACTCGCCCTGTCCGGTACAGGAAATGGCGACATGGCCATCGGCCCAGCAGCCCGACCCGATGACCGGACTGTCGCCGACCCGGCCTTCCATCTTGTTCAGTGTGCCGCCGGTCGAGGTCGCCGCCGCGAGGCGTCCCTCGAGATCGAGGGCGACGCAGCCGACCGTCCCGGTCGCGATGGCGCGGCTGTCGGGAGCCGCCGCCGGTGTATAGTAGTCATTCACGCTTGCGACCCGCTCGAGCTCGGTCTCGCCGCAGAAACGCTCGGCGCCGCGGCTGGCCAGCATGACGTGTGGCGTGGTGTCCATGACCGCCCGGGCTGCCGAGATCGGGCTGGTGAAGCCGGTCAGCGCGGCGACCGATCCGGCACGCTGGGTGCTGCCATCCATGATCGCGGCATCGAGCTCGTAGCGACCGGCCTTGTTCGGCGACGCGCCCTTGCCTGCCACGTAAAGACCGGAGGCTTCCAGTTCGCGGACGATGTCCTGGACGATGTCGAGCGCGTTGGCGCCGATCGCCAGGCGCGCCTTTCCGGCTTCCGCCAGGCCGCGCATATGTTCGATTTCCGTAGCGTAGTCGCGATCGGCCAAGGTGCCGGCGCCGCCGTGCAGCAAGAGGGCGTAACGTCCGCTCATCATGTCCATCCCGGTTCGGTTTTCAGATCTGGTGATTGCTCTAGCACCGCTCGGACATCCCGCCCAAGCCGGATTTCTGTCGCCGGCCAGCCGTTACCGCGGATTTTCTTTTGCGGGCGGTCACGCTATGTCGCTGACATCGATAAAGGGGAGTGTCTCATGAAACTCGACTCATCCATTGCCGCCATTGTCACGGGCGGCGCATCCGGTCTCGGCGAAGGTACAGCCCGCCGTCTGGCGGCCGATGGTGCCAAGGTTGCCATCTTCGACATGAATGCCGAGCGCGGCGAAATGGTCGCCAAGGAAATCGGCGGCGTGTTCTGCCAGGTCAACGTCTCCGACGAGGCCAGCATTGATGCCGGTCTGGCCAAGGCGCGTGAAGCGCACGGCCAGGAACGCGTCTTCGTCAATTGCGCCGGGATCGGCTGGGCCGAGAAGACGGCGCGCCGGTCGTCCTCCACCGGTGAAGTCTCTGCGCATTCCGCCAAGGGCTTCCAGACCGTCATCGCGGTCAACCTTGTCGGCTCCTTCCTGTGTGCGTCGAAATCGGCCGCCGGCATGATGTCGCTGGACCCGCTCGGCGGTTCCGGTCGCGGTGTCATCGTCAATACGGCGTCGGTCGCGGCCCAGGACGGCCAGATCGGCCAGGTCGCCTATGCTGCCTCCAAGGGCGGCATTTACGGGATGACCCTGCCCATGGCGCGCGATCTCGCCAAGGAAGGCATTCGCGTCAACACCATCCTGCCGGGCTTCTTCGAAACGCCGATCTACCAGCAGATGCCGCCGGAAGTGAAAGTCTCGCTCGCCTCGCACCTGCAATTCCCGCAGCGCTTCGGCACGCCTGAAGAGTATGCCGATCTCGTGGCCTTCATGGTGAGCTCCGACTACATCAACGCCGAATGCGTCCGTCTCGACGCCGGCGCGCGCATGCCCCCGAAATAGGCGGCGACCGCACACCAGACAGACAGAAGGCCGGGGGTGACCCCGGCCTTTTTTCTTGCCTGATTTCCGGGGCGATTTTGGTCCCCGATCCGGTGATCAGAAGGTGTGACTGATGCTCAGGCGGGCGTTCAGCGGCTCGCCGGTCGAGATGTTGGAATTGCTGTGTGCATCGGGGAAATAGTCTTCGTCGAACAGGTTCTCGATGTTCAGCTGCAGCCGGGTCTCGTCATCGAGATCATAGAACACGGCGGCGTCAACGCGGGTATAGGCCGGGATCTCGACGGAATTGTCCTCGAGGACGAAATAGGCGCCCTGATAGGTCGCGCCGAGCGCGAGACCGATCTGCTCGGTGAGCTGATAGCGGTTCCACACCGACAACATGTGTTCGGGCGTCTGACGGGTCGCATTGCCGTCAAACCCGCCGCCCTCGACCACACCATCGAGATAACTGTAGCCGGCATTGATCGTCCAGGCCGGGGTGACCTCGCCGATCAATTGAAGTTCGAAGCCCTCGGTCGTGCTCCCGGCGACCGTGGTGACCACCGAGGCGTCGTCGGGGTCGACCGTGGTGAACTGACCGCGTTCCAGTTGGAAGATCGCTGCGGTGACGCTGAACCGGCGCGTGATGTCCCACTTGGCACCGATTTCCCGGTTTTCGAAGGTCTGGGGCCGGATATCCTCGGTGGTCGGGCTCAGGGTCAGGAACTGGTCGCCGGCGCTGGGCAGGAAGGTCTCGCTGTAGCTGGCATAGACGGACAGGTTCTCGGCCGGCTTGTAGATCAGGCCAAAGCGCGGCGAGACTTCCTCATCGACCCGGCCGCGACGGCCGCTATCGGTCGCCGAGACGGCGCGCCGGTCGAGGACGGCGACATCGAACCGGTCAAGCCGCGCGCCGAGAACCAGCTTGAGGCTGTCGGTCAGATCAATCTGGTCCTGGATGTAGAAGGAGGTGAAGCTGACCTGTGAGCTGCGGTCACGGGCCGGTGCCGAGAAGGCGAACGCCGGGACTACCAGCGGGTTGCTGAAGTCGATGGTGATCTGGTCGTCATTGCTGGCCGCAAACACATTATCGAAGCGGGCATTGTCCGTGTCCTGCTCGCCATATTCGCCACCGAACAGGAAGGTGTGGCCGAACGGACCGGTCTCGAATTCACCGACCAGATTGGCCTGCACGACCAGATTGGTGCGCGCCGTGGTGTCGCGATAGCCGTCCAGCGTGACCTGGTTCGGGGTGGTGGCGGTGTTGAAGCTGGCGGCGTAGATATTCTGGTAGGCCTTGTCATAGTCGGCGTACTGGACCGTCACATTGCCGCGCAGCTGGTCGGTATACTCATGGTCGATCCGGGCGCGGAAGGTATGCGCCTGGAGCGTGGTCCGGTTGCCATCCCGCGAGCCGAAGAAGGTGTCGTCCTGGCCGGTCAGGGGGCGGTCGGGGCCGCCGACCACGGCGACCGAGGGGACGCCGCGGTCCACGACGCGATCGTCATCGAGATACTCGTAGAAGAAGGTCGCCGTGGTTTCGTTGCCGAGCCGGGTCCGGAAGGTCGGGTTGATGCCATAGCGCGATCCCTCGAAGGCGTCGCGGTGGTTGGCGACGTCCTCGACAAAGGCATTCAGGCGAAGGGCGGCTCCGTCGCCGGCTTCGATATTGGTGTCGCCGCTCAGCTGATAGGCGCCAAAGCTGTCCACAGCGCCGCTGATCGAGGTGAAGCGCTCGCCAAAGACCGGGTCCTTGGTCACCCGATTGACCACGCCGCCACCGCCGCCGCGGCCAAACAGCAGGGCGTTCGACCCGCGCAGGATCTCGACCTGCTCGAGATTGTAGAGCGGCCGGTAGTATTGCACGTCGTCGCGAATGCCGTTGAGGAAGAAGTCGGCGGTGGACTGGTTGCCACGGATATTGATCGAGTCCCGGTGCCCCTCGCCCTGGCTGCTGGACAGGCCCGGCGTGTAGCGCAGGATGTCGGCAAGATTGGTGAAGCCCTGCTCGGTAATCTGGATATCGGTCACGATGGACAGGCTTTGCGGCACATCCAGGATCGGCGTCGGGGTCTTCACCGCATTGAGCTGGTCGAGCGACAGGAAGCGGCCATTGACCTGGATCACATCCTGGTCCTCCTGCGCACAGGCCAGGCCGGCGCCGAGGCTGACAGAGAGAAGGGTTGAGGCCAGCAGGCGGCACGCGTTTGACATGACGGGATCCAATAATGCGAATGAAAGTCAAAAGCGGGGTATTGATAACGAGAATGAGTGTCAAGCGCACAGTTGGGCCGGGGCTGTGTCCGGGGCGTTGCACGTAGAAAAGTGTGGCCTGATCGCCTTAGCTGAGCCCTGTCGGGCGAGCGGGGCGGTTGCCCCAGGCCGGGTCCAAGGCCGGATGCCGGGCAAAAGAAAAGGGCTGGCGCCCGGCGCCAGCCCTTCCTGCAAATCCGACCGGGCCGCCGGTTAGTCGGCGGCGGGCCGGACGATCTGATTGCCCAGATTGGACATCACGTCACGGGCATCGAAGGCGCTGGGATCATCCGGCTTGGTGCCACGGCCGAAATAAATCTCGGCGCTGGCCTCGTAGCGGGTGCTCTCGCGATAGCTGACATCATCCCAGAACGGGTCGCGCCAACCATGCCAGCCCCAGCGCGGATGGAAATAGGTGTAGTTGACGCTGAAGCCGGCATAGGGCGAGCGCCCGATCCCCGACGTCATGACGCGGGTATCCTCATCGGTGGCGCGGCTGACGACCGTGAAATAATCATACCCGCTTTCGACCGTCAGTTCGGCGGCGCGGTAGAGCAGATAGGTCTCGACGGTCTCCCGATCGGTCAGCGAATTGCCTTCGAAGGAAATCCGGTAGCGATTGGCTTCGATCCGGGTCTCGGTGAAGCCGGGCTGCGATCCCTCGGCGGCCTGATAGGGCGTTGGCGTGGCGCAACCCGCCACAACGGCGAGGCTGGCGAGCGTGACAAGAAGGCGGCTCATACGGGGCTCCTTTTTTCCGGTTTACGGTCCCCACCTCATTAAATATGACTCGTCGCGCCCGTATGGAAGGGGCCGACTCCCCGTCGGGGAGCATAGGGGCGTCTGGCCTAGCGTCAAACCCCGGTTTGAAGGTTGAAACCGGGGTCGACGTCACGGGGCGGGCGATCGGGGTATGAAGTGGCGATATGGATATGGCCTGGCCGCGCTGGGCGCGGCGCTTGGCCTGCCCGCGCCGGCTGCCGCGTCGGCTGTCGTGACTGCGCTCGAGCACAATGATGCGACCACGGTCAGGCGGGTTTGCGAGCAAGCCGGTCTGTCTGTCGCGGTCTGCACGTGCATCGCGCGCGAGGCCAATTCACGCTTCAATCATGACCAGCTCGATGTGATCGGCACGGCAATGCCTGCGCTGGAGCGGATTACCGACGATGCCACCCTCATGGCGGAGCGGGCGCCGGCAATCCAGTTCTCCGCCGAGCAACTCGTCCAATTGCGCCAACGCGCGGAGGCGGCCGATGTGGTGATCGGCCAGGCTTGCGGGATCGGTCTTCGCCTCGGTCGCCGCGAATAGATTTGCCGACGGGCGTGCCCGTCAGCGCAGATCCATTTCCACGATCAGGGTCGCCGGCCGTTCCGCCTCGGGTGTCGAGCCATCGGCCGGGAAGAGGGGCCAGGCCGCATTGGCGACAAGCCAGGCGCGGCCGTCGGCAAGATCGACCAGGGTTGGTTCGGTGTCGCCGCCCATCGCCGGATGCCCGCGCAGCAGAACGTCAACATGGGCGACCTCAACGCCGGTTGGATCGAGGTCGATCGCCATGACCTGGTGGGGCCGGGCGCCATTGCGGACCGCGATCAGGCGGCCATCGCGGGTCTGGCGCAGCCCGTCTATGCCGATCAGGCTGGTCTCATTGGTGCGGACGAGGCTGGCGCTGCCATCGGTCAGGTCAATCCGCCAGATGCCCATCGAGTAGTCCGCCACGTAAAGCGCGCCGCGGGCCAGGGCGACGCCCTGCAGGCTGACGAAGCGGGGGTCTTCGGAAAGGACTTCCAGTTCGCCGGACACATTGTCCAGCTTGTAGACCCGCGGGGCCTGGCTGTCGGAGATGTAGACGCTGCCGTCCCGGACCACGAAGTCGGCCAGCTGGACAGCGCCGTCTATCGTGTAGCGGCGATAGAGTTCGCCGGAGACCAGGTCGAAGGCGAACAGGGCAGTGCCGCCAGCCTCGCCGTCTGCGAGCGGTGTCTGGTCAACCGAGCCTGAGGCCGCCCACAGCATCCGTGTGCGGTCATCCACGAAGAGGCCGAAGACCGACCACAGACCGTCGTCGCGATCCGCGAACACCACAGGTTCGTCACGGGCGAAGGGCTCCAGCATCAGAATGTCGCGTTCGGTCACCGAGGACACAAAAATCCGGTCGGTCTCGATATCAACCGCGACGCCCTCGATCAGCGCGTCGGGCCGGTTGATGCGGGCGACGATCTCGCCATTGCCGACCGGCGTTTCATTCCGGCTGAGGGCTAGCCGGATGTCAGCCAGCCTGTCCGCATCGGCAGCGTCCAGCAGGGCGATGGTCTCGTCGGTGGGCTCGAAGGCGAGGCCGGCGGCCGCCATCGTCTCAAGCGCCTCAAAGCCGTCATCGGCCCGCTCGGCGCGGGTCGCGATGGTGACGAGGGCGCGCAGGACGGCGGGGTGTCCGGGCTTGAGATCGAGCGCAGCCTGCATCAGCCGTCGCGCACTTTCCATGTCGCCGGCGCGTAGCGACCGGCTCGCCTCGCTGAACATTTCCAGCGCGATGGTTTGGGCTGTGGGCGACGTCGTGTCGGCGTCCTGCGCGATGGTCGGGGTCGCCAGAAGGGCTGTGAAAGTCGCGGCAAGTGCCAGTGATCTCAGTGTCATCTGTCCGTTTTCCCCCTGAAACGCGGCCCGAATGCGACCAGTTCAGGGATAATATGGGGAAATGCCAAGCCCGAAACGCACTGTTGTGTGAGCCATCGGGCCTTGCCGCGATCAGAGCGCGATCGAGACCGGTCCCTCATCCTCGACCGGCCCGGTCAGGATGACGTGATCATCCGCCTCGCGCCATTCCACACGCAAATCGCCACCATCGGCGTGGATCGTGACGCGACGTTCGCACAGGCCGCGTCGATGCGCGGCAACCAGGGCGGCGCAGGCGCCGGTTCCACAGGCGGCAGTCAGACCGGCCCCGCGCTCCCAGACCCGCAAGCGGATATGATCTGCATCGAGGATCTGCGCGAAGCCGGCATTGACGCGGTCGGGAAACAGCGGATCGAGCTCGACCTCGCGACCCAGCGCGGCAACCGGCAGGCTGTCCATGTCCCGGATGAAGAAGACGGCGTGCGGATTGCCCATCGAAACGGCGCCGGGCGCCTCGATACGCACCCCCCCGGCTTCCGCCGCAAAATCCACGGTGACGGTGTCCATGGCGCGGGCCAGCGGGATGTCCTGCCAGCCCAGGCGCGGAGCCCCCATGTCGACGCTGACGGTCATCGGGCCGGCATCGCTGGCGTGCAGGCGCCCGCCCACCGTCTCAAGGGCGACAGCGTCGAGCCCGCCACCCTGCATGATCGCCCAGGCCGCCGCCCGGGTCCCGTTTCCGCAGGCGCCAACCTCTTCGCCGTCGGCGTTCCAGATCCGCATGAAGGCGTCGGCTGTAGCGCAATCCTCGAGGACGAGCAGCTGATCGAAACGATGAGCCGCGGCCATCGCCCTTACCGCATCGCGGGTCAGGCCCGGCGTCACCGTCCCTCCGCGCCGGTCGGCGAGGATGAACCGGTTGCCCGCTCCATTCATCAAACGTGCGTCCATGGTCGCTTCGATACCGTTCCCCTCCCTTTACGTCCACCACTGCTCTGGTGTTAATGGCCGCACACACATCAGAGGGGAAGAGACTGATGAGAGTATATCGCAATATCTGGGCGGTGACCGCCAGCGCCGCCATCCTCGCGGCCTGCAGCCAGCCCGCCAGTGAAGAGGGTGACGCTGTGTCCACCGAAACACCCGGCGCCTCGACCGGGCGCCAGATCGTCGAGATCGATCCGAACAATGATCCGCGCGTCTGGCTCGAAGAGGTCGAGGGTGAACAGGCCCTGGAATGGGTGGAGGGCCAGAACGAGCGGACCTTCGCACGCCTGCAGGGCGATGAGCGCTATCAGGGTCTCTACGATCAGGCGCTGGCCATTTACGAGTCCAATGACCGTATCCCCTACGGTTCCTATTCCGGTGGCTATGTCTGGAATTTCTGGCAAGACGCCGAGTATACGCATGGCCTGTGGCGCCGCACCTCGCTCGAGAGCTATCTGAGCGATACGCCGGAGTGGGATGTCGTGCTGGATCTCGACGCCCTGTCCGAGAGCGAGGACATGAACTGGGTCTGGCGTGGCTCCAACTGCCTGGCGCCAGACTATGACCGCTGCATGCTGACCCTGTCGGACGGTGGCTCGGACGCCGCCGTGCGCCGCGAGTTCTCGATCTCCGACCGCGCCTTTGTCGAGGGCGGTTTCGAAACGCCGGAGGCCAAGGGCGGTGTCAGCTGGATTGACGAAAACACGCTGATGGTCGGCCTCGCCACCAGCCCCGAGGACACCACGGATTCGGGCTATCCCTCGGTCGCCTATCGCTGGGAGCGGGGCACCGATCTCGCCGATGCCACGGAAGTGGTCCGGGGCGATGCCGAGGATGTCGGCCTCTTCACCTTCCGGTCCGAGGACCATGACGGCACCGTCTACATGATGGCCTCGGAAGCCGACACCTTCTACGATACGACTTGGTGGTATCTTCCTTCGGATGCGGCGCCGATGCAGCTGCCGCTGCCGACCAAGTCCTCGATTCAGGACCTTTACCAGGGCGAGCTCGTCTTCACGATCGAAGAGGCATGGACCCCGGTCGAGGGTGGCGAGACCTTCCCGCAGGGCGCGCTCCTGTCCTTCACCATGGCCGATTTCGCGGCCACCGGAGAGCTGCCCGCGGTGAAGACCGTCTTCGTGCCGGGTCCGCGCCAGTCCTTGGGCGGCATGGGCTCGACGGCTTCGGCCTTCCTGGTCGCGATCGACGAGAATGTTGTCGGCGGGCTCGAGGCCTTCCATTTCGAGGATGGCGCCTGGACGTCGGAGACGGTCCCGGTCCCCGCCAACATGACGATCAGCCTCGGCGGGACGAATTCCCACCACGATGTGGCCTTCATGAATGCCGAGGGTTTCCTGACGCCGGACAGCTATTTCATGGTCGATGCGGCCGAGCTGACGGTCGAGGAAATCAAGTCCATCCCGGCGCAGTTCGATGCCGAGGGCCTCGTCGTCGAGCAGCTCGAAGTGGCGTCCACCGATGGCACGATGGTGCCGTATTTCGTGGTCCGCCGCGAAGACACGGTGATGGACGGCAGGACGCCGACCCTGCTCTACGCCTATGGCGGTTTCCAGGTCTCCATCCGTCCGAGCTATTCCGGTTCGCGCGGCCAGCTCTGGCTGGAAAATGGCGGCGCCTATGTGGTCGCCAATATCCGTGGCGGTGGCGAGTTTGGTCCGGCCTGGCACCAGGCCGGCCTGAAAATGAACCGTCAGCGCATCTATGATGACCTGATTGCCGTGGCCGAGGACCTGTCGGCTCGCGGCCTCACCAGCCCACGCCATCTCGGCGTCTATGGTGGCTCCAATGGCGGCTTGCTGACGGGTGTCATGTATACCCAGCGTCCGGATCTGTGGAACGCCGTCGTCTCGGCTGTCCCGCTGCTCGACATGCTGCGCTATCACACGCTGCTGGCCGGTGCCTCCTGGATGGGTGAATACGGCAATCCGGAAGACCCGGACGAGGGTGGTTTCCTGCGCTCGATCTCGCCCTATCACAATGTCGATGCGAACGGCGATTATCCGGAAATCTACCTGTACACCTCGACCAAGGATGACCGCGTCCATCCGGGCCATGCCCGCAAGATGGCGCATCTCCTGGAAGAGCTCGGGCACGACTATCTCTATTACGAGAACACCGCCGGCGGTCACTCGGCCGCGGCCAATCTCGGTGAGCGGGCCCGCAGTGATGCGTTGCTCTACACCTTCCTGATGCAAAAGCTGATGGATGATGTCGATCCGCTCGACGCGGAATAGGTCGACCCGGACCAGAGCGAAAACCCCCGGAGCCCGGCTCCGGGGGTTTTTGTTTGGCTGGACCGCCGCCATCCTGCGGGAGTCTGGGTGGCCGGCTGCGAGGTCCGGGCAAACCCGAGCCGCGCTGGCGTCATTGCACGGCGTATAAAAGCCGTGACGGTGCCGCGGCATTGTCCTGACGGACAGACTGGCGACGCTGCGGGATCACACAGACTCGGTCAGCCGCGTAAGCCTCCCGAAGAACCAATCCGTTCGGGCATCGACCATTGGCCTGCGCGACCGGGTTCGACCGGTTTTCCTCGGCGATCTGCCGCCGTTCGGCCTGGCTCACGCAGACAACGTCAAAGCGGTCAGCCTCACGCCAGACATAGGAGGCGGCACAGGTATGATACCCGGCGTGAGACGGAATGGGCGATGCGTAGCGGCGACCGCTCATCCGGCTTTCATTCGCCGCCAGGGTCCGACTTTGCTGTGGAACACAGACCCGATCCTCCGGCGTCATCTCGCGCCAGACGAAACCCGGCCTGCATGCCGAGCCGGGGGCCGTGGATACAGCGTTGGCCGCCGCCTGCCGGTTCTCCGCCTGCACCTGCGAACGGCGCTGAGACGAGACGCAGGCCATGTCGCCCGTCGCATCGCTGCGCGCAACCAGACCCGCCTCGCAAGGCGGGCGAACCCGAACCACGGCACACGCTGCCGCGTCGGCAATCGTGCGGCCGGTATCCGGGTCCACAACCGCCCGTCCTGTTGCCGGATCGATCACAGGGCCCGCCGTCGGCTCGTCCACCAAGACCCGATAGCGGCCTTCCTCAAGATCGAGGGCGCGCGGCAGAGGCAGATCGCTGGATCCCGGCTGCCAGGTTGCTGTCGGGAAAACGATCTCATTATCACTCGGTGCGAGGCGCGAGACTCGCCCTGACCGATAGATGGCACTTCGAACCTGCCCCTGCGGCGAGGCGGTCCGGTAGGTCGGGATTACGCGGCCGCTATCATTCACAACCTGTCGAACCCAATCGACCCGTGTGATGACCGGCTGTCGGCCCTGGCCCACGCTTGCATATTCTATCAGGGCATAGGCAGGAAGGTTCGCGCCCTGGCGTCCGGCCTGGCGGTCGTCCAGCGGGACCCGGATAACTTCGGGAAGGGCATAGCCCGCGTCAGGGTCACAGATGACCACACCATCGACCAATGAACGCTGAGCGGTCGGTTGGATCACGCGGTCCAGTGACAGGATGCCAAGCCTCTCACGGGCGAAGGCATTGAGGCGCGGCCGGTTCGGCCCCATCAGCGCAGTAAAGTCACCATATTCCGAAGGCAGATTCTCAACCCGTCCTGGCGCGATGATCCGGTTGTCCCCCCGCTGCAGGTCGACCACGTTTCCGACGCCCACAAAGCGGTAACCTGCCGGTACGGCCTGCGCGATGGTGACGCTTGCTTCCAATCGGCCCCGGTTCATGGGCGAATAGCTCAACTCCGAACCCCGCCGCCACAACACGTCATCGGTGCCGTCGAGATTGAAATCGCCTGATCCGATCAGCGTCCAGGCATCGGAGGGCATCGTCAGCGTTGGCAATCTGCTGGTTTGAACCCGGGTCGGGATTCTGTTCGACAGCTCGATGGTGGCACGTTCGGATTGATTGCCGGGCGTGAGCCGTAGGGTTTCGACAGATTGTGGAACGGATCGGCGGGGCTGGGTAAATCTCGGACCGATATTGGACTGTCCTCGACGGTCGAGCAGGATTGGTAGTCCGCCCGATTGCACGAAAGGCGCAAGCCAAAGCGAGCCGTCGCTGAGCGAAATGACCAGATCGTCTGCCTGGTCGCCGTTGAAATTGCCCGCCACAATGGAGCGTACCTCGCCATTGCGCACGTCCGGGCGGCTGATGGCGACCAAGTCATAGCCGCGAGCCACGGCTCCACTTTGAAACGACCATCCTGACAAGTTGAGAAACGAGCGCTCCCAGATCGGGTCCGGACCGTCCGCTGGCTCATCCATGACGCGCCAGAAAACATCATCCTCACCATCGCCATTGAAGTCCCCGATCGCACCGAACGTGGTGTCAGGATTGGCACGGGCTGACGACTCATCAGGCAGGGCGACGCCGGCATAGTCTCGCCGAAACACCGGGCCGGCGCTGTTGATCTGATCGCTGTCGACGCTCCACAGGCTCAACGCGGTGTCCCGGCGCCACAAGACCTGATCGTGCGGCGATTCATCATCCAGACGACCAATGCCGAGCGGTGTCCAGGACGGATCAACCGGATCGCCGAAATCGAAGTCTGCGAGAAATTCCGCGCCGCGCATCTGCCAGGCAATCAATTGTCCCGAGGGGGCTTGCCAGACGATCTGGTGGGTCGCCCCCATTCCGTCAGCCAGGTGGCGTGCCCGGGCCTCCAGACCGGCCGGGACCAGCCCAGGCGATGCCGCGCCCGATTCGTCATTGGCGGAAATCGCGCCTGCATGGAGCAGGGAGAGCCCGTGGCCGATCTCGTGCATGGCGGTGGACGCCGTCAGGGTTGACGGTGCGCGACCACCATCGAGCAGAAGAAAGCCCGCCCGACCGAAAAGATCATGGGGTGGATGGGTCACGATAATCTGCAGGGCTGAAGCGCGGACTGGATCGGGATGGTTCGGCGCACTCGCGCTGGCACGACAGGCATCTTCCAGTGAATTGTCTGATCGGCTGACCGGCGAAACAAGGCCCGCATCGGCCTGGATCGTGCGGTACTGAAGGTCGCGCCCGGCCGCCCGCAATTCATTGCGCCACCAGTCCAGGGCCTCTTCGACACGCTGTTGGGTTTGTGCTTGGGTCAAGCCGGCCGGATAGCTGACGGTATTCGGTCCCGGCGTCCATCTGCACGCGATTATGTCAACCTGCACAGGCTCGGTGAGGGGAAGCGTGGGTGGCCGCTGCCCCCATGCAGGGGAAAGGGTTGTCAGCAAAAGCCCCAACGCGACGAACCGTGCAGCCATAATGATCATCCTCCCCCGATCCATGGACCCTAGTCCGGTGTCGGGTCATAATAAAGTAGCTAAACGCCACTTTTTGTCCGGCGGGAATAATCAGGCTGCTGGCACGGACTTGGGGCGTTCTCATGCCGCGAGATCATTTTGACACCGGGCTATAATGGCATAAGCTATGTCAAAACATACAGGGCACCGGAGAGGCGCGTGATGAGAGGTTTGTCGGTAGGGCTTGCGGGCTTGGCTGCGTTGGGTTGGGCGGCTTCGGCTCTGGCTCAGGATGTGCGGCCGAACGTGCTCGTTGTCCTGGTCGATGATGCGGCCTTCATGGATTTCGGCGCCTATGGCGGCGAGGCCCGGACGCCGGTGATTGACGCCCTGGCCGCGCGCGGAGCGCTCTTTGTCCAGCATCGAACCACCCCGCTCTGTGCGCCGTCGCGGGCCATGCTGCTGACCGGGCTCGATGCCCACCAAGCCGGGGTCGCGACCATTCCGGAAGTCATCCCGCCGGAACATGTCGGCCAGCCCGGCTACACTCTGGCGCTCGAGCCGGGCGTCATGACAATGGCGAGCCGTCTGCAGGCGGTCGGCTACCAGACCGTGATGGCGGGCAAATGGCATCTCGGCAGCGGTCCAGGCGACCTGCCCGATGCGCATGGCTTCGAACGCTCCTTCGCGCTGGATGCCTCCGGGGCCGATAACTGGGAGCAGAAGACCTACATGCCGTTCTACGCGACGGCACCCTGGTTCGAGGACGGCCAGCCGGCCAGCCTGCCCGATGATTTCTACTCGTCCGAATTCCTGGTCGACCAGCTGATGGATTATCTCGGCGAGACGCCCGGCGCTGACCGTCCCTTCTTCGCCTATCTGGCTTTCCAGGCGATCCATATCCCGATCCAGGTCGATCCGGCCTATACTGATCGCTATGTCGAGACCTATGCCGAGGGCTGGGATGTCCTGCGCGGGCAGCGTCGGGACCGGGCGGCCGCGCTCGGTTTCATTCCCGAAGCCGCGCCCTTGGCGCCCACGCCGGACCGGCTGCGTCCGTGGGCCAGCCTGACCGCTGACCAGCGAGACCTCTATACCCGCTCGATGGCCGTCAATGCCGGGATGCTGGAAGCCATGGACCATCATCTTGGCCGCTTGGTCGACTATCTGCAGGCTGCCGGTGCGCTGGAGAACACCGTCATTCTCGTGACGTCGGACAATGGACCGGAACCAAGCCACCCGGTCGGCGAACCCGGCTTTCGGCTGTGGATGGCCCTGCACGATATCGAGTGGCGGACCGAGACGCTGGGGGAACGCGGGACCACGGCCTTCATCGGCCCGGAATGGGCGTTCGCGGCGGCCTCGCCGTTTGACCTGTTCAAGTTCTATGCCTCCGACGGCGGATTGCGGGTGCCGCTGATTGCCGCCGGTCCGGGCATTGCCTCCGGTATCCGGATCGACAGTCCGACCAGTGTCGCCGACATCGCGCCGACCGTTATGCAGCTGGCCGGGGCGGAGGGCGCAGTGGCCGACTTCACCGGACGCTCGCTGGCCGAAGCCCTGTCCGGCGGGGCGCCCGCCGTGTACGGGGCCGATGATGTCATCGGCTTCGAAGTGTCGGGCAATGCCGCCCTGATCCGGGGCGAGTGGAAGCTGGTCCGCAATCTGGACCCCTGGGGCGATGGGCGCTGGCGTCTGTTCAACATTGCGCTGGACCCCGGCGAGACGACCGACCGGTCGCAGTCCGATCCGGAGATGTTTACGGAGATGCGCGCTGCCTATGCGCTCTGGGCTGCCGATGTCGGCGTGCTCGAAATGCCCGACGGCTACAGCGTTCACCGACAGATCAGCATCAACGCGTTGCAGCGCCAGCTGGCGCAATATGGTCTGCTCCCGGGTGTCTTCGCCCTTGTCTTGCTGGGGGGGCTTGGCCTCGGCGGCTACTGGCTGGTTCGACGCATGCGGCGTCGACGCCATCCATGACAGTGGCGAAGAACGCCAGGACGACGTCGGCCGCTGCCGGTCGGTATCGCCTGCACGGGCTCAAACTGTCGTACTTCACGGGCAAGCTGGAAGCCTATATGCGGGCCAAGGGGCTCGAATATGACTTCGTGCCGATGGATCTGGCTGATTTTCGCGCCTGTGCGAGAGCGACAGGGGTCGCCCAGATGCCCCAGCTGCAAACACCGGAAGGCGACTGGCTGACGGATACGACCTCGATCATCGCTCATCTGGAAGCGGGAGAGCCGGGGCCGAGCTTTTTGCCCGGTGATCGGGAAGCGGATTTTCTGTGCCTGTTCCTGGAAGACGCTTTTGATGAAATGCTATGGCGTCCGGCGCTCTATTACCGCTGGGCCTTTGCCGAGGATGCGCAGCTGATGAGCGGTCAGATCGCCCGGACCCTGCTGCGCGATCTCCCGCTTCCATTCTTCCTGCGGCAAGCCTTCATCAGGCACCGCCAGAAGCAGACCTTCCTGACCCGGGACGGCGTCACCCGCGCGACAGCCCCGGCGATCGAGGCCCTGTTTCACGCGGTTGTCGACAGTCTGGAGCCGGTTCTGGCGACGCGGCCCTACCTGTTCGGTGCCCGACCCTGCGCCGCCGATTTCGGCCTCTTCGGCTCGGTCTTCCGGCACTTCTCGATCGATCCGACACCCGCTGCGATCCTGCGGGACAAGGCGCCCAACCTGCTCGCCTGGTCGGCCCGCTTGTGGGCGGCCCGGCCGTCATTGCTGGAGGCCGTACCGGGTCTGCAGTCAGCTCCGGACGATCTCGATCCCGTGCTCAGCCTCGCCGGGGCCGAGCACCTGGGCTATCTGGGTCGCAATGAAGACGCGCTTCTGGCCAACGCCCGCCAGGTGATTTGGATCAGTCAGGGTGTGGAATTCCGGGCTCCGGCCGCGCCCTATCGGGCGGTCTGCCTGAATGCCCTGAGGGTGCGCTATCAGGCGCTTGACGAGGCGTCGCGCCAGCGGGTCGCCGACCGTATCGGGTTCAATGTCGATGTGCTGGCAGCGCCAGCCTCGCACCTGACCATCCCGGCAGGCGGCCGCCCGGTCGACCGGTTGTGGTCGTCCGCCTAGGCGTGAGTTCTCAAAAATTTGTTTTGCCAGCGCTGAAGCCTTGAAGGAGTCGCTTTCGGTACTGCCATCCGCAAGGAAAGCCCGTATGAACGCTCACAGGGATGCCAGTACCACGCCGTAATCGCGAGCCTTGATTGGACAGCGTCGTGCCGCCGGTGAGACGGTGGCAGCCATTGCGGCGTCCTTCGGGATCTCGGGGCGGACCGTCTCCAAATGGCTGGCGTGATCCGCGTCGATTGCGCCGGCTCATAGCGCTCGAACCCAGGTCACCGGCTATCCGTTATCAACGCGAGCGCCCCGGCGAGCTCATCCATCTGGATATCAAGTTACTGGAACGCATCAACAAGCCCGGCCTTACACGCTCAGAACCAACGGCAAGACCGAGCGCTTCATCCAGACCCTGTTGCGCGAACCGGCCTATGCCATACCCCAACGCCCATCGGACAGCCGAGATCAGGGCCTCGAGCGATACTTGGACTGGTCAATTCCACCCAACCGCACGATGCTCTCTCATGACAGCCGCTAGCCAAAAGGCTCAGCCAACTGAACAACGTGTTCAGAAACGATACCTAGTCGAACGCTGCGTCGACTGGCCAGTCGTCGGTTTGGGTGCGCCAGAGGATGGAGGCGATTTTCCAGTGTCCGTCGATCTTGAACAGGGTGATGAAGTTGACCCCGATCAGGAAAACCTCGCCGGTGACCCCGTTGACACCTTCATAGGCCGAGCGGGCATAGGCGATCTCGCCCCATTGGGTGATCTCGGTGCGGGTGGCGCGTTCGGTGAAGCCGTTTTCGACCAGCCAGGGGCCGGAGCGCTCGATATAGTCGTCCAACGTGATCACGCGGGCGGTGCCATTGCCGGCCTCGCCGGCGGAGACCGCACCCATGGCGGCGCCGTCCATGAACATCTCGCGCATGGCGTCGAAATCGCGGGCCTCGCCGACCGGTCCGGAAATCACCGCATAGAGCGCGTCGATCCGGGCCTCGATGGCGGCGGTCTCGTCAGTTTGCGCCGTCGCGGGGGCGATAATGGCGGCAGATGCGGCCAATGCCGCGAGGATGGTCTGTTTCATGGGGCTCCCCAGCTTTACTCGGGCGTCAGCCTCGCCAAGCGGGACGTGCGAGGCAAGTTACTGATACGACATCTGCGCGCAGCTGAAATCCTGCCGCTCGGCGTCGGCTGCCGCGAGATCTGTGTTCGCGTCGATCACGCGGCGATAGAGGATGAGACCGGTTCGGGTCGGGGCCACAAAGCTCAGGTCCGCGTCTTCCGGGACATAAGACTCGAAACGTTCGATGAGCGCGATCGAAGTTGCTGCGCTTCCGACATCCCGGTCACTCACCGCCGCGAAATTATTCGTGTTGGCATCGTAGAAGCTAACCGAGGCATAATTCCCGTCATCCGGCCAGGGCGCATCAATGCGCAGCGGTCCGTCAGACAGGTCATAGAGGCAGACCGAGTAGAGAATGTCCGGGCTGGCGCGGACGATGGTCTGGTTTTCGGCCGTGACCGGCGGGGCATGACGGACCATCCCGGTCGCACCGCCGAGGGCTTCGATCCGATCCATGGCGCGCGACATGATCACGCCGGGCATGACGGTCAATGTGGTGCCCGCTCCAATCGCGAGGCCGAGCACAAAGGGCAGGAAGGGCAGGCCGCGACGCGTCATGTCTCGCCTCCGCAGCTGATCTGTTCAATCCGCGGAAAGGTGAGTGTGTCGAGTTCGTCCAGGATGACCGGATCGGGATGATAGAGGCGCAGGGTGAGCGAGAAGAGGCTGGCATTCTCGGTGTCAATCGCGCCGACCTCGTCCGGTCCGACCGGGATGATCACCTGGCCGCTCGTATCGGTGCGAGCCGTTGTCTGGCTGACCGCATGGCGGTTGCGGCCATTGCGTGGCAGAAAGCTGTCCTCGTCATAGATGGTCAGGGACCACCAGCGTGTCGGTGGCATCTCGCCGATGACTTCGTAGGTGCAACGCGCAGTGAGGTTATGGCCCTGGCTGTCGCGGGTCGCCGTGAAATAGACCGCTTCTTCCCGATTGAGCGCCAGCAGGCCGCGGCGGGCGACCAGCGAGCGAACGAGCGGATTGGCGTCCGGCGAGCCGATATGGGGATTGGAAACCCAGGCGCCATTGCTGACGCCGCCTATTTCGCCTGGGCTGAAGGCCAGGGCGAGGGCCATCGCGGTCCCGGCGACCAGTCCGAGAATGAAGGTGATGAAATGGCGCAGCGTCATGCCGCGAGCCTAGACAGATTGGTCCTCGCCGGGAAAGCAAAAGATTTCAGCCGGCCTTTGCCTGCAGGCTGGACAGCTGTTGCAGCATCGTTTGGATGTTCTTCAGCTTGGCGCGTCCGTCTTCCTGTTGGGCCTCGCTGAGGCCCACGGCCGACTTCAGGTGTCGCAGGGCGCGGGCCTGGGCATCAGCAGAGCAGTTGCCGATCGGAAGCGCGCCGCCGGTCGCCAGGCGCAGCAAGCCGCTCGCCTTGTCCAGTGCCGGCCGGTCGCCGGATTCCACCATGTTCAGGATCTTGGTTTGGTCGACAACTTTCATGCCCAGCGTATCAATCGTCGCCGCCAGTTCGAGCTTCTCGCGGGCTGGATACTTGCTTTTCAGGATACGGGCCTGCTGTGCGGTCAGCTTGGCCAGGCGCTCCAGCGGCTTGGCCTCGCCGCGAACATACCAGGCGTCAGCCTGGGGCGAGCCCAGGGTCGACCGGATATAGCCCGCGAGCTTCTGCTTGTTGCTTTCCCCGACAATATTTTCCTCAAGCGCGATCAGGCGGTCGAGATCCTCGTCCACACCGCGCGAGTGACGCAGGAGCTCATCAATCATTTCCGGCTGCAGCAGGCGGGCCGACCGTGAGGAGAAGGCCTTGATCAGGGCATCGGCTGGCAGGGTGCTATCGGCACAGATGACGAGGCGGCTGGCGAGGTCACGGGCGAGGCGGACTTCGTCGCGAACGCTGCTCGGACGCAGGCGTTTGGGCCGCTCAAGATCCTTCAGGATAAAGCTCGCGATCACCGCGCGGCAGGCCGGGTATTCCTTGCCGCGAATCTTGCGGGCGAGGCGCTTGGCGGCACTCGGGGCGAGGTTCAGGGCGTCGGCCGAATGGTCGCCATCGAACAGGCAGGCGAGGCGCTCGAGCGTTTCGCCGAGGTCCTTGCACTTGCCCAGAAGAGCGTCCCGTCCGGCATCAAAGGCAATGACTTCGGCAATATAGTGGTCGACCTCGTCCCGCGCGAATTCGTGAACGTTGATATCTTCGGGAAGGCTGTCGCCCATGTCGAGCAGGGCTTCGAGCTTGTCCCCATACTTCTTCTCGTGGCGCAGCCGGTCGGCCATTGCCGCACGCAGGGAATAGGCCCGGCGGTCGCCGGCATGGATGGCGCTGGCGATATCGGAGAAGCGGGCGCTTTTCGGGTATTCGGGGAGCGTCTTGTTGCGGCCGTCCTGATAGATCCGGCCGAGTGATTTCTGGACCAGCTCGTTGAGCTGTTTGACATAGCCATGAACCCCGGCGTCGCTGTCCTTGGCCGAGGCAATGGCGACCTTCTGAACGGCGTGCTGCAGCTCCGTGCCGGAGGCTTCGAGGTTCTCGACCAGGTCGGGCCGGTGCAGGAGTTCCATCGGGATCGCCTGGACGCGCTCCAGCCATCCGCTCAGGACGCGCCGGATCGTATCGCGGGCATGGGGTTTGGAGAGGTCTTCAGGGGTCAGGCAGGGCAGGCGGGCTTCCCCGGTCTTTTCCTTTTCCCCCTGCATGGTCTCTGCCCCGCCCTCGAAAATCGGGACCGAGCGGAATTTTCGGTGTTCCGGGTCAAAGGTTTCCTTGGTCACGCGGACCGAGGCTTCCTTGTTCTTGGCAATCAGGGAATGAGCGAGCCGCAGGGCCTGGTCACGGTCATCGCGGGCCTCGTTGAGCGCCCAAGCGGACTTGCGGTTTTTCTTGAAGAAGACTTCGTAATGGATATCGCCGGGCATGCACCAACTCCCCTGGAGCCTTAAAGATGGCACAAAGAGGCTTAAAACCGAGTGAAGCATGCTCTTGATTCATCATGGGAGCTTGGCGTGTCGACCCGGCCACGGCTATGGTCACGGCACGCGGATCAATTCCGGCCTGAATTGACCGGTCAACGCGCGGAGATGGCATGGCGACGATTGCACTCGTGGACGATGATGAGAACATCATCACATCGGTTTCGATTTTTCTCGAAGGCGAGGGATATCATGTGCGGACCTATAATGACGGCGCTTCGGCGCTGACCGCACTGACCGAGGATCCGCCGGATCTGGGTATTTTCGATATCAAGATGCCACGCATGGATGGTCTCGAACTGCTGCGCCGGCTGCGCCAGTCGTCCAACCTGCCGGTCATTTTCCTGACCTCCAAGGATGACGAGTTCGACGAGGCGCTCGGCCTCAATCTCGGTGCCGATGATTATATCGCCAAGCCCTTCTCCCAGCGCCTGCTCGGCGAACGGGTCAAGGCGGTCCTGCGCCGCGCGCGCCTGTCCGGCGATCCGGTCGGAACGGTCGGCATGGAGCCCGGCGACAGCAAACCGCTGGAACGCGGCAGCCTGTTGCTCGACCCCAACCGCCATGCCTGTTCCTGGAAGGGCGAGCCGGTCCGGCTCACGGTCACCGAATTCCTCATTCTCCAGGCGCTGGCAACCCGGCCGGGCTATGTGAAAAGCCGCGACAATCTGATGGACGCGGCCTATGACGATCAGGTCTATGTCGATGACCGGACCATCGACAGTCACATCAAGCGTGTCCGCAAGAAATTCCGCGAAAGCGACAAGAGTTTCGATGCGATCGAAACGCTCTACGGTGTGGGGTACCGCTATAAAGAAGACTGAGGCGAGTTCCGTGAGGTCGGGTCTGCGGCGGGCCGGTGCGCTGCTTCGCAGTCTCGCGCCACGACCTTCCTCGCGCCTGGCCCAGCTGATCCTGATCGCGAATTTCGTCGCGCTCGGTGTGCTGGTCGTCGGCATGCTGGCATTGACCGAGACGCGGCGCGGCCTGGTCAATGCCAAGCTGGACTCGCTGCGGGCCCAGGGTGAGCTGATCGCCAATGTCCTGGCCGAGGGTGCATCCGACGGCGCGCCGGCGCCGGCACTTCGCAATGAGGACGCACGGGCAATCCTGCGTCAGCTCTATGTGCCCGAAGAATCACGCGTCATTGTCTTCGACAAGGGCGCGGCGATCGTGGCCGACAGTCACCTCCTCGCCGACGTCTTCGAGACCACGCAATTGCCGCCGCCGGGTGCCCAGAGGCCCCCGATTGCCGAGAGTGCCCGCTCCCTGCCGGTGCAATTGCTCGACGCGCTCGCCAATCTCCTGCGCTCTTCGGAAGAGCGCGAGGCCATGGGCCGTAATCTGCGTGACGAGGTCCGCCAGGTGATCAATGGCGAGACCGTGGCCGGCGTCCGACGCGAGGCGGATGGTCGCCGGGTCGTTTCGGTCTCGCTGCCGATCCAGCCTGTGCGGGCGATCGTCGGCGTGGTGACGATCGAGTCCTATGATCTCGACACCCTGATCGAAGCCGAGCGTCGCGCACTTCTGCCCTTCATGATCATCGCGGCCCTGGTGACGGCGATGTCCTCGCTTGCCTTGACGGTCTTCATCGCCCGACCGATCCGGCGTCTGGCGCGGGCCGCGCGGGAGGCGCGGCGGGCCGGGGGGCGGCGGGTAACCATGCCCGATCTGCGCGGTCGCAACGACGAAATCGGCGAGCTCGGCGTTGCTCTTTCGGACATGACCGAGGCGCTTTATGACCGGCTGGACGCGATTGAAAGTTTCGCGGCCGATGTCGCGCATGAGCTGAAGAACCCTTTGACCTCGATCCGTTCGGCGGTCGAGGTCCTGCCCAAGGCCCGCGATGCTGAGCGCCGCGATCGTCTTTTGGCCGTGATCACGGCCGATGTTGGTCGCCTTGATCGCCTGATCACGGATATTTCGCGGGCCTCACGCGTCGATGCGGAACTGGCGCGCGAGGACGTCAGCCGGTTTGACCTGGCCACGCTTCTGACCGAGCTCGCCGACAGCTATAATGAAGCCGGCAAGAACCCGGCCCTGATCCGTGTCGACAGCCAGGTCCGGTCGGCGCAGATCATCGGTCGAGGTGATCCGCTCGGTCAGGTGTTCCGGAATCTGCTGGACAATGCCCTGACCTTCTCGCCGGAGGGCGGTGATGTCTGCGTGTCGTTGAGGCGCGGGCAAATGGAGGGGCGTCCCAGCCTGAAAATTCATGTCGATGATCAGGGCGACGGCATTCCCGAAGCCAATCTCGAGGCGGTCTTCGAACGCTTCTACACCGAGCGACCCAAGGGCGCTGCCTTCGGCACTCATTCCGGTCTCGGCCTCGCGATCTCGCGTCAGATCGTCAAGGCCCACGGCGGCACAATCATTGCCCGCAACCGGCGCAACCAGGCCGGTGAGGTGGTCGGCGCCCGCTTCACGGTCGAGCTCCCCGCGGCGGAGGCTGACTGACAAATTGCGGGGGTGATTGCAAAAGACGCTTCCCCCCCAAGTCAAGCCGCGTTTAGATGGTTTCATGATCGGAGTCGTCGTTGTCAGTCATGGCCGTTTGGCCGATGAATTCGTCGCCGCCACGGAGCACGTGGTGGGCCCGATGGATGCGTTTCTGGCGGTTTGCATCGGTCCCGATGACGACATGGAGAAGCGCCGGGCGGATATTCGCCAGGCCATCGAGGATGCGGATCGCGGCGAAGGCGTGCTGATCCTGACCGACATGTTTGGCGGCACGCCGTCGAATCTCGCAATCTCCCTGCTCGAGCCTGGCAAGGTCGAAGTGATCGCTGGCGTCAATCTGCCGATGCTGATCAAACTGGCCGAGGCGCGCTCCCGCGCCGATCTCGACAGCCTCGCGCGGATGGGCGAGGACGCGGGCAAACGATATATCGCCATTGCCTCCAACGTGCTTGAGGGCGCGGACAAGTGACGAAAGTCGCGCGCAAGGTCACGATCTGCAACGCGCGTGGACTGCATGCCCGTGCTGCTGCCAAATTCGTTGAGCTGGCCCAGGACTTTGATGCCACGATCCACGTTTCGCGCGATGGTGAAACCGTGAATGCCGACTCCATCATGGAATTGCTGATGCTGGCGGCCGCCAAGGGGTCGGTAATCGCGATCGAGTCCGAGGGGCCGGATGCCGAGCGAGCCGCTGACAGCCTGACCGAACTTGTCGAAGCGCGGTTTCACGAGGACGAGTAGTGTCGTGGACCGTCTTGCCGGTATGAAAAAAGCCCGCCATTCGGCGGGCTTTTCTCGTTGGGGAAGCGCTTCGGGATGGAAGCTGCGAGGGTGCTACTCGGCCTGGGCTCGATCGAGCTCGATATCCGGTGCGCCGGGTGCAAAATCGGCCTTTCCCTCGGCTGACACCATGGGGTCGCTGGCCTCGTCCATCAGCGGATCGTCAATGATCGTACTGGAGGAGCTGTCATCGACCGGTGAGGCCTGCGCGGCGTCCGTGGACGGCTCAATGGCGGGTTCCGATTCCGGGTCGGCGCTGACCATAGTCGTCGCGGCAGCCTCCGCCGCCTCATTGCCCGGCATGGGGGGCGGCGGGGCGACGGGCATCGTCCGCTCATCATCCAGATCCACGGACGGGCGCGCCGTCGCGGCTTGGGCAGGTTCCGGGGTGTCCGCGGCGCTGTCTTCGGTTGCCGACAGAGCGGCGGCCGCTGCGACAGCGTCCAGACTGGGCAGGTCGTCGTCCGAGGCGTCATCCGACCCAGCTTCAGCGGCGATTACAATCTCCGTTCCGTCAGATGGTTCAGCGGGGTCGTTGGCGGGGGCGGAATTCTCCGGTGCTGCTTCAGGCGCGGTCACGTCGCCATGATCGGCTTCGGGCGGCACCGCCGCATTCTCACTCGTGGTCTCCGCTTCGGATTCGACTGTGGTTTCCGGCTCGATCTGCGCGGTGTCGGCCATATCGGGCTCGAACTCTGTGGCAGCGACCTCTGTTTCCGTCTCTTCGGATCGGGTTTCGGCTTCCGGGGTGTTCGAAGGCGTCACCTCGACTTCCGGGGCGGCTTCGACATCACCTGCGGCCCCGGCCTCGGCCGGTTGGGCCTCGGTGTGGTGTTCAGTATCGGCAGCCGCGGCAGCTGGCAGGAGGTCATCCTGGGGCGGGGCTTCGGCTTCGCCAGCAGCACTGTCCGGGTGTGAGGCTTCTTCGGTGGCCGCGTCCGGCGCGGTCTCGGCGTCGTCATCTTGAGCGTCGCCTTGGGCAACCGCGGTGGCCGTGGCGATCGCAGCCGATGCCGCGATGCCGGCGGCGACGGCAGAGCCGTCAGGCCCATCACTGGAGCGCACGCCTTCCTGCGGCGGATTGCGCAGGGCGTGTTCGGCCAGGCGGGCGACGCGGGCATTGAAGCGGCCCCCGTCGCGGATCCGATTGACCAGTCCACCGAGCATGAAGAAGGCAATTCCGCCGCCGATGATGGAAAGCGTCGGCAGGCTGGAGCCGAGAATGACGCCCGCCGCCAGCGCAAAGGCGCCCAGTGCGGGAACATAGATCAACCGCCAGGAGCGACCCAGAAATGTGAGCAGGACGAGCACGCCGGCACCGAGCGCGAGGCCCCACTCGGTGAGCTGCTCCATCGGCACAAAGCCCAGCGAGGCGATGCCGTCGATGAGGCCGCCGGGCAGAGCCGTTTCAAGTCGCCAACCGCCAAGAGCCGGCAGGAAAGCGCCGATTTCGGCAAACACGTCGAAGGCGGGAATGGAGGCCATCAGTCCGCCATTCACTTCCGTCAGAAAGCCGTGGATCGCTGGCCAGACCGACGCGATGGCCACGGCCGCGAGGACCAGTACGGACAGCCACCAATTGAAGCTGCGGGTCACGCCGGACCGGGCCAGCAAGGTCGTGGCTTCAGGCGATGCGCGCATCCAGGTGCCGCGGGTATGATTGATGATGGCGGTCGGGCGTGAGCGACGATTGGGTCCGGCCTGTACCCGCAGGACGCTGGCCGTGTCGCCGGGCGCGAGGGCGTTCGATCGCTCGAGCAGGCGGACATCATGAGTCATGCCATCCGTGTCGGTGACCCGGCCTGTGCCATCGTCTGATGCAGAGACCTCCCCGGATACCGTGTAGAAATCGATTCGGCGGGCCCCGAAGGACTGCCCGGCATGTGCCGTCGGTAACAAAGACATGGCTTTACGCACCTCTAACAACAGAATGCCTGCCTGATTGTCCCAAATCGGCAGATCCCTCACCCATCATTCCTGAACCCTACAAGTTTGATGCCGCAAATTGAACGGGTTTCATCCGGTGTTAAAGAAATCTTCAAGATTCGGGCCCGGTCGCCGCGCTGAATGCGGACTTCCGCGCCTGCATCCAAGCCGCTAGCGTGCGGCCATGCGTATTCCAGTCCTCTTCCTCTGCCTCATTCTGACTGCCTGCGGCGGTGTGCCGGCGCTGGACCTCCCGGGGCTTCCCCAGGCCGGTCGTGGCCCGTTCATTCCCCGTGACGAACTCCCGGTGCCGCCGAATGTCGAGCGCATGATGGGGCCGGACGACTGTCGCGGCTCCACCCTTGCGGCCGTCTCCGCGGCCATGCCGGACTATCCCTTGCGGGCCTGGGATCGCGGTCGACAGGGCTGGGTTGTGATCCGGTTCCATGTCTATGCAGACGGCAGCGTCCACCGGGCCCGCGTCCACAGGGCCGTCCCCGATGGTCCTTTCAACCGGGCAACTGAACGGGCTGTTTCGAACTGGCAGTTCGCGCCGCTTGATGGCGTGGATGTGCTGGAAAACTGTGTCGTGATGTTCGAATTCCGCGCCGGTGAAGTCCACATCCGCTGACCGATCAGCTCGTGGCGCGTGCGCCCCGCGGTCCGCTCCGCAGTTTTTCTCCCGGCACCGGCGCGGCGGGGTATATAAGTTATCAGGGTTTTTGCCGCCCCGGGCATCGCCCGCGAGTCCCTGGGCCGGTATCATGGTGATTCGTGAGGCCCGCAAGCATTCGAGGGCGGGGGCGCACCCAGGGCGACATTGATGACCGGACAGACATTTCAGATCGTGACTCTCATCGTCACTATCGGCGCCGTAGCGTTTGCGCTTGCCGTGGGTCTCTGGGCCTTCCGTCTGACCTCTGGCGCGCGGGGCGCGCAGCTCATCTGGCGCCGCAAGCTCGCGGAACTGGAAGACCGGGTCGCGCGGGCCGACAGCGTGTTCGGAGCCCACCCCGGCCTTGTCCTGGTCTGGGACCAGCCGCCCGTTGACGAGACCGACACCGGCTGGGGCGCACCGCGCATCTTCGGATCCTCAGTGGCGCTCGCCTCGCTCCTGCGATTTGCCGAAGCCAATGACGGACCTAATCCGGCCGGCATCCTGATGGAGGGCCTGGCTGACTATGAGGCGCGCTCGGCCGGTGGTGACGAAACCACCTTGCGCCTTCGTTTTCACGAGCTGAGTCAGAAGGGTCAGCCCTTCTCCCTCACCATATTGGGGCCGAGCGGCCGCTTCCTTGAAGTCGATGGTCGCGCTGCCGGCACACAGCTTGTGGTCTGGCTGTCGGACGCAACGATCCGCGGTCTCGAGGAATCCGGTGCGCGTGGCCGGATCGAGGAGGCGCGTCGCCTGGTTTCCAAGGACCCGCTGGCTTTCCTGGACATGCTCGGCCGGGCCCCGGTCCCGGCCTGGCGGATGAATGCGACCGGCCGGATGGAGTGGGCCAACCAGGCCTATGTCAAAGCCGTCGAGGGCGACACGGTCGATGCGACGATCGACAGGCAGACGCTTCTGGACGCGGCCATGACCGAACTCGCCGCGCGCGCAACGACGGCCGGAGAACCGGTCGAGGACATGCGGATCGTGGTCATTGACGGCTCGCGTCGCGGTCTGAAGTTTCTGGTTTTCCCGGTGTCCGGCGGCGCGGCCGGCTTTGCGCTCGACGTCACCGATGGCGAGGAAGCCAAGGCCGCGCTCGCCCGTTTCCGCCGCGCCCATGACGACACCTTGAACCACATGGCCGAAGCGGTCGTGGTCTTCGATCGATCCAAGCGTCTGAACTTTCACAACAAGGCCTTCTCGAACCTGTTCAAGCTGGATGATGCCTGGCTCAATGATCGTCCGGGCCATGCCCAGTTCCTCGACCGGATGCGTGAGAAGCGCCTGCTTCCCGAGCAGGCCGATTTCGGCGCCTGGAAGACCGAGGAATTGGCGCGTTACGACGCACCGCCGACCGAGGAGACCCCGGACGAGCTCTGGCCGCTGCCCGATGGGCGCACACTTCGGGTCGCCCGTCAGCGCCACCCGCTGGGCGGTCTCATGCTGATTTTCGAGGACAAGACCGACGAGCTGGCCCTGCGTGCCCGTTACAACACGCTGATCAACGTCCAGCGCGCGACTCTCGACAAGCTGCACGAGGCGGTGGCCGTGTTCGGTGCCAATGGCCGCCTCCAGCTCAATAACTCGGCCTTCGAGGACCTGTGGGGCTTCGAGGCCGATGAGCTGGACGGGCAGCCGGACTTCGATGCCGTGTCTGAAACCTGCGCAGCCCTGTTCACGGATGACCGGGTCTGGACCGATATCAAGGCCCGCGTCACTGACCCCAGCCCGCAGGCGCGCAAGCAGGTCACCGGCGAAATGCGCCGCTCCGATGGCCGTGTCCTGACCTATCTCACGCGTCCCTTGCCCGATGGCGCGACCCTTATCTGCTGGGATGATGTCACCGATAGTCGCCGCATCGAGGAAGCCCTGCGGGAGCGCGCCGAAGCGCTCGAGACCTCGGAGCGGATCAAGACCGAGTTCGTCGAGCATGTGAGCTACCAATTGCGCACGCCGCTGACCACGATTGGCGGCTATGCCGACATGCTGGCGCAAGGCTTCGCTGGCGAGCTGACCGAACGCCAGAAGGACCCGATGTCGGCCATCCAGTCAGCGGCGGCGCATTTGGCCAAGCTGATTGATGACATTCTGGACGTTGCCGCGATTGATGCCGGCCAACTGGAGCTGGAACTCGGTGATGTCGATCTCGCTGACGTGGCGCGCGAAGCCGCCGACCTCGTCGCGGCCCGCGCCGATCATCACGCCATCAAGCTGACGGTTGATATCGAGGACGGGCTTGGCTTGCTGCGGGCGGACCGCAACAGGCTGAAACAGGTCTCGATGAATCTTCTGTCCAACGCCATCCGCCACGTCGCGACCGGCGGAGACGTCACCATCGGCGCTCGCCGCAATGGCGAGGACATCACGCTCTGGGTCAAGGATGACGGCGAGGGCATCGCGCCGGAGAAACAGGCCAGCGTGTTTGATCGCTTCGCCCGCGGTGAACGCGGTGGCGCCGGTCTCGGCCTGTCCCTCGTGAAGGAAATTGCCGAGCTGCATGGCGGCTGGGTCGAGCTTCAGTCGGAGCCGAAGCAGGGCACGCTGGTGTCCTGCCATCTGCCGCGGGAGCCACGCAGCTCTGCCGTGCCGCCGGAGCTCGATCTCACCAGTCGTGCCGTGACGCGCCTCGCCGGCGACCGGGCCCGCGCCGAATAGGCCGGCCACCCGCTCGTTCTGGCGATAGCGTCGAATGTGGGCCTCAGCCCTGTTTTTTCGGCATCCGAACGATCAGGCCGTCGAGCATGTCGGCGACCTTGATCTGGCAAGACAGCCGCGAGGTCTCCTGGACCTCCTCGGCGAAGTCGAGCATCGACTCTTCCATCGTCTCGCGCGAACCCGTCTTGTCGGCCCAGGCCGGGTCGACATAGACGTGGCAGGTGGCACAGGCACAGGCGCCGCCGCAATCCGCGTCGATGCCCGGGACCAGATTGCGCACTGCGCCTTCCATCACGGTCAGTCCGGTGGCCACGTCGATAACGTGTTCGGTTCCGTTGTGCTCGATATAGGTAATCTTCGGCATGCCAGTCTCCGTTGGATGCAGAGCACATGAACAGCGTTCACCGCCGAGTCAAGATTCAGCCTCACCGCTTGCCGTGACGGGCGGGCTTCGCTAAGCGCAATCCATGGGTAATTCCAACACTGTTTCCTTGCCCGATCTGGCGGCAACGCAGGCACTGGCCCTCCGGCTCGCCCGGGCGCTTCAGCCCGGCGACACGGTCTTCCTGACCGGCGACCTCGGGGCCGGAAAGACTACCTTCGCCCGGACCATCATCCGCGAATTGTGCGGCGTCGAGGACGCGCCCAGTCCGACCTACACGATCATCCAGACCTATGACCTCGACGACGGAGAGCTTTGGCATGCCGACCTCTACCGGATCGAGGAGGCCGGCGAGCTTGACGAGCTGGGTCTGGAGGATGCCTTCGGTGAAGTGGCGCTTCTGATTGAATGGCCGGACCGCCTCTTCGGCCTTGTCCCGGAAGACCGGCTCGAAGTGACGCTTGAAATGGTCGGGGAAAGCGCGGGCGATGCCATGGACACGCCGCGGCGGGCTGGCTTAACAGGGTTTGGCGAGTGGGAGACACGCCTTGACGATATCTGACCGCCAGGCCGCAATGACGGCCTTCCTCGAGGCCGCCGGCTGGGCCGATGCTGTGCACCATCCCTTGCCGGGCGATGCCTCAACGCGACGCTATATCCGGTTGGAGCGCGCCGGGGAGCGCGGTGGTGAGCGAGCCATGTTGATGGACGCGCCGGCCGCTGCCGAAGCGCCTGTTTGTCCGCCTGATGCCAGCCCGGAAGAGCGCGCGGCGCTGGGCTATAATGCGGTGGCCCGGCTGGCCGGGTCCAATCTGATCGCCTTTGCCGGTCTCGCCGACGCCCTGTGCGAGCGCGGGTTTTCAGCGCCGACCATCCTCGCCAGCGATGTCGAGGCGGGGTTTCTCCTGCTGGAGGATCTCGGCGATGACCTGATTGCCCGTCTTCTGCCCGGCGATCTGCATGAGGGGACGCTCTATGCACGCGCCGTTGATGTTCTGGCGGCCATCTACCGGTCCAGTTTCCCGGCCGCTGTGGAGCGCGACGGCCAATCCTGGCCGCTGCTGGGCTATGACGCGACGGCGTTGCAGGCGGAAGCCGACCTCTTTCTCGACTGGTTCCTGGCCAAGCAAGCCGGGGTCACACTGGATGACGCTGCTCGCGCCGACTGGCAGGCGATCTGGGCGCGGGCCTTCAAGCGGCTCGATCATTGTCCGCCGGGTCTCGTTTTGCGCGACTTTCACGCCGAGAACCTGATCTATCTCCCGGACCGGGATGGCGAGGCCAATATCGGCCTGCTCGACTTCCAGGACGCGCTGATGGGGCATCCTGCCTACGACCTCGTCTCGCTGCTCGAGGATGCCCGCCGCAATGTCGAGCGCAAGCTCGCGGTGCCGCTCAAGGCGCGCTTTGTCGAGCAGGCCGGGATCGCCGATGCCGCCGGCTTCGACGCGGCCTATGCCGTGCTCGGTGCCCAGCGCAATGCCAAGATCCTCGGCATTTTTGTCCGGCTGGCCGTCCGCGATGGCAAGCAGCGCTATCTCGATCTGCTGCCGCGGGTCGCGCGCCACTTCGTTGCCGATCTTCAGCACCCGGCCCTGATGCCGCTTCACATGTGGGTGAAATCCCACGCCCCGCAGGTCTTCGCGGAAGCGCACAAATGATCGAGATCCGCACCGCCATGGCGCTCGCCGCCGGCCTGGGAACGCGGATGCGTCCGATCACCAATGAGCGCCCGAAAGCGCTGGTTGAGGTTGGGGGCAAGACCCTGCTCGACTGGGCGCTGGACCGGTATGCCGCGGCCGGTGTCGAGCGCTGCGTGGTCAATATCCACCATTTCGCGGATATGATGGAAGCCCATCTTGCGGACCGGACCGGTGCACCCGCGGTGACAATCTCGGACGAACGCGGTGCGGTGCTCGAAACCGGAGGCGGTGTCGTCAAGGCGCTGCCGGAGCTGGGCAGCGATCCGGTCTTCATCAGCAATATCGACGCGATCTGGGAGGAGGCGGGTGCCGCCTCGCTGGACAGTCTCCGCGCCGCATGGCAGCCGGACCAGATGGATGCGCTGCTGCTCCTTGCTCCGATGAATGCCACGCTCGGCTTTGACGGCCCGGGCGATGCCTTTCTGGAGGGCAATGGCCGGGTCCGTTTCCGGGGTGATGCGCCGGCCGCTCCCTATGCCTATGCCGGTGTGCAGATCCTCAATCCTGCCATTCTTGCCGGGCGACCGGTCAGCCGATTCTCGATGATGGAGGTCTGGCGTGATCTGTCGGAGCGGGGGCGGCTGCACGGTGTCGTGCTGCCGGCCTTCTGGATGCATGTCGGTGATCCCGGCGCCCTGGCCGACGCGGAAGCACGGCTGGCGCGGTGACGGCCCGGCTGTTCAATACGCCCGGACCCAGCGTCTACACCCTGCCGCCACAGTCTGACTTCCTGCGTGAGATCGCCACAACGCTGCGCGACGAGTTCAACGCGGTCGCCGACCCCGATGCCCTGACGCGCCTGCTCATCCTCACGCCGACCCGGCGGGCGGCCAAGGCGCTCGGCGATGTCTTCGCGGACCTCGCCGGCAATGGGGTGGCGCTGCTGCCGCTGATCCGGCCGATCGGCGATGTCGATGTCGACGATCCGCCCTTCGAACCGGGTGAGCTGGCCGGTCTGGCCGCTCCGGCGATCTCGCCGGAACGCCGGCGCTACGAGTTGGCGCGGCTGATCCTCGCCAAGGAGAAGGCTCTCTCCCGACCGATCGGTGTCGGCGGTGCGCTGGCGCTGGCGGACTCGCTGGCGGCGCTGCTTGATGATCTCGCGACCGAGGATGTCAGCGACCTCTCGGCGCTTCAGGAGGCGGTGACCACCTATCTGCCGGCGGATCGCCGCGAAGCGGTCGAGTTCCTCGAGATCGTTCAGCATATCTGGCCCGCGCGTCTGGCCGAGCTGGGTTTGACCGATGGCGCGCATCGACGCTCGCTGGTCCTGCACGAGCTGGTCGCGCGCTGGACGCGGCAGGCGCCGGACCATCCGGTTCTCGCGGTTGGCTCGACCGGCTCGATCCCTGCGGCGCGCAAGCTGATGGGCGTGATCGCCGGTCTGGAGCATGGCGCCGTGGTTCTGCCCGGGGTCGACTGGGATGCCGATGACAGCGCCTGGGACTCGATCGCTGATGATCACCCGCAATGGGCGATGAAAACCTTCCTCGCGGAGGCCGGGGTCGATCGCAAGGACCTGCCGGCCTGGCCGGGGGCTGCCGAAGACCATGCGGCCGAGCGCCGCCGGCGCCTGATCGCCGAGGCCTTGCGACCAGCCGACACGACCGATGCCTGGCTCAAGCGTATTGCGGCCCTGAAGGAGCGCTTTGGCGAAACCTTCTTCTCCGAGGGCATGGAGGGGCTCAGCCTGGTCGAGGCGCCGGACGAGATCAGCGAGGCGCGGGCCTGTGCCCTGATGCTCCGTGAAACGCTCGAGACGCCCGACGAGACGGCCATCCTGGTCACGCCGGACCGGATGCTGGCGCGCCGCGTCTCGGCCGAGATGGTGCGCTTCGGGGTGCGGCTTGATGATTCCGGAGGGGCCGCCCTATCGGAGACGCCAGCCGGCGCCTTCCTGACGCGCGTGCTCGATGCCGCCACGGATTGCGGGAGTGTCGTTGCGCTGACGGCGCTTTGGGGGTCGCCCCTGTTCCGGGCCGGCTATCGCCGCGGGCAGGCCCATACCGTGTTGGCCAAGTTCGAGGCCGAGGCCCTGCGCGGGGCACGGCCGGGACGTGACCTGGCTGCCGTTCGCGCCCGGCTCGACGGCGAGTTCGTCAAATTGTTCGATGAGGACCGTGCGGTCATCGAGGCCATTCTGGATACACTGGAAACGGCTTTCTCCGGCCTGCTGGTCGACGGCAAGCGTCCGGCCCGCGATTGGGCGCGGGCGCACGCCGAGGCGGCGGAGGCCCTCGCCGAGGATGGTACTGGCCGAGGCGCGGAGGCGGTGTGGATCGGCGAGGGTGGTGAGGCCGCTGCCGGGCTGTTGCGCTCCCTGCTGGAGGAAAGCGAGAGCCTGCCGGACATGTCGCTGGCCGACTACAGCGCCGCCTTTGGCGAGATGTGCCGCTCGCGCCGGGTTGCACCGCGCCTCGGTGTCCATCCGCGGCTCCAGGTGCTGGGTCCGCTCGAAGCCCGTTTGATCACAGCCGACCGGGTCATCCTGGCCGGCCTCAATGAAGGCGTCTGGCCACCCGGTCCCGGTGCCGATCCGTGGCTGTCGGCCGGCATGCGCCGGGCAGTCGGTCTGGGTGCGCCGGAACGGCGTTATGGTCTGGCGGCGCATGATTTTGCCCAGCTTGCGGCGGCGCGGCATGTCATCATGACCCGCTCGGAGAAGTCGGAAGGTTCGCCCACCGTCGCCTCGCGCTGGCTCTGGCGCATGAAGACGCTGGCACGCGGTGCCTTGGGTGAGGCGGCCGATGCCGCGTTCACCGCGCCGACCGATTATGTCGCGCTCTCGCGGGCGCTCGACGATCCCGGCAGCCCGCCTGTGGCCGCGCCGCGACCCTCGCCGTGCCCGCCGGTCGAGGTGCGGCCCCGGCGCTTGTCGATCACCGAGATCCGGACCTGGGTCCGCGATCCCTATTCCATTTACGCGCGCCATATCCTTGGACTGCGCCGTCTCGATCCGGCCGACATGCCGCCGGGTCCGCGTGAGCGCGGATCGGCGCTGCATGACGCGCTGGAAGCGGTCGTGCCCGCCTGGACCGATGGCATCCCGGAGGATGCGGTTGCCCAGCTCGTCGCGGCCGCTGAGACACGCCTCGCCGAGACCGGGTTCGGACCGGAAGAGATGGTGCTGGAACGGGCCCGTTTTGAACGCGCCGCGAGCTGGCTGGTGAGCTGGGAAGCCGGGCGCCGGGCGCGCGGCATCACGCTCGACAAGGTCGAGATCACCGGCTCGATGGCGTTTGACGGTCCGGCCGGCACCTGGGAACTGACCGGGCGTTCGGACCGTTTTGACCGGCACCCCGATGGCCGTCTCGACATCATCGATTACAAGACCGGTTCCTCCTCGAGCGCCAAATCGATCCGGGCCGGATTCGACCCGCAATTGCCACTGACCGCCGCGATGGCCGAAGCGGGAGCGTTCAAGGCGCTCGCGGCCGGAGCGCCGGCCGGGCTCTACTACCTCTCGCTGCCCGGCAATGCCGAGGGCGGCAAGGAAGTGCGCATTGATGGCGAGCGCAATCCGGAGGCGGCTGAGTATGTCCACAATGCGCTTGAGGACCTGACCCGATGGATTGCTCGTTTCGATGACGAAACGATGCCTTATGAGAGCCAGATCCGGGTTCAGTACGTCAATGATTACGGGGATTTTGATCATCTCGCCCGTCGCGGCGAGTGGGCTTCTGCCGGTGGTGAAAGCCCGGAGGGCGAGCGATGACCGAAGCCCGTTTCGATCCGGCCATCCTTGCGGCTGCCAGCGCTGCCCAGAAGCGGGCTGCCCTGCCTGAGGCAAGCGTCTTCGTCGAGGCCAATGCCGGGTCCGGCAAGACCCGCGTCCTCGTCGACCGCGTGATCAATCTCCTGCTCGCAGGGCACAAGCCCGAGACGATCCTCTGCGTCACCTACACCAAGGCCGCTGCCGCCGAGATGAAGGAGCGCCTGTTCAAGCGTCTCGGAGACTGGTCGGTGACACCCGACGAGGAGCTGGGCCGCCAGCTCGACGCCTTGCTTGGCCCGGGCCGGGCGGCGCGCGATCTGGATACGGCCCGCAAGCTCTTTGCCCAGGCACTCGAAACGCCGGGCGGACTGAAGATCCAGACCATCCACGCCTTCTGTGAAGGGCTGCTCCGCCGCTTTCCGCTCGAGGCAGGGGCCCCGCCGGGCTTTGATACGCTCGATGACGCTGCCGCGGGCAAGGCGATGGACACGGCACGGCGCTCGGTGCTGGCCTCCTTGTCCCGCGCGGACGTCGCCACGCTGATCGAGGCCGGCGGACCCGATGCGATCAATACCATCCTGCGCTGGGCGCGGGCCAAGCGGCATGACTTCGCCGAGACCTGTGAGGCGGCGGGCGGCGTTGAAGCGTTGGAGGCTCGGCTCTGGTCCGTGCTGGACTTGCCGGTCGGCAGCGATCCGGAGAGTCTCAAACGGGACATCATGGCTGCCATGCCGCGTGCTGAGGTCGAAGCCGCCGCTCATGCCATGTGTCATGAGGGCGCGATCAACGATACCAAGCGCGGCGATATCCTCAATCTTGCGCTCTCTGCGGGGACATCGGGCCTCGCCTTCGACACGTATTTGACGGCGTTCTTCACGGTGAAAGGACCGCGTGTGAAGGCCCTGGCCACGGGGACTATCTCGAAGCCGTATCCGCACATCCTGTCATTGCTGGAAGCCGAAGCAGACCGACTCGAGGCGGCGCGTGACACGATCCAGCGTGCCGCGATAGCCCAGGCGAGTGCGGTGGCGCTGCAGGTCACCGATCGCTTCACCCGGGCCTATAGCCAGGCGCTGGAACACAGTCGGGCTCTCGATTTTGACGATCTTGTCCGCCTCGCTGGTCTCCTGCTGGCCCCCGAGAACCCGTTTTCCGGCTGGGTTGGCTACAAGCTCGACGGCATGCTGGCCCATGCCCTGATCGACGAGGCCCAGGATACGGCGCCGCGCCAGTGGGACATGATCCGCGGCCTGACTGCCGAGTTCTTCGCCGGCGAAGGCGCGCGCGAGCTTGACCGGACGCTGTTTGTGGTCGGCGACGAGAAACAGTCGATCTATTCTTTCCAGGGCGCGGAACCGGCGCGTTTTCTGGCGGAAGGCGATCATCTGGCGGCTTCGGCGGCGTCGGTGGAACTGCCCTTTGAGCGGCCGGGTCTGGACGTCTCCTTCCGCTCGGCACCGGAAATCCTCGCCGCTGTGGATCAGGCGTTCGCCGCGAAGATCCCGGCCCCGGAAATGAAATTCCAGGCCGGGGCGACAGCCCTGCCGTTTGCGCGCTATCAGGGGCATCGCGCGGCGCGTTCCGGCACGCCGGGCTGTGTCGAGCTATGGCCGGCCATTCCCAAGCCGGAAAAGGTCGAGGAGGGGTCGATCTTCGACCCGGTCGATCAGCGTGCCCGCGGCAGCTCGCGCGATGTGCTGGCCCGGACCGTGGCCGACGAGATCGCTGCCATGATCGCACGCGGCGATGCGGTCTGGGAGGAAAAGGGCGGACGCTTCACACCGCGCCCGGTCCGGCCCGCCGACATTGCCATCCTCGTCTGGCGCCGTACCGGCGGGTTTTTCGAGGAGGTGATCCGTCAGCTCAAGCTGAAAGGCGTGCCGGTCGCCGGGGCGGATCGCATGGTGCTGCGTGAGCAGACGGCGGTGAAGGACATGCTGGCCCTGGGCCGTTTCGCCATGACGTCCGGGGACGATCTCGCCCTCGCGGAGGTCCTGCGCTCACCGCTCTTTGATCCGGTCAGCGACGACCAGCGCGGCATTGACGAACAGGCGCTCTATGATCTGGCGCGGTCGCGTACGGATCTGAAGCGGCGCGGGACCCTGTGGAATGCACTCTTCACCAGCGGGGACCCGCGTTTCGCCGATGCCAAGGCGGCGCTGACCGAATTGCGGGATCAGGCCGACAAGACCCGGCTCTATGACCTGTTCACCGGTTTCCTCAATGCCCGAACGCCAACCGGCGAGACTCGCTGGGCGCGGATCTATGCCCGTCTCGGCGAGGAGGCGCGCGACCCGCTGCAGGAATTCCTCGCGCGGGCTCTGCAGCACGAGCGCGAGGATGGCGGTGCGCTGGCCAGCTTTATCGCCCGGATTGATGGCGAGGAAACCCAGATCAAGCGCGAGATGAACCCCGATCGCGACGAGGTCCAGGTCATGACCGTGCACGCGTCCAAGGGGCTGGAACGTCCGGTGATCATTCTGCCGGATACCACGCGTAGCCCGCTGACCGGCAAGTCCGACCCGATTTTCGCCCATCCCGATTGCGGTCTGTTGTGGTCGCCGCGCAAGGCGGAAGACCCGGAGATCGTCGAGACCCTGCGCGCCGAGAGCGAGAACCGCCAGCTCTCGGAACATGGCCGGCTCCTCTATGTCGCCCTGACCCGCGCCCGTGATCGCCTGATCGTCTGCGGATGGCGGCAAGGGCAGGGCGAGCTCGGCCAGATCGCCGAGCACAGCTGGTACACGCAGCTCGCCGAGGCCTGGCAGGGAGAGGGTTGGACGGAATTTGAAACCCCGGTTGCGGCTCATGTCGAGGGGGCTGAGCCCGGCCTGCGCTACGGGCCTCCACCGGTGGCCCTCGGGACCGACGAAACCACCCGCCGGGCACCGGCAGCGATCCCGTCCTGGGCCTGCACCCCCGCGCCGACCGAGACCGGCCAGATCCTGAGCGCGGCGCCGTCCAGCCTGCTGGCCGATGCGGACAGTGAGCCGGCCGTGCTGTCGCCGCTCTCTGATCCGGGCGGACACCGGTTCCGGCGCGGCGATGTCATCCACAAGCTGCTGCAGACCCTGCCCGATCTTGCGCCTGATCGCCGTCGGGGCGCGGCGGAGCGCTTTGTCGCGGCGCAGCCGGACATATCCAACGCGGACAAGGCGCAGATCGTCACCGAGACGCTGGGTATTCTTGACCATCCTGAGTTTGCGCCACTGTTTGGTCCGGGCAGCCGGGCCGAGGTCTCGCTGGTCGGGCATGCGCCGGGCCTGCCGGCCAACACGATCGTACGCGGGCAGGTCGACCGGCTCGTCGTGACGGATGATGAAGTGCTGATCATCGACTACAAGACCAACCGTCCGCCCCCGATCGAGCTTGCTGCAGTGGCGAGAATCTATCTCGGTCAGATGGCTACCTATCGCGCCCTTCTGCGGGCGGTTCATCCGGAGAAATCCGTACGTTGCGCCCTGCTCTGGACCGACGCTGCACGCTTGATGGAACTCCCTGACCCCTTGCTCGATACGGTCTTCGACGCGGGAGCGGCTTGACGAGCGGCCTCGCCGTCCTTACCTCACGCGCCAGCAACGGAATCCGCCCCCGCGGATTCGTCCCAACCAAGGAGTGTCCCATGGCGACCAAAGCGGTCAGCGATGAATCCTTCGAGACTGATGTGATCAATGCCAGCGGCCCGGTCCTTGTGGACTTCTGGGCGGAATGGTGTGGTCCGTGCAAACAGATTTCCCCGGCTCTCGAAGAGATCGCCGAAGAGATGTCCGGTGCGCTGACGGTCGCCAAGGTCAATATCGACGATCATCCGATGACGCCGGGCAAGTACGGCGTGCGCGGTATCCCCACGCTGATGATCTTCAAGGACGGTCAGGTCGTCGCCACGAAAGTCGGCGCCATGGCCAAGGGCAAGATCGCCGAATGGGTCCAGGACACAATCTGATCGGTTTCCGATCCAGACTCCTGATCGAAGAACGGGCCCCTGCATCCACAGGGGCCCGTTTTCTTATGGCCGGGCCAGATCGAGGGCCGTCTGGAGCGCGCTCTCCGCGTCCTGCGGCATGTCGGGTGTCAAACCAACTCCTTCTATCCGGCCACTGGCGAGGGAGTAATAATCGGCAATCGGCAGGTAGAGCTGGAATCCACCGGGCATGTCGTAAACCCGCTGGGACAGCATTTCGCCGGCCGTGCCTTGACCGATCAGGATCGCGCGCCCTGATGCCCTGAGCGCATCGGCCGCAATCTCGGCGGCGCTGGCGGTGTGCTCACTGATGAGGACATAGACCGGTCCGCCATAATGGGGCCCGTCGGGGGTGAGGCGCGCCAGGGTCAGGTCATTGGCCTGGGCAGAGTCCCAGAAGTCGCGGATCGACCATCCGGTCCAGGGCGCGATGGTTGTGACATCCTGTGGCCCGGGGGCCCGATCCATGTGCGCGTTCCAGCCCTGGGACACGAAGACGCCAATATCCAACGGGGTCTCCAGCACATGTTCGACCAGCGGCTTGAAGGCAAACATCCCCCCGCGATTGGCGCGCAGGTCGATGATGAGGGCTGCGGTGTCACGCGTTGCAATCTCGTCATAGGCCGCCTCGATCTGTTCGATCGTGTCGACCCCCATCATTGTGTTGACGGTCAGCACGGCAATGTCGCCGTCCCAGCTCAGCGCGGCACCGTTTCCGACGCGCAGCTGATCAACCCAGTCAGTGATGGCCTCGGCGTTGCGGCCTTCTTGGCGAAGGTCGACGTGCGAGAAGGGTCCCGTCTCCCAGATGGTCTCGAAACCCGCGCGGAATTCATCGTCAGTCGTCGCCGTTTCCGCCAGTGCCCGCACAGCCTGTGTGACCGCCTCATAGGCGGGGCTGTCCAGTTCCGCGGGGTTGTAGTGATGGGCGTGCATGGTGGTGTCTATGGCTTCTGCAAGGGCGACATAGTCGGTTTCGACCGTCGCCGTTTGCGCGACGCCCTGTCCGGCGAAGGACAAGGCGAGCAGCGAGGCTGCGAAAAGCAGGGTGCGGGGCATCAGGGCATCCAGTCAGAGCTGTTGAGCGATGGACCTGTGATGCCAGTGATGGGTGGATTGGATGCAGTACGCGCCGGAGCGCTGCCCGGGCGTTGACCTCAGCCCGGGGTGATGTGCGGTGGTTCATCCCCGAGTGCCAGTGCTTCGCCGACAAGGTAGAGCGACCCGCTGATCAGGATTCGCGGTGAGGGGTGTTCCTTGATCGCGTTCTTCATGGCCGCGATCAGCCCGGCGGCTGTGCTGGCTTCGAGACCGGTGCGGGCACTGGCGGCCGCAACATCGGAGGCCAGGCGGGAGCCGCCGCGACCCGATTTGAACTCGACCGCGATCAGGCGGCGGGCAAGGCCGGAGAACTGGCTGCACCAGGCTTCCACATCCTTGTCCGGCGAGAAGCCGGCGATGATGACGAGGGGGCGGTCATCGCGCTCGTCCATGTCCGCCAGGGCGTGGGAAAGCGCCTTGGCGGCCGCCTCGTTATGGCCGCTGTCGAGCCAGAGTTCGGCATCGGCTTGGCGGGCGAGGTCGCCGATCGGTCCAGTTGTGAGGCGCTGCAGGCGACCCGGCCAGCGAGCGTCACCGATACCCTTGGCGACCGCGTCTTCGGGCCATTGCAGGACCGCCGCGCAGGCTGCAGCCGCACCGGCATTGAGTACCTGATGGGGGCCCAGAAGGCCCGGCGCCGGCAGGTCCCAGACCTGGGTCTCGTTCTCGAAGACCAGTCGTCCGTGCTGCATGTAGGCGTTATAGTCGCGGCCCCAGACATAGGTTGGTGCGCCGACCTTCTGCGCTTCATCGAGAATGGCCGCCTCGGAGACGGCGCACTGGTTGGCGACGACCGTCGGGACCCCGAACTTGCAGATGCCGGCCTTGATGCGGGCAATATCGGCGAGTTCACGGCCGAGGAATTCCTGGTGGTCGAGACTGACCGGTGTGATCACCGACAGGGCCGGTCTGGCGATGACATTGGTTGCGTCCAGGCGTCCGCCCATGCCGACCTCGAGGATCAGCCGGTCGGCCGGGTGCTCCGAGAACAGCAGGAAGGCCGCGGCGGTGGTGATCTCGAAGAAGGTGATCGGTTCGCCGAAATTGGCCGCCTCGCAGCGGGCGAAGGCTTCGATCAGGGTGTGGTCATCGGCCGGCTTGCTGTCGAGCAGGATGCGCTCGTTGAAATTGACCAGGTGCGGCGAGGTATAGATATGCACCCGCTCGCCCTTGGCGCGGGCCATCTCGGCGAGGAAGGCGCAGATCGAGCCCTTCCCGTTGGTGCCGGCGACATGGATGGTTGGCGGGAGATTGTCCTGCGGCGAGCCAAGCGCTGCCAAAAGCCGCTGGAGGCGGCCCAGGGAGAGGTCAATTTTTTGGGGATGCAGGCGTGCAAGGCGCGCCAGCGCGTCATCGAGTGCTTGTCGACGCGTGCTAATGGCTTCCCCCGTCGCTCACCACATGATCGGCTGGCGGCGGTGCCAGGGAGGCAGGAATGGACGTGCCCGGCTTTTTCATCATGACCCTCAGGAGACGGGCCAATGTAGCGGGAAGGTCGGCACGATGCACGACTTTGTCGACCATGCCCTTTTCCAGCAGGTATTCGGCGCGCTGGAAGCCTTCCGGCAGTTTCTCGCGGATGGTCTGCTCGATAACGCGCGGTCCGGCAAAGCCGATCAGGGCCCCCGGCTCGGCGATGTGGACATCACCCAGCATGGCGTAGGACGCGGTCACACCGCCGGTGGTCGGGTCCGTCAGAACGACGATATAGGGCAGGCCGGCCTCGCGCAGCATCTCGACCGCCAGCGTGGTCCGCGGCATCTGCATCAGAGACAGCGCGCCTTCCTGCATGCGGGCGCCACCAGCGGCCGTGAAGACGATCATCGGCGCCTTCCGGGCGATCGCGGTCTCAGCCGCCTTGATGAAGCTCTCGCCGGCTGCCATGCCGAGCGAGCCGCCCATGAAGGCAAAATTCTGCACCAGCACAACGGCGTCAAGCCCGCCGATCTGGCCGGTCGCAATCGCCATGGCGTCATCGCGCCCGGTCTTCTTGCGGGCTGCGGCCAGCTTGGTCGTGTAGGGTTTGTCGTCACGGAATTTGAGCGGATCCTTGACCACGACCGGGGTTTCGATCTCGGTGTACTCGCCGTCGAAAGTGAACTGGAAGCGATAGGCTGGCGCGATCCGCATGTGGTGACCGGCCGGCGTCACGAAGAGGCCGGCTTCCAGATCCTTGTGGAAGACCATCTCCTCGGAGATCGGGCATTTGACCCAGAGATTGTCCGGCGTGTCGCGCTTGGAAAAGATCTTCGACATGCCCGGCGGCGTGATCTTGGACAGCCAGTTCAAACCATTCGACTTTTCGGTCATGCGTGTCGGTCCCGTAATCGTTCCGGCCAGCTGGCCGCTTATCCCTGGCGCCGCGCGGTATGGACCGCCGACGACAGACGTTTCACCAGGCCGGTTGCCCCGTCAACGCCGCCCTCATGCATGGCGTCGACAATGGCCGATCCGACCACGACAGCATCAGCCCGCTTGGCAATCGCCGCAGCCTGTTCCGGCTCGCGAACACCAAAGCCGACGGCGACCGGAAGGCCCGAAGCGGCCTTGACCCGGTCGACGGCAGCGCCAACCTCGGTGACCACGCCGGTTCCGGCCCCGGTCACCCCTGTCGTGGAGACGTAATAAACGAAGCCCGACGTATTGGCGACCACGGTCGCCAGACGGTCATCATCCGTGGTCGGCGTCGCCAGGCGGATCAGGGCGATGTCCTGCTTGTTGAGCGCGGTGCGCAGCTCGGTGTCTTCCTCCGGCGGAATGTCGACGCAGATCAGACCGTCGACGCCAGACTTGGCCGCGGCCTTGGCGAAGGCCTCCCAGCCCATGGAAAAGATCGGGTTGGCGTAGCCCATCAGGACCAGCGGCGTTTCCGTGTCGCGCTTGCGGAATTCGGCAGCCTGGGCGAGCGTGCCCTTCAGCGTCATTCCCGCCTCCAGCGCTCGCAGCGCCGAAGCCTGAATCGCCGGACCATCGGCTGCCGGATCGGTGAACGGCATGCCCAGCTCGATCACATCGGCCCCGGCAGACGGCAGCGTGTTCAGGAGCGCTTGGCTGTCGCCATCGCCCGCCATCATGTAGGCGACAAATCCGGCACGATTATAGGCGGACAGTTCCGCGAAACGGGTGGTGAGGCGGTTGGTCATTCTTGTCCCGTCAAAGGTTGGAGGTCGGGCAGGTTGGGGAGCGATTAAGCGTGTAGTCCAGCCAGAGAAGACCGCCTTCGCGCGTCAGGTCCAGCCGCAAGACTTCTTCGCATCCCGTGTCTGGTGTGCGTCTAACGGCTTTGAGCAGGTTCTCGTCCGATTCCCCTACGCGCCACTGGTCTGCGATCAAATGGTCCATGTGGAACTCAATGACGCCAGGTTCAGGTCGACCCAGCATCATCAACCGTTGATTGAGTGTGCCCGTCAGATCAATCGAGGCCGAGTTGTCGGGGCCAAATACGACGTGTGCTGGAGTTGGCAGATACCCTCCCATCAACACAATCGAACTCTCAAAGTCCTGGCTTGAGAGGCCGAGCGCGCTGGTCATAACAATCGCTCCGATCACAATGTTGCTCCCGACACGCGTGTCACTACTGACACATCTTCGCCGCAGCGTGCGCAGTCTGACTTAATCACGACTTGCGGCGTCACAGTCCCACTCACGCCCGCTTCTTCTTCGCATCCACAAACGCCCGCAGAACGGCATTCATGCGCGTCTGATAGCCTTTTCCACTCTCCTTGAAGAAGGCGATGATGTCGTCGTCAAGCCGCAAGGTGACCTGTTTCTTCGACGGCGGGGTCCAGAGCGTGGCTTCAGCGAACCAGGCCTCGTCGAGTTCGGGTATGTCGGAGACGTCGATCTTGTCGTCGGGGATGGCTGCCAATTCGCGAAGTCGCTCCTCGGAGACGGGTTCAAGGTCACTCAGCTTTTTGCGGATCATGGCCATGATGGAGGCGCCTTTCCTTCTTCTTGGCGGGGCGGGCGGAAATGATCCGAATCACCCCGTTTCGCTCTGTGTGGATGACGGCGATGGCGCGCTCACCCAGGAGTCCAATCGAAAAGAACCGTGCTTCTCCATCGCGACCGCGGCGGGCCGGCTGCGTGAGGACGCGTCCCTCGAAGATGAAGGCAGCTTCCCCAAAACTCAGCCCATGCTTGCGCTGGTTGGCCTCATCCTTGGCCGGATCCCATTCGAATTCCATGAAGCGTAGCTACAATTGTAGTTTGCTGCAATCTGTTCCCGCTCGCATTATGCGAGAACATAAAAAGAACACAACTATAAAGTGCTACAGCTCCACCCCCAGCATGCGCGCCACTTGCGGGACGTCCTTGTCGCCGCGGCCGCACATATTCATCAGGATAAGGCCGTCCGGGCCGAGTTCCTTGGCCAGGTCGCGAACGCGGGCGAGGGCGTGGGCGGGTTCCAGGGCCGGTATGATGCCTTCCAGCTTGGTGCAGAGCTGGAACATCTCCATCGCCTCCTCATCCGTCGCGGAGACGTATTCGGCGCGTTTCATGTCGTGCAGGAAGGCGTGCTCGGGGCCGATGCCCGGGTAATCGAGCCCGGCCGAGATCGAGTGGGCGTCGATGATCTGGCCGTCATCATCCTGAAGGAGATAGGTCTTGTTGCCGTGCAGGATGCCCGGCCGCCCGCCTTTCAGCGAGGCGGCATGCTTGCCGGTCTCCACGCCCAGGCCGGCCGCTTCGACACCGATCAGACGGACATCCTCATCCTCGATGAAGGGATGGAACAGCCCCATCGCGTTCGAGCCACCGCCGATGCAGGCGACACAGGCATCGGGAAGGCGTCCGATCCGGTCCATCATCTGGGCGCGGGCCTCGCGGCCGATGATCGACTGGAAGTCGCGGACCATGGCCGGATAGGGGTGCGGGCCCGCGACCGTGCCGATGACGTAGAAGGTGTCCGAGACATTGGTGACCCAGTCCCGCAGCGCCTCATTCATCGCGTCCTTCAGCGTGCCTGTGCCGGAGGTCACCGGCACGACCTCGGCGCCGAGCAGCTTCATGCGGAAGACGTTGGGCGCCTGGCGCTCGACATCCGTCGCGCCCATGAAGACGGTACAGGGAATGCCGAAGCGTGCCGCCACGGTCGCTGTCGCCACGCCATGCTGGCCGGCGCCGGTCTCGGCAATGATGCGGGTCTTGCCCATGCGGCGGGCCAGCAGGACCTGGCCGAGGCAGTTATTGATCTTGTGGCTGCCGGTGTGGTTGAGCTCGTCGCGCTTGAACCAGATCCTGGCGCCGCCAAACGCTTCGGTCAGGCGCTCGGCGAAATAGATCGGCGAGGGCTTGCCGACATAATCGGTCAGGAAGAGATCCATCTCCGCCTTGAAGTCAGGATCGGCCTTGGCCGCCGTATAGGCCTTCTCGAGCTCGAGAATGTTCGGCATCAGCGTTTCGGCAACGAAACGACCGCCGTAATCGCCGAAGCGGCCATCGATATCGGGCCAGGCCGAAAGCGCATTCGGTCGTGTGTCGGCAGAGGCGGGTTCGCTCATGGCACGCTCCTTGTGCGCTTGGATTTGGTTCAGCAGGCCGCCAGTGCGGCGGCAAAACCGGCAATGCGCCCGGCATCCTTGACGCCCGGCGCGCTTTCAATACCGGAGGAGACATCCACCGCCCCGGCTCCGGCAGCTTTGACAGCGGCGCAGACATTGGTGTCATCAAGCCCCCCGGACAAGAGCCAGGGCACGGAAATCTGCAGCGTTTTCAGCAAAGAATAGTCATAGCCATGACCCAGACCGCCGGGCCGGTCGGCGCCGGCCGGTGGTTTGGCGTCAAACAGCATCAGGTCGGCGATCCGGTCATAGGGTCTTGCCGCCTCCAGATCGCTCGCCTCGGCAATCGGCAAAGCCTTGATAATCCCGCGCTTTGCATAGGCACGCGCCTGCACGACCCGCTGCGGGCTCTCCGCCCCGTGCAACTGGATCCAGTCCGGCCGCATGGCGTCACGGATCTGCGCCAGCAGGTCATCATCGGGATTGACGGTGACGGCGACCGTCTCGCTGCTTTGCGCCAGATGGCACAGCTCACCGGCCAGCACCGGCGAGACATGGCGCGGGCTCTTCGGGAAAATCACATACCCCGTCCAGCGCGCCCCGGCCTTTTCGGCCGCCGCGATATCCCGTCCGGTCTTGAGGCCACAGAACTTGATGTCGGTCATGGCCTAAGCGTTAGCGGTTTCAGCGCCGTGGGGGAAGCCTTGGATGACGGGGTTTCGCGTCCTCCAGCGGGCTGTTGAGGTGACACGGGCGTGCATGTGAATCGGAACTTCGTTGCCAAGTCCCGCCGGTCCGGGCTTTGTTCTCGGGTTCTGATCGGGTTTTCCTATTGTGCCGGAGGCGCCGCCCTTGCCTGACGCTCTGCATCTGCCCCTGCCGCTTCTGACCGGTTTCGCCGGTATCACGGTCCTGCTTGTTGTCGGCAGCCTGGCCGCCCTGGTCCTTCCGCGCCTGCAGCCCGGACGGTGGGATGACCTCGCTCCGCGCATGACCAGCTGGTGGGTCATGGCCGGCCTGTTGATGGTGGCGCTCTGGGCTGGCTGGCAAGCAACGACGCTGTTGTTCGCCTTTGTCAGCTTTGTCGCCCTGCGTGAGTTCGTCACACTCGCGCCTACGCGGCGGGAAGACCGGCTGGTGGTGCTGGTCGTCTATGCCTCGGTGCTGATCAGTTATTGGTCGATCTGGATCGACAATTACGCCTACTTCCTCGTCATCGTGCCGATCTACATGTTCGTTGCGACGGCTGTCATCATGACGCTGATGGGCCGCACGGACGGCTTCCTTGCCACAATCGGCACCCTGCAATGGGGCGTCATCGTCTGCGTCTTCAATCTGGGTCATGTCGCTTTTCTGATGCGCACACCGATCGAGGAAGTGCCGATGGCCGGCCCGGCGGGCCTGGTCTTCTTCCTGATCGTGATGACCCAGCTCAACGACGTCGCCCAATATGTCTGGGGCAAGAGCCTGGGGCGGCATCCGATCAGCCCGCAAGTCAGTCCGAACAAGACCTGGGAGGGGGCTATCGGCGGCTGGGCAACGACAGCGCTGGCTTTCGTGCTTCTCGCTCCGGTTTTCACGCCGCTTGCCTTCTGGCCCAGCGTGCTGGTCGGTGCGATCCTGCCGGTGCTCGGCTTTTTTGGCGATATCACCATGTCGGCGATCAAGCGGGACCTGGGCGTCAAGGACACATCCCGTCTGCTGCCGGGGCATGGTGGCTTGCTGGACCGGGTCGACAGCCTCACCTTCACCGCGCCCTGGTATTTCCACATGCTGGCAATTTTCGGCCTGGAGCGCTTCTAGATGCTCATCCTGCTAAGACGCCTCGTTCTGGTCTGCATCATCCGTCCAATCGCTTATCTCGTCATCGGTTTTGATGTGAGAGGGGCGGAAAACCTGCCTCGGACCGGCCCTGCCATTATTGCCGCCAATCACAACAGCCATGTCGATACGCTCCTCCTGCTCAGCCTGTTTCGCTCGCGCCTTCTGCCCCGCATTCGGCCCGTCGCGGCCTCGGATCACTTTCTGACTGGTGGGCTGGCGAGCTGGTTCTACCTGAACTGTGTCGGAATTCTGCCGGTCAATCGCCGCGCAAGGGGCCGTGAAGATGTGTTGGCGGGCTGCCGGGATGCCCTATCGTCCGGCGACATTCTATTGATCTTCCCGGAGGGCACGCGCGGCGAACCCGAGCAAATGGGCGCGCTCAAGACCGGTATCGCAAGACTGGCCGAAGCCTTTCCCGATTGTCCGGTGGTCCCGGTCTATCTCCAAGGCGCAGGACGGGTCCTGCCGCGTGGTTCGGTCATTCCGGTGCCATTCGTCTGCAGCGCTGTCATCGGCGACGCCCTGCGATGGAGCGGCGGCCGTGATACCTTCATGACGGGCCTGCGCGACGCGCTGGCTGCGCTGAAGGCAGAAGCCCCGCCCCTGCGCTGGCTTTGACAGGAAGAGGCCGTCCCATGATCTCAAATGCCATCACCCTTTTCCGCACCGGGCTCGCGCTTTTGCTGCTGGGCTGGTTGATCATCCACGGTCCCGGCTGGGTCGCGCTTGCCGTTTTCCTGATTGCCGGCGGGCTTGACGTTCTGGACGGCAAGCTGGCCCGCGCGCTGAACGAGACCTCGCCACTAGGGGCCGTCCTCGATCTTATCGGGGATCGGCTTTTGACCTTGGCGGCTGTCCTCGGGCTTGTCGCCGCCGACGCCTTGCCGGTCTGGGCCCTGCCAGGCGCCGTGGTTCTGGTCGTGCGCTGTATCGTGGTCGCCGGGTTCAGCGAGGCGCTGGGGCCAGGGCAATCCCTGGACCAATCACGACTGGAGCCGTTGAAGATCGTCACCAGCTTTCTCGGCCTCTCACTGGCCATGCTGCCGTTTGATGCGCTGGGCCCGGTCGATCTGGACATCCTCGCGGGCAGCATCATTTCGTTGGCCGGCGCGCTCACCCTGGTGACCTTGGTCGGTTATGTGCGCGCAGCCGTCGCGAGACTCCGCCAGGGCTAGCCCTTGCCCACCGCCTTGCCCGCCTCAGGGAAAGCCGGTTCGGTGCGGTTGAGGCAGAACGCCATGGGCTGGAACAGCATCCAGGCGATGAAGGCCTTGATCTTGGGTTCTTTCGCGCGGGTCGGGTCGAAGACCATGTAGTGCGCGTCGCCGTGGTCCAGCCCGGTCGTGAAGGGCTCGACCAGAGCGCCGGAGGCAAGCTGTTCGGCGAAATAGATCGGTGTGACCATTGTTGCCGCATCGCCCGAGGCGATGGCGGCGGAGACCTCCATGGTCTGGGTTTCGAGTTCGAGCACGGGGCGCTCCGGCAACAGCGCCGGGTCGCCGCCGGCCTGCCTGAACCAGTCGCGCCACTAGCGGATCGGGCCGAACAGGCGCAGTTTCAACAGGTCCTCGGGCCGTTCGAAGGGGCCGAAGCGCTCGGCCGCAGCGCGGGAGACCAGAGGGGCGGTGGTGTCCCCGAACAGCCGGCGCGCCTCCAGCCCGGGCCATTGGCCCTTGCCGATGCGGATCCCGATATCGGCCTCGCCGGCCTTGATGTCGACCAGGTCGGAGCGGCTGTCGATGCGCACCGCGAGGCCCGGGTTCTCCAGTTGGAAGGCGCCGATGCGCGGTACCAGCCAGTTCGAGCAGAAGGTCGGCAGGGCGGTCACCGAGAGCACGCTGTCGCGATCCTCCCTGACATCGCGGAAGGTGCGTTCCAACAGACGAAAGGCGTCCGACGTACCGCGTGCCAGCCGGGCGCCACGCGCGGTCAGTTCGACATGGCGGGCCTTGCGCTCGAATAGGGCAAAACCGAGCCGGTCTTCCAGCAGTTTGATCTGATAGCTCACCGCCGCCTGGGTCATGCCGAGGGTCTCGCCGGTGCGCGTGAAATTGCCCAGCCGGGCCGCTGTCTCGAAGACCCGGATGGCGTTGATCGGCGGCAGGTGAGGCGCTCTATCCATAAATTCACCTTATGTAAGACCCTTGAGAACGCGTTGGTCAGAGCCACGGTAGGCCGCCTATATCAAGGCATCGCTGGAAACGGAGGCGACCATGACATTGACCGATTTGATGATTGAAACGACCGAACCGCGGCGCGTGACCGCGGTCATTCCGCGTCATTCAGGCCGTCGTGACTGGCTGGGCTGGATGGTGCGTCGCTTTGCCTGGCTGGACGGTCATGCGGACTGGCACCGCAAGGCCTGAGCGTCAGGCCTGGTTCGGGAATACGGCCGATGCCTGATGCCGATAGGCATGGGCCGCATAGGCGGTGAGGTCGTTCGGCGTCGTTGATGCCGATGATGTCGTCGATCGGGGGGCGGCCTGTCGCATTTCCGCGATCTGCTGGTTCAGCGAGGGTTGCAGCTTCTCCCCAGGCGCTGTTGCTTCGCCCTCACCGCCATCTTCGCCCTTGCGGCGATTGAGCTCGGCCCGCGCTTGGGAGATCTTGGCATCGGCGAGGGCGGCGACCTTGCGGTCCTGGCCTGAGGGTTCGGCGGGGGCCAGAGCGGCGGCCTTGACCTGCTGCATCTTCTCGATCGTGGCCTGCGGGTCGCCCTTCACCTCGCTCGCGTCGATCGGGACTTCCCCGCCAACGGCGTAGGCGCGGCCGTCAGGGCCTTTCTGGAAGGTGTAGCTGGCTGCGCCTGCGTGTGACCCACCGGCGGCCTGGTGAGCCCGCTCATGGGCCCGGACCTCGCGGTCGCGTGCCTTGAGGGCGTCGACCTGCTTGCGATCACCCTCGGACAGTTCGGTGTTGGCGCTGGCCTTGGCTTTGCCCGCACCGCCACACCCGGCGCACGCGGCACTGCCGCACGAGCCACAGCTCGCCAGCCGTGTCGCGGACTGGGTGGCGATCGTCTTCATGGCCTTCGCCACGGCGGGCGTCGACATGACAGAGGAAACAGACGAGGCGATCATGGATCGCAGTCTCGCGTCCGGCCTTTAAACTCTCGTAAACGGAATCAGTGAAATGCCCGATTTTGCGTGCGGATCAGGCGATTTCCGGATTGGTCTCGCGCGAGGCGTCGACGCGTTCGCGCAATTCCTTGCCGGTCTTGAAGAAGGGCACGTGCTTCTCCTTCACCGCGACGCTATCACCGGTACGCGGATTGCGGCCGACGCGAGCGGGGCGATGGCGAACCGAAAAGGCGCCAAATCCACGCAGCTCGACCCGGTCGCCGTCTGCAAGGGCGTCGGTGATCCCGTCAAGGATCGTGTTGACGACGCGCTCCACATCACGGTGGTAGAGATGGGGATTGGCCTCGGCCAGTTTGTCGATCAATTCAGACTTGATCATGCTAACCCTCCGCGAGTGAATGCCTAATCCTTACGCCTGAGGCCCGGTCCGTCAATCCAAACAGCCGGTATTGGTCAATAAAAAACGGCCGGAGCGTGGGCTCCGGCCGTTCTTCATGACCCTTTCGGGCGAGACAGGGCCTTAGCTGTCGGCCTTGTCCTCGTTCTCGCGCAGGGCGGCGCCGAGGATGTCACCCAGCGAAGCGCCGGCATCCGAGGAACCATACTGCTCGACCGCTTCACGCTCTTCGGAGATCTCGAGCGCCTTGATGGAGAGCGAGATACGACGCGTGCCCTTGTCGATATTGGTGATGCGGGCATCGACCTTTTCGCCAACCGCGAAGCGTTCCGGACGCTGCTCGCCGCGATCGCGGGACAGGTCGGACTTGCGGATGAAGGCCTTGACCGGGCTGTCATCGCCGAAGGACACCTCGATGCCGCCCGACGTCACTTCCGTGACGGTGCAGGTGACGGTGTCGCCGCGGCCAACGCCGGAGCTGTCCATCGGATCGCCGGCGAGCTGCTTGATGCCCAGGGAGACGCGCTCTTTCTCGACGTCAACATCGAGAACCTTGGCGTCGACCATGTCGCCCTTCTTGAAGCCTTCGATGGCGGCTTCGCCCGACTGATCCCAGGAGATGTCGGAGAGGTGCACCATGCCGTCGATGTCGCCGTCGAGGCCAACGAACAGACCGAATTCGGTGATGTTCTTGATCTCGCCCTTGATGGCGGTACCGGACGGGTAGTTTTCGGCGAAGACTTCCCACGGATTGCGCTGGGTCTGCTTGACGCCCAGCGAGATGCGGCGCTTGTCGGCGTCGACATCGAGGACCATGACCTGGACTTCCTGGGAGGTCGACAGGATCTTGCCCGGGTGGACGTTCTTCTTGGTCCAGGACATTTCGGAGACGTGGACGAGGCCCTCAACGCCCTCTTCCAGTTCCACAAAGGCACCGTATTCCGCGATATTGGTGACGCGGCCTTCGAAGGTCGCACCCACCGGGTATTTCGCGGCAACGCCTTCCCACGGATCGGACATGAGTTGCTTCATGCCGAGCGAGATGCGCTGGGTTTCCTTGTTGATCTTGATGATCTGGACTTTGACGGTCTGACCGACTTCAACCACTTCGGACGGATGGCCGACGCGGCTCCAGGACATGTCGGTGACGTGCAGCAGGCCATCAATGCCGCCGAGGTCAACGAATGCACCGTAGTCGGTGATGTTCTTGACGACGCCGTCGCGGGCTTCGCCCTCGGCCAGCTGGCCAACGAGCTCGGCACGCTGCTCGGCGCGGCTTTCTTCCAGAACGGCGCGGCGCGAGACCACGATATTGCCGCGCGGACGGTCCATTTTCAGGATCGCGAACGGCTGTTCCTGGTTCATCAGCGGGCCAACATCGCGGACCGGACGGATATCAACCTGGGAACCCGGCAGGAAGGCCGAAGCGCCACCCAGATCCACAGTGAAGCCGCCCTTGACGCGACCGACGATGGCACCGTTGACCGGATCCTTCTTGTCGAAGGACTTCTCGAGGCGATCCCAGCTCTCTTCGCGGCGAGCCTTGTCGCGCGAGAGGATGGCGTCGCCGAGGGCGTTTTCGATGCGCTCGAGGTAAACCTCGACGTCGTCGCCCACTTTCGGGGCGGCAGAGCCCGGTCCGGTGAATTCGCGCAGCGGAATGCGGCCTTCGGTCTTGAGGCCAACATCAACGACCACATCACCATTCTCGATGGCGGTCACGGTGCCTTTGATGACCTGGCCTTCGGCAAGGTCACGGCCGGCCAGGCTGGCTTCCAGCATGGCGGCGAAATCATCGGTCGACGGGTTAAAGGATTCTGTAGACATGTTAAAGGGTTGCTCCGATGCAGCGAGGCTGGATACTGGTCGTCTTACTCGCCGCTTGGCCGGGTTCGGCCTGTTGGAATTTGAACAGTGTGGGCGACCGAAACGGTTCCGTGACACATCAGGGTCACGGCACTCCGTCCTCAGAACGCCCGGCTATCTGTTACCTTGATGTCGGGCAGATCACGCTTTTTGGCGCTTTTCCACAACCGCGACAGCTTGGGCAACGGCCGCGTCTATACTCAAGGATGACGTGTCTAGCAAGGTCGCGTCGTCGGCGGCGCGCATCGGCGCGTCGGGCCGTTCGGCATCACGCCGGTCGCGTTCGCGGGTTTGTTCGAGCATTTCGGCATAGCTGATGGCTTCGCCGCGGGCGGTCAATTCTTCCCAGCGTCGCCGGGCGCGGGTTTCCGTGTCGGCCATGATGTAGAGCTTCACATCGGCGTCCGGACAGATGACCGTGCCGATATCGCGGCCGTCGAGGATGGCCCCGCCCGGCTGCAGGGCGAAGTTGCGCTGAAGTTCGTAGAGCGCGGTGCGGACGCCGGTCAGAACGGCAATCCGCGACGCCATGGCGCCGGCCTCGGCGGTGCGGATCCGGGCTTCATCGATCGCGGTAATGTCGAGCGCCCGCGCCGCTGCGGCGCAGGCCGCTTCGTCGCACGGGTCGATGCCCTGCTCCAACACGGCGACACCGGTCGCCCGGTAGAGCGAGCCGGTATCCAGATAGGGCAGGCCGAAACGCGCCGCGAGGGCCCGTGCGATGGTGCCCTTGCCCGAGGCGAGGGGGCCGTCGACAGCAATGATCATGTGATCGCTTCCAGTGTGGCGCCCAGGCTCGTGAAATGGGCAAAGAAGTCCGGGTAGGACGTGGCGATCATTGCGACGTCATCGACCGACGACGCGGCGTTGGCTCCGAGGCCGATGACAAGCCCGCTCATCGCCAGGCGATGATCGTGATGGGTCAAGGTCTTGCCCCCGCCGGGGACACCGCCAACTCCGCGCCCGGTGACGGTGAGGCTGTCCTCGCCTTCCTTCACCGGCACGCCGTTGGCCCGCAACAGGGCCGCGCTTCCGGCCAGCCGGTCGCTCTCCTTGGCGCGCAATTCCTCCAGCCCCGGCATATGGGTGATGCCTGTCGCATAGGCCGCGGCGACGCACAGGACCGGGTACTCGTCGATCATCGACGCGGCGCGTTCGGCCGGCACCGTGATCCCGGTCAGCTGGCTGTGGCGCACGTGCAGATGCATGGTCTTTTCGCCGGCCATCACCGGACCCGGCGTCAGGCTGATGTCGGCACCCATTTCCCGGAGGGTCTCTATCAGGCCTGTGCGGGCCGGATTGTCCATGACGCCCTCAAGCGTGAGATCGGAACCCGGCACGATCAGCGCCGCGACAATCGCGAAGGCCGCGGAGGACGGGTCGCCGGGGACATCTACCGGACAGGCGGTGAGGGTTTGCGGGCCGGTGAGACGGACCGTCGCGGCGGCGCTGTCGCGCTCGACCTCGATCGCCACGCCGAAGGCCTTGAGCATGGTCTCGGTATGGTCACGGGTGATCTGCGGCTCGTGCACGACGGTCGTCCCCTGTGCGCCGAGGGCCGCCAGCAGGATGGCCGACTTGACCTGGGCCGAGGCAATCGGCGGCGTGTAGTGGATACCGGTCAGCGGGCCGCCCTCGAGATGCGCGGGCAGACGACCATCGGTGGTCGTGAAAACAGCGCCCATCTCGCCGAGCGGATCCGTCACGCGCCGCATCGGTCGCGACGACAGGCTGGCATCGCCGATGAAGTCGGCGCTGGCTCCGCTGCCGGCGACGGCCCCCATCATCAGCCGGACCCCGGTCCCGGCATTGCCGAAATCCAGCGCTGCTTCGGGAGTCGCAAACCGGCCCCCTGTGCCGGTAATCCGCCAGCGGCCCGGCGCCAGGTGTTCAATCCCGGCTCCGAGCGCACTTGCCGCGCGGCCGGAATTGATCACATCATCGCTTTCCAGAAGACCGGTGACCTCGGTCACGCCGTCAGCCAGCGCCCCGAGGATGAAGGCCCGATGGGAAATCGACTTGTCTCCCGGTGCCTTGAGGGTTCCGGTGAGGGCAGGCGCAGGCTTGGCCCGCATGGCGCCGGACGGGCGCGAGGAATTAGGGGTCATCAACGGATTGGCAAGGTTTGAGGTGACATGACGGCGATGAGGTTTTGACAGAGGGCGGTGATCGTGGCAACGGGGCCGCCGAAATTGAAAACTGGTTATGTAGGGATGCCATGGCCAAGCCTGAATTGGGAAGCAAGCGCGCCTGCCCCAGCTGCAGCGCCAAATTCTATGATCTTGGCCGCCGGCCTGCCCGGTGCCCGAAGTGTGAAACCGAGTTCGACCCAGAGCGTGAAGACCCGCGCCTGAAAGCCAAGCTCGAGGCTGTCGAAGAGGACGAGGCGCCGAAGAAGGTCGCCAAGACCGACGATGATGACGGCTATGGCGATGAGGTCGATGACACGCCGGAAGTCGATGCCGAGACGCTCGCCACCAAGCTCGACGATGATGACGATGATGATGACGACGACGCATCCGGTCTCAGCGACGATCTTCCCGACGGGTTCGGGGAAGATGGCGTCGATGATGATGACGATGATGACGACGATGATGATGATACGGGCGTGCTCCTCGACGATGATGACGACGAGGATTTCGGCGAGTTCAACATCGATAAGGAGGACGACCTTTAGGCCTCTGCAGTTGCGCTGCATTTGCCGCGCGAAAGAGGCTTGATCCCGGCGAAAACCGGGACTAGGTTCCGCGCCTCTCGCCCCGGGCATGATCCCAATCGCCCGCGGTGACCCGAGTTTCGGGGCTATAGCTCAGTTGGGAGAGCGCTTGAATGGCATTCAAGAGGTCAGCGGTTCGATTCCGCTTAGCTCCACCAAGATCAAACCCCGCCGGGACCCGGCGGGGTTTTTTCTTGCTTGTCGCCAGACACGCTTCCGGCCATGCGTCGCCCTACTCCGGTCGTGTCATGACGGCCGGTGCTGCCGACGCGCTCGTTTGGGCGCCATAGAGGTCGCTGGGGGCGAGGTTGGCGTCCCGCAGGAAGCTGCTGCGCGCATCGAGGACGGCGCCCGTCCAGGCGGTCGTATCGGGAAGCTGCGGCGCTATGTCGTCAAGGATGCGCCGGGCCAGCTGATCGCCGGCATCCGCCGCGAGCTCCAGCAGGGCGACGCCTCGCGCCGGCTCGGCCGGGCCGCCTTCACCAAAGATCAGCATTGCCCCCAGCGCGCGAAGCGCGTGGGCGTTGCCGCGCATGGCCACGTCCGCGTAGAGCGCACGCGCGCGCGGGCCGTCGACCGGGGTACCTTGGCCAATCGCGTGCATGACCGCCAGCGAGATCAGGCCGTCATCAAGACCGGCGATCGCCGCCACATTGACCCAGCGCAGCGCCTCGACGGGGTCAGGCTCGCCGAGCGAGCCGTCCAGGTGCATCATGCCCGCTTTCCAGGCCGCCCGCCCGTCACCGGCCTCACCGGCTCTTTGATAGTGGTCGAGAACGACCACCCGTTCGGCCGCTGTCGCTGCCAGGGGTTCGAGCAGCTCCGCGAGAGCCCGGTTGAAGGCGGCATTGCCCGGATCGGCCAGTAATCCGCCTTCCAGCAGGGAGATCGCGGTGGCGGTATCAGCGGGGTCGGCTTGTTGGGTCCGCGCAAGCGCCCAGCCACGATAGCCATTCACCAGGGCGCGCTGGGTATCTGACACGTCCTCCCGGATCAGAAGGGCGTCCAGACTGGCGATTCCCGCGGCTTGGGCGGCCGCATCGTCGGACCCGATGTCGCGTACTGCGAGATTGATCGCCGCGTCGGGACTGCCCGCCTGTGCTGCGAGCCGATATAGCGCGTAGGCCGCCTGCGGATTGGCGGGGCGGTCGACACCCTGTTCTGTGATGATGGCCAGCAGGTTGAGGGCCGGACCGTGGCCGCCATCGGCGAGATAAGCCACTTCTTCACGCAGACGCGCCGCCTCGACGGGGTCAATCGGCTCTGCCTCGATCAGGGCTATGTAGCGATCCAGGGCAACCTCGAACGCGGTGTCGGTGTCTGTGGCATCGACAGCATCCGGGGGCGGTGTCGCAGCCAGAGCCCCGCCAGACGGTCCCAGCCCGGCAATCACAAGGCTGACGGCACAAAGGAAAAGACGAAACATGGTGGCTCCCGGCTGCAGAGCCGCTGACTATCACCACAGCGTGTGTAGGCGTCAACGGCGTCTAGTCGGCGGCGAGATCCCAACCCATCCGGGTCATCCAGGCTTCGCGACGGGATGCCGCCCGTTGCAGGGCGTCCGGTGCAAGAGACGCCGTGAGCGTCGTGGTCGCCTCGGTTGTATCTGTATCGCCGATCTCCTCCGCGAGCTGATACAGGGCGAGGGCTTCAACCGGGTCGGGCTCGCCCCATTCGGGGTCCAGCCAGCTGTCGGCGAGCGCCATCAGAGCCAGTGAATCGCCAGCCTCGGCGCCGGCTTCCCAGGCAGTCCGGGCTGCCTCGTGGTTGACCGGCCCGCCAAAACCTTCCGCGGCGCCGATCCCGATCAGGTAGTGCGCGCGGCCAAGATCTGGCTGTTGATCCAGCGCGGCGCGCGCCAGCATCACGGACCGAATGGCGTCTTCTTCGGACTCACTGTCAAACATCAGGGTTTCGGCCAGGGTCAGGCTGGCCAGCGGCCCGATCTCGGGGTCGGCCAGCAGGCGTTCCAGGAGCGTGATGGCCGCCTCACGTTCATTGTCATACTCGTAGAGCATAAGCTCAGCGAGATCGTGCCCGGCGACCGGGTCACCCGCTTGCCAGGCCAGCTCGAAAAAGGCGCGGGCCCGGTCGATGTCGGGATCAACGCCGAAACCGTCACGATAGAGCACGCCGAGCATGTAATTGGCGGGGGGATAGTCCTCATCGGCAGCCCGGGCGAGCCAGTAGAGGCTGGTCACCGTGTCGGGTTCGCCTTCCTCGGGAAAGCTCAATGAATAGCCATAGGCGTAGGCCGCCTCGACATCGCCGGTTTCGGCCTGTTCGCGAAGGCTGGGGGTGGGGGGCTGAGCCGATACCGGCGCGCCCGTGAGCGCGACCAGTCCGGCCAGTAGACATACACGCAGCATGCCCGGTCTCCTGACTGTCTGGAGCGTCAGAAGATCATGGCGAGGCTGAACCGGTGATGAGCGGCGTGTTCAGGCGGCGTCAGAGGCTGGCTCGCCGGCCAGGACGGCGTAGACGGCGTCGGCATTGGGTGCCGCGCGCAGGCGCTGTCGCACATCCTCACGGCGCAGCAGGCGCGACACGCGGGCCAGCGCCTTGAGGTGCTCGGCACCGGCATTCTCCGGCGCCAGCAGCATGAAGATGAGGTCGGCCGGGCGGCCGTCGATCGATTCGAAATCAACCGGCGTACGGAGTCGGGCAAAAATGCCGACCACCTCATTCATCCCGCTCAGGCGGGCATGAGGGATGGCGACACCTTGTCCGACCCCGGTTGAGCCGAGGCGTTCGCGCTGGAGCACGGCATCAAAGACCGTCCGGGCTGCTTGCCCGGTCAGACTGGCGGCCAGCTCGGACATGGCCTGGAGGGCCTGTTTCCGGCTGGACGCGCCCAGGTCGATGCTCACACCCGCACTGGGTATCAAATCCGCTAACGCCATTTTCGAACCGATTGCTCCTAGGCTGGCTCTTTGCGGTCTGCCGCTGCCGGGTTGAGCCATCCGATATGGCCGTCCGGTCTGCGGTAGACGATGTTGAGACCGCCATTGGCGGCGTTGCGGAACAGGAGGAAGGGCGAATCGGCCGCATCCAGTTCCAGTGACGCCATGCCCACGGTCAGGGTCCGGACTTCTCCGACCTGTTCCGCGATCACGATCGGCTCCGGGGCGCCATTGGAGGGGGCCCCGTGGGTATCATCCTCATCATCGTCGTCATCATCAACATGCGTGTCGCGCATGCCTTTGAGAACGACAATGGGAAGGCTCTCGGCCGGAAGTTCGGCCTTGTTGTCATTATGGTGGTTCTTCAGCTTCCGCTTGTAGCGGCGGAGGCGCTTCTCCAGGCGCTCCATCATGTCTTCCGCTGCCTTGTAGGCATCCGCGGCATCGCCGTGGGCCTGCAGCATCACGCCCGAGGGCAAATGCACCGAACACTCGACACGAAAGCCTGCGCCTTCGCGTGAGACCGACACATAGGCTTCACCCGGACGGTTGAAATATTTGGCAACCCCGTCTTCCACGCGCTCGAGGATCTGTTCTCGCAGCGCGCCGCTGACGTCGATGCCCTTACTGACCACCTGTATATGCATGCGCTCCTTCCCGCCGGCCATTCACCGGCCCGTGAGGCGTTGACGTGCAGTTCCGCCTCTTCTTGGAAAGCGGGCGGAACCTAGTCGCGGGCCGCGGGAGGAGTCAATGATTGTTCTCCGGATGCCAGCGGACCGCGTACTCGGCGGAGGATCTCCGCCGGGGCGCTCCTACAAGCGATCCCTAGCCAGCGCGTTTCAGCATACGACGGCGCTGGACCGAGGAGGGGATGTTGAGCGCCTCCCGGTATTTGGCCACAGTCCGGCGGGCGATTTCAATCCCTTCATCCCGTAATTGTTCAACGAGACTGTCATCAGATAATACGCCGTCGGCCGATTCCTGACCGATCATGGATTTGATCCGATGGCGGACAGCCTCGGCGGAGTGGGCCTCCCCGCCTCCGGCTGACGGAATCGCGGAGGTGAAGAAATATTTCAGCTCGAACATGCCGCGCGGTGTCGCGACATATTTGTTGGAGGTGACCCGGCTGACGGTTGATTCGTGCATGCCGATCGCGTCCGCCACGGTTTTCAGGTTGAGCGGGCGCAGATAAGCGACGCCATGCGCCAGGAACATGTCCTGCTGACGCACGATTTCACTCGCGACCTTGAGGATGGTGCGGGCGCGCTGGTCGAGGCTTTTCACCAGCCACGAAGCGTTTTGTGAGCACTCGGTGATGAAGGTCTTGTCGGTCTCGGATTTCGCGACGGCGGTGATTTCATTGAAATAGCTGTTGTTCACGAGAACCCGCGGCAGGGTTTCCGAGTTCAGCTCGACCTGCCAGCTGCCGTCGGGTGATTGCCGGATGAAGACATCGGGCTCCACGGCGCGGGTTGAATCGCTGCCGAAGGCGTGGCCCGGCTTGGGCGTCAGGGCGCGGATCTCGGCGATCATCTCGTCGAGATCCTCATTATCCACACCGCACAGCGATTTCAGCGCCACGTAATCGTGCTTGGCGAGGCGCTCGAGATTGTCGAGCAGGATCGCCATCGCGGGATCGAGCCGGTTCTTGTCTTTCAGCTGAAGCGCCAGGCACTCGGGCAGGTCGCGCGCCATCACGCCAGCCGGGTCAAAGGTCTGGGTCATGTCGAGCACCGCTTCGACGCGGGCCCGTTCGACGCCGAGCTGGCTCGCAATCTCGTCGAGGTCGGAGCGCATGTAGCCGTCATCATCGGCGAGGTCGATCAGATGGGCCCCGATCAGGCGTTCGACCGGGTCTCCGGTCGCCATGGACAATTGCCCGTGCAGGTGTTCGGCAAGCGAGATGTCTCGGGACGAGTTGGCGATCGCGTCATAATCTTCGCTGGCCGGACCACGGCTGCCGCCGGACCCTTGGCCCGACACCGAGCCGGCACCCATGGCGGACCCTGTCTCGACACCTTCGACGCCGGACAGGTCCGACTTCGAATCGTCGCCGTGCATCATGTCAGCATCGGCATCCATCGAATCATTGGCGTCGGCAGACGGCGCCGCAAGTTCGAGCTCACGCGGCTCGCCCTGGCCCTCTTCGCGAAGTGATTCGGTCGACTCAGCGCGGTCGTCGCGCTCGAGCAGGGGATTGCGTTCCAGCTCGCCTTCAACGAACTCCGCGAGCTCGATATTCGAGAGCTGCAACAGCTTGATGGCTTGTTGGAGCTGGGGCGTCATCACCAGGGACTGTCCCTGGCGCATATCCAGCTTCTGCATCAATCCGGCCATGTGAACCTCTGTTTGGTACGTTTCGTGCAGAGGTTAATCAGCCAAAGCTTTCTCCGAGATAAACGCGGCGCACGTCCGGGTCGGCCCGGATCTCGGCGGGAGACCCTTCAAACAGCACTTCGCCCTCGTGGATGATCGTCGCCCTGTCTGTGATTTCAAGGGTTTCACGGACGTTGTGGTCGGTGATCAGTATCCCGATCCCGCGCTCCTTCAGGAAGCGGATCAGGTCACGGATATCGGTGATGGCGAGCGGGTCGATGCCGGCGAAAGGCTCATCGAGCAGCATGAAGGAGGGGCGAGTCGCCAGTGCGCGGGCGATTTCCATGCGTCGCCGCTCACCGCCTGACAGGGACGGGGCGGGTGCCTTGCGCAGATGCGAGATCCGCAACTCCTCGAGCAACTGGTCGACCAGCGCATGGCGGGCATCACGGTTTTTTTCGACAATTTCGGCCACGGCCAGAATGTTCTGTTCGACCGTCATGCCGTGAAAAATCGACTTCTCCTGCGGCAGATAGCCGATCCCGAGGCGCGCGCGCTGGTACATCGGCAGGCGGGTGATGTCCTCGCCATCCAGCAAAATCCGGCCGTAATCAGCCTCAACGAGCCCGGTAATCATGTAGAAGCAGGTCGTCTTGCCGGCGCCGTTCGGACCGAGCAGGCCGGCGACCTCGCCACGCTGGAGCGAAACGGACACGCCCTTGACCACGGCCCGCTTGCGATAGGCCTTGCCGATTTGTTCGACAACGAGGCCGCCGGCCGAAGCGGTCTCGGCCTGGGGCGTGGGTTCGGTAAGCGCCATTGCGGATGCGGTCCTTGTACCGGAGGCTTGGGAGAAGCCCTGTGTCAGCCTTCGGGGGTCGAGGTCGGTTGGGTGTTTTCGGGCGTTCGGGTGGGTTGCAGGACCATCCGGACCCGCTCACCGGTGCCGGCCTCGCCGAAGTTGGAGTTGCCGGTGGTGAGGTTGTTCACGAACCGGTTCGTGGTGATGACGTTTTCCCCCTGGGTAATGACGACATCGCCGGTCAGCGTGATGATTTCCTCGGACATCTGGTAGACGCCACGATCGCCGCGGGCCCGCTGGGCCGGCGTGATGTAGAAGACATTGTCGGTCGCGACAATGCGATCGATATCGCCCCAGCCGCCGCCGGTACCGGTGCCGGTGTAATAGACGTCCATCCGGTCGGCCTGCAGGCTTGAATCGCCCTGGACGACATGGACATTGCCAAGCCAGACAATGTGACGTTCAGCATCGAGGACTTCGAAGGTGTCCGCTTCGATATCCAGCGGCAGCGAGGAATTGCCGATCTGGGCCGAGGCACCTTGCAGGGGCAGGGCAGCGCTCATCAGTCCGAACAGGGCGATAGCAAGCAGGCGCATCATTGGTTTCCTTCTTCGGACCCGGCGTCAGCCGCGGCGTCGGCTTCGGGGGCGGTACGGTCTTGTATCAGGCGGGCCCGGACATTGCCGGAAAAGATGACGTGATTGCCGCCATCGCTGATTTCATAACTGTCAGCCCGGATTGTACCCATCGGGCCGGTTCCTTCCACCGCTTCATTTCCGGTCACGCGTTCTTCGCGCAGGAAGATGCGCGCATGGTTGGACTGGAAAGTGTAGCCGGCCCGGGTCCGGAAATTGACATCAGAATACAGGTCGAGAATGCGATTGGGCAGATCATAGCGACCCGACTGGGCCAGAACCTGCGATCCCTCGGCACCCGGATCGAGGAAATTGTAGTCCAGCCGGGGCCGTTCAAGCTCGGTCACGCCGTCGGCCGCGTCGCGGCGACGAATGGCGGTATCGGCGGTCACCGCGTACGGCGTCAGGTTCTCGTCGCGACCGGTGAAGCGGGGATTGGTCATGCGGACATCGGTGCTGACCGCTTCGGTCTCGCTTGTTACCGCTCCGCCTGATCCGAGGACCAGCTGTACCACCAGTACCGCCACAATGGTCAGGGCGCCGGCCGTGAAGAAGAGCCGAAGGCCGCGGACAAAGGCGGTACGCTTGCGGGCGACGCTGAGCGCGAGCGCACGGCGGGGCTCCCAGCGCACAGCGGCGCTTGTGTGCAGGGTTTCGATCCCGGAGTTGGCGGTCAGACTGGTCACTGGGTCACACACATCCCGTCGGGCGCTCTGGCAGCGTGCCTGTGCGAGAAAGACCAGCCTTTGCTGGCCTTTTCAAGGCAGTGCCGATCAGGAATGCGCAAAAATGTCGATTTCCGGCCAGCCGGCGATGTCGAGGCGGGCCCGTGTCGGCAGGAAGTCGAAACAGGCCTTGGCGAGCTCCATGCGGCCCTCGCGTTCCAGCATCATCGTCAGCTTCTCGCGCAGCTTGTGCAGGTGAAGCACGTCCGAGGCCGCGTATTCCAGCTGTGCCGGCGAGAGCTCAGCCGCACCCCAGTCGGAGGATTGCTGCTGCTTGTTCATGTCGGCGCCGACCAGTTCCCGGGTCACGTCCTTGAGGCCGTGGCGGTCGGTATAGGTGCGGGCCAGCTTGGAGGCGATCTTGGTGCAGAAGATCGGCGCCATAGTCACGCCGAGATGCTTTTCGACCATGGCGACATCGAAGCGCGCGAAATGCAGGATTTTCTCGACGCCGGTATCGGCGAGGACCCGCTTGAGATTGGGGCAGTCATAGCCCGGGCGGTCCATCTGGACGACATGGGCATCGCCATCGCCGGCCGACAGCTGGACCACGCACAGCATGTCGCGGGTCAGCGACAGGCCGAGGGTTTCGGTGTCGATCGCAATGAGCGGCCCGAGATCGAGATCGGCGGGCAGATCGCCCTTGTGGTAGTGCACGGCCATGGCGTTATCCTTGTTTGCTCCAGCGTCTAGCGCCGCGCCGCGCGCGGTGCAATGCGCGCCAGCTTGTCGGCGACGCTGGTTTCATCGTCGCGATTGAGAAATTGCGGGGTTTCCAGCTCGGCCGAGGGATTGCCGGCAATCACCGCATCCAGCATCGCCGTGACGGCCTGTCCGTCGGGTGTCGCCAGCCAGGCGGTGCGACGCTCCGCCAGGGTCCTTGCCGAGGCCTCAAGCGATTGCGGGGTCAGGCGTTCACCGCTGACCCGCTCATCCAGCGGGCGCTCTCCGGACATCAGCGCCAGCATGTCGGCGCCGACATGGGGCAGGTAGTGGGATGGCTCATAGAAGGTCGGGTGCGCGTTGACGGCGTCGGCGGCCGGAGCCGGCAAGGCTGCGAAGGGGCGGAAGCCGGAAAAATCATGGAGCTGGGCGCCGCCGCCGGGCAGGCAGGCCTCGGCCGGTTGGCGGTCGGCATAGCGGTCGAAGACTTCGGTCAAAGCGGCGCGGAACGCCAGGAAGTCGTCGCCGCGCCCGGCCCGGAACAGGGCTTCCTCGCGCCAGGCATGAAGCGGATGAATGAAGCCGGTCACCTGCACACCCTCGGCGGTCAGCCGGTCCAGCACGGTCTCGAACAGGGCCAGGCGCTCCGGGTCAAAGCGATAGCCGAGATAGAAGCGATAGATGCCGCGTGTGCCGTTCTCATAGCGCTCGCGCTGGGCCCCCGCCGGATAGGTGTCAGCCCACGGCACGCGCGGCTCGGAGCCGGTCAGATTGTCGGCCAGCAGCTGGACCGAGGCGCCGAACGTGCTCGGCGACAAGGCCACCCGGGCCCGGGCGAAATCGGCATGACCGTCGCGCAGGGCCGACAACCAATAGGTCGACTTGGCCTTTGAATGGGTCCCGAACTCGTCGAGATCGAGCCCGATCACCACGCAATGCAGGCTGTCACTGCCGGCGGCCAGGGCAGCGGCCTGGGACAGCTCGAAGATATTCGTCCCGCGCATGCCGGCATTGATGAAGCCACCGGGCAGGTCGGCCGGATCGCGCGGGAAGCCGTCCACCGTACGCGAGGAGCCAAGGATGATGCCGCGCTCGCCGCCGCGGGCCAGCTGGTCACCGACATGGACCCGGCCGCCATCCTCATAGAGGCGGGTATCGCGTGCGGTCAGGCCCGGCAGGTCAGGTGACCCCATGATGCCGAACGGGTCGACCAGCGCGTTGAAGCCCGCAAAGCCCGCCAGTCCGGCGAACAGGGCAATCAGCAATGTGACGGCGTAGCGATACATCCCGTTGTGTGTCCTAGAAGGTGTAATAGATGAATTCGGAGGTCTTCCAGGCGTTCAGCACCGACAGGAAGAGCAGGAAGGCTGCACCGATCGCGGCGAGCCGTGAAAAGCGCCAGCGCAGGCCCGGCCTCGGCTTGATCTGGGCATCCTTGAGGGTCTGCTCGTCGATCACGTCGGCGAAGAGTTCCGGCGTGTCCGGCAGGGTCCAGACCAGGCCCAGGCCGAAGGCGACCCAGATCACCATCTCGCTCGACACGCCCTCTAGGCCGAGGCCGGAGAAACCGAACATGCCGGCCAGGATGCGGCCGGCGCCGGACCAGGTCTCGGCCCGGAAAAAGACCCAGGCGATGGTGGTGAAGGCGAAGGTCAGGCCGATGGCCAGGATGCGGCGATGGCCGTCAAACCAGCCCTTGGGGCCCCATTTGGCCCAGTAGTGGTTCACCGTCAGCCCCAGCCCGTGCAAACCGCCCCAGATCACGAAGGTCCAGGCCGCGCCGTGCCACAGGCCGCCGAGCAGCATGGTCGCCATCAGATTGATCGAGCGCCGGGTCTCGCCATGGCGGTTGCCGCCGAGCGGGATGTAGAGATGGTCGCGCAGGAAGTGGCTCAGCGTGATGTGCCAGCGGCGCCAGAACTCGACAATCGAGGCGGATTTGTACGGGCCGTTGAAATTGACCGGCAGGCGGTAGCCGAGGCAGCGGGCGAGGCCCAGCGCCATGTCGGAATAGCCCGAGAAGTCGAAGAAGATCTGCAGCGCGTAGGCGGTCGCACCGAACCAGGCCGCGACCAGGCCCGGCGTGTCGCCGCGCTCGGCCATGGCGAACAGCGAGGAGGCATAGGGCTCGATGCTCTCGGCAATCAGCACTTTCTTGGCCAGGCCGATCGCGAACAGCGACAGGCCGACACCGAGATTGTCCCACAGATCATCCTTGCGGGTGGTGTCATTGAATTGTGAGGCGATCTGGTGGTGCTGGATCAGCGGCCCGGCGACGATGTGCGGGAAGAAGGAGACGAAGAGCGCATGCGCGAAGAAGCGCCCGGGCTCCGTCTTCCGCCGCGCGACATCGACCAGGTAGGAGATCTGCTGGAAGGAGAAGAAGGAGATCGCCAGCGGCAGGCCGAGCCCCAGCTCGGGAATGTCCAGCCCGGTCAACGCGTTGATATTGCTGGCCAGGAAGTCGGCATATTTGAAGAAGCCAAGCAGGCCCAGATTGAAAATGATGCCGATCGCCAGCAGCGGCTGGTTGCCCCAGCGTCGCATCAGCCGGGCGATCACATGGTTGATGATCACCGAGCCAAGCAGCAGCAGGACGTGCCGGATGAACCAGAGCGAGCGGATCAGGCTCTCGAGTGTCCACCCGTCAAGCTGGTGCCACGGCGCCCGCGAGACATCCCACCACGCATAGAAGAAAAAGCTCGCCGCCGCGAGCAGGGAGAGCGCCGTCCAGTGCGAGATATAGCGCCGTGCCAGATAGTAGGCGAGCAGGACACCGGGCAGGAACAGAAACAGGAATTCGAAGGAATTGAAGATCATAGCCGCGCCGCACCCGAAGTCCGGGTGACGCTAGCCGTCCCCTGCCGGGGCGGCAAGGCAGGCCTGCACGACAGGCGTTATCCACAGGGCGCCGCATAGTTTGTGACGATTTTGTTTCTTAACCACCCGTTAACGGAAAAATTCTGTGTCAATTCTATCGAGCGAGCCGCCAAAAAGCTCATACTATCAACGCATGAAGCATATTGCGGAAACAACCGAAACGTCCGTATACGGACTTTACAAACTCGACGTTGTCTGTAACATTAGTGTCATAATGTTCGGATCGAGTTTCTCGCAGGAGGGAGACCCAATGAAAACGCAAACCAACCGCTCGCAGACATCATCGCGCCTGGTGATCGCCGCGTCCCTGGCCGCGTCCTTCGCCTTCATGGCCCCGGCCTCGGCCCAATCCCCCGACAGCGGGGAAGCCTTTCTTCTCGAAATGATGGGTGAACGCGCCTGGGAGGTCTCGTGCCAGCTGACCCAGGGCGATGGCGACAGTGTCGCCACCCGCGAGCGGGGCCGCGGCCTGCTCGATAATGGCCGGTTTTCGGTCGGTGATGTGGTCAGCGGGCTGTGCACCTATTCGGTGCCCGATCGCGGTGAGCTCCGCCTCACGCTCAATGTCGAGCATACCCAGCTGGCCTGCCCGTTCACGGTGACGGAAGCCGGCTTCTGCCGCGCCTATCTGCAACCGGGCGACAGCGGCAGCTTCAACATCCAGCGCCGCACGACCCCGGTCTCGACCGGGTCGTAACCGCTGAACCAGCCTTGAACCTGTACGAAGCACACAGGTCGAAAGACGCCCGGCTGCCCCCCGCAGCCGGGCGTTTTGCATCTCGAGCAGGCCCCAAAACGCAAACGGACCGCCGAGGCGGTCCGTTGTGTCGTAATGTCTCTTGGAAGAGATGGTGCCCAGGAGAAGACTCGAACTTCCACTCCCTTGCGGGAACTGGCACCTGAAGCCAGCGCGTCTACCAATTCCGCCACCTGGGCAGGTAACGAGGCGCGGTGGATGTCGAGTGTTTGAACCGGTCTCTTATCGCTATTTGGGCCCCCGGTGTACCTCGTTGTGTACCCGATAAGTCAAGCGAATTTACTAGAGACCTACCACGAATTCTTCTAGTTCAACGCCTCGCCTGCCGCGATGCCCCCCAAACATATATGGGAGGGGGTCTAAAAAAATCGATCATTTCATTTCAGAGGCAGTTCGAGCCAAGTCGGGCTGTATGCACCAGAGGATGTAGCTTCCAGCGGCGTTGCTGTTCAACAACTGAAACTGTCTTCGCTTTGGAGTTCAGTGGCGACGGGAAATGGAATCGGCTCTCAAACCACTTGGCCACAATCTGCCAAGGCTCTTCTTCCACGCCGTGTTGTTTCAAAAGCCAGGCCTCAATTGCCGCGACTTGGTAGTAAGCGCTCCGGCCTCGACCGCTTCCGGATGGGATAGGTTCAGGGCCCCTTCCGCGAAACCGCCAATTGGCAAGGCACTGCAGACTCACTCCCAAGAAGCAAGCGAGTTCCTGGCTGCTGACAAAGTCCCACGGAACACGCTTGCCAAGATGCGAGTTTTCAAAATCGATAACTGTAGGCGTCGTGTGCATTATGTTTGTGCGGCGATTGTACAGGGGTTAACTTTGATTGCCTTCTTTTGTATATCAATTCCGCGCCTACTCAATCTAAATTAGAGGAACTGATCGTACAATTATTTCGAAAAATGCATGCTGGCATGCGCGCGGGCCCGCCACACAAGTACAAGTGTGAACTATCCGGCCCCGGAGGTTGCTGAGACGACGTTCTTGAAGAGTTCTTCTGCAGATTGATTATAGTCACTGTCCCGAAGCTCTTTATACTTCCGCCGCGCTTCCCTGACAAACTGTTTGCTTGGAGGGGCAATGTTACAAATCAACAGGTCTATCAGAACCTTAGAGTAGTCGGCACCACTGCGCATTTTATTGCCTTCTGACGACCAAACGGCACTCCATGGCGCGGCATTCATCTTCCAAGTGAGCGCCGAAAGTTTGGTCATCGCCCCCGCCCAGTCGATAGAGCCTTGTTGAATGCACTGTGCGATGGCCTTTGATACCGCCTCCTGCACCAATGGGCGCATGAATGGATGGCCCTCGCCTTCCTTGTCCTTAGGAGCCCGAATGTCTTTCGCGCTGTCGGCTGTTTCGAGCCGGGTTTGCAGGTCCCCGCAGCTAGACAGCAGGTCACTCATCCGCTTCGAAAGCGCGGAGTATGAATCTTCGAGAAGCTCGTTGCTCGGCCGCGCTTTCTCATTTCGCACCGCCTTGGACTGGTCAAACGCCAATGTGCGAAGCATGTTGTATAGGGTCATAATGCTGGTGAAGGCGCTCTTGTCGGTCTTCGGGATGCTTTTGCCGGCAATCTTGAGCTTTCCCTCGCTGTCTTGGCCAATGATAACGCGGACGCGGCCTTCTACTTTCAAGAAATCATCATCTTCGATCATTCTCCGCGTGAGAATGGCGATCCCATCATCTTCATCCAAGATCGTATTCTCGGCCCCAGTCGTAACCTTTGCATTCCTATTGATGTTCGTGAAAAGCCGCCGGGTTCTTTGTCGCCCCTCAGGGTCGTTGAAATGCGAAACCATGATCACAGCAATATCTTCTGTAAGAAGATCCTGGTTTTTCATCACAGCTTCTTTGATTGCTTTTAATCTGTGTTGTCCGTCAAGAGCAAAATATTGTTGATTTCCATCAAAAGTTAGAACGCCAAAGCCTCGATCTAGTCCTTCTGTAAGAGTATCATTGTCTGTAATTTCAACCGGAGTGTATTGGGGCTCTCCACCCCAAGCAGCAATAATCAAAGCGCCTAGAAATCTATGCGGGGAATTTACAAGATATTCAGTTATGTCCTTTGTCCGATCTGAAAGTCCTCGCTGAATTAGTTTGTCTAACTCTTTGTTTCCCGACAGCTCGTGTGCAAAGTTAACCTCGCGCGCTACCTGACCATAACTCATCAAGCATATATAGTAGTTCCAATCGCCTACGCTTGCCTTGAATGCCGGAATGAGCGTTTTGTTGGCCATGAATTTCCCCTTTTTGTTAGAAGGCTTGCTCAGATTTGCATAGTTTTCCGCGAAGAGATTTTTGTTTGTTTAACGGTGGGTTCAGCAAGTCGATTAGCTTATCTTCCAGGTCTGGTATTAGTTGCTTATCATCCACAGGAAGGCACCAAATTGAAAGCGGCTGAAGGCAAAAATACTTGGCTAGCCTTTCTTTCCTATCTGGGTTCTCCATCTTTTTGAAAAGTTGCCTTGGGTCGCCGGAAACATAATTTCTGTACTCAGATTCGAATCTGCCACGTATCGTAGTGTTTTCGGCTTTCCCGACATACAAACACCAATCGAAACTCTTACATCCTTCCTCAAAATGGAAATATAAAGGAGGCTCCCAGCAAAACATGTAAACGCCATTGCGGTCTGGAAGTACCAAGGCAACATCTGGATTTACTTTAAATTTTACCCACCTTCTAAAGGTGTCGTGTATTTCATTGCTCGCCTGAAGGCAGTATTCACTATCAATGAGAGACTGAATAGGTATCTCTCGTATTAAGTGATTAATAGGCCGATTTCTGTTTGCAGCGAGCGTTTGCTTGAGGCGCTCAGCATATTCATCGCTAGACAGGTTGGGCCTCCAATGCGTCACTTCGTTTCAGCAGCATGGGCACAAATTGACCAGCTGCAGGTACAAAATGCAAGCACTTCAGCTACCTTGGATGTCGCTCTTGCTACATAACTACTTGTGGCAGGCCAGGCACGCCTTGGCCTGTCCATAAAGCTCATCAATATCAACCGGTTCGTCGTCAGGACGAAGAGGGTTTCGCTGTAACTTCTGCCGTGCTCGGTCCAATCGCCGTTGGTGTTCAGCTTTGATGCGTTCGATCCTCTCCGGGCGCTGGAGTTCCTCCAAGGATTCACCTTGGCTCCATGTAAACGGAGAGCCATGCTCCAGCGCGTTTTTTTCGTAGCGCTTGGCGTCGGCAAAGTCTTCTGGGTGGTTTTCGAGCAGCCGGACCCATTCGATTTTCTGCTGAAAGAAGCAGAATGTGCATCCACTTCTAGAACGCCAGCGGTAGTAGGCGGGGAGTCCCAAGCCTGAGCCTTCTAGGATCTCAAAGACGCCAGACTTATCAATTCCAGCTTCCTTAAAGGGTAAGGCTGTCACGAGGTTCTGATGAGTGGAAAGATAGCCGTCGCGATACTCTTCATCAGAGCGGATAGCGACGTAGCTTATCACTTTCGTGCCTTCCTCAAGCATGGGCTTCAGCCATGCCTCAAAAGGGCGAAGCTTTAGCATTCGGGTGCACCATCGAGTTTGGGCTGATGGCAGGAAACTCTTGTATTGTTTCAGCCAGAAGTCGAAATCGCGATCTGGGTTGAGCCGCGTAATCGGTTTTCCTAGAAAGCCTTCCAGGCGGCCGAGATACTCGTAGACTTCTGCCAGCTCCTTTCCAGTATCTGTGAAGAAGTACTCAATATCGATATCGGGATAATTTTCCCGCATGAAAACCGCCAATGCGGCGCTATCCTTGCCGCCCGATAGGCCCAGAACATGCTTTGTTTTCTGGCTCATGCGGAAACCTCATCGATTGCCTGGGTTTTATCCTGGATGGCGTCAGAGGCGCATTTGGCTAAGGCGGCAAGAACGACTTCCGTTGAATCCGACGGAATGCCAGTTAGTACTTCTGTCAGCCTCTTGGATAGCGCGTCCGCTTTCGCTCTTTGCTCCTTTGTGATTTCGAACTCGTAGGCCACCGGGGTAGGCTTCCCCTCGATACCGAGGACGAGTGCAACTGCGTGGCGGTGATCTGGGCGCCCTTTGACTCGCGCATATGCTTCAAGGCGATTGAACTGTTGGGCGTGATCAGCAAGTTCCAAAGCGGCCCTGTCTAAATCGGCATCACTCCACATTGAGGATGGCTTCGAAAGCACAAGGCTGATTAGGCCTTCCATGTCCTCTAACTTGCCCTCGAACTTGGCCAGGCGACCTACGAAAGCGTCGATTTGGTGGTTGCCTGATAGCCGTTGAACATTGATCGCCCGCTCTCTTAAATCGGCAAGTGCTTCAGCGTTCTCGCTGGGCACGTTAAGCTCAGACAGCAGCAGTATTTCAAGCCGTTGAACGGCGCCTGGATAGGCATTCACCAGTTCGCGAAGCGCTCCTTGAACGCCATCACTGATGTCAGCCATGCTTGAATGGCTGCCTTCAAGGCCAAGCTCTCTGGGTAGGTCATCAAAGAGCAGCTTGTTGGGGTCATGGGCCTTTTTGAAAAGGTTTCGAACCCGAAGGGCGTTCTTCGATAGGCGAAGTGTCCTGGTTGTCCAAAGCGGCAACTTGGAGAAAATCGAGATTAGGCCGCGGGCCACATCGATTGGCTGAAGGTCGAGGAGCTCGTTTCCGCCATCGAGCTCTCTGACGGTTTCCGCCATCTCGGACAGCATCGCCTTGGCGTCTACGGAGAGGTCCATCCATCGCAATTGAATGTCTGATGCATCCCGAGCTAGGACGTCAGCGTCGACGTCCTTAACGGCAGGCTGGAACACTCCTTCGCGGTAGAACGCGATCTTGTCCCGCATGGATAGGATGAAGGCCAAACCAATAACAGGCATCAAGCCGGCCTTCAGGCCAAAAGGCGGCGCGGACCAGAGATCATAGAGTTCGTCGAGACCTACAGTCTGCTCTCGATTGTTCACGAGATGCTTTTCTGCGGCGCTCCAAATCGGGCCTAAATTGGCGGTGTCATGCTTTGGCGGTGGCGGACAAAACTTCCAGGTCCCACACGCTTCCCGATGCAAGCCCGTCGCTTCCAGCAATGCTGCGTAAAGGCCGCCTTCTGCTGGGAAGCCTGATATTCCAAGTCTTGCGGCCCCTTCTGCCAACGTCATAGCGCGCAAAAGAAGGTTCTGAGCAGCGATGGCGTTGCTTGAAGGTTTGTCTCGGTTGAGCAGCTCGTTTTGAACGATAGGCTGCTTTGGGAACATTTGTTCCGCTATATCACTCGCCAGCTGGCTCCTCGCGGCACCAACTAGGCGAACTGCCTTCCCTGTTGACGTTGTCCATTTTGCAGATCCGATAGCTAGCTGCAGCTCGACTTCGGCGCGAGACCGAAGCTCCGCTATGCGGGAAGCAACCTCTCGCCTTGCTACCCCATCGCCCGCTAGGTCAACGTTGGATTCTTGAACATGCTCTAGGGCCACAAGCTCGCTGGCAAAGTCTACCACACCAAGTGTGCGCGGCGATTCACCGATGATCATACCGGGGGCATTCCATCTAAGCAGGGCCGCCTTGGTTAGGGCGGCGAGTTCTTCGCTTGGTTCACCGCCCAAAGGCACCAATAGGCAAAACGCTCCGATAGCACCGCTGGGAAGATTTGGGGCCGCTTCGCGCTGAAGGTCCTCAGGCGTTAAGAGGAGGGTGGAAAACCAACGCATCGCACCGGAAGAGTGGTAGCTGCGCTTCGCCAATACGGGGTGAAGTGCGGCCAGCTCAGTGAGGCGGGATAGCTTTAATCCTGGACCTTCCCGGTACGCCTCCGACAAGGCCGCATCGATGTCGAAATCGCTACCCGCAAACACCGCGTATGCGTTTTTGAACTTGCGGAAGACAATGAGCGACCATCGGGCAAGGTCGTCAATACACGCCTGGTTGGCGCCGCAATTCTGCAAGACTTCTGTTGACGCAGTGAGCCCGGCCCGTTCGCCAAAAAGGTCGATGATCGAAATCGCTTTGAGGGTGCGAATGTGCTCCGGCGATGCCCCAACAGATTCCGCCCGCGACAACGCGTCTGCCGCTGTCGCCCAGCGATGGGCATCCGGTGAGGCTAGGATCGAAGCCTCAAGGTTTATTTGAAGGTAGTCCCAGAGCCGCCACGGCGCGTAGATCTCAACAGGGTCAGCGTCCCGCAAGAACGACCTGAATCCGTGCGGTTCAAATGAATTGAGGAATCCAAACACGCTCCTTTGATTTTGCCCAAAGCGTCGCCGGGAAATCGGTCCGAGCAATAGTGCGGCGACTGGGTGAAGCGGCCAGCATCTTTCCAGTGTTGCTGTGAGATTTGAACCGTTGCCGCGTCGGTTTGACTGACTACAGGCCGCGATGCTTTTGACGCTTTTCTTGAAGCTGGTGGGCGGCACATCTTCGGTGACAATCGCGCGTGAGATCACCTCCAGCTGCTCTTCTTCCGCCAGGTTGACGACCAGGTCAGAAAAGCGCCCTTGGATTTTTGACCATTCGTCCCGCTTTTGCCTCGAAACACGACCCGCATAATCGCCAAATGCCTGATGGAGAATGCCAATAAGAATGAACCTGCCTTGGCTCCGATTGGCGAGCTCAGCTAGCTGCTGGAAGACGTGCATGTCTGCGTCGCCTTCAGCAGCAGCTTCCAAGAACTTTCCCATCTCATCCACAATGAGGAGCAAGCCGGGGGTCTCCGACATTCTAAGTTCGATGCGTTCGATTAGCTCGGCGTCAGTGGTGATATTTCCTTCGAGGCCGATAGCCCGCGCTATGGCAATGATGGGATTTGACTTGCTGCCAACAAGCGCTGCGACTTCCCACCCCTTTTTTGCTGACGGTACGGCGTCAGCCATGGCCGCGGCGCTCTCAGAGCCGATTACGTGTTGTGCCGCTTTTCGGGTCGCAGCGTCCTTGGCGAACAAGCCCGAAAAAACCACAGCAAGTGAGGATTTGCCTCCGCCATATGGCCCGGTCCAAGTGAATGCAGCCTGCTTCCCATCGGAGATCTGATCGGCCATTGACCGAACGAGCTGCGTTATTGAGGGCGCACAGATGTAGCCGGAGAGCGCTTCCTCTTCTCCCATGTCGGCATCAAGGCGAATGGACTTTTGGTAGCGAGAGGCAATGGAAACGCGTTGAGCTAGTCCGGTCATGCTGCGCTCCTCGCGCTTTCCGGCGGGTAGTCTAAGAGAAGAAAATCGAGTGCTCGGCCTGCCGTGGCGGCTCTTTGGCGGGTGAGCTGTTTGAGCCCAGCCGTTTCGGACCACTCTAGTTCGCCATCAGTCGTGTCACCCAGGCCAGTCAGCCGCTCGACAAGGTCGTCTTCTTCTAGTCGGAATACTCTTCCGGGACTGCCAGGCTCGTAGGCCAACGACTCGAAATTGATGGTATTTGCTTCGGTTGAACGTCCCCAGAAGTCGGAGACGGCATAGGCGAACACACCATCTTCAAGAGAGGGTTTCCTTCCGACATTGAGCCGAAATCCATCGCGCTTCCCAATGGACTGAATTAGCCCAAGTTCGACAAACGGGGATTCTAGTGGGTCGTCACCGCTGCTGTGCTTTGCAGTGTAGGAGCGAAGAAAGCATTCTACGTCGCGTTTGATCGTACCTTTTGCCACGCGTGGCCAGCCACATTGCTTTGCTAGTTTAAAAATTCTTTCAACAACTTGCTCGCGTTCGAAGGTGGGGTGGCTCAGATAGTTGAGCGTCCAATGCCAAGTTGTACGTGTCGCCGGAGAGCAAAGGTTCCAATGAAGCGCCCACAGAGTGGAGGGGTGCTCCGTGTAAGGGTCGCAGCCATGTTTGCCAAAGATCGCATCTCCGAGTGGGGAAAGCTCGACCGCTGAGCGCGCGCTCGCTTGTGACAATACGCCTGTGGCGAGGCCCCAAAATTTGAGCGCGCTCACCATATTTCGTCCGACCCCAAAATACGCAATCGCTTCGTCGGAGTTGAATACATCGGCGTCTTCGTCCGAGCGTGCGGCTGCGTCGCAAGCCTTCTTGAGCCATCCGTACCGAAGCGGAAATGTTTCGTGCCCGGAGAAATGTGGCTTGTACTCGGGCTGATGGATTTCACCGCGCAGCATGTTTACACCTGGATCTATCTTCCAGGTCGAACCTAAGCAGGTGTTCTGCTAGGGTCAATAAACTGGAGACTGCTTCCAGGTCACGTTTTCACAGAAGGGTTCCGAGCTCGGCGGAGCCATTGTGGGATAACTTCGATGAAAAACATATATTTAGACTACAATTCCACAACGCCAGTTAGTGATGGCGCCCTCAAGGCAATGGAGCCGTATTGGCAAGGCCTGTTCGGAAACCCTCATTCTGGTGAGCACGCTTATGGTTGGGCTGGCGCCGAAGCAGTTGAGGCGTCTAAGGCTGAGATTGCAGAGCGGCTCCATACTGGGTCTGATGAAGTGATATTCACGTCGGGTGCGACCGAAGCGAACGCATTGGCGATCCTCGGGTATGCGATGGGCATGAGGGAGCGGGGGCAGAGGCCGAGAGTCCTCGTGGGGGCCGCCGAGCACAAATCCGTATTCTCGGCAGCTCGTCAGGCAGAAAAGTTGGCGGGGGCGCTAGTGGAAGTCCTTCCCGTAGAAGTTCACGGGCGGCTCAAGCTGCAAGCTCTTGAAGAAGCGCTCGCTCGGGGTCGGGCCATGGTCTCTGTGGGTGTGGTCAACGGTGAAATCGGGGTCATCGAAAATCTTAGAGATGTCTACCGGTTAGTGGCGGAGCGTGATGGGATGCTGCATGCTGATGCCGCCCAAGCCGCCGCGTCTATTAACTTAAGTGAAATTATGAACAACGCGGATCTAATCAGTTTATCTGCTCACAAGTGCTATGGTCCAAAGGGAATTGGCGCTCTCGTAGGCCGCTGGGAAGTCCTTGACCTTTTATCCCCGCTACTAGAGGGGGGCGGGCAACAGGCAGGAATTCGAGGGGGGACGGTGCCGACCCCCCTAGCGGTTGGTTTTGCAACTGCATTCGCCCACAGTCAGGACGATATAGAGCTGAGAACTTCTCGTTTGCGTGGTTTGTCGACGCGCTTCTTTGACCAGCTCCAGGCCGTGTGCCCCGCTGTGCGCAAACTAGGAGGTGAAAATAGGCACGCGGGCAACCTGAGCGTCTTGCTGCCTGGAATTGACGCCAGAGAATTGGTCGGAATGATGCAGCCTGAGTTGGCTGTTTCAACAGGCTCAGCCTGCTCTTCAGGTGCGGAGGCGCCTTCTCACGTGCTAGCGGCTATCGGTTTAGACATGAAGGCTGCGCGCAGTGTGGTGCGGGTTTCGGTTGGAGACCCGACTTCAGTCGAAGATGTCGATAGGGCGGCGGATATATTTGCCCGAGCCCTATCTAATTACGAAAATGGGGGTATCTGAGTTGAGTTTATGAAGGGGCAGAAGGGGGCGTTTGGATGGGAAGTTCCTTCGAGAATTGATTTTGGCGAACCCAATACGGTTGGGGTGAGGGAGGAGCGGCACATCTTCCCCTCCCCCCCCTTCCCTCATCGGACACTAACGCCGCGGTAGGCTTTCGACCCATCGCGGACGTACGCCGTAACGCCAGTCGTCTTTGATTCAAAAGTCCTGTAGAACTTCTGCATCGAATGTGCCGCAAGGCTACAGTTCGCGCACCATGATTGATAAGCAAAGTAAACGTCTCTGCCGGCCACTTTTGCCTCCGGCGCGAACGCCAAGCGCTCATCGATGAACTGTTGCATAATGTCCTGGCGCGCAAAGTAGGCGTCGGTATCTCGCTCGATTTCGGAAGAAATAGAGATGCCTCGTTCGCGGACGTCGCGTGCATGGGCCAGCACCATGTTCATGATAGCCTCTCCCTCCGCCAGGAGCTTCTGGCGCAGACACAAGTCTCGATCTTGTTCCGGCCTATGGTTCTTGAACAGAACCCGCTTTACTCGCCGCCGAAGCCCACCATCGTCGACGTTCAGGCGAGTTTCATGGTTCGTCATCAGCACGATCTCAGCCTTGTTTTCAAACTGGATGATGTGCCCGTAGAGCGGCCGAGCGGACAGCTTGTCCCCTCCGGTGAGTGTCTTGCACCGCGCGGGGCTCAACGGTACCCCCTCAGGGCCCTCAGGAAAGTTCGCCCAAGCAGCCCCTCTGAGCGCGAACAGGTCTTCATTTGCACCACCGCTGCGCTGGTTTTTGTCAAACAGCAGCGATGTGGCTGGCGCCACTGCGTACGATCCGAACAGGTCTGCGAATGTGTCCAGCAGGGTGCTCTTGCCGGCGGCCTGACCGCCTTCGAACAGCCAGAAAAATTGTGAGTTACGGACACGCTGCAGTGCATGGCCGGCGATATCCAACACGGTTGAGCTGGTCTCTGGCGGCAATGCCCAGGAGAGAAAGGCTGTGAAAATTGGCGCGGTGGTGGCGTCTGGATTGAACGCCACGCCAAGCTGCTTAGTGCACACTGCGTCAGACGCGGACTCGCCGTCCAATGTGAAGGCCCCGTTCTTGAAGTTCAACACGCCTGGGGGGTCGAGTTGATCGACGCGCATATACAGCGTGGGCTCTGCAGCGAGAGCATCGATGGTCTTGTCCATCCAACTCAGTCCCTTGAGCCGGTCAAGTTTGCGCTGGGCAGCCTTCCGGCTCTCCTCGCTATCGAGGCAATTGAGCCAGCGCTCGTAGTCGGCCAGGGCGGGTTGGAGGGTGCGCACAAACAGCGCCCGGAGTTGTTCGCGTCTCACAAATTGAAACACGTTCTCACGTTTGACGAGCCAGTCGCCATTGTCCAGGTGGACCACCTCTCCCTTCAGCTTAGTTTTCAGCCAATCAGCGATATCGACCGGGGTTGCAGATTTCGGGAACAAGTCCCCGCACTCCAAATTAGTGAGCCAGGACATCACCCCTTCGATCTCGCTTCGCTCTTCCTCTTCGGTCCAGCGGTCGCGGAACGTAGTCGTGTATTGGTACAGTGCTTCTCGGATCGATCTCTGATCCCAACCTTGGTTCAGAAGGCGTACACCGTGCTGCACGAGCAGAACGTGACGTTCACCTTCGCAGCCAGCTGAGAGCGTTCCCGCTGTTGAGGCGGTTGGTTGCCGTTTGCTCAGAAGCTCAAGAAGTGCCGCCGGAGCAGCCGGTGCGTCAGCGAGTGAGCCCTGGAGTTCATACCTGTTTCCGCTGGGATGGAGCGATGGTGCCATCACCAAAATGTGTCCAGGGCCTGCTTTGAAGTCGATTTTCGGAAAGTCCGGATGCTTTGTCATGAGTTGCGCCGCATTCGATGCGTCGAGACGAAAGAAGATATGAAGTCCGCCACTTCCGCTGATTTGAATGACGGAACGCGGCAGGGCTCCGATCTGCTCTTCGAGCCTTGTAAGGGACAGTCGCCCTTCATCGCCGTCGACATCGACCACGATGAACTGGTCCAGGCGCATTGCGACGTTCAGCGGTGCCCCTCGGTAAGCGAGCAGGTCCGCCGCGCTTCTAAGCGCGGCGGACCCCTTCCAAGCCGTGCCCGCTGTGGGGCGTTTGCCGCCCAGCTCGATGGGCACAACGGGGCCGTGATTGAGATAGGTAGCTCCAGCCACCATCAAGGGACTGAACTGTGTGTGATCAGGAAGCAGAGTCATCTTCGCCTCCGACCTGAGCGATTGTCACGTCACCTGTCGACCACAAGCTTGAGCCTTGAACCCGGAACCCAAAGCACTCGAAGGTCAATGAGGTTTGAGAATCGTCGCTTTCAAAACCCATCCAGACTTGACCGTCTTCTTGGATTTCAATCGCCAGGCAGCCCTTGAGTTCCAAGCTCCAGGGTCCGCGATGATCGTCATCGACCTCCAAGCCGAAAAACTGCGGGATTGAAATGTTCTGCGTAGCGAACCGCCACGTAGCTGCCCTGGTGCTCTGGGCTTCGATCCAGCTGCGGAGTTTTTCTGGGTCGTAGAAATAGGACCGTCCATTCTTGATGAACTCTGGCCCTTTGCCGAGCTTGCGATGCGACTGAAGCGTTCTAAGCGAAAGGCTCAGTTGGCTTGCAGCTTCGGATTCAGTCAAAAGAGATTTCATTGTATTTCCTATACATTTCGCACTGCTTATTCAGTTGCGTGCGTATAGGTATCAAAACGTCGCAAATAGTAGCCATGAATCATTTTGACTCTTTTTGACTCTTTTTGACTCTGCTTCAGTTTAGGCTTATCTGATTATTTAGTTTTGTCTTGGGTGCTGATGAGCGCTGCTGCGACCAAAAGAGACGTATGGATGCGTGTCAGCGGCACGCGTTTCGCTCCATAGCGGTCAGTCATGGTCTTTGGTGCATGGCCAAGGACCGCTTGCTGAACTTCGAACGGCGCATCGGTAAATCGCAGTGTTTCCTCCATCGTGTGGCGGAAGGAATAAGCTGTGTATTCCCGACAAGCAGGCACGCCTGCCGACCTAAGCGCCTTGTTCAGCCTAGCCGAGAGCGCGCCAGTCTGATGGCAACTAGCTGGGAACAAGGGACCGATTGAACCTGCGGCTTTCAGCTCCTGAGCAGCAACAAGTGCATCACCGACCAAAGGAAGAATGCGCTGAGAGTTCCGAGTCTTTAGTCCGCGACTCGAATTTGGGCGGATGTATATCGTGGGCACGTCGCCATCGAGATTGAGGTCTGACGCATCAAGCCCGCCGATTTCGAGGGGGCGAGCCCCAGTCAGTCTCATGAGCCGGATGATCCGGCCTGTAGCACGCTGACCTGCCTGGCCTTTAAGCCATGCATCGATTGCGGCGAGGTGAGCGCGTTCAAACGGCAGCCGCACGCCGCCATCTGCCCCATCCGGAATTCGGACAGAACGGAACGGATTAACGCTATTGTAGTTGGTCTCCTCCGCTGCCACGGCGAAGATGGCGCGCATCGAGCCGAGCCGTCTGCGGATCGTCGGGCCGGTCTGCCTCCGAGTGGTGCGCAGATGATCGACCCAACGCCTCACATCCGAACGGGTGATGTCGAACACACGGCGCTTTGGGAACAGGGCGCAGAACTGTTCTACTGCGACAGCTTCTGCCTTGCGAAGCTCCGGTAAGCCTCGAACGGAGAGATACGCGGCGACCGCGTGATCCAATGTCTGGATAGCCGACTGTGCCTGCGCGGGGTAAAGCGCCTTGAGCGCCTCGTCGAGAAGATCTGGTCGGACCGGCAGGCCGCGTTCCAGCTTCGATAGTGCCTCGTCGGTCGCTTCGGTAAGCAGGCGAAGTTCAAGCCGGATACGGGGGGATCTTTCGCTCTCTCGCCCCAGCGCCTTCTTCCATTCATAAAGGCCAGCGCAATCGCGAAAGCGAAGCGGAACACGGCGCCGGAAAATCAGCGTGCCGTTGCGTTCAGTCAAAAAGGGGATTTGAGTGGGCTTTGCCATCTCTTGTGTACCTCATGGTGTACCAAGAGACCGATTGCGAAACCCCAAGACATTGTTCCATCAAACGCTTTAAGCGTGAGAATGGTGCCCAGGAGAAGACTCGAACTTCCACTCCCTTGCGGGAACTGGCACCTGAAGCCAGCGCGTCTACCAATTCCGCCACCTGGGCAGGTAACGAGGCGCGGTAACTAAAGCCGGGTCGGGGCGCTGTCAACGGCTTGATTGCACGCGGGGCTGTGATCTGCAGTTCAGTGCCGAGCGCAATGCCGCATGGACAGGCGCGCGGTTTTTTGGTCTATCCGGACAAAATCCCATCTGCGTGAGGGCATTCCATGCTGCGAGACGAGATCATCACCGTGTTCGGCGGGTCCGGCTTTGTCGGGCGTCATGTGGTTCGGGCACTGGCCAAGGCCGGCTATCGCGTCCGTGTGGCGACGCGTCGGCCGCATCTGGCCCAGGACCTGCGGGTCATGGGCGTGGTCGGCCAGGTCCAGCTGGTGCAAGCCAATCTGCGGGTGCCGGCCTCGGTCGAGCGGGCGCTCGAGGGCGCGACCGGCGTGGTCAATCTGGTCGGGGTTCTCAATGAGAGCGGTCGCCAGACCTTCTCCCGCCTTCACGCGCTCGGCGCCAAGACGATTGCTGAATCCGCGGCAGCCATGGGTATCCGCCGCATGGTGCAGGTTTCCGCCATCGGCGCGTCGGCGACCAGCCTGTCGCGCTATGCCCGCAGTAAGGCCGAGGGCGAGGCGTCGGTCCTCGCTGCCTTGCCGGAGGCCACCATCCTGCGTCCCTCCATCGTGTTCGGCACCGAAGACAGCTTCTTCAACCGTTTCGCCGCCATGGCCCGCTTCGTGCCGGCGCTGCCGCTGTTTGGCGGTGGCAAGAGCCGCTTCCAGCCGGTCTTTGCCGGCGATGTCGGCAAGGCTGTCCTTGCCGCCTTCGAGCGCGACGATGCCCGCGGCCAGACCTATGAGCTCGGCGGTCCCGGGGTCTATACCTACGAAGCCCTGATGCGGCTGATCCTCGAGGCGATTGATCGCAAGCGCCTGCTGCTGCCTCTGCCCTGGGCGATCGGCAAGGTGATCGCAACCGTGTCCGAACTGGTTGGTGCGCTGCCGCTGATGCCGGTCATCATCACCCGCGACCAGCTGATCCAGCTGCAGTCGGACAATGTCGTCGCCGATGACGCCAAGACGCTCGCGGATCTGGGCATCCACGGTGAAACCGTCGAGGCAATCGTGCCGAGTTATCTCGAGCGCTATCGTCATCACGGCCAGTTCCACGAACGCGAAGCCTGATACCCGGCTCCTTCAGCGCAATGGTCAAACGGGTCGCGGTGTCACGCGGCCCGTTTTTCGTTTTGGTCGGCCCCAGGCCGCCCGCGCAGCCAGGCGATGACGGGAAGTCCGGCCGCCAGGACCAGCAGGCCGCCAATCCCGAGCGGTCCGTTCCACGGCCATTCCGGGTTCGACAGGAAGAGCAGCGAAACCCCGGCGACCGCGTTGAGCGAGCCGTGCATGCCGGCCGCCGCGACCAGTCCGCCGCGTTCGCGGGCGAGGGCGTGATAGGGCGTCCACAATGTGGTGAAAACGGTCATGACGGCGACGCCGGTCCAGCCGAGCCCGGGATAGTTGAAGCCCATCAGGATGATCGGACCGTGCCAGAGGCCCCAGAGCACCCCGATCGCTAGGCTCATCGGCCAGAAGCCCAGCCCGGCGAGTCGTGGCTGTAACCAGCCGCGCCAGCCGAGCTCCTCGCTGATCATCAGGAACAGCGTATTCAGGCCGATGCCGACGGGAAGACCGATGCCGAGCTGGAGGACAAGCAGCATGCTGGCGTCCATCGGCAGGTCCTGGCCGCTGGCCGCAACCTGGGCGGCGAGGACGGAGCCCGGATCGCCGGGCGCCTGACCGGACAGGGCCAGGGTCGTTGCGATGGCGAGGGTGCAGATCACGACCGGGATCAGCCAGGCGATGAGGGTCCACGCCGTGACCGTGGCGGGCTTGAACCCGCGCAGGCCGAGCGCCTGCAGGCGCCGGCCGCGATCAAAGGCGAGGGTGCAAATGACCGCCGCGGCGGCTGGGCCCATCATCATCAGGGCAAGCAGCCCGGTGCTGCCGATCGGGCCCTGGGCGCCGAGTCCGCCGGTGGTATGGATCTGCCAGGCAACGGCCCAGCTGAAGCCGAAGGCGATCAGGATGAAAAGAAGAATGGCGCGCATGTCGGGTCCGCCTGTATTTAGCTGGATACCTAATAAACTGGATGCGCGGGCCCGGCAAGAAATTTCGGGAAAAACCTAAATAGCGAAGGCGAGCAAGGCGAGGCCGAGGGCGACACGGTAGAGGGCGAAGGGCAGGAAGCCGATCCGGTCGACCAGTTTCATCAGCACGGCGATCGCCGCCCAGGCGGTGACAAAGGACAGCCCGGCCACGATCAGACCGTCACCAAGGCTGGCTCCGCCGGCGGCCTCTCCGGCGCGGATGAGTTCGATCAGCGAGACCAGGCCAAAGGCGCCGATCACCGGGATCGCCATCAGCATGGAAAAGCGCGCGCTTTCGCTGCGCGTCAGGCCCAGTGCCCGCGCCGCCGTCATGGTCACGCCGGAGCGCGAGGCGCCGGGGATCAGGGCAAAGAGTTGCGCCACACCGATCAGGGCCGCCTGCTTGAAGCTCATCGTTTCCAGCGTCTCGACCTGGCGGCCATACCGGTCCGCCAGCCAGAGCGGTGCTGCGAAGACCAGGGTCGCGATCGCGATCACCAGCGGCGAGCGCAGGGCGTCAACGAGTTCGAAGACAACGAGCGCTCCGGCGACAAGGATGATCGGGGGCAGGGAGGCACCGACCAGCAGCGCGATCCGACCGCCCGGCGTGATCCGGCCCTGCAGCAGGGCCAGCTTGCCGAGCACCACCGATCCGATATCGCTGCGAAAATAGACCAGCACCGCCAGCAGCGAGCCGGCATGGGCCATGACATCAATCAGCGGACCCTGGTCGGCTTGGCCGAGGACCTGCGGGGCCAGGATGAGATGCGCCGAGGACGAGATCGGAAGAAACTCGGTGATGCCCTGCACGAGCGCGAGAATTACGAGATAGAAAAGGCTCATGGGTCATCCTGCCGCAAACAAGCCGGTCGATCTTTGAACAATCGGCGCTGCTTGGCCAGCCGGCTGGCAGCGCTTCAACAGGTGATACCGCCTCGCTTTGATTGACGGGCGCGGCGTTGCGGATCAAAACCGGCATCAAAGGATCGACGCATGCCCCATGATTTCGCCGCAGCGCCGGGTGGCCCCGGTCGCCTCAGCCCGAAGGACGCGCTGACCCATACCGGCCAGGCCACAGCGGCCTCGGTGGCCGTCGCGCTTGTGCTGACCCTGACCAAGGCGGTTGTCTGGTGGATGTCCGGCTCGGTCGCCCTGCTCGCCTCGATGGCTGACAGCCTGCTCGACCTGACGGCCTCGCTGGCGGTCTACATGTCGGTCCGCTACGCCGCCGAGCCGGCCGATGAAGAACACCGCTTCGGGCATGGCAAGGCGGAAGCCTTCGCCGGCGTCCTGCAGGCGATCTTCGTGGCGATGTCGGCGGCCCTGCTGCTGCGCGAAGGCATCGACCATCTGCTCAACCCGGTCGAGGTGCGGGCCGGCGGCTGGGCGCTGGGGGTGATGGTCCTGTCGATCATCATGACGATGGGCCTGCTGGTGGTCCAGACGCGGGCCGTCAAGGAGACCGGATCGGTCGCCGTCGAGGGCGACCGCGCGCACTATTTCTCCGATCTGGGTGCCAATGTCGTGGTCATCATCGGTATCCTCGGCGCCACGGTCGGCGGGGTGCTCTGGCTCGACGCGGTCGCGGCGCTGGCCGTCTCGCTCTGGCTGTTCTGGACGGCCTGGGGTGTCGCCCGCTCGGCCGCTGACCAGTTGATGGATCGCGAATTGCCGGACGAGGCCCGCGAGCACATCCGCGCCCTGGCCGGTGATGATCCGCGCATCATCGATGTCCACCAGCTGCGCACCCGGGCCTCCGGCCCGCTCGTCCATATCCAGTTCCACATGGCGCTGGACCCGGACCTGACCCTGTCAGAGGCGCACGCCATCCTGGTCGAGTGCGAGCGGCGGCTGCTGAAAGCCTATCCGGCGGCTGATATTCTCATCCATGCCGACCCCCATGGTGAGGCCGAGCCGCATGGCGGTGATTTCTTCAATGCAGAAACCACGTCCAAGCAGGCTTAGCTTTACAGGGGAAGCGGGTTAGCCTGACGCCATGCGAACGCTCCACTTCTGGCCCCTCGACCCCTTTTCCCGGCAGGTTCGCCTCGTGCTCGAGGAGAAATCCCTGCGTCACGACCTGCAACTGGAAGTGCCGTGGGAGCGTCCCGATGATCTTCTGTCCCTGAACCCGGCCGGCACGACCCCGGTGCTGGTTGACGAAAGCGGCGGTGGCCGGCGCGTGATCGTCGAGAGCCGCGCCATCCTGGAATATCTAGAAGAGACAACCCCGAGCCCCTGCCTCCTGCCGGGCGGCCCGGCCGAGCGGGCCGAGGCGCGCCGCCTCGTCGACTGGTTCGACCGCAAGTATGACGGCGAGGTCAACGCCTACCTGCTCCACGAAAAGCTCGAGAAACGGGCCCAGGCACTGGGCTCACCGGACCCGGCAGCGCTGCGCGCCGGCCGCGAGCACTTGCGCTGGCATCTCGATCACATGGCCTGGCTTCTGGAGGCCCGCGACGGTCTGGCCGGGCCACGCTACACCCTCGCCGACATCGCGGCGGCGGCCCACCTGTCGTGCGCCGATTATCTTGGCGATGTGCCCTGGGACGAGTTCGAGCCGGTCAAGCAATGGTATTCCCGCGTGAAGTGCCGCCCGGCCTTCCGGGGTTTGCTGGCCGACAAACTGCCGGGCGTGCCGGCCGCGGCGCATTATGCGGATCTGGATTTTTGATGTTGAAAACTGTTTGTCGCTACGCCCTTTTGATGGTGTTTCTTGGAGCCGCGATCTCGCCATCATTCGGTCAATCGCGTGCTGAGCGCATTGGCTCATACGTGGCCTGGTCTGCCGAAATGTCGCGCTTGTCAGATAGCGCTTTGAGCGTGCTGGACACGACAGGAGTGGATGAAGCCCTGTCGCTTTATGCAAGCGATCAGATTGATGAGCTCACCGCACGGCAAAGATTGGGTGATTGGCGAAGCTCACCTTGACGCTCTCGAGGCCCGGCTTGTGGTGCTGAGTGAGGGCCCTGAGCTTGCGCTTGATCGCCATTCCGATGGTGTCTCGGCGCAGCGGGACGCCGTTGCAGACTTGATCCCGCGCGTGCGGTCTTTTGTTGAAGCGCAATACCATGCGTCTTCGGAAACGCTCGCGGGACAAGTTGTGGATTGGTCGAGTGTGGCTGCCGCGCAATATGCTGTGTTTCAACAAGTGTATGTTGGCCAGATCAGGCAGAACTTGTCTGCAGGGAGACTCACCGCTGACGGTGAACCTGAAGCAGCAATAATCGAATCAATCAATGCCAACATGGCATCGATGATCCTGGTTCTTGAGATGATACGAACGGAATGGGGCGCTCAACCATCTGACTTTACGGTCGAAGACCCTGTTCGAAGGTTGCGAGAGCGACATCGGGCTGTGCGGGATCAGGCATCACAGGGGCGGCGGGCGTTAAGTGAACGAGAGCGCAACATTCAGCGATCGCCGCCATCGACTGAGAGAGGTCATCAGCTTCTTCCCCTGCTCGAACAAACCAATACTCTTCTGGAGGCGGCGTTCACGCTGGAAGCCGAACTGAGCGCAGCGTTATTGGAAATCGGTCGCAGGATCGAAAGCGAAGGCGTATCGGCAGATGTGCTGGCCCAGTTTGGCGCCATCGCGGCCATCGAGCAACGACGTGCCGACAACCAGCAAAGACGAGTCGCGCTTGCCCAGCAAATGTTCCCCAACTGACGCCGGCGACCCCAAACCCCTCTCCCTCAAGCTCGATGTCTCGACTGTGCGCAACAACGGTCCCTGACGTGTACCGATCCTGCCGCCGGACGGTCACCCGTTCAGCCTGTCGGCCAGGCGCGTCATCAAGTCCATGCGTTCATGGAAGATGGCCAGGACCAGCGCCGGTGCATTCTCCTGCGGCAGGCAGAAAACGTAGTGATGCTCGCAACGTGCCATGCGCAGCGCCGGATAGAGCGCGCTCATGTCCTTGAAACTCCCTTGGCCGGTCGCGAGGCGAACAATGCCGTTTTCCAGGCGGGCCATGTAGCGGCGCACCTGCGCGTCGCCCCATTGCTTGCGTGTGTAGCGGATGATCACGCGCAGGTCGGCTTCCGCCGCTTGCGTCAGGACATAGTCGGGTCGGCTCAAGCGCGGCGGCCTGCGGTCAGTTCTTCATCGACAATCTTGCCGACGCTACTGGCGGACACCTTCCCGGCCTGGGCTTCGTCAATCCGCGTTTCCAGCAGGGTTTTCAGCGCCTGCCACGCTTGCTCGGCATCCATGTCGCCGGGAAACAGGCGTTCGAGTGCGTATTGCTTGATTGTCTTGCCCTGCATGGCGGCCAGCGCTTTCAGGCTTTTGTGCTGCTGGTCCGATATGTCGATGGTCAGGCGACCCATGTGACAAGCTCCATCAATTATACAAACCCACATTAGCACATATGCGGGATCGTTGGCACCTTGCCTTGCAAATCCGGCACGGGCTACGGATGGGCGGGCGTACGAAGGGATGTTTCTTCCCTTGATCTAACGCGTATCCTCCCCTACCGCACACCAACAGAACCCGACCCCATGGATACTCCAGCCGTCAAATCCCTCGCCCTCGAGCTCGGCTTCTCCACCGTCCGCATCTGCCGGGCGGACGAGACGTGGGCGGCGGGTGAGCGTCTGGCGGAGTTTGTCGCGGACGGGCATCACGGCTCGATGGGGTGGATGGCGGACACGCTGGAACGTCGGCAGCATCCGACCGCCATGTGGCCGGAGGCGAAGTCGGCGGTGGTCGTCGGGCTCAATTACGGGCCGGAGCAGGATCCGCTGCCCCTGCTCGAGCGTCGCTCGGAAGGCGTGGTTAGCGTCTATGCGCAAAACGCCGATTATCACGACCTTCTCAAGAAGCGCCTCAAGCATCTCGCCCGCGCCTTTGCGGAGAAAACCGGCAAGCAGGTCAAGGTTTTCGTGGATACCGCCCCGCTGATGGAAAAGCCGCTGGCCGAAAAGGCGGGCCTGGGCTGGCAGGGTAAACACACCAATCTTGTGAGCCGCGAGTTCGGCTCCTGGCTGTTTCTCGGTGTGATGCTGACCGAGGCCGAGCTGGAGCCGGATCAGCCCGAGCGCGACACATGCGGCTCGTGCACGGCCTGTCTCGATATCTGCCCGACCGACGCTTTTCCGACGCCCTACCGGCTCGATGCGCGGCGCTGCATTTCCTACCTGACCATCGAGCACAAGGGCGTCATTCCGGTCGAATTTCGCAAGCCGATGGGCAACCGCATCTATGGCTGTGACGACTGCCTCGCCGTCTGCCCGTGGAACAAGTTCGCGCAGACCAGCGCCGAGGCCGCCTTCCATCCACGGCCCGAGCTCAAGGGCCCGCTGCTGGCCGAGCTGGCCGCGCTCGATGACGCCGCCTTCCGCCAGGTCTTCACCGCCTCACCGGTCAAGCGGATCGGACGCGACCGTTTCGTCCGGAATGTGATGATCGCGATCGGAAATTCCGGGGATCCTGATCTCGTCCCGGTTACCGAGAGGGCGCTGGATGATGACGCTGCGCCTGTGCGCGCCATGGCGGTCTGGGCGCTGGGGCAGCTGGCGCCGGAGCGGGCCAGCGCGGTCGCGTACGGGCGCATCGAAAAAGAGGTCGATGCGGATGTGTTGGCCGAGTGGCGGGTGTTCAATCGCCGGCAATGACAGCCCGGCCGTCTCGTCTTGAGAGATTGTTGTATTTTATTATCTACGCAAGTGGACTTGTGAGAAACAATGGCAAGGTGTCGGGGGGCGCGGTCATGGCAGAATTCAAGAAAGGCCGAACCGGATGAATGCGGCAGATTTCCAGTCCGACATGTCGTCTGAGGCCATTTCGGTCCTGATCTGCGAAAGCAGCTCGGTCCAGCTCCGAATCCTGTCCGAAGCTGTCCGGCAGGCCGGCTACAGCGTGCAGACCGCAAAATGCGCCGAAGAGGCCCTGAAAATACTCCGGCTGATGCCGGTCGATATCTTCGTGACCGGTATCGAGGTCGGCACCATGTCGGGGTTGGAGGCCTGCTGGTCGCTGAAATCGAATTGCGAAACCGAGTCCGTCTACACGATTGTCGTGACGGCGTCCGGAGAGGACCGCCGCCTCGAGGAATCGCTCGACGCCGGAGCTGACGACTTTATCCGCAAGCCGGTGAACATGACCGAGTTGCGGGCCCGGCTGCGCGCCGCCAGCCGCCTGGTGCGGATGCAGAACCAGTTCCGTCGCCTGGCCGAGACCGATGCGCTCACCGGCGCCGCCAACCGGCGCGCCTTCATGCAGTATCTCGATATCCAGACTCAGAATGCCGGCCGCGACGAGATTCCGTTGTCGGTGATCATGGTCGATCTCGATCATTTCAAGCTGATCAATGACGCCCATGGACATGGCGCCGGTGACCGGGTCCTGGTCGAAACCGTGCGCGCCATCCAGGGCTGTCTGCGCGATGGCGACATGCTCGGCCGGTTGGGTGGCGAGGAGTTCTGCGTCATCCTGCCCGGCGCCGGCTTGCATTCAGCCGCGCTGGCCGGCGAACGCATCCGGGCCGCCGTCGAAGCCATGACGATTGCCACCGAGGCCGGCGACCCGGTCCCGGTCACAGCCAGTCTCGGCGTTGCCAGCCTCGCCAATAGTGACCTGATTGTCTCGCCGGATGCCCTGCTGCAGGCCGCCGATGCCGCGCTCTATCACGCCAAGGATAGCGGCCGGAACCGGGTCTCGCTCGAGGGTGAGGCCGGGGCGGCCAGCTCGCAGACCTCCCTCCGGGCAGTCAGCTAGCCGACGGGTCGGTCCTGCATTGATTTCGGGCTTGCCGCCGACCGGTCACTGTTCGGAGGCCGCGTCGGTCCGGCGGGCTTCCAGGATGGCGCCGCGCAACAGGAGTGAGGCGATGTCGTCGGGCTCCTCAGCGCGGGCCCGTGTCATGTCCTGCCAGGCCAGATCCAGCTCGCCACTCATCAAATGGACCTGCCCGCGATAGCGCCAGCCGGCGGCGAGATAGGGCGCGGCCTCGATCAGCGCCTCGGCGTCCTCGCGAAGCCCCGTCCAGTTTTCGCCCTCGGCGCGCAATTTCGCGCGCGCGAGCCGGGTCGGGACCGCGTCCGGCTGTAGAGCGAGGGCGGCGTCATAAGCGGCTTCGGCGGCGTCCGTCAGCCCCGCCGCAAAGCGCGCATCACCGGCGAGGGTGAGCAGTTCCGCGCGTTCCGGCTCGACCATGCCGACCGCTTGTCCGTCAGCGAGATTGACCAGGATATCGGCACCGATCCTGACCTCACCGAGTGCGATCAATGCCCTGGCCTCACACACCTCGGCCGGCCAGCCACCGCCCTCGACCCGCCAGGTCTGGGCGCGCTCGACCGCATCTGTCGGATCGATCTGGATCTGGCCAAGGCAGGTATCGAAGCGGACCCGTTCGCGATAGGCCGCGTCATTCTGGGCGTGGGCAGCCGGAGCCAGGGACAGCAAGGCCATTGTGAGGGCAAGCGGGGGCAGGGCGTGTGGCAGGCGCATCAGGGAACTCCATCAGGACAGGCCGGGCCTTCCGGCCGGCGCGGCGAAGCGTCAATGCCCTTCCCCCGAAACGGCATTTCCCAACCAGATACGGCAGGAGCACCGGGTGAGGATAGCCCGCAAGACACCTCAAACCGGGTTTGTTTTCCACCGCAAGCTATGAAAGAAGTTGCACACCTCATCTCCCGGCCCGGCGGCGTCGTGCCCCGTGTCTTTCAAGGATGCCAGCGCCTTCATGATCGTTCTCCAGGTGATCCCCGAACTCGAAGCCGGCGGTGCCGAGCGGACGACGCTGGAAGTTGCCGAGGCGGTCATCGCAGACGGTGGGCGCGCTCTGGTCGCGAGCCAGGGCGGACGTCTCGAGGACGAGCTCGCCGCGCTGGGCGGTGAGTTGCTGCGCCTGCCCGTCGCCAGCAAAAACCCGCTGACCCTGTGGTCCAACATGCGTGCCCTGATCGGGATCATCGAGCGCGAAGGCGTCCAGATCGTCCATGCCCGCTCACGGGCGCCGGCCTGGAGCGCGAAATGGGCCTGCGACCGGACCGACGCGCATTTCGTCACCACCTATCACGGCACCTATAATGCCCGCTCCGCCCTGAAGCGCCGGTATAATTCGGTGATGGCGCTCGGCGAGCGGGTAATCGCGAATTCGCAGTTCATCGGTGAGCATGTCCGTGCCGAGCACGGTGTGGATGAAGCCCGTCTGGCCGTTATCCCGCGCGGTGTTGATCTGGAGCGCTTTGATCCGGCGGTGGTCGCCTCCGGGCGGGTCGCCGATCTGGCCCGCAGCTGGGGCGTCGATGATCTGGCCGGCGCGCCGCTGCTCCTGTTGCCGGGACGGCTGACCGGCTGGAAAGGCCAGCGCGAGGCCATTCGGGCCCTCGCCAGCCTCAACGGGATGGATCCGGCCCCGCATCTTCTGCTGGTCGGCGACGCCCAGGGGCGCGAGACCTATATCGCTGAACTCGAGGCCCTGGCCGGGTCGCTCGGGGTCGCGGAACGCGTGCATCGGGTCGGGCATTGCAGTGATATGCCGGCGGCCCTGGCCTTCTGTGACCTGGTTCTGACCCCGTCGGTCGAACCGGAAGCCTTCGGTCGGACGGCTGCCGAAGCCGGCGCCATGGGGCGGCTGGTCATCGCGGCCGATCATGGCGGCGCCCGTGAAGTCGTGATCGAGGGTGAAACCGGCTGGCGGGTCGCGCCCGGTGATTCACAGGCGCTGGCGGCCGCGATCACCACCGCGCTCGGTCTGGACCGAAACCTGCATGACCGCATGACCCAGGCGGCGCGCGATCATGTTGCGGCGCATTTTTCTACCCGCTCTCTGCAAGCTTCGACTTTGCGGGTCTATCATGAGGTTCTAAACTCATCGCCATGACCGAGCCTCAGCGCGACATCACCTATATCCTCCACTGGGGCGACCTGACCGCGACCGTGCGCATGCTGGCGGCTGCGAAGGCCATTCGTGACGCCTATCGGCGGGATCGCATCATCCTGCTCACGACACCGGATTACGAGAGCTTTCTGAAGCATTGCCCGTGGTTCAACGCCATCGAGATCGATGCCGTCCCGGATACGCGGCCGATGTCCGGCTTGCGCGACAAGCGCCTGAAACTGGCCAAGCCGACCCGGATCTTTGATCTCGTCGGCAGTTCGGACAGCCGCAAGATCAAGGGCATTTTCCGCTTTTCCCGGACCAAATGGCATGAGGTGGCGCCGCGCAATGGCGACACCCAGCACCCGGTCGACGCCGTCGCCGGTGAGCTCAACGGGCTTCTCGGCTCGGGTCCGAGTTTCTTTCCGCTTGGTGGTGCTCCGGCGCCTGATGCCAGCTGGGTCGATTACCTGGCCAAGCAGTCCCGCATGCTGGACCCGGAATATTTCGGTCTCAACGGCCCGTTCGCGCTGCTCGCGCCGGCCGGCGACAGCGTGAAGCCGGCCCTCCGGTGGCCGAAGGAAAAATGGGCGGCCCTCGCGCATGAACTCCTGCAGCTCGGGATCACACCGGCGCTGATTGGCGGACCGGACACGCGCGATGTCGGTCGCCATGTCTCGCAGGTCGTGCCGGGCGCCCGCGATATTACCGGCAAGGCGAAGCTGGCGCAGCTGGCCGGCCTTGCCCGCCGCACCCGGTTTGTCTTCTCCGAGGACACCCCCTTGCTGCACCTGCTGACGGCGTCCGGAGCTCCGGCTCTGGCGCTTTACGGCAATGTCGAGGACCCGGCCCTGATCGCCCCGCGTGGTCCGTCGCCGGTCATTCTCATGCACGCGACCACGCTGGCCCAGGTGACATCGGATGAGGCGATCGCCGCGATGCGCTTTGCCGGTGGTTTTGCAGACGCGCCGGCTGCCGCGTGAACCGCTCTGCAAGCTTGCCAATTGTGATCATTTCACCATAGTGCGCGCCTCCCGGTGGACCTGAGGCGCAATTTGCCCGTTTTGGGCTTGATCCAGCGCCCTCCCGGGAGGATTAGTTAGGTTCAGCTTTGGGGCCACAAGGGAGAAGAGGCCATAGCCCGTAGACCACACGCCGCGCAACCGCCCAAAAAAGAGGGCCCGCGCATTAACCGGGATATCCGCGTACCGCGGGTGCTCCTGATCGACGAATCCGGTGAAAAGCAAGGCATTATGCCGACTGAGGCTGCCATTGAGGCGGCCGAGGAAGTCGGGCTCGACCTCGTTGAAGTGTCGCCGAATGCCGATCCGCCTGTTTGCAAAATCGTCGATTATGGCAAGCTGAAGTATCAGGATCAGAAGAAGAAGGCCGAGGCCAAGAAGAAGCAGAAGACCGTCGAGATCAAGGAGATCAAGATGCGTCCGAACATCGATGTGCATGACTACCAGGTGAAAACCAAAGCCATGCACCGCTTTTTCGAAGCCGGCGACAAGGTCAAGGTGACCCTGCGATTCCGGGGCCGTGAAATGGCTCACCAGGATCGTGGCATGGACATCATGAACCGCGTCAAGGCCGACTTCGGTGAAGTGGCCAAGGTCGAATTCGAGCCCAAGCTCGAAGGTCGCCTGATGGTCATGGTGATGGCGCCGCGCTAGGCTGACATCACACGTGCACACAACAGAGCGGCGCCCCTCGGGGCGCCGCTTTTTGTTTGGGCTGTTCGTTCTGGTGGAAGCCGGGGTTTCGGTTGTCGGCGCTGAGGGGTCAGCCCTGGACGCCGGGCCTGGCCGGCTCTTCCTCGACCTGGTCGAGCTCGTCGGTCTGGGCCAGTTGGGGGAAGAGGCGGAACCAGGCTGCGGCCGTGACCAGTGCCATGCCGCCGCCCAGCAGGACGGCGCCGATCGGCCCCATGAAGCGGGCCGCGACCCCGGACTCGAATTCACCCAGCTCGTTGGACGCCGAGATGAAGACGAATTCCACCGCCGAGACCCGTCCGCGCATGCCGACCGGGGTGGCGAGCTGGATGATCGACTGGCGGATGAAGACCGAGATCATGTCGGCGGCGCCGGTCACGGCGAGCGCGACCATCGACAGGATCAGCACCGTCGACAGGGCAAAGCCGATCATCGCAACGCCGTAGACCGCGATCGCGCCCAGCATCCAGGCGCCGATGCGCCGGGTCAGCGGGCGGGTCGCCAGCAGCAGGGCGATGATCGCCGCACCGATCGCCGGTGCGGTCCGCAACAGGCCGAGGCCGATCGTGTCGGTGTGCAGCACATCGCGGGCAAAGACCGGGAGTAGCGCTGTCACGCCACCAAACAGGACAACCACGAGGTCGAGCGAGATCGCGCCGAGCACGACCTTGTTGTCGCGGACATAGCGCAGGCCCTCGATCACCATGGACAGGCCCCGCTGACCCGCCAGTTTCTCGTGCTTCGGGGTTCGTGCAGTGGCGATCGCGATGGTCGCGGCGATCAGCATCACAGCGCTGACCAGATAGACCGTCGTGGCACCGAAAATATACAGTAGCCCGCCGATGGCCGGGCCGCCGATCGCGGCGGCCTGGAAGCCGAGCGAATTCCAGGCGATGGCCTGGCGCATGTCGTCGCGCGGCACGATCCGGGCCATCAGGGCGCTCGAGGCCGCAGGTGAAAAGGCATGGGTTACGCCAAGCAGGATCGCGGACGAGAAGATGATGGTCAGCTGCGTCGGGCCATCCATGAACGGGCTGATGGCGAGGGCACCGGCGCAGGCGACCCGCAGCAGGTTGGTGGAGATCAGGATGAATTTGCGGTCGAGCCGGTCGGCCGCCTGTCCGCCCAGCAGCGACAGAAAGAAAACCGGCGCGAACATCGCCAGCCCCACAAAGCCGAGCAACAGGGCCGACTCCTCGACCGAACGCGTCTCGCGCGCCACGTCATAGACCTGCCAGCCAATGGCAACGGCTTGCATCTGCCGGGCGGCGGACAGCAATTGCCGCATGATCCAGTAATTTCGGTAGGCCTGGTTGGCGAAAATCGACAGGGAGGGCGTCAGCACGAGGCAAGTCTCCGGTCTGGCCGCCGGGCGCGGCAAGAGCGCCGTGTAGCCCGCTTTCGCCGGGCAATTCAACTGGCTGCGCAGCAGGCCGAGAGGGCTGTGCCCCATTCCGGCCGCGAGTGTGCCGGAAACGCGTCTCATCCATTCAGGTGGTATTCAGCCGCCGGGATTTCTGATGAACTCCGATACAAAGCATGATCAAATACCGCGTATCCGGATACGCAACAGGACGTGAACCGGACAGGAGACATGATGAACCGGCCCTGGCTACTGGCCCTTCCCGCAGTCCTCGCGCTGACCTTGATGGTCGCGCCCGGCATGACATCTGCGGGGGCCGACGACGCTGGCAACAGCATCTACCTGTCGGCCGGTTTTACGCCGGATCCCACAGCCATCGCCTTGCAGATCGAGGCCCGGGTCGATGCCGCGGCGCAGATTGCGCCGGACTGCCACGGCTATGTCAGCGGTGAACAACCCGATGTCGATCTCTATTACAATGCCGGCGCGTTCCCGCTCATCCTCTCGGCCCGGTCCGATGAGGACACCACGCTGGTCGTCCGCGCGCCGGATGGGGCCTGGTATTGCGACGACGACAGCGGCAGCGGGCTGAACCCGTCGATCCGCTTTGGCGAGCCCGGCTCGGGCAATTACCATATCTGGGTCGGACGCGAGGTCGGGCCGGGCCCGGCGACCGCCCGGCTTTCGATTTCTGAACTTTACAGCGAGTGACACTTCAATCCTGGGGGAGAGACATGATGAAGTTGCAATTGATGACAGGGGCCGCCGTCGCGGCCATGCTGATGGCCGCTCCGGCCAACGCCATGCAGGACATTTCCGCGGCGCCCGCCTATGGCTCGGGCTCACTGGAAGCCGGCTTCGTTCCGGACCCGGTTTCGATCGGCCTGCGCGCCGGCGGTGCGATGCCGGCCGGCGAAGTCTCGGACTGGTGTCCCGGTTTCGTCAGCTATCAGCCGTCCTACAATCTCAACTATGCGGCCGGCGACTATGACCTCTACCTGTCGGCTGCGTCCGACGTGGACACGGTGCTGCTGGTCAATACGCCGGATGGCAACTGGCATTGCGATGATGATGGCGCCGGCAGCGGTCTCAACGCCGGTATCATGTTCGATCAGCCGCAGAGCGGGCTCTACAATATCTGGGTCGGAACCTATGGCTCCGGTGGTGGCTATGAGCCGGCCATGCTGCACATCTCGGAGCTTGGCTTCGAGGACGACAATCCGTACTCGCAAGCCCCGTCGGCCAATCTGGCGCCGCAATACGGCACGTTGAGCCTGCGCGAGGGCTTTGCCGACGACCCGCGGACGATCGCGGTTGAGGCCGGTGGCGAGTCCGATCTGAGCCGGCTCGGCGACGGCATGTGCTGGGGTCAGGCCGACCGGGCGCCCGATCTGTGGATCGACTATGCCGGCAGCGAGACCTTTGATCTCTACGTTTCGATGCAGTCCGAGACCGACACCACCCTTGCCGTCCAGGGGCCGGATGGCGGCTGGCATTGCGATGATGACAGCGCCGAGAACCTGAATCCGGGTGTCCAGATTGATGATCCCCTGCCGGGTCGTTACGCGGTCTGGACGGCGCGGTATTCCTCGGCAGCCTATGTGCCGGCGACGCTCTACGTCTCCGAGCTGGGCTTCCTCGGTAATGTCGATGAGCCGGCCGTGCTCGACTACTCCCTGCCCTCGCAATCCGGTTCCGTGAGCCTCGACGCCGGTTTCGTGCCGGACCCGTACAATGTCGATGTGATGGCGGGTGGCGATACCGATGTCTATGAGGCGGTCGGCGAGATGTGCCGGGGCTTTGCCGACAGCGCCCCGGATTTCGACCTGACTTACGAGGCCGGCGGTTTTGACCTCTATCTCTCCGCCACCTCGGAGAGTGATGCGACCCTGATCGTCAACGCGCCGGATGGCAGCTGGATCTGTGACGATGACAGCGCCGGCGAGCTCAACCCGGGCATCGTGTTCGATGATCCGATGTCGGGTCGCTATGATATCTGGGTCGGGACCTATGGCGAGTATGACGCCGGACCCGCCACCCTGCACATCTCCGAGCTCGGCTTTGGCGGCGGCTTCCTGCCGGAAACCCCGCTCGATTTCTCGCTGCCGGCGAATTACGAGACCCTGACCCTTGAGGGCGGCTTTGTTCCCGATCCCTACCTGATTGATCTGATGGCCGGCGGGGATATCGAGGCTGAATCGGCGGCTGACCAGTCCTGCCGCGGTTTTGTGACCGTGTCGCCGGACGTCGAGCTGACCTTCGAGCCAGGCGGTCTGGACCTTTACATCTCGGCGGTCTCCGAGCGGGACACGACCCTGGTGATCAATGGCCCCGACGGAAGCTGGTACTGCAATGATGACAGCGCCGGCAATCTGAACCCGGGTGTTCACTTCCCGGATCCGCAAGCCGGTGTTTACGACATCTGGGTCGGGACCTATTCCGATGGCCCGGCGGCAGACGCGGTGCTTGCGATCTCCGAACTCGGTTTCCACGAATAAGCCGCGCAGCGCGCGGGGATCAGGCGAGGGCGGCCCCACCGGGTCGCCCTTTCCTGTTCAAGGCCTGATTGGCGGGATATGTGCCGACCGGATGGGGCGCAGGGCAGACTCCGGGCCCGGCAGGTGGATTATTTATCGGGCCGCACAGTTCAGCGCTTTGCAATGTCGCGATGTTATACTATATCATCCTCACATTGCAGCCGGACACCCCATGCCTCTCAACCGTCATATCGCTAATCATCACGGCAAGCTCGACGCCACCGGCGTTGGCCTCTCGGCCCTGTGCATCGCGCATTGCCTGTTTCTGCCGGCCGCGGCCGCAGCGACGCCGATGCTGGCGCCGGAAGCCGGTGAGCTGTTCGGTCTGAGCCATGACTGGCACCTGATCCTGCTGGCGCTCGCAGCCCCGGTCTCCCTGATCGGCCTCGGCTGGAGTGTGCGCTCGACCGGCGCCGGCTGGCCGATCTTCGCGATTGGTCTGGCAGGCCTTGCTGTCATGGCGCTGGGCGCTTCGCATGTGTTCCCGCAACCGATCGAGACCGTCCTCACCCTGAGCGGTGTCACCGTGCTGGCCGGGGCCCATTTCGCCAATTGGCGGAGCCGGGCGCGGGCGGGCCATGTCCATGAGCGTGATTGCGGCCTGTGTGACGACCACGCGCACTGACGCCTGACGGTCCCGCGACTCCCATGGGCGCTTGCAATCAGGCCCATTGTGCGTATAAACCCCCGCTTCCAACACCTGCCAACCGGGCCACATTCGACATGCCCGCTGGCTGAACCATCCACCGGACGGTCTTCGGACCATCCTGCAAAGGAGATGAAAATGTCGAAGATGAAGACGAAGAGCGGCGCGAAAAAGCGCTTCAAGCTCACTGCCACGGGTAAGGTGAAGGCCGGTCAGACTGGCAAGCGCCACGGTATGATCAAGCGGACTCCCAAGCAGATCCGCAACAAGCGCGGTCAAGTCGTCCTGTCTGCTCAGGATGCCCGGATCGTGAAAAAATACCTCCCGAACGGCCTTTAGGCCGCTGGCACCGAGTAGGAGCACTTAGATATGTCTCGAGTTACGTCCGGACCGGCGACCGCTAAACGCCACAAAGCCGTCATCAAGAAAGCCAAGGGCTATTACGGCCGCCGCAAGAATACCTTCCGCGTTGCCGTCCAGGCCGTGGAAAAGGCCGGCCAGTACGCCTATCGCGACCGTCGCGCCAAGAAGCGTAATTTCCGCGCCCTGTGGATCCAGCGCATCAATGCCGGCGCCCGCCAGTATGACATGAATTATTCGGTCTTCATGAACGGCCTCTCCAAGGCCGGTATCGAAGTCGACCGCAAGGTTCTCGCCGATATCGCCATGCACGAGCCGGACGCCTTCAAGGCCCTGGTCGACCAGGCGCGCGCGGCTCTGGGCTAAACCCCGGAACACCGAGTTTCGAAAAGGCCCGTCAGCGTGAAGCTGGCGGGCCTTTTCCTTTGCGTCGGCCACCCCCTCATCCCCCCTGCGGGAAAGGGTGGCCAATCGTGTCGGGTGAGGGGCTTTCCCGCCTGACCGTCACTCCCGGTCGACAGCCCAAAGCCCAGCCGCTAAATCCTTCCCGACCGTATGGGACGACATGACATGACCGACATTTCCAATCTCGACACGCTCGAAGCCGATGTCCACAGCCAGATCGAAGCCGCGACCGACGAGGCCGGGCTGGACGCGGTGCGCGTCTCGGCGCTGGGCAAGAAGGGCGCAGTCTCTCTGATGATGCGCGAGCTCGGCAAGATGAGCCCGGAGGAGCGTCAGGTGATGGGCCCGGCGCTCAATGGTCTCAAGACCCGGCTCAATGACGCGCTCGAGGCCCGCAAGGCCGATCTGGAAGCGGTGGCGCTCAATGCCGCGCTGGCCAGTGAGTGGGTTGATGTGACGCTTCCGGTCCGCCCGGAGCCGAAAGGCTCGCTGCACCCGATCACCCAGGTGATGGAAGAGCTGGCGGTCATCTTCGCCGATATGGGCTTTGCCGTCGCCGAGGGCCCGGACGTGGAAACCGACTTCCACAATTTCACCGCCCTGAACTTCCCCGAAGGCCACCCGGCCCGCGACACCCAGGACACCTTCTTCATGAAGCCGGACGCCGAGGGGATGCGCAAGGTCCTGCGCACGCACACCTCGCCGGTCCAGATCCGCACCATGCTTGAAGGCAAGACGCCGATCCGCATCATCGCGCCGGGCCGCGTCTATCGCTGCGACTGGGACCAGACCCACACGCCCATGTTCCACCAGGTCGAGGGCCTGGTGATCGACAAGGAAACCCATATGGGTCACCTCAAGGGCACGCTGATGGATTTCATCGCCGCCTTCTTCGAGACCGACCAGGTCGAGGCGCAATTCCGCCCGCACCATTTCCCCTTCACCGAGCCGAGCGCCGAGATGGATGTGCGCTATGAGCGGGTCGGCGATGCGGTGAAGGTCGGCTCGGGCGACAAGTGGATGGAAATCCTCGGCTGCGGCATGGTCCACCCGAACGTCATCCGCAATTGCGGTCTCGATCCGGACGAATACCAGGGCTTTGCCTTCGGCATGGGCGTCGACCGTCTCGCCATGCTGAAATACGGCGCCCCGGACCTGCGTGACTTCTTCAATTCCGATGTCCGCTGGCTGGCGCATTACGGCTTCTCGCCGCTCTTGCAGGCCAATCTGGCGACGGGGCTGAGCTAGGCCTCATGTGGCGCTGGCTCACAAATAACCACCAGACCCTGACCGGGATCGGCGCGATGCTCGTCGGTATTGCGGCGCTGTTTGTTGCCTGGGACCAGGGTCGGGTGATGCGGGCGCAACAGCATGGGGCCGTGGTGCCGGCTGTCCAGGTCGACGCCTTCACGCAGACCGGAGGCGATCGCGTCGTCATGGGGTTGCGTGTTGCCAATAACGGTGTCGGGCCAGCCTTTGTCGAAAGCGTCTCGGTGACACGCGACGGCGTGGCGGCGGACAGTCTGGACGGCATGTTTGCCTCGATGCCGGCGGGTGTCGAGGACCGGTCCTGGAACAATATGACTGGCCGGGTCCTCGCGCCGGGCGAGATGGTGGTGCCCCTTGAAGTGACCTGGCCCGCCTCCGACGTCGCGCCAAGCGCGCTGGCTGCGCTGTTCGTTGAATGGGAGCGCTGGGATGCCGTTGTCTGCTATTGCTCGGTTTTCGATCGGTGCTGGACGGCCTCGGTGCAGCGCGCCGACCGGCAACGGGTCGAGCAATGCCCGCGTCCCGAGGCAGATATTTTCGAGCTCTACGGAGCGGAACCTTTCCTGGCTGGTTCGGACCAGCAAGCTGAATAACGCGCCGTCTTGTAACGGCAGGAGCCGACGATGAAATTCCCGCTTTCCTGGCTGAAATACCACCTCGACACCCCGGCCACGCTCGACGAGATCGCCGAGGCGATGACCATGGCCGGTCTGGAGATCGAGCACATCGACAATCCGCTCGAAAAATTCGCGGACTTCTCGGTCTGCCATGTTACCGAGGCGGTCCAGCATCCGGACGCCGACAAGCTGCGGGTTTGCACGGTCGAGACGGTCGACGGGACCAAGCAGATTGTCTGCGGCGCACCGAATGCGCGCACCGGCATGTATGCGATCTACGCGCCGCTGGGGGCGTATATCCCGGGCCTCGACTTCGCCCTCGACAAGAAGCCGCGCAAGATCCGCGGTGTCGAGAGCCATGGCATGATGTGCTCGGCCAAGGAGCTCGAGCTAGGCGAGGATCATGACGGGATCATCGATCTGCCCGAGCCTTTCGAGATCGGCACGCCGGCCGTGGTGGCGCTCGGCCAGGCCGACCCGGTCATCGATTTCGAAGTGACGCCCAACCGCCCTGACTGGCTCGGTGTGCGCGGCATTGCCCGCGACCTGGCGGCAACCGGGATCGGCACGCTGAAGACCCATGATCTCGACCCGATCCCGGGTACATTCCCCTGTCCGGTCAAGGTCGAGCTGGACTGGCCGGAAGCCTGCCCGGTCTTTGCCGGCCGTGTCATCCGGGGCGTCAAGAATGGTGACAGCCCGGCCTGGCTGATCAAGGCGGTCAAGGCGATCGGCCTGCGCCCGATCAACTTCCTCGCCGACATGACCAACATGATTTCCTACGACCGCTGCCGCCCGCTGCATGTCTATGACCTGGCCAAGCTGGAGGGCCCGATCCGGGCCCGTCGCGGCAAGGGCGAGGCGGACCGTTTCGAGGCGCTCGACAACAAGGAATACGTGCCCGGCGAAGACCAGTGCGTGATCGCAGACGATGCCCGCTGCCTCGGTTTCGGCGGCATCATGGGCGGCGAATATTCCGGTGTGACTGCGGAGACCACGGACGTTTTCATCGAGAGCGCCTGGTTCGAGCCGCTGATCACGCGCGCCACGGCCAAGGCGACCGGCATCGACAGCGACGCCAAATACCGCTTCGAACGCGGCGTGGATCCGGCCTCGGTGCGCGCCGGTATCGAGCAGGCGACCGAGCTGGTGCTGAAATATTGTGGTGGCGAAGCGTCCGAGATGGTGGTCGCAGGCGAGGTTCCGGCCAAGCCCGCCGACATCGACTTCCCGATCAACGAGGTCAAGCGCCTGACCGGTCTCGACCTGCCGCGCGCCGAGATCATCCGCATTCTGGAAACCCTCGGCTTCGAGCCCAAGGGCGACGGCGATGTGCTGGCGGTCGGTGTGCCGAGCTGGCGGATGGATTGTTCGCAGAAGGCCGACCTCGTCGAGGAGGTTGCCCGCATCCATGGTTTTGACAAGCTCGACGCCGTCTCCCTGCCGCGTCCACCGGTCCGCCGCGAAGCGCCGGCGACGGTGATGCAGCTGCGCGCGCGCCACGCCCGTCGGGCGCTGGCCGGTCGCGGATATTCGGAAGCCGTGACCTGGTCCTTCTGCAATACCGATCAGGCCAAGCTGTTTGGCGGCCATGGCGAAGGGCTCGAGCTGGAGAACCCGATCTCTTCCGAGCTCGATGTGATGCGTCCGACCGCGCTGATCCACCTGCTGACCGCGCTACAGGCCAATGCCGACAAGGGTCAGGACGATCCGCGCCTGTTCGAGGTTGGCCCGATCTATCTCAGCGATCAGGATGACGGACAGAAACTGGTCGCCACCGGCGTGCGTCGGGTCGAGGCCGGGCGTCACTGGGCGGGTACGCGCCAGCCCGACATCTTCGATGCCAAGGCGGACGCGCTGTCGGCCCTCGCGGCCGCCGGGGCACCGGTCGACAATCTCCAGGTCGTCGTCGAGGCACGCGAGTGGTGGCATCCGGGTCGCTCGGGCGTTCTGCGTCTGGGTCCGAAGAATGTCATGGCCGAGTTCGGCGAGATCCATCCGGCGGTGCTGAAGGCGCTCGATATTGATGGTCGGGTGCTGGCCTTCGAGATCGTGCTCGACGCCATTCCGCAACCCAAGAAGGCCTCCGGCCTGAAGGCCAGGACGCCGCTCGAGCGCGCTGATCTGACGCCGGTGACCCGCGATTTCGCTTTCCTCGTCGACAAGTCGGTGTCTGCCGACACGCTGGTGCGGGCCGCCAAGGGCGCCGACAAGCAAATGATTACCGAGGTCGCCCTGTTTGACGTTTATGACGGCAAGGGTGTGCCGGAGGGGCAGGTGTCGCTGGCCATCGAGGTCACCTTGCAACCGCGCGACAAGACGCTGACCGAAAAAGAGATCGAGGCGATCGCTGCCGGCATCATCGCCAAGGTCGAGAAAGCCACGGGTGCCAGCCTGCGTGGCTGATCGGCTGGATCCGGGGCGACTGGCCGGTGCCGGTGCGGCGGCGCAGGCCGCCTTTCTTGTCGATGCGGCGCTTGAGGATCCGATGATCGTCGCGATCCTCGATCGGCTCGCGGCGCTGGACCTGCCCGATGCCGCCTTGATGGCGGGTGCGGTCTACCAGGCCGCCTGGAACCGGCTCACGGGGCGCCCCGGCGGACATGGCATCAAGGATTATGATGTCGGCTATTACGACGGGTCCGATCTGTCGGAGGCCGGCGAGGATATCGTCATCCGTCGCTGCGCCGAGGCGTTTGCCGACCTGCCGGCGGAGGTCGAGGTGCGCAACCAGGCCCGGGTTCATATCTGGTTCTCGGCCAAATTCGGGGTGGAGCGGCAGCCGCTTCGCGATACCGAGGATGCGCTCCGCCATTTCGGCTCACTCAGTCATGGTGTCGCCCTGCGTCCGGCCCTCTGCGGGACTCGGCCGGCAGTGCTGGCCCCGTGCGGGCTGGACGAGATTTTCTCGGGGCGAATCGTGCCGCGGCCCGATCATGCCGATCCGGCGGGCTGGAATGGCAAGATGGCGCGCCAGAAACAGCTCTGGCCGGAGCTGGATTTTGTCTGCGCTCCCGTTTCAGGCGAAAGCTGACTTCACTGATTCAACCTGCAGGGGTTTCCGAGCTGGATCGACGCCGCCGGTCGCGACTTTTTTTCGAAATCGCGCGAGACGCGTATGGTGAAGGGCGGATACACCCGTTAGGGTCCTTAACGAGACGTTAACGGTGATCCCGGCTGACCCCGGGAGGAGTGAAAGCCCGATATGGAGCGCGTGACTGCCCTGTTGGCCCAGGCCGCTGCGACGATACTCGTCCTGATCGGGCTGGTTGTCGTGCTCGGCTACACCCATTCGCGCGCCTTTGATGCGGGGTATTGTTCCGGTCGCTCCTGTTCGGAGAACACGCGGGAAACAAGCGGGCGGGAGGGCAATGGCTGGTGGCCGTTCGGCCAGGGTCGTCGCGCGGATCCGGCACGGACCGGCACGGCGACACCGGGGCGTGTCAGCGCACCGGGAGCCCCCTCCAGCAACTGGCCGACCGGGTCCGGCGGCACGGATTATCCCGACCCGCCGCCCAATGTCCGGACCGGCACGGCAGATGGCTCGGGGCCTGGCGGTCTCAGTGTCTCAACCGGCGTTGCAGGCCCCGGCTCATCCACGCAAGGCCGCACGATCACCCGTCCGCCGGTCTTTGCCCGCGACCCGGGCGAGCGCATTTGCGCGCCGGAGAGCTATGAGGTCGATGACCCCGCGATTGCCCGGTGCTGGTTGCGTGTCGGTGACGCCTATCAGGCGGTCGACCGGATCGACGAGGCCCGCGCGGCCTGGGATGAAGCCCTGTTGATCGGCTCGTCGGTCGGTGGCGCGCAGGCCTCGCTGGTGGCGCATCAACGCCTGCAGGGTGCGGTGCTTGAACGGTCCTGCCCGACCACGCCGGAGAGTCTGGCGCGGATCGCCTACGGCTTTGACCAGACCGAGGATGATGGTGACATCATCGAACTCGCCCTGCGCCAGCGCGCACTGGCGGCGCTGGGCTATTACAACGGCGTGATTGATGGCGATTACGGGCCGATGACGCGGCGATCGGTCCGCGATTTCCAGAGCGATCTCGGTTTCGATCTGACCGGCGTTCTGACCCCGTCCGAGACCGTCACCCTCGTGTGCCATGCTGCGCTGACAGCGCGCGATGCCCACGCCCAGAACCTGCTTGGCATCATGTTCGCGACCGGTCTCGGCCTCGAACAGAATATCGACACCTCGCTGGAATGGCTGGAGACCGCGGCCGAACGCGGTCATGCCGGCGCCAATTTCAATCTCGCCGTGATGTACGGCACCGGTACCGTCCAGGGCAGCTATCGCCTGTGCGGTATCGTCGAGAGCCCCGAGCGGGCCGACAGCTATCTGCGTCGGGCCGCTGATCTGGGGCATGACCGCGCCCGCCGTTTGCGCAGTATCGTCGGCGTTTCGGGCGAACCCAGCGCCCGCTGGTCACGCATCTCCGATGCGCTGATGAGCGAGGCGGAAGAGAGCGGTGATCGATTCTACCTCGCCTGGCAGCGCCGCGTTGACGAGATGCGCCGCCTGAACGGGACGGAACTGCATCAGCCCGGATGTTACCAGGCAGCCATGGACGGAGCCCAGCCTGCGGCCGATTAGGGCGCGGGATGATGGAGGAAGCGGACAATGAAGACCTCGACAAGAACCGCCAACAAGACCGCGATCAAGACGCTGGTGATGATGCTGGTCTCGGCCACCGCTCTGGGGGCCTGCTCCAGCCATGCCGGTCCGCCGGACTATTCCCCCGGCATCAACACCCCCGTCGTCCACCATCGGCCGCCGGTCGCGCGCGACACGGTCAGCCCGGCGCTGGCCATGTGCGAGGTCGAAACCCTTGCCGAGCAACGCCTCGCCATGCTGGACGAAGTGCATGGCTATCGCGAGGAAATCCGTGCCGATGCGCTGAGCAGCGCCAATGTTGCCGACACCCGGACACAGGAAATCATCGCCGCCTTCGAGACCGATCTCGACGCCTCCTATCGCTTCGCGACCGCCTCCTGCCGGACCTATAATCGCTGCCTCGAGGAGAACCGCTTCGAGGAAGCCGCCTGTCAGGATACCGCCGGGCTCTGGCATGACGGGCAGGACCGTTTCCACGACCTGTCGGAAAGCCTGGCTGCGGTCCGTGAGCGCATCGCCTCCGGCTGTTCTGATTGTGCCGCACCGCGCAGCCATGGCGGTGACCGGCATGACCACCACGCCCCGCGTCAGCCTCAGTCCGACAGGCTGATCGGCTCGGTCTTCTCGACCGACGGGCATTGAGCACCCGGGGCGTGGGAAGGCCCTGAACCGCAACTGTCTGCCGTTTCCCGCGCCCGCTCCGCGAACGCCTGCCGCATGATCTGGATCGCCGAGCTGGTGAACAGGCCGGCCATGATCACGGCAACGATCAGGTCGGGCCAGGGGGTGGCGGTCCAGGCCACCAGGCCGGCCGAGACCAGGACGGCGATATTGCCGACCGCATCATTGCGGGAACAGAGCCAGACCGAGCGGACATTGGCATCACCCTCGCGCCAGCGCATCAGGATGAGCACGCTGGCCAGGTTGGCGATCAAAGCCAGCACGGCGACTGCGCCCATCAGTCCGGCCTCGGGCTGGGTGGTGAAAAAGGTCCGCCAAGCGGCCAGTGCCAGAATCGAAAGACCGATCACCAGCAGGCTGCCGGCCTTGATCAACGCAGCATTGGCGCGCCAGCGCGCCGGCTTGCCGATCACGTAGAGCGAAAGGCCATAGGTGGCAGCATCGGCGGCGAAATCCAGCGCGTCGGCCTTGAGCGCCTGGGAGCGCGCCGCGGCACCGGCCAGCATCTCGACCGCAAACATGGCAGCATTGATGGCGATCACGGCCCACAGCGCCCGGCGGAAACCGGGCGCGCTGCCGTCGAAGTCCTGATGGTGGCCACAGCTGGCTGACATGGTCTGTCCTCATGCGATTCGATCGACTAGGGTGGACCCTAATCCCTCTAGCGACTGGAGGTTCAAGGGGCGATGTCAGATTTTTCCATTGGTCAGCTGTCGCGTCAGACCGGCGTCAAAATCCCGACCATCCGGTATTATGAATCGATCGGCATGCTCGACGTGCCGCAACGCTCCGACGGCGGTCAGCGGCGCTATGATGGGCGCCATCTCGAACAGCTCCGCTTCATCCGCCATGGTCGCGACCTCGGTTTCGGCCTCGATGATCTCAGGGCGCTCCAGGACTTGTCGCGTCAGCCCGAGCGTTCGTGCGAAGCCGCTGACCGGATCGCCCGTCAACAACTGGCCGATGTCGAGCGGCGCCTGGCCGGACTGCGGGCGGTGCGACTGGAGCTCAAGCGTATGGTGGCGCAGTGCTCACACGGGGTGATGGATGAGTGCCGGGTGATCCAGACCCTGTCCGATCACGGCCTGTGCGATGGTGACCACCACCAACTGCCTCAAACGCCCAGGAAAGCCGGATGATAATGCACCGTCGCAACCTTGCCTGACGGCGCTGATCCGGTGATCAGGGGGCGGACCTGGAAGGCAGGCGCACAGGCGCCGTCCGGATCGCCGGCCCACGACCAGTTCCAGCTCGCGGCCGGCTTGAAGTCGAAACGCTGATAATAGTCCGGATCCCCCAGCAGGACACACCAGGGCACGCCGAGCGTGGCGAGATAGTCGATGCCGGCCTCGATCAGCGCCGTCCCGATACCCCGCGACTGGTGTTCCGGCATGACGGCGACAGGCCCCAGCCCGACCCCGAACAGGTCGTCACCATCCTCGACCCGGGTCGTGACTGGCGAGAACATCACCGTCCCGACGATCCGGCCATGATCATCGGCGACCAGTTCCAGCGTGTCGGCATCGGCGGCGCGCAAGGCGATCACCAGGCGCGCTTCCTCGGGGCCGGGGAAGGCGGCTTTCAAGAGCGCGTCGACCCCGTCCTCGTCCTTGATTTCGAACGCCCTTATCTGCATCAGAAAGGCAGCCAGGCGCGGCGGCGCGAATAGGCCAGATAGCCGACATTCGCCCCGGCGCGAAGGCCGACGCCGGAGCGGATCGGCGCCAGGGTGATGTCATCCGCGCGCTGATAGTTCACGCCCAGGCCGGCGACGAAATAGGCCGTGCCCTCGACGCCGGGGAAGCGCTGGTAGAGACGGTCCAGGTCATCGAGATTATAAACCAGAACGAAGACCCGGCTGGCATTGCCGCCGGCGTCGAAGCCGATCGACGGGCCGCGCCAATAGACTTTCTGGCGCTCGCTCAATCCACGCAGGGTGAGATACCCCTCGCCATAGCGCAGGCCGATCCCGGCGGCGCCCGCCACTTCCTCACCGGCGATATAGCCGACCGGGCGGCCCAGATCAGAGAAAACCCGCTCGAGCACACTGGCTGCCGCTTCTGCGGTCACGCCGAAAAAGTCGGAGACCGCATCAACGATCTCATCCTGGGAGTAGGATTCAACCGGCTCGGAATAGGTGCTGGGCTGGCCGTAATCGGTCGGTTGCTGGGTCTGGGCGATGACCGGCGCGGGAACGCCGAAAACGAGCGCAGCGATGACAGTCATGAGGGCACGCATGGACGACTCCATTGGCAAACGGGACGGGCCGTTTCTGGCAGGCGAATAGGGCGACAGAGCGGCGAAAGGGTTATGGCTTCGTTAACGTCGGCCGTCGACCGTGCCATCATGGCGTTTTGCCGGCTGATTTGCGCCGCGGGGAGTTCGGGATGACACACAGGCAGCATGATGTGGTCGTGATTGGCGCCGGCCTGTCAGGCCTGCGCGCGGCCCAGTTACTGGCGCCGGACCTCGATGTCTGCGTGCTCGAGGCCCGCGACCGGGTCGGCGGTCGGGCGCTTGCCCATACCTTCGCCAATGGCGATACGGTGGATGTTGGCGGCCAGTGGGTCGGCCCGGGTCAGGACCGCCTCTACGCCCTGATCCGCGAGATGGGGCGATCAGTCTATCCGCTGCACGATGACGGCGAGCGGCTCCTGCTCAATCATGGCGGGCTGTCGCGCTATTCCGGGACCATCCCGAAACTGGCGCCCCATGTCCTCGTCAATGTTCATCTGATGATGACCCGTTTCGACGCCCTGGCGGCACAGATCGACCCGGTTGCGCCGTGGACCCATGCCAAGGCCGCCGAGTGGGACTCGATGACCGTCTCCGAATGGATGCGCAAGCAGGCCTGGATGCGCGACGCTTTCGAGGTGTTTGCGGTTGGCATCGGTGCGGTGTTTGCGGCCGAGCCGCACGAGGTCTCCCTGCTGCACGCCCTGTTCTATGCCCGGGCCGGAACTTCGCTCGATAATCTGGTCTCGACCGGGGGCGGGGCGCAGCAGGACCGCGTCCATGGCAATATGGCCGGACTGGCCGAAACCATCGCCGCAGAGCTGGGTGACCGGGTGCGGCTGTCCGCACCGGTCCGGCACATCCGCTGGGGGGAGGATGGCGTTGTGGTCGAGCTGCCCGACGGAGCGGTTTCGGCCAAGCGGGCCATTCTCGCCCTCCCGCCCAACCAGGCCATGCGCATCGACTGGGATCCGATCCTGCCCGCGAGCAAGTCCGGGCTGTGGCTGCGCATGCCGCCCGGCGCCTGCATCAAGTGTGTCGCCCAATACGAGACCCCGTTCTGGCGCGATCAGGGTCTGGCCGGTCAGGCCGTCGCCCCGCAGCTCGATGTCCGGGTGACTTTCGACAATACCGAAGCAGGCAAGCGCGCCGGCCTCCTGCTCGGTTTCATCGAGGGCGACCAGGCCCGGCTCTGGGCCGCGCGCGATCCGGATGATCGCCGGGCCGCCGTGCTTGAGGCCTTTGCCGCCTGCTATGGCGATCAGGCCCGCCATCCGATCGATTATGTCGACCAGGATTGGACCTCCGAACTCTGGTCGCGCGGCTGTTATGCTGCCTTGATGGGGCCCGGTGTCTGGACCGGTCATGGCCGCCACCTGCGCACCGCGCTGGGTCCGGTTCACATGGCCGGGACCGAAACGGCGACGGCCTATTACGGATATTTCGAAGGTGCGCTGGAGGCGGCCGAGCGGGCCGCCGGGGAAGTCAGAACGGCGCTGGGCGTACGCTGATGTGCGACACGCTCGCCCTGCGCGGCGCCGGTGCGAACTGGCTGGCCAAGAACTCCGACCGCGAGCCGGGCGAGGTTCAGCGCGTGGAGCGCCATGCCGCGGTTAGCGGTGACCCGGCCGAACGCCTGCAATGCACCTATCTTGAGATCGACCAGGTCCCCGACCGGCAGGCCGTGATCCTGTCGCGCCCGGACTGGATGTGGGGCGCCGAGATGGGGGTGAACGCGGCCGGCGTTGCCATCGGCAATGAGGCAGTGTTCTCGCGCCGGGTGCTGAAGCGCGGTGAGGCGCTGCTGGGCATGGATCTGGTCCGGCTCGGTCTGGAGCGCGGCACGAGCGCGCACGAGGCGGCCGCTGTGATCATCCACCTGCTCGAGACGCACGGGCAGGGCGGTCCGGCGGGATGGCAGGACAAGCGCTTTCGCTATGACAACAGCTTTCTGATCGCCGACCCGGTGGAAATCCTGGTGCTCGAGACCTGTGGCCACGAGTGGCGGCTGGACCGCGTGAAAACCCGTGCCGCCCTGTCCAATGCCTACAGCCTGGAGGGGCCGGTCACGATGGCGTCGGCGGGCGCCCCGGCGGACGGTTTCGCCGCGACCCGGGAAACCTGGCTCAAGCCGACCTTCGGGCGCGCCCGTGAACGTCGCGCCTGTTCACTGGCGGCTCTGGAGGATCTCGAACGGCCCAGCCTGGAAGGCTTGGCGGCGATCCTGCGCCGGCATCACCGGGGCGACGGCTTCACCAGAGGATCCAATCGCGATCTCTGCCTGCACCATGGCGGTCTGCTGCGTCCCAGCCATACGACCAATTCCATGCTGGTCAGGCTCGCGCCGGGCCAGGCGCCCGGCCTGGTCATGACCGGGACGAAGACGCCGTGTATCTCGCTCTACCGGCCGATCGGCTTCGACGGGCCGTCCTCGCTGCTCGCCGAGGATCTTTGGCAACGGGGCGCGGTCCAGCACGATGGTCTGGCGCGCGATCCGGCTGCCCGGGTCCATCTGCGAAACCGGATCGCGGCGGCCGAGGCGCGCATCCTGCCGCTGGTCGAAGCCGGCCGGTCAGACCTGGCGGAGGTGCTGGTCGAGGCGTGGGATGATCATGATCTCGGGGAGATCAGCGGCAAGGCGGATATGGCCGCCCCGTCGAGCGCGCCGCGCTGATGGCCGCCGGCGTCATCGACCAGGATATTGCCGCCGTCCGAACCCAGGTCCCACAGCTCGCCGCGTAAAAACGCCGTTGCCCCGAACCGGGCGCCGGACCCGGGCAGGCGACCGGCGAGGGCATGACGCATCCATGCCTCGCCCTCGGTCAGTCGCCCCGCATCCGCGTGGTCGACATCCTCCGGCCAGCCGGTGGTATAGCCACCCCAGGGCTGATCCCAGACGCCGGCAGGCTGCAGGAAGGCGGGGACCGCGACGAGATCGACCGACTGCCGGTCGAGTGCTTCGTAGACATCGCCATGCCAGCTGTCGGCGCAGATCAGGACGCCGAGCCGACCTGCGGCCGTATCGAAGACCGGCAGCCGATCGGCCGATGCGGCGGCGGTGAAACCGGCCTCGTCCGGGATCGGGTGAACCTTCAGGACCAGTTGCGTATCGATGCGCCCGTCCGGGTGAAAGACGGCGGCGACATTGTAGAGCGGGCCCGACCCGGCTCGCAGCCGCCCGTCGCGGACCTCGGGGCCGGGCAGTACGATCGACCCGCCAACAATGGTGACGCCATAGGTCTCGGCAAGCCGCCCGAAGACGCGTTGATAGTCGTGGGCCATTCGGCCTGCCCGCATCCGGAAGACGGCGGCGGCGAGCCGGTCGGCTTCGCTTGATCGCGCCAGCGCGATAGCGAAGGGCAGCGGGCTGGCGAGGATAAGATGGGTCATTGCGCCTGATGTGGTCGCGGCGGAGAAGCTGGCCGCGGGGGCATCGGCGGCGACCAGCCATGTGCCGACATGCTCGGGCAGGACGACGACACTGCCGGGCGTCAGAAGACCGGCGTCGCGTGCGGCGTCGAAATAGCCGGCCAGCCGGTGCTCCAGCGTGGTCGCATTGCGGTAATCGCCGGTCCGCATCCAGGGCTGGATGGCAATGAGGTTGGCCGTGGCGGACAGACTCTCCGCTGGCGGCTCGGTCAAGTGCAGCGAGCCGCCGGTCTTTGGCGCCGGCGGGGTCCGGTAAACTCCCCAGAGACCGCCCAGAAGAATGAGGGCCAGCACGGCAAAGGCAAGTTTTGGCATGGCGGTGCTCCCCGGTTCGACGCCATGCTGACGGGGCGCATGCCGTAGATCAAGCATCGCCGGCGGGGACGGTGGTGCCGGGGTGATGTGCGACACTTTGCTCATGGTGAATTCTTCATTTTTGCGACGGGCGCTGAGGCGTTAGGGTGCGGCAAGAATTTTTCCGGGAGTACTCCAGATGCGCAAACTGATGATGATCACCGCGAGCACGGCCGCATTCTTTGCCGCCGCCTGCACGCCCGCCGAAGAGACCGCCGAGACGGGTGAGACCAGCGCGATGACCGATATGACGACCACCGACGCCGACACCAACGTCGCCAGCTTCGATAATCCGTTGCTCGCCGAATGGACGGGCGACTATGGCGGCACGCCGGACTTTGCCAATGCCAGCCTCGATGACCTGCGCGGCGCGCTGCGCGAGGGCATGGCGCTCAACCTGGCCGAGATCGACGCGATTGTGAGCAATCCGGAACCGGCGACGTTCGAGAATACCATTCTCGAACTGGAGCGTGCCGGCGATCCGCTCGGCCGCGTCTACACCTTCTGGGGCATCTGGTCGTCGAACATGTCGAGCCCGGAATTCCGCGACATCCAGCGCGAGATGTCGAGCGAACTCTCGGCCTTCAACTCGCAGATCACGCAGAATGAAGCGCTCTTTTCACGGATCCGCGCCGTCTATGAAGGCGAGGAAATGGCGACGCTGACGCCGGCGCAGCAGCGCGTGGTCCAGCTCACCTATGACGGCTTTGCGCGCAATGGTGCCACGCTCGAAGGCGCCGCCGCCGAGCGTTATGCGGCGATCAATGCCCGCCTCGCCGAGCTGCACACCAGCTTCGCCAACAATGTCCTGCATGACGAGGAAAACTACGTCACCTATCTGACCGCGGACCAGCTCTCGGGCCTGCCGGCCGACTTCATCGCGGCCTCAGCCTCGGCAGCGGCGGCGCGCGGCCATGAAGGCGAGTACGCCATCACCAATACGCGCTCCTCGATGGATCCCTTCCTGACCTTCTCCGACGAGCGCGATCTCCGCGAGCAGGTCTGGAACAATTATTATTCCCGCGGCGATAATGGCGGCGAGTACGACAACAACGCCATCATCATGGAAATCCTGCAGCTGCGCGACGAGCGTGTCGGTCTCCTCGGCTATGATGACTATGCGTCCTGGCGTCTGGAAAACCGCATGGCGGGCACGCCGGAGCGGGCCATGGACCTGATGGAAGGCGTCTGGACCGCGGCGGTTGCCCGGATCGAGGAAGAGGTCGCCGACATGCAGGCCCTCGCCGACGCCAATGGCGACGACATCACCATCGCGCCGTGGGACTACCGTTACTATGCCGAGCAGGTCCGCTCGGCCCGCTATGACCTCGACAGTGAAGAGGTGAAGCAATACCTGCAGCTCGATAACCTGCGCGAAGGCATGTTCTACGTCGCCGGTGAGCTGTTCGGCTTCGAGTTCCGCGAACTGCCGGAGGGCGAGGTCTCGGTCTGGCATCCGACGGTGCGGGTCTGGGAAGTCACCGATCGCGAGAGCGGCGCCAATGTCGGCCTTTGGTATCTTGATCCCTTCGCTCGCCAGGGCAAGCGGTCGGGCGCCTGGGCCAACTCCTTCCGCTCGCACACCACGATCGACGGCGAGACCAATGTGCTGGCCACCAACAATTCGAACTTCGTTGAAGGCGCGCCGGGCGAGCCGGTCCTCGTCTCCTTCGATGACGCGACCACCTTCTTCCACGAATTCGGTCACGCCCTGCACACGCTGTCGTCCAATGTCGATTATCCGACCCTCAATGGCGGCGTGCGCGACTATACCGAATTCCAGTCGCAGCTGCTCGAGCGCTGGGTCCTCACCGATCCGGTGGTCAACAACTACCTGACCCATGTCGAGACCGGCGAGCCGATGCCGCAAGCCCTGATCGACCGCATCCGGGCTGCCGCCAACTTCAACCAGGGTTTCTCGACCGGCGAGTATCTGGCCTCGGCGCTGATGGACATGGTCTATCACACGACTGATCCGGCCGAGATCACCGACCCCGACACCTTCGAGCGTGAGACGCTGGAACGTCTGGGCATGCCGAGCGAGATCGTGATGCGTCACCGCTCCCCGCATTTCGGGCACATCTTCTCGGGTGAGGGGTATTCGGCGGGTTATTACGGCTACATGTGGGCTGACGTGCTGACCGCCGATGCGGCCGAAGCCTTCCAGGAAGCCCCCGGTGGTTTCTATGATCCGGACGTCTCCGCCCGCCTGGTCGAATACCTCTTCGCCCCGCGCAACTCGATGGACCCGGCCGAGGCCTACCGCCTCTTCCGTGGCCGCGATGCCGATGTCTCGGCGCTGATGCGCGATCGCGGTTTCCCGGTCACCGAATAGGTCCGACCGGACCGATCATGATCGAGGCCGGCGGGGCGACCCGTCGGCCTTTTTCGTTGCGGCTCAGCCGGGCGGGTCGGCGATGCCGATATGCGGGCCGGCACCAAGCCGGGACAGTCGGTCCTGTGGATTGTAGAGCTGACACGCTTTCAGCGACAGGCAACCGCAACCGATGCAGCTGTCCAGCCGGCCGCGCATCCGGGTCAGGTCCTCGATCTGCCGGTCGAGCCGGTCCCGCAGGGCGACGCTGATGCGGGCCCAGTCAGCCTGTGTGGGGGTGCGTCGTTCGGGCAGGGCGGCCAGGGCGTCGCTGATCTCGCGGATCGACAGGCCGAGTTGCTGGGCGATCAGGATGAAGGAGATCCGACGCACATCGGCACGCTTGAAGCGGCGCTGCCCGCCGGCATTGCGCGACGGCTGGACCAGCCCCTTCTCCTCGTAAAAGCGAATGGCGGACACGGTGACACCGGTGCGCCGGGCGAGCTGTCCGATCGACAGCGGATCGGCGGCGGAAAGCGGCATGTCCATCCCCGTGAAAATAGCTTGACCTCAACCAAGGTTGAGGAATTATCAAGCCGCCTGTCAAGGGAATCCGCGAGATTCCGGTACAGGAGAGTTCAATGACACAAGCAAGGCTCGAACACGTCAATGTGACGGTGAGCAATCCCGCAGAGACCGCGAAGCGGCTGTGCGACTGGTTTGGCTGGCAGGTTCGCTGGAGCGGCCCGGCGAAGAATGGCGGCACCACATACCACGTCGGAAACGACCATGACTATGTCGCCCTCTATGCCCTCGCGACCCCGACAGAGACGCCGCGCGGCCGTCTCAACCATATCGGGGTCCTGGTCGAGGACCTGGCGGACGCCGAGGCGCGGATCCTGGCGGACGGTATCCGGACGCATTCGCACGCGAATTATGAGCCGGGTCGCCGCTTCTATTTCGATGATCCCGACGGGATCGAGTTCGAGGTGATCAGCTACGCCTGATCGCCCTGCGGATTTTATTGGCAGGCGGGGCGGTTGTCGCTAGCGTCCCGGGATGGACGATCTATCCGCCCCGCCTTCACCGCACCCCGTTGACCCGACCCGACCGCTCGGTCAGGCCCGCGCACTGGACCCGTCGCGATACGTCGGTGCTGACGCGCTGACCTTTGACCAACGCGAAATTCTCGCCCGTGGCTGGCAGGTGGTCGCTCCGGCCTCGGCGCTGGCCGGACCCGGCGATCATGTCGTGCGGGAAATCGGTGGGGTGCCGGTCCTGCTGGTGCGCAACAGGCAGGGCGTGATCAACGGCTTTCTCAATATCTGCCGTCATCGCGCCGGACCGCTGGCCCTGTGTGACGGCAAGGGTGCGAAACGGCTGCGCTGTGCCTATCACGGCTGGGCCTATGACCTGGACGGGCAATTGCGCAGCGCACCGGAGATGCAGCGGGCCGAGGGCTTTGATGTGGCCGGGACCCGGCTGGAGCGGATCGAGGTCCGGCTCTGGGGCGGTCTGGTGTTTGCCCGCACGCGCCCGGGCGCGGCCTTCAGCGCGGTGATGGACGGACTGGACGCCATCGCCGATCCGGCCAGCCTCGCCGGACAGGTGCATCATCACAGCCGGATCTATGATGTGGCCTGCAACTGGAAGGTCTATGTCGATAATTATCTGGAGGGCTATCATCTGCCCTTCGTGCATCCGGACCTGACCCAGGTCGTGTCCTATCCCGACTACAAGACCGAGCTGGCCCGCTACTGGTCGCTGCAGCGCTCGCCGATCGGGGCCGAGACCGACGCCTATGCTGCGGGTGAAGCGCTCTATGTCTTCATCTATCCCAACACGATGCTGAACATCCTGCCGGGCCGGATGCAGACCAATCGCGTGGTCGCCAACGGGCCGGACCACTGTCGCGTCGAGTTCGATTTCTACTATGCCAATGGTGAAGCCGGCCGGGCCGAGGCGGATGATGCCTTTTCCGACAGGGTGCAGGAAGAGGACCGCCTGATCTGCGAGCATGTGCAGAAGGGTCTGGCCTCCGGCGCCTACCAGCCGGGGCGGTTGTCACCGGACCAGGAAGCCGGTGTCTGGCACTGGCACAATCTTTTGCGGGACGCCTACGCCGCTGGCGTCTAGACGATTTCGCGTCCGGGGGGACCCTTGAACCATCATGACAATCACGCGGCCGATCTTGAGCGGCCGACACACACGGCGATCGGCTTCTGGGGCTGCTGGTCCCTGATCGTCGGGGTGATGATCGGCTCCGGGATATTCCTCCTGCCCGCCGTGCTCGCACCCTATGGCCTGATGGGCTTTTCCGGCTGGCTGATCACAGCGGGCGGATCCGTTCTGCTGGCGCTCGTGCTCGGGCGGCTCTCGCACCGCACCACCCGCACCGGGGGGCCGATCGCCTATGCCCATGATGCCTTTGGCGATCTCACCGGCTTTCTGGTCGCCTGGGGCTACTGGGCATCCTACTGGATCGCCATCCCGGCCATCGCCATCGCTTTTGTCGGCTATCTGGGTGTCTTCATCCCCGGGCTGGACGACATGCCGCTGGCCCAGATGGGGTGCGGTCTTGCCCTGATCTGGGGGCTGGGTCTGGTGTCGCTCCACGGCATCCGCGACGCCAGCTTTGTGCAGCTCATCATGACCGTTTTGAAGCTGATCCCGATTTTCCTGATCATCGGGGTCGGGCTCTTCACCGGCGATGTCGCCAACCTGCCGGCAGTCAATCCCTCGGGCGGGAGTTTTCTCGGCGTGCTGGCCGCGACCGCCTTGCTCACCATGTGGGCCTTTGCCGGGCTGGAGGCTGCCACCATCCCGGCCGGTGATGTCCGCGATGCCGCGCGCAACGTTCCGCGGGCAACGGTAATCGGGACTATTTCGGTCGCGCTGATCTATATCGCCGCGACCGCCGCCGTGATGCTGGTGGTGCCGGCCGGTGATCTTGCGGACTCAACCTCGCCCTTCTCCGATGCCGCCCGCGCGCTCGGCAGTTGGGGGCCGGGCCTGATTGCTGCGGGGGCCATGGTTTCAACGGCTGGCGCGCTCAACGGGGTGATCCTGCTGTCCGGCCAATTACCGATGGCGGTTGCCCTTGACCGTCTCGCGCCCGCTGTTCTGGCGCATCGCAACAAGGGTGGGGCGCCGCAGTTTTCTCTGCTCATCTCGCTGTCGCTGGGGTCGATCCTGCTGGTCGCGAACTACTCGCGGGGTCTGGTCGCAGCCTTCACCTTCCTGTTGATGATGAGCACGGTCTGCCTGCTTCTGCCGCTGTTGGTCAGTGCGCTCGCGGAGCTGCGCCATTCCTGGCGATCGGCCCGCGGCTGGGCGATCATCGCACTGGGCGCTTGCGCCTACGCCGCCTTTGCGGTGCTCGGTTCGGGCCTGGAAGTGCTGGGGTGGGGGCTGGTCCTGACCCTGGCCGGGCTGCCGGCCTACTGGCTCGGCAAGCCGAAAGCGGTGGTGGGGTAGAGCTTATCCGCCGCTCCAGCGCCCTCTCATGTCCCTCGGGAGACGGTGCCCCGGAGGGCCGATGAGGGGGCTTTCAACGTAAATACAGTGACTTGTCCCTCACCCTGGCCTTCTCCCAGGGGGGAGGGAAAGTGCCGCGCCGACAAAAACTTATCCGCACCTCGTCCGGCCCACGCGATACTCACTGCGGTTTTCGGGACGGGAGGCGCGAGCTCAGTCACTTGTGCCCGGAAGCGTGCGGAGCCTGTCCGCGTACGGGGGTGACATCCCGATGCTCCGGCAGGGCGTGCGACATGGTCGCGGGGCACTAAACGACCGACCCCATCTACCTGTCGCGTTGGAAACGGGGGCGAGAGCGTCCGGGAAATCTCCGCGTGCGGGATGCTTGTCGAAGCTACCCTTATCAACACAGCGCTTTATCGGCTCCGGCTGGCATCCCGCTCCCTCCTCTGCCCAAACCGCCAGGCGCCAAGCGTCGTGGCGATCTCGGTGCTTGGCAAAACAGCCTATCCCGCTTGGCCAAACGGCTTGGCGATGCTACCTGCCCGATCCATGACCATAGATCCGTCCCTTATCCGAAATTTCTCCATCGTGGCCCATATCGACCACGGTAAATCGACGCTGGCCGATCGCCTCATCCAGGTGACCGGCGGACTGACCCAGCGCGAGATGAAAGAGCAAGTGCTCGACAATATGGAGCTCGAGCGTGAGCGCGGCATCACGATCAAGGCCCAGACGGTGCGACTGGACTATACGGCCAAGGACGGGAAGACCTACGTCCTCAACCTGATCGACACGCCCGGACACGTTGACTTCGCCTATGAGGTCAACCGCTCGCTGGCCGCCTGTGAAGGCTCGCTGCTGGTAGTCGATGCCTCCCAGGGCGTCGAAGCGCAGACCCTGGCGAATGTCTATCAGGCCATCGAGGTCAATCACGAGATCGTCCCGGTGCTCAACAAGATCGACCTGCCGGCCGCCGAGCCGGAGCGGGTCAAGGAGCAGATCGAGGATGTGATCGGGCTGGACGCGTCTGATGCCGTGCTGATTTCGGCGAAGACAGGCCTCGGCATCGAGGACGTTCTGGAAGCCGTGGTGACGCGCCTTCCCGCTCCCGATGGCGGCGATCCGAATGCGCCCTTGAAGGCCATGCTGGTCGACAGCTGGTATGATGCCTATCTCGGCGTGATCTGCCTGGTGCGGGTGATCGACGGGACGCTGAAGAAGGGCATGAAGGTTCGTCTGATGGGAACCGGTGCTGCCTATCCGGTCGACGGGGTTGGTGTTTTCCGGCCCAAGAAGGAAGCCATCGACAGTCTCGGCCCGGGCGAGATCGGTTACCTCAATGCCTCGATCAAACAGGTCCGCGATGCCCGTGTTGGCGACACCGTGACCGATGACCGCAACCCGGCTGCCAAGGCCCTGACCGGCTACAAGCCGGCCCAGCCGGTCGTGTTCTGCGGTCTCTTCCCGGTCGACAGCGCCGAGTTCGAGGACCTGCGCGAAGCGATCGAGAAGCTCGCCCTCAACGACGCCTCCTTCTCCTATGAGATGGAGACCTCTGCGGCACTCGGCTTCGGCTTCCGCTGCGGCTTCCTCGGCCTGCTTCACCTCGAAGTCATCCGTGAGCGTCTCGAGCGCGAGTACAATATCGAGCTGATCACCACAGCGCCGTCCGTGGTCTACCGGATCCGGATGACAGACGGCTCCGAGATCGACCTGCACAATCCGGCCGACATGCCGGACCCGGTCAAGATCGACACCATTGCCGAGCCCTGGATCAAGGCGACCATCCTGGTGCCGGACGAATATCTCGGCGGCGTGCTGAAACTGTGCCAGGACCGTCGCGGCAACCAGGTTGAACTGACCTATGCCGGCAATCGGGCCCTGGTGGTTTACGAACTGCCGCTGAATGAGGTCGTGTTCGACTTCTATGACCGTCTGAAATCGGTCACCAAGGGCTATGCCTCCTTCGATTACCAGTGGATCGAGGATCGGGTCGGCGATCTGGTGCGGATGTCGATCCTGGTCAATGACGAGCCGGTCGATGCCCTCTCCATGGTGGTCCACAAGGCGCGCGCCGAAATGCGCGGCCGGGCGATGTGTGAGAAGCTCAAGGAGCTGATCCCGCGGCACATGTTCAAGATCCCGATCCAGGCCGCCCTCGGTGGCCGGATCGTGGCCCGCGAAACCCTGTCTGCCCTGCGCAAGGACGTGACCGCCAAATGCTATGGCGGCGACGCCACCCGCAAGCGCAAGCTTCTGGACAAGCAGAAGGCCGGCAAGAAGAAGATGCGCCAGTTCGGCAAGGTCGAAATCCCGCAGGAAGCCTTCATTGCCGCGCTGAAAATGGATGATGATTGATCGGCCCTTGCCAACGCCGCAGATCACCCCATTTCTAGTGTGAATTCACAGGATCAAACCCGGAGTTTCCTGATGCGCCAGTTTTTTGCTGCCCTCGCCACGACCGCCCTTCTCGCAGCCCCCGCCTTCGCCGAGCTGAATGCCGGTGATGCAGCGGCTGATTTCACGGTGCAGGGCTTCCAAGCCGGGGAGCCGGTCTCCTTCCACCTCGCCGAGGCGCTCGTCGACGGCCCGGTCGTGCTGTTCTTCTTCCCGGCGGCCTTCACCTCCGGCTGCGAAGCCCAGGCGGCAGCCTTTGCCGAAGCGATCGACCAGTTTACTGCCGAGGGCGCCCGCGTGATCGGCGTGACCGGCGGCAATACCGATCGCCTGGCCGAGTTCTCGACCCAGCATTGTGCTGATGCCTTCCCGGTCTTCGCCGTCGAAGACGGCATGGCCCGCGACTATGATGCGCGCCTGATGATGCGTCCGGGCTGGACCAATCGCACCTCCTACGTGATCGATCAAACTTCGACGATCGCCTTCTCCTGGTCGGAAATGAGCCCCTACGAGCACGTCGATCAGACGCTTGCTGCGGTGCGGGCGCTCAACGTCGAATAATATTGCGCGAAGGGTGCCGGGGTTCGGGCTTCGGTAGCGATATCATGCGGTGGACAAGGGTGCGCGCATCGTGTTGCGGTGCACCCTGAGGCGGGGCGATTCTGGCCGCCTCCATACACCGAGGAAATGTCGCGATGTCCGACCCCGTCGTCCTGTTCGAAAATGTCCATCCGGTCGCTGATGCGGCGTTCCAGGCCGATGGTTACACCATTGAGCGCCACGTCGCCGCGCTCGACATCGACGCCCTGCATGCCGCGCTTGGGCCGGCTGTGCTCGCGGGGATCCGGTCGCGCACCAAGATGAACCGGGCGGCCTTCGATGCCGCCCCCAATCTTCTGGCGCTCGGCTGTTTCTGCATCGGCACCAACCAGGTCGACCTCGACGTCGCGGCAACCCGCGGCATTCCTGTGTTCAACGGCCCGTTCGGCAATACCCGCTCGGTCGCCGAGCTGACCCTCGCCTCCGTGATCATGCTGATGCGCGGGATCCCGATGCGCGCCTCGGCGGCGCAGCGTGGCGAGTGGCAGAAATCCGCCACCAATTCCCATGAAGTCCGGGCCAAGAAGCTGGGCATTGTCGGCTACGGCAATATCGGCTCGCAGCTCTCCGTGCTCGCCAGTGCCCTGGGCATGCACGTCTATTTCTACGATACAGAGACCAAGCTGGCGCACGGCAATGCGCGCTCTTGTGCGACCCTCGACGAGTTGCTGGCGATCTGTGATGTGGTCACGCTGCACGTGCCCTCCACCGAACAGACCCGCAATATCATGAGCCGGGACGCGATCTCGAAGATGAAAAAGGGCGCCATCCTGATCAACCAGGCGCGTGGCGATCTGGTCGATATCGACGCCCTGGCCGATGCGCTGGAGAGCGGTCACCTGATCGGCGCCGCAGTCGACGTCTTCCCCAAGGAGCCGGCTTCCAAGGACGAGGCCTTCGTCTCGCCGCTGCAGAAATTCCAGAACATCATCCTGACGCCGCATATCGGCGGCTCGACGCTGGAGGCCCAACAGGCGATCGGCGAGGACGTGTCCGGCAAGCTGGCGCGCTATGTCTCGCTCGGCGCGACCAAGGGCGCGGTCAATGTTCCCGAGATCGAGCCGGGCCGCATCAAGCCGGGCCGGACACGCCTGTTGAGCTTCCACTCGAACGCGCCGGGCTTCCTGTCACGTCTCAATGATGCGGTCAGCGCCGCCGGGGCCAATATCGCGGCCCAGCAGCTCGAGACCCGTGGCGAGCTGGGCTATGTCGCCGCCGATCTCGAGGGCGATCTGCCGGCCGGCTTCATCGATCATGTCCGGGCGCTGGACGGCTCGATCCGGGCGCGGCTGGTGCGCTGACGGTCCATCACCGCGTCCCAGCGTGAGCGGTTGAGGCCGACCGCGAGCAGCCAGCCGGTGAAGACGAATTCGGGCAGGGCGGCCGGCAGGAGGAGCAGGCCCCCGATCGCGCCAGACTCCGGCAGGCCGAAATGGATGATGCCGAGGGAGATATAGCTGAGGCCTGACAGGCCCATCAGCCAGCCGAGGAATGCGGGGAAATAGTCGGCCCGGGCCAGCAGTATGCCGAGACAGGCGCAATGCAGGCCGAACAGCATCAGGCCGAGAATATAGCCTTCATTGTGGAGACCCAGAAAGACGAGCGATGCCGCGTCCGCCATCGCGGGATCGAGCTGGGCGGCGATGGGGCCGTCGCCGAGCAGGACCAGCGGCGTCATCATGTTCAGCAGGTTGACGCACAATACTGCGGTCATCGTGATCCGGACCGCCATCGCGAACAGGGCGAGGCCCCGGCCGGCCGGGGCCAGCAAACGGTAGAACATCACGGCCAGCACGATATCCAGCGCAAAGACAGTCAGGTCGGCCAGAATGCCGGCCCGCAGCAGGAGCGGGTCCAGACGGATCTGGTCGGCCGTGGCCCCGGCATCGCTCCAGTCGATGATCTGGCCCCGAACGCCCATCTGGGCGAAAATCCCCAGTCCGATGATTGCGAGATAGGCGAGGCCGGACAGGCGGGCAAAGGTCCGCGGGTTGCGGATCAGGGGGTGGTCGGTCATGGCAGGCTCCGGGTGGTGTTGGCGATGAACACCGTTTGGAGCGATCATCGCCCCCTGGTCTCGCCGATTTCCAAATCGGCCTGTTTTAGGGGGCTCCCGAGCCGCCGGCGGTCAGACGCCGAGCGCCTTGGCGAGGTCATCGACCGACCGCACATAGCGCGCCCCCGACCATTCGCAGGCCGCGATCACGACGTCCCGCTTGGCGATCAGCCCGAAGCCGATAAAGCGGTCGGCGGCGCCGGCCTCATAGGCTTCAAAATCGGTCATGCCGTCGCCGACCATGATGGTCTCGTCAGCGCGTTTGGAAATCGTGTTGAGGATCTCGGCCTTGCCCCCATTGCGCGACAGCGGATAGCCGGTATCCAGCCCGCTGACCCGGTCGGCGTCCCAGACGAACCGATTGGCATGGATGTCGCCATGGCCAAAGCCGAGATCACCGAGGACCGGTTCGAGCAGGTCGGCAAACCCCCCGGAGACAGCATGCAGGCTGTCCCCCCGCTCACGCAGCCGGCGCAGCAGCGGCGCCATGCCGGGGGTCAGGCGGTGGCGCAATTGTTCTGCCACGGAGGCGACACCGTCACGGTCGAGTGCAGCGAGTTGAAGCCGGGCCTCGAGGCTGTCCCGCAGGGCCATGCTGCCCGACATGCCGGCCCGTGTAATCTCGTGCAGCCGGCCCTTCGCCGCAGCCTTGTCCTCCCGCGTGGCGAGGGCGGCTTCGATGGCCGTGTCCAGGGACTCGACCCGCAGGAGGGTGGAGTCCACATCAAAGGCAATCAGGCGCGCCACGCTTCTTTCCCGGTCCGCTTCAACCCGACTCTAGCTATCTGCCGTCACGCTGTCAGCGTCTTTGCACGGGCCGTGGTTCAGGCGTCGACCCCGAGGCCGATCGGGCAGACCACGCCGGTGCCGCCAATACCGCAATAGCCGGACGGATTCTTGGCCAGATACTGCTGATGGTAGTCTTCGGCGTAGTAGAAGGGCCCGGCCGCCGCGATCTCGGTGGTGATATGCCCAAGCCCGGCGCGGCTGAGCTCGGCCTGGTAGCGCTCCGCCGACTGCCGTGCGAGGCCAAGCTGGGCTTCGCTGGTGGTGTAAAGGGCGGAGCGATATTGCGTCCCGCGATCATTGCCCTGGCGCATGCCCTGGGTCGGATCGTGGCCTTCCCAGAAGACCTTCAAGACGTCTTCCGGCAGGATCTCCACCGGGTCGAAGACAACCCGCACCAGCTCGGTATGGCCGGTTGCACCGGTGCAGGTCTCTTCATAGGTCGGGTTGGGAGTGGAGCCGCCGCCATAGCCGACCGCCGTATGCCAGATGCCCGTGGTCTCCCAGAACAGCCGCTCGGCGCCCCAGAAGCAGCCCATGCCGACGAAGATTTCCATCATGCCGTCGGGCACTTCGATACGGATATCGCGACCGGTGATGAAGTGTGACGGGGCTGTCGGGATCGCCATCTGGCGTCCCGGCAGGGCCTGGTCGGCGGGGATGATTTCAGATTTCCAGACCGGATCTGACATGGGGGGCTCCAAAGCCTTGGCACGGACGCTGAAGATAAGCGTCCTGACGGCGAAAACCAGAGCCTGCGCCTGCATTCGCTGCCGATCCGTCCCGCCCTTGTCCATCAGGCAGCGCGCGCGGTCCCGCCAAGCTGCAAAAGCTGAGCGACGCGCCTTGTCTGATACGCCGGTATGAGTATAGTCCGCGCCTTCGTGGTGAGGTGGCCGAGTGGTCGAAGGCGCACGCCTGGAAAGTGTGTAGGCGGGGAACCGTCTCGTGGGTTCGAATCCCACCCTCACCGCCACTTATCTTCTTGAAATAATTAGATAAAAAGGCGCCGCGGAATTCCCGGGGCGTTTCCGCGCCTTCGCGGACTTTTCCCTGTGCTCAGACCGTGACGTATCGGCGCTGAGGCCGCAATCTGGCGCGCCGGTCTCAGTTCGGGATTTCGGGCAGATCGGGTAGGTCGGTTTCCCTGTATCTCCCAAAACGCAGGGAATTTGGCTCGAAATCGGCCTCAATGCCGACTTCGAACCGGATTTAATCGCGTCAATTCAGTGGGTTGGGTCGGAATTCCCTGGCGCAAATAACAGGGAATTTGCGTTCCCAGTTATGCATAAAAACAGGGAAGTTTATTGGGCCGAACAGGGAATTTTCCGACCGGAAAACCCCAGCACCCGCGCCTGTGCATCGCAGTCGAGTGGAATGGGGTGGGTGAGAAGGTGCTGCAAGGTCAGTTCGGGCGGCTGGCGCCCGTCCAGGATCGCCGAGGTAATGTCGGGCGACAGGAAGGCCAGGCGGATGCGCTGTCGGATGGGACTGTCGGTCCAGCCATAGCGCCGGCCGATGGCGGCCAGGGAGACGCCGCGCCGGGCTTCGGCAAGCCATTGGTGAGCCTTCGCGATGGCATTGATCAGGGTCTGATCCGGGGCCCGCTCGAACTGGCCTGTGATGATCTTGATCTCAACGCCGCGTCGGCGCAGCTCAAACGCGGTCTCGATGGCGAGCTGATCCTCGGCGAGTGCGCTCGGGTCGATGACCAGTGCTTCCGCCAACCTCACACGATCGAGATTGATATGAAGCCGGTTCGGGGACACGCGGACCGTCTGGGTTACAACGCGCAGGGTCTCCCCGTCGCGCGCCTCCAGCCGGGCTCTTACCCGACCGAGCGCGTCCTGCGCCCTGTAAATCGCGATGGGATCGGGTTCGCAGAAGAGCTGTTCACCGGCCTCATCGAGGTGACTGACGATCGCACCACAAACGGCCCGCTCCAGTTTGAGGGCCGGCAGGCGCCAACCGGAGGGATCGTCGACCGCCCCTTTCATCAGCCGCCGGGAGACATAGTAGCGGATGCGCTTGTGACCGCCCTCTGTCCTGCGCCGCGAATGACTGGGTGTCAGCCGGTCGCCGGTCTCGTCAAAGAGCTTTACGGCGAGCGGCGATTTCTGGTCGGGTTGCTTGAGCGTCTTGGTGGCGGGATCACGCACACGCGGCCGGGCGGCATGGGCCTGGAGCTTGTCCTGTACGCGGGCCCATAGGTCTTCGGAGATAATGGCCTCGTGTTGGCCGTCATAGATCTCCAGCTTGTGGCGGATGCGACCGGCATAGATCGGGTTGGTCAGGATATAGTGGATCGCGCCATGTGAGAGGACGGCTCCGCCATACTGTTTACCCGAGGCGAAGGTGCGATGCTTGGAACGGATGCCTTGAGCCTCTGCCTTCGACGCCACGGTCGATAGGCATTCATGTTCATCATAGAGCGCGAACAGGGTGCGCACATTGTCGGCCTCACCGGCGTTGACGATCAGGCCTCGGGCATTGGGGTTCGGATCGACGTCATGGCCCGTGGGCACCATGCCGCCCATCCACATGCCCTTCTTCTTGGAGGCGGCGATCTTGTCGCGGATGCGCTCAGATGTGACCTCCCGCTCAAACTGGGCAAAGGAGAGAAGCACGTTCAGTGTCAGCCGGCCCATCGAGGTTGAGGTGTTGAAGGCCTGGGTGACCGAGACGAAGGAACAATCGGCCGCGTCAAGCCGATCAATCAATCGGGAAAAGTCCGCCAGCGAGCGTGTCAGCCGGTCGATCTTGTAAACGACGATCATGTCGACCCGTCCGCCATCGATATCGGCCATGAGGCGCCGGATCGCGGGGCGTTCCAGCGTGCCGCCGGAGATGCCGCCATCATCGTATCGCTCGGGTAGGAGCTTCCAGCCTTCGGCCTTCTGACTGGCGATATAGGCCGCGCACGCCTCGAACTGGGAGTCGAGCGAGTTGAACTCCTGATCCAGCCCTTCCTCTGAAGACTTACGTGTGTAGATCGCGCAGCGGATGGTGCGGCGGGCGTTTCCCGGGGCGCGGTCCATCACGCCGCCTTCTTGCGCGAGACGAGGCCAAAGAAGCGTGGGCCGGACCAATGCGTGCCCGTGATCGCCTTGGCGATGGCGGACAGCGAGGAGAATGTCTCCTCGCGGTAGCGATAGCCCTCCTCAACGACATCGACGCGGTGCGTGATCCCATTCCAGGTGCGCATCAGCTGCGCGCCGGGTTTGAGCTTTGGGGCGCCGGGCTTGGGCGTTTCGCCGGCTGCAAGTCCGAGCAGGCGCTTTTCCAGACGCGGGCCGAGCCCGCCCCTGGCCTCGACCTGAAGGTCGTATGCCAGAAGACGGGCCAGAAACGCCTGGCTCGATCCACGTGGTGGCTTGCTGGCAAACCTGGCCTGCCAGATCGCCACCAGCTCATCGCGTGGTCGTTCGACCAGCGCTTCGAGATCAATCCCGACCGAGCGTTTGCGCCGCGCCATCAGGCCGCCTCGACGAGTTTGTAACGCGAGGACCGGTTGCCTTCGAGGGGAGGAAGCTTGTCGATCATGTATCCTGCCTTCTTGAGCCCCGTCAGGGCGGCCCGCGTGGTGTGGGGCAGCCAGTCCAGCGTCTCTGCCAGATCAGGCACGGTGACGCCGGTCTCGGCGGTTAGGAGCGCGATCAGGCGGGCCTTCTTGGTCGGCGGGCCGTCGGACTTTGCTTCAGAAGGCTCGGGCGCCGGCGCGGAGGCGGGTTGGCTCTTAACTGTCTTGGCGGTCTTCGCCGGAGTTTCAGAAAGGGCAGCCTGCCCTATTTCGGTGATGGCGATGGCCTTCCCAGTCCGCGTGAGAAACCCGCGGTTGGCGAGGTGATCGATATGGGCTTCCAGTGCCGCGCCCGAGGCCGGCAGACTGGACAGCTGATCGACCGGCGCGGGACCGTCCTGAGTGCTGAGGGCGTTCAGGATCGCGAGGTGGGTGGGAGTGAGCTTGGACATGTGTGTCTCCTGTGGTGCCTTCGCGGGATGCGAGGGGGTTGCACTGAGACGAGCCCGGGTCCTTGAAGCGGAGCCGTCCGGGCGTGGTGAGCATGCATGCTCGGGTCGGGCAGGAAGTCCAGTCGCCAGATACACGCCGGCCCGCCTTGAGGAACAAAGGCGGGCCGTGGCGGTGTAACTATACTGTGCTGTCGCCAATCGGCGTTGCGACCTAGCTGTCGCCGTCTGCCTCCTCAACATCGTCGGGCAGATATCCATCCCATGTCTCGATCATGGTCGGCGCTCCATTCTTGCCGTAGTCGATGCGCTGCCCAGGCTTTTTATAGCACTCTTCTTCTGGGATTTTCGCGTGAACGAGGTGAACGACGAGTTCGTTCGAATTCGCCTTCTCTCTGGCAAGGCGGCGTAATTTCTCGGTGTGCTGGGCCTTGAGCTGATGAACCTTTTCAAAGGCCTTTGCGTCGCCCTTGAGTGCCTTCTCCATCAGCCGTCGAGCCACAAGTTCTTCCCCGCTCATCATCACGGTCTTGCCATCGATCCGGACCGGGCGCTTCTCCGCGAGAAGGTCAGACATGTGAGCGGCGACGTCCTTGGGCTGCTTTTTCGGCCGGCCACGCGGATTGCCGCTCTGGCCTTTCTTGAACTGCGTGGCCTTGGGTGGTTTGCCGTATCCCACCTCGTATTCAGACTGGTCCCGGCTCATTCCTCATCCTCCCAGTCCAGACGAATTTCACGCACCAGCGAGAAACGCTCACCCGTCGCTTCCAGTCGAGCGTCCTCGCCGGAATTCGCCTGGAACCGCGACACGATCAAATCGCAATAGCGCGGATCCAGCTCGATCAGTCGCGCCGAACGGCTGCAGCCTTCCGCTGCCAGCAGCGTCGAACCCGATCCGCCAAACGGATCGAGCACGATCCCGTCCATCGCCGTTACATCCTTGATCGCATCCATCACCATGGCTGTCGGCTTCACGGTCGAGATCAGTCCAGTCGTCAGGGTGACGATGATTTGTGACGCTGGTGATGGATAGGGCCGGGGACACGCACCGGCAAAGCCGGACCCTGTCCCGATCAGGCGCAAAGTCCTGCCCGCAGAAATTTGCCTTGGCAGGCCCTCGCCAGGCCTGTCAGGTTCGTCGGGTGAGATTCTTGGCTTCAGATTGCGGCAGGGTATGATGAATTCGGCGAAATCCTTTGCGCCCCTGTTCCGGGTCGACGCCAGTCTGGGCCAGTCCCTGCAGGAGCAGATCCGGCGGCGGGTGATTGAGGCGATTGCGGCCGACATTTTTCCGCCGGGGCGCAAATTGCCGTCATCGCGCAAGCTGGCGAATGTGCTCGGCGTGTCGCGCAATACGGTCTTCCTCGCCTATCAGCAATTGATCGCCGAGGGGCATCTGGAAGCGCGCGAACGCTCGGGGATTTTCATTGCCGAGACCACCGCGCCGGGCCGCGGCATGGTGCGGGTGGCGGGGCGCGAGACCGGGCATGACAAGGTCGAGGCGGTGCGTTTCCTGCGCGGCGTGCGGCCGCATTCCCAGAGCTATAAATGCCCGCCGAACTGGCAGAAATACCGCTTCCCCTTCATTGAGGGTCGCTACGACAAAACCCTCTTCCCGACGGCCGAATGGCGCGAGGCGAGCCGGCTGGCGCTCGCTGTCAATGAGGTCGAGGAATGGTCGCTCGATAATGGCGAAGTCGATGATCCCGCCCTGATCGAGGAGATCCGCACGAAGCTCCTGCCCCGGCGCGGCATACGCGCCGGATCGGATGAATTGCTGGTGACGGTGGGCGAGCAGCAGGCCTTCTTCCTGGTGGCCCAGCTCTTTGCCGATGCCAAGGCGCGCATCTGCCTGGAGGAGCCTGGCCTGCCCGATCTGCGCGAGCTCTTCTCCATGTATGGCGCCCGCCTGCAGCATCAGCCGGTTGATGATGAGGGCCTCGTCGTCGATGCGCGGCTGCGCGGCAGTGATCTGGTCTATGTCTCGCCGAGCCGTCAGCGGCCGACCGGGGTGACGATGTCGATGGAGCGGCGGCGCGCCTTGCTCGAAGCGGCCGCGGCCGAGGATTTCCTCATAATCGAAGATGATTTCGAGTGCGAAATGAATTATCTCGGCGACGCACTGCCGGCCCTGCGCAGCCTCGATGAAGAGGGCCGGGTCATCTATATCGCCAGCCTCTCCAAGGTGCTGGCGCCGGGGGTGCGGCTCGGCTTCATGGTCGCACCGGCCAAGATTATCAATGAGGCGCGGCGCTTGCGCGATCTCACCACGCGCCGGCCCTCTCCGAACAATCAGCGCGCTGCCGCCTTCTTCCTGTCGCTTGGCCATTATGACGCCATGCTGCGGCGCCTGCGCCGGGTCAGCGAAGAGCGTTTGATCGCCCTGCGCGATGCGCTGAACCACTACCGGCCCTCCTCGATCGCTATCGCTCCGGTCGAGGGCGGCACCACTTACTGGGTGCGCGGTCCGGACAATCTGGATGCCCGCGTGCTCATCCGTGCGGCGGAGGCGCGGGGCATATTGATCGAGCCCGCCGATGACTGGTTTGTGCTTCCTGATGGTCCCAAGAACATGTTCCGTCTTGGCGTGACAGGGCTGCCAGCGGCGGAAATCCGCGCTGGAATCGAAACACTCTCCCAGGTCATGCGCGAGCTGGACCACGCTGATCCGGCCATGACTCCGGCGGCAGAGGAGGGCTGGCTCGCGGCAGAGGACATCCGCGCCATGATGAGCCCGGCGACCCTCCTCTACAAAACCGTCTATGGCGAGCCCTGCACGATCATTCTTGCAGCGGACGGTAGTATGAGCGGCCGCTCCGGCTATGGCGGCGAGGATCAGGATAGCGGCCGCTGGTGGATCGAAGGCGACAAATGGTACCGGCAATGGCGCAATTGGGCGTTCGGTGAAGCGCTGGGCTTCCACATCCGGATAGACGGCGACCGCCTGTCCTGGCTGGACGATCAGGGCCGGGCTGTCGATGGGGCCGTGCTGAGCCGGGAGCCGCGCGACACCCCGATCCAAACTGGTCCAAAGACAAAGACCTGATTCCCCAAAACTGGCACCATAGATCGTCCTGATCTGGTTCTAAGCCAGCCGGGTTCACCCTGCCATGGTTTGAACAAGGCAGGAAGTGCGCACGTTCGGGCGCACTGCCAGCCAGCGCAATCAGGGATGAATTCATGTCTTTACTGGCGATCGCCACCCTTCAGCTCGACGTCGCCCTTTCGGACAATCTCGAGCTTGTCGAGCGCGAGGTCCGTTCGATCGCCAGGCGCTTTCCCTGGGTGATGATGGTGGCCATCGGCGAGTTGGCGATCCATGGCGCCGGCCTCGACAAGGCAGAGCCGGCAGGCGGGCCGACCGAGCGCCGGCTACAGGATCTGGCGCGTGAAACCGGTCTCTGGCTGATCCCCGGCTCGCTCTATGAGCGCCGTGCCAGCAAAATCTACAACATGACCCCGGTCATTGATCCGCGCGGCGAAATCATTGCCCGTTATGACAAGCTGTTTCCCTTCCTGCCCTACGAGCAGGGGGTTGAATCGGGGACTGGCTATGTCGTCTTCGAACTTCCCGGCATTGGCAGCGTCGGCATCGCGATCTGCTACGACATGTGGTTCCCGGAGGCGATCCGCACGCTGTGCGCCATGGGTGCCGAAGTCATTATCCTTCCGACCATGACCAATACGGTCGATCGCGATGTGGAACTGGCAATCGCCCGCGCCAATGCGGCGATCAACCAGTGCTATTTCGTCGATATCAACGTGGCCGGCCAGCAGGGCAATGGCCGCTCGGTGGTCTACGGGCCCGGCGGTGAATTGCTTCACGAGGCCGGGACCGGCCGCGAGGTGATGGCGTTCGAGCTGGACCTGGAACAGGTCCGCCGTGTGCGCGAGCGCGGCTGGAATGGCCTCGGCCAGGTTCTCAAGAGTTTCCGCGACGCGCCGGCAATGTTTCCGATGCACGCCGATCCAGCGCTGCGCCAGACCGGCATGCCCGGGCTGGGGCCGCTGACCATGCCGCAAAGACTGGACGAGGGGTTTGCCGGTGACGGCAAGGGGGAGGGCCGGGCGTCAAAGCCCCGGCTTTCAGTCATCGAGTAAAGGGGACCGGCCTGGACCGGATCGAGTAATGGGGCCCGCAGCAACGGGTTATAGAGGGTGATGTTATGAGAAAATATGCACAGAAGTCCACAAGCCGGTCGACAGTTATGGCCGTGCTGTTGGGGACGACAGCCCTGGCGTCGGGCGCCTGCATTCCGGCCTATGCCCAGGATGATCAAGCCGACAGCCGCCGCGAGGTCATCACTGTGACAGCGACGCGGCGCGATGAGAGCGTCTCCGACGTTCCCTACAATATTTCCGCTGTAGGCGGCGCTGACATCGAGCGCGGCAATATTCTGGATGAGGCCGAACTCCTGCGCTCCATCCCCGGCGTTGCTGTGGTTGATCGCGGCGCCCGCAATTCAGGCACGCTGAACGCCGCCCGCATCCGTGGCCTGGCTGTCGATGGCAACGGCCTGGGTGATTACGCGGTCTCGTCGGTCGCCTCTGTGTCGACCTATATCAATGACACGCCGGTCTTTGCCGGCTTCACGCTGCGCGATCTGGACCGCGTTGAAGTCCTGCGCGGCCCGCAAGGCACGCTCTACGGCTCCGGCTCGCTGGGCGGCACCGTCCGCTATATCACCCGCGACCCCGATTTCGGCGAAGTGAACGGTTATATCAGTGGCTCGACCTCGAATGTCGAGGGTTCCGAGGACTGGGGCTACGGTCTCGACGGTGTTCTCAACCTGCCGCTGGGCGAGCACGCTGCGCTGCGTCTGGTCGGCAGTTTCGGCGATTATCCGGGCATCACAGATTATGTGAACGTCTACGACCTCGACGCCAATGGCGCGCCGGTTGCGCCGAATGGCATTCTCGATCCGGCTGCCTCCTACCACTCGGTGGTCGATGCTGACACGGTTGAGACCTGGATGGGCCGCGCGACCTTCCTGTGGGAGCCGACGGATACCTTCTCGCTGCGTCTCGTGCATGCGCGCCAATCCGATGAGGTCGGCGGACGCCGGCAGCAGACCGTCGGTGTAGACGGCTATGGCAATGCCTATGGCGATTACGAGAACGGCTCGATCCAGCTGGAACCGTCTTCGCGCGATATCAATATGACCTCGCTTGAATTGGAGATGGATCTCGGTTTCGCGACCCTGACGTCATCGACCTCGCACTATGATCACAACGGCGACAGCACGAGCGAGAATACCGGCTTCTACGCCCAAGCCGGCTGGCTCGGATTCTACTATAATTACCCGCGCCCGATGGCCTCTGCCGTCCGCACCTATGCCGATGAAGCTGTGGTCCAGGAAGTCCGCCTGGTCACAGATGATGGCGGCAATTTCGACTACGTCGTGGGTGCCTTCTATCGCCAGCAACAAATCGAGTCGACGCAAGGCAGCTATCTGCGCGGCTTCAAGGCGTGGTGGGATGCCCTCCTGCCTTTCGCGGCCGGCGCTGTTTCCGGTGACCAGGACTGGGCCTATCGCCGGACCGAGAATTTCACCGAGACGGCCCTGTTTGGCGAGCTGACCTGGCATGCCAGCGACGATCTCGATCTGACCTTCGGTGCCCGCTATTTCGACAACGAGTCAGACAATGACACCTTCATGGCGCTGCCGCTGTGGACGGGTCTCTATCCGGACGTGAATGCCCAATTCTCCTCGGCCGAAGACGATGTCCTGTTCAAGTTCAACATGGCCTGGCGCTTCTCCGACGAGGACATGCTCTATGGCACGATTTCCGAAGGCTATCGCCGTGGCGGCTCGAATGCGGTTCCGTTGACGGGCTTCTATGCCGAGGATCCACGCTGGCAGCTCTACACCTCCGACTCCGTGGTCAATTACGAGATCGGCTTCAAGGGTGATCGCGGCGATTTCCGCTATGATGTCAGCGTCTTCTATGTCGACTGGGCCGACCCGCAATTCAATACGGCCTCCACCAATTGGGGGTTCTTCGCGGTGCAGAATGGCAGCGAAGCCAGCTCGATGGGCCTGGAGGCTTCGATCGACGGCTTCATCGGCGATGATTGGCACTACTCGCTGGGCTATGCCTATATCAATGCCGAGCTCGGGGCGGATTTCTACGCGCCCGATCGCCCGGCACCGGCGACCCCCATCGCGCTCGACGGTGCCATGCTGCCGGGTACGCCGGAGCACCAGCTCAACTGGTCGCTCGATTATACGACGCAGGTGAATAACTGGTCTTCCTTCACCCGGCTGGATGGTTACTACCAGTCTGAAACCACCAATGCCGTCACCACCTCGCCAACCTTCAATGTCCCGCTGGACGGGTTTGCGATCTGGAATCTGACCACCACCTTCTCGCGTGATGCGCTCGACCTGTCCTTCTGGGTCAAGAACATCACCAATGAGGAAGGCGTCACTGGCGTATTCACCGAAGCCTATATGGGCACCGCCCCGGGTGAGGGTTATTACGGCAATGGCAACAAGCAGATGATTTCCCTGCCCAGAACCATTGGCGCGACGCTGCGCTATAATTTCTGATCGGATAGGATGACAGGGTGGCCGTCCGAGTCGGCCACCCTTTCGCCCTTGCCATGGACAGTCTGATCGCAAATATCGCCCCCAAGACACGACTGGCCGAGATCGATCAGGCCCTGCGCGCCCGACAGCTCGGACCGGCCCGGACTTTGGTCAAGGCGCTGCTGCGTGACGAGCCAGGCTGTGTCGATGGCTGGATTGCCGCGGCCCGGCTGGAGCAGATGAGCGGCGATCATGCCGCGATGCGGGGGCGCCTTGCGCGCGCCCTCCAGCTGGCCCCGGCCTCTCCGCTTGTAAGCTTGCTCGATGTCGAGGCCCTGGTCCATCTCGGCGCGGTCCGCGAGGCCCTGGCCCAGCTGGCGGCAATGGAGGGTGACGCAGCGGGCGATGCCGCCTGGATGAGCCGGCTCAGCGAGGCCTATACGCAGTGCGGCGCCTTCGAGGCCGCTGAACGATGCGCCCGCGGAGCGGTGGAGCGCGATCCCGGTAACCCCGCTCTCCGCTATAATTTCGCCTCAAGCCTCATCGCGACCGGAAAGCTCGAAGAATCCGAGCAGGAATTTGATCGCCTGATCGCGCACGCACCGCATGATTACGACGCCTATTATAACCGCGCGACGCTGCGCAAGCAGACGGAGACAAGCAATCATGTCGCCGAGATCCGGCGCATGCTGGCGGCGCCAAAACGCAGCGCGATGGGCGAGGTTCAGCTCAATTACGCGCTCGCCCTGGAGCTGGAAAACCTTGGTCACCATGCGCAGAGCTTTGAGGCACTGGCGCGTGGCGCCGCGGCGCGGCGGGCAATGATGGCCTATCGCGTCGAGGGTGATCTCGCGACGATGGCGCGTATCGCCGAGGTATTCGATGGCGCGTTTTTCGCAGCAGAGCGTCCATGCGATGACCGCGACGGTCCTGTCTTCGTGCTGGGCCTGCCGCGGAGCGGAACGACCCTGGTCGATCGCATTCTCAGCGCCCACCCGCAAATCGAGAGCCTCGGCGAATTGAATGACTGGCCGCTGGCGCTGACAGGACTGGCCCGCGGCGACAGCAAGCAGGACCTTGTATCCCGGTCCGCCACGCTGGATATGCGCGCGCTCGGCGCGGCCTATCTCGCGCGTGTCACCGGACGCCGCCAGCACCACCGTTTCTTCATCGACAAGACACCGTCGAATTTCCTCTATATCGGCCTCATCGCAGCCGCCCTGCCCAATGCGCGCGTCATCCATCTGGTCCGCGATCCGATGGACAATGCGCTGGGCATGTACAAGGCGCTGTTCCGGATGGGCTATCCCTTCTCCTACGATTTCGCCGATCTCGCCCGATACATGCTGGCCAAGGATCGTCTGATGCAGCACTGGCGGACTGTCCTGCCCGGGCGGGTTCTGGATGTGCGTTATGAGGACATCGTCGCCGACCAGGAGGGGCAGACGCGCCGCCTGCTGGATCATGTCGGCGTCGATTGGGATCCTGCCTGCCTCGACTTCCACGCCAATGCCAGTCCGACCGCGACCGCGAGCGCGGCGCAGGTTCGCCAGCCGCTCTATGCCGGCGCGGTCGGCCGCTGGCGGCGCTATGAGCGCGAGCTGGCGCCGCTGGCTGCGATGCTCGGGGTGGTGCCATGATGCGGGCTGCAATCCTCGCTTTGGGCGTGCTGGCGGCCCTGGCCGGGCCTGCCGTGGCGCAGCCTCTCTTCGCTGATGATTTCCAGGATGGCGATGCGGCGGGCTGGCGCGCCGTTCAGGGACGCGGCGATGTCCGGATCAGCGAATATGCCGGAAACTTTTCACTCAGGCTGCAGCGCGATGCCTGGGTTGCGACAGCCGTTGCAATCCCGGCCGGACAGGACATCCGGATCGCGGTCAATTTTGCGGCCGGCGATCTGGAGGGCAATGATTCCTGCCGTCTCGAGGTGAGTTTTGACGGCCAGAACTGGATCGAGATGGGCCGCGTTGTGGATGGACAGGATGATGCCGTGAGCTTGACACCCATCGCCGGTGACATCCCGGCCTCCGATGCCGAGCGCGCCATGCTGGTCCGTCTGCGCGCTGCCGGAAATGCCGCCAATGATACGTGCTGGGCCGACAATGTCCGGGTTTCGGGCCAGGTGCCGGTGACGGCGCTGCCGCAGGAATTGCCTGCCAACGTTCTGCTGGCGGCGGGCCCCCTGGCGTCTGCCTGGGCGACGGCCGCCTTCGCACCTCCGGTCGCCGCACCGGCCCCGCCAGTGGGCCTCAATGGCCGGCTCACCCTCGCCACCGACCGGCGCGCCGACCGTTTCTCGATCTTGCACGACGAATTCGACGCCATTTCGCGCGCCGACCGCCTGGATGAATTGCCTGCTTTCGCGGTCGATCTGGTCAGCGATGGCACAGACCTCATTCCCGTGCAGCGCGGCCCACAGAAGGCGGATCATCCGGAATGGGAATGGATTTTCCAGCCGGGCCGCATCTGGGACGGTGGCGATGGTGACGGCTGGTTGCGCGCGGCCCTGCCGGTAGCGTTGCAGGAGCGCAACGCCAACTGCATCCATAACGGTTTGATGAGTTTCCTCTATCGCGAGGACGGCGCAGTCTCGCAAGCCGTGCTGCAGATGGGGGCCGAGACGTGCGCCTATCTGAAGTTTGATCTCGTCGCGCGCTTGCCGCTCGGATTCGCCGCGGGCGACGGTCTCGCCGGCGAGCCGGTGCGTGAGGCCTGGCGTGCCGAGCGCGCCGCCCGCTTGCCGCGAGCCGGGATGAACGATCTGGCTCAGGACTATCCGCAGGTCGATATCACCGAGATCGGCTCGACGCTGGAAGTTTCGCCCGAAAACATGACGGCCTATGGCTTCGTCGCCAATGGCCGCCTTTATGCCGGTGCCTGCGATACGCGGCAGGGCCCTGATCCCTTTTGTGAGGTCATGCCGCTTCCCTCCTATTCTCTGGCCAAATCCATCGTCGGCGGGATCGGGTTGATGCGGCTTGAGCGGCTCTATCCCGGGGCACGTCAGGCCCGGATCGCGGACTATGTGCCGCAGTGCACAGCCGCGCGCTGGGGGGACGTGACCTTCGAGCAGGCGCTCGACATGGCCACCGGCAACTATACCTCGGATGTCTATGACGCCGATGAGAGCGCGCCGCAGCTGTGGGACTTCATGCTGGTCGAGACCCATGCCGACAAGATCGAGCGGGCCTGCTCGCTGCACCCCCGCCAAGCGGTGCCAGGCACGCGCTGGGTCTATCACACCACCGATACCTACCTGCTGGGCACGGCGATGCAGGCCTATCTGCGCCAGCAGAGCGGCCACGCCGATGCCGATCTCTATGACGACCTTCTCGTGCCGATCTGGCGCGCCTTGAACCTCTCACAGCTGGTGATGCAGACCCGTCGTACGCGCGATGCCGAGGCCCAGCCCTTCACCGGTTGGGGCCTGACACTGCAGGCCGATGATCTGGCCCGTATCGCGCTCTTTGTGCAGGCGGGAGGGGTGATCGAGGGCGAGGCCTGGCTCGATCCCGACCTGCTCGCCTCTGCCCTGCAGCAAGACCCGGCCGATCGCGGCCTGCCGGCCATCGATGACAGCCTGCGCTACCGGGCCGGCTTCTGGGCCTATAATGCGGGGCCATATCTCGGCTGCGGCCACGACGTCTGGATCCCGTCCATGTCCGGCTATGGCGGGCTCTCTCTCGCCCTGATGCCCAATGGGCAGGTCTATTTCTACGTCAGCGACGGGCGCGAATTCGCCTGGCGCCGCGCTGCCGCCCAATCCTATGCCATCCAACCTTTCTGCGAGGCCGTGCCATGAGTGAAGCCATCAACACCGTCACGCCGTCGCGCGGTCTGCCCAAGGCGCCGCCCAACGGCCTGATCGCCGCCGTGCTGCTGGCCTTTCTCGCCACGGCAGGCCTGTTCTACGTCAATATCATGGCCGCGATCGTCGACGGTCTGGTCAGCGGTATCGGCTTCACCGAGGCGCAGGCCGGCCAGATCGGCTCGGTCAATATCTATGGCGCCGCCGCTGGCGCGCTGCTCTCGGTCTTTCTGGTCAAACGCCTGCCGTGGAAGCCGATCGCCCTCGTCTGCCTGGTGGTGCTGATCGCCATCGATCTCGGCTCGATCACCATCGCCAGCTATGAGCTCATGTTCCCTGTGCGCCTGATCCATGGCGTCTTTGGCGGTGTGCTCACCGGCACCGGCTTTGCCGTGATTGCCCGCACGGCCAATCCTGACCGCACATTCGGCATGCTGCTCTTCGTGCAGTTTGGCCTCGGCGGCCTGGCCGTGATGGTGCTCCCGCCCCTGGCGCCGCTCTATGGCACCCAGGCCCTCTTCATTGGTCTGGCCCTGTTCAGCGCCGCGACCCTTGTCATGCTGCCCTTTCTCTCGGCCTACCCGCCGCGGATCAAGGATGCGGCAGTCGATGGCAAGATCCAGTGGACGCCGCTCTTGCTGACCCTGCTGGCGATCTTCCTCTTCCAGGCGGCGAATATGGGCCTGCTCGCCTATATCATCCGTCTGGGTCTCGATTACGGGCTGGACCGAGGCTATGTCTCGCTCGCGCTGGGGCTGGCGACCTGGGTCGCCCTCGCCGGACCCTTCCTGGTGATGGTCTGCGGTCTGCGCTTTGGACGTTTGCGTCTGCTGGTCGCCGCCATGGTGTTGACCCTGGTTGGCACGGCGATCTTCCATTATAGCGGCGATCCCATCGCCTATATGGTCGCCAATTGCGGCACCGGCATCACCTGGGGCTTTGTCATCGCCTACCTGCTCGGCATGACGGCCGAGTTCGACAAGGCCGGGCAGGCCTCGGCCTTTGGCGGTTTTATCTCCAAGCTGGGCCTCGCCTCCGGCCCGATAGTGGCCGGCTGGGCCCTGGCCAGCGATGGCGGCTTTCCCGGCCTGATCAATCTGGCGCTGATCGGCCTCGCGCTGAGCGGGCTGGTGATGGTCTTTCCCGCCCGGATGCTCGACCAGAGGCGGGTTGTGGCCGAGGTCTGATCTGGTTCGATCAGACAGGCTAAACTGGCCCTATGCCCATTGAAGTGAAGCTCTAAACTGGCCTCAATTGTCACGAGAGGAAATGCCATGCTGGTTGCAAACGCGGCATGTCCGACCCAGGCGTATATCGACGGCCGCTGGTGTGATGCGGCTGATGAGCGCCGCTTCGACGTCACCAATCCGTCGACCGGCGCAGTGATTGCTTCGGTCGCCGATTGCGGTGTCGCCGAGACGCGCGCCGCCATCGCCGCCGCCAAGGCCGCCCAGCCGGGCTGGGCGGCCCTGCCCGCCGGGCAACGCAGTACAATCCTGCGGCGCTGGCGCGACCTGATGGTGGAGCGCGCCGACGAACTCGCCCTCATCCTGACCCGTGAGAATGGCAAGCCGCTCAGCGAAGCGCGCGGCGAAATTCTCTATGGCGCTTCCTATCTGGAATGGTTCGCCGAGGAGGCAAAGCGCGTCTATGGCGAGGTCGTGCCGTCCTCCTCGGCCAGTAACCGTATCCTGGTGATCAAGCAGGCGGTCGGCGTCTGTGCGGCGATCACGCCGTGGAATTTTCCCAATGCGATGCTGATGCGCAAGGCCGCTGCGGCGCTCGCCGCCGGCTGCACCATGGTCGCCAAGCCGGCTGCCGAGACCCCGCTCTCCGCGCTCATCGCGGCGAAGCTGGGCGAGGAGGCGGGCGTGCCTGCCGGCGTGTTCAACATCGTCACCGGCACCCGCGCCGCGGAGATCGGCGGCGAGCTCACCGCCCATCCGGATGTGCGCAAGATCACCTTCACCGGCTCGACCGCCGTCGGCCGCAAACTGCTCGAGCAATCTGCCGCGACCGTGAAGAAGGCGTCGATGGAGCTCGGTGGCAATGCGCCGTTCATCGTCTTCGACGATGCCGATCTCGATGCCGCTATCGACGGCGCCGTGGCGTCGAAATTCCGCAATGCCGGCCAGACCTGCGTCTGTGCCAATCGCATGTTTGTGCAGGCGGGCATCATGCCGGAGTTTGCCAGGCGCCTGGCCGCGCGCGTCGCCGCGCTGAAAGTCGGCGATGGCGAGATGACGGGATGCGAGGTCGGGCCGCTGATCAATGAGGCCGGTCTCGCCAAGACCGAGCGCCTGGTCGCCGCCGCGCGCGCCGATGGAGCCAAAGTGCTCACCGGCGGAGCCAAGCATGTTGCCGGCGAGCTCTTCTACCAGCCCACAGTGATCGAGGGCGTGCGGCAGGAGATGGACATCGCGCAGGAAGAGATCTTCGGGCCGGTGGCGCCGCTGATCGGTTTCGACACCGAAGCCGAGGTGATCGCCATGGCCAATGACACGATTTACGGCCTCGCGGCCTATCTCTTCACCCGCGATATCGGCCGCGCATGGCGCGTTGGCGAGGCGCTGGAATACGGCATGGTCGGTATCAATGAAGGCATTCTGTCATCGGCCGCGGCGCCGTTTGGCGGCGTCAAGCAATCGGGCTTTGGCCGCGAAGGATCGCGCCACGGCCTCGAGGACTATCTCGAGATCAAATACATGTTGATGGGAGGGCTCTCGGCCTGAGTGCCGGGGGATATGGGACAATGACAAATTCAACGCTCTGGTCTGAACGTCTGGCGGCCACGCCGCGCGGCGTCGGCGTCATGCATCCGGTCTTCGCCACCCGCGCCCTCAACGCGGAAATCTGGGACGTCGAAGGCCATCGCTATATCGATTTCGCTGCCGGCATCGCCGTGACCAATACGGGCCATAACCACCCCAGGGTGAAGGCCGCGGTCGCCGCCCAGCTCGATAATTTCTCGCATGTCTGCTTCCAGGTCACGCCCTATGAAAGCTATGTCCGGCTCGCCGAACGGCTCAATGAGCTGGCGCCGGGACCGAGCCCGAAGAAGACGATTTTCCTGAGCACCGGTGCCGAGGCAGTCGAGAATGCGGTCAAGATCGCCCGCGCCGCCACCGGCCGGCCGGCCATCATCGCCTTCGCGGGCGGTTTCCACGGCCGCACGATGATGGGCATGGCGCTGACCGGCAAGGTTGCGCCCTACAAGCTCGGTTTCGGACCATTTCCCGGAGAGGTCTTCCACGCACCCTTCCCGGCGCCCTATATCGGTATTGAAGAGGCGGATTCGCTCAAGGCCCTGCAGCAATTATTCAAGGCCGATGTCGACCCGGCCCGCGTCGCCGCCATCATCATCGAGCCTGTCCAGGGTGAGGGCGGTTTCTATGCCGCGTCGCCAGCCTTCATGCAGGCCCTGCGAGCGATCTGCGACCAGCACGGCATCCTGCTCATTGTCGATGAGATCCAGACCGGCTTTGCCCGTACCGGCCGCATGTTTGCGACCGATTATGCGGCGATCGAACCGGATCTGATGACGATAGCCAAGGCGATGGCCGGTGGCTTCCCGATTTCCGGTGTCATAGGCAAGGCCGAGATCATGGACGCGCCGGCACCGGGCGGATTGGGCGGGACCTATGGCGGCTCGCCGCTGGGCTGTGCCGCTGGTCTCGCTGTGCTTGATGTGATTGCCGAAGAAGGTCTGTGCGAACGCGCCATCGAGATCGGGCAGCGCATTGTGCGCCGCTGCGAGGCAATCCGGCAGTCTGATCCCAGCATTGGCGATATCCGCACGCTCGGGGCCATGACAGCGATCGAGCTTGTCGAGGACGGCGATGCCAATCGCCCTGACCCGGCTCGCACCGCGCGTATCGTCGCCGAGGCGCGCCAGCGCGGACTGCTGCTCCTTTCCTGCGGTGTGCGCGGCAATGTCATCCGCTTCCTGTCGCCGCTCACGATCGGTTTCGAGACGCTCGATGAAGGTCTCGATTCCCTGGAACTGGCTGTGAAGGCGTCGCGCGCTGAGTAGGCGCGGCGAGGCCGCAAGTGACACGCGCGATTTGGTCTGACAGTCACACCTCTCAGTCTGCCGTGGCCCCGCGCAGCGTCGGGGAGACTGGGTAAAGTCGAAGCTCGGAGACCGTTTGGCGCCGGACTGCGCCCACCTCTCTCAGTCTGGAGCGAACCCTCAAGACGGGTAGCGCGGCCGTCCATCTTCGGATTTCGGAGACCATTTAGCGCAGGACTGGGTCCACCGCCACTCATCCTTTTGATATAATTAGATAAAATGGCGACGCACAAAACCCCGTGGTGGTTCCGTGCCTTCGCGGAATTTTCCCGGCATGGAGACCGGGATGATTGGGCGATCCGGGCGCGATATTGCCCACCGGGGCGCCATCAACTGCTGTCGGGTCAGCGTGCGGCCGCGGCGCGCATCGCCGTTCTTACCGGTCAGCCCCCGGCCGATGTCATGGAGGCCCTGCTTGCCAGCGGGCCGCAGATGAGCGCCGTCGCGCGCATTCCCGTCGGCCTGCCTAGCGATCTTCTGAGCAGACGGGCTGACATCCGCGCCGCCGAGCGCCGCCTGGCCGCCGCAAGCGAACAGGTCGGTATTGAAATGGCCGACCTCCTACCAAGTTTCTCGCTCACCGGCGCCGCTGGCCTGGCGTCCGCGAATATCGAGGATCTCTTCGACCCAGGTAGCCAGACCGGGGCGCTGGGCGTCGGTTTTCAGTTGCCAATCTTCAACGCCGGCGCACAACGCGCTGAAATCACGATCGCCCGCAGCCGCTTCGGCGCCGCCGGCGCGGACTATGACGCCACGGTCCTGAACGCCCTGGCCGAGGTCGAAACTGCGCTCGCCGCCTACATCTACACCGCACGGCAGCTGGATGGGCTGATCGCGGCGCGATCCGATCGCGAGCGTGCTTACGAGCTTGCTCAGCTCCGCTATCGGTCGAACGCCGACAGCCTGTTTCCAAGCCTCGAAGCGGGGCTTCGCCTGACCGCGCTGAATTCGGAAATCGCGCAGAACCACCAGGCGCTCCTCGTGTCACAAATCAACGTTTACAGAGCCCTGGCCGGCGGGTGGAGCGTGCTGGAGGACTGACGTACCCCTTTGAAGCTCCGATCCCTGCTTCAAAAACCTCCGCCGCGCGGCCCTCGCCGAGTGGCGCCAGCTGCTGGTTGCATGAGGTGGCGCGTTGTGATGTCGGAGACTTATTCGCGTTAGTCTGACTGCACCTCCGCGGCAGTGTCAGAGGAAAATCGCTTGAGCGCCGAATCCGGGTTTCGTAGCCTTCGCCCATGCGTAATCCGTTCTGGTACTTCAAGACCTCTCACCTAGCCCCCTGAATTCCGGCCATGGGCGCCGACGAGGTCAGCCGCATCACGCGACTCCAGGCGCAGGGTCACGCGGCGCCGCTCCGGATGTCCGGCAGGAGCGCGAGCGCTGGATCGGCCTTGATTTCACTTACCAGCCAGGCTTCGAACGCCGCGACTTTTTCAAGGGCGCGCCGGGTCACCGGGGTGACGAAATACCAGTTGCCCGGCAGCGGCGCGCGAAGACCGGGAAAAAGCTCCACCAGCCTGCCGCTGTCCAGTTCGCCGTGCGCAAAGGGTTCGATCGCAAGGGCGATGCCCATGCCGCCCGCCGCCGCGTTGAGCGCCAGATCATAACTGTCGAACCGCCCGTCGCCCGCTGTGCTCAGCCCTGTGACGCCGGCCGCGTTCAGCCAGGCCGGCCAGTCGTCGGCCGACGGGTAGACTTGGAGCAGGGGATGTCCGCGCAGGTCCGTCGGCGTTTCGATCGGCGCGTGGCGCGCAAGGTAATCAGGGCTCGCAACCGGGAAGACGCGCGAGTTAAACAGCGGTCTGTAGGCCGCGTTCGGATCGTGGGGGTGCCCGATCATGATGCAGGCGTCCACGGAATCTACGCCGAACTCTACATCGCGCTGCGAGGTGACGAGTTGGATCGGCTTCTGCCCGGTCGCGCTTTCGTAACGGGCGAGCCGCGGCAGCAGCCAGCGGATCGCAAACGTCGAATAGGTCTGCAGCGTCAGGCATTCTCCTGCGTCGGAAAGCAGTTCCTGCGTGGCTTCGGCGATCCGCTCCATCCCGCGCAGCACCGCGAAGGCGTAGCGTTCGCCCTGCGCGGTCAATTCCACCCCGGTACGGTCGCGCTTCATCAGCTTGCAGGACAGGGCGTTCTCCAGGCTGCGGATCTGGTGGCTGATGGCCGAAGGTGATACATTGAGCTCCGCCGCCGCCGCCTTGAAGCTGCGCAATCGCACCACGGCTTCGAAAGCGCGCAGCGCCGCGAACGGGGGGAATTTCGGTTGCATGGCGCGCTCGTACGATAATTGAGTTCACTTCACTGTTCGGGGCGGCCCGAGCCTTGTCAATCCATGTTGCTTCCGCACCCGTCCCGAAGAGCGGTTATCCCGCGCTTACAGCCCTGTGGCTGACTCTATCGCGACCCAGAGTGCGGCGCGTGTCGCCTTCCCGGCTCAAGGGAAAAGCGGCAATGGATGAATCAAAATCATGCAATGGCGAATGTTTTCTGGTCGCGCAGGTCGGCTGGCTTGCTTAGGCTCAGCCAAAATACGGCGGGCGGACCCCGTCGAAATAAAGAGACCATGGGGAGAAATTTATGACCGGCAGCACCTGCAGCGGCTCGAAAACGCGGGGCGCCTCGCGCCTCGCGCAGCTTATGACGACGACGTGCCTGATCGCGTTCGGCGGCGCCGGCGGGGCTGTGGCGCAGGAGGCCGCGGCGGACCAGCCGCGCCGGACGGTGGATGTGATCACCGTCACCGCCCAGAAGCGCGAAGAGAGCCTTCAGGACGTGCCGCTTTCGATCCAGGCGATCGACAGCACCCGCATACAGAATCTCGGCATCTCCCAGTTTGAAGACATCGTCGCCTTCGCGCCGTCGGTGTCCTTCGTGTCCGAGCGTCCGGGCACACAGAACCTGTTCATCCGCGGGGTCGCCGACGGGTCGAACCCGAACCGGACCAATACTGCGACGGCGACGCTCTATCTCGACGAGCAACCGCTCACGGTGGGCGGGACGATCATTGACCTGCACGGCTATGATATCGAGCGCTACGAAGTGCTCAACGGCCCGCAAGGCACGTATTATGGCGCGGGCTCGGTGTCTGGCACCGTGCGCATCATCACCAACAAACCCGATCCGTCCGGATATGAAGCGGGCGTCGACGCCACGGTGGGAGCGATCTCGGATGGCGGCGAGATCTACACCCTTGAGGGCTTCGCCAATATCCCGATCGTGGAAGATCGTGTCGCGATCCGTCTGGTGGGCTGGTATGACGAGCAGGGCGGATTTGTTGACAACATTCCGCTGACGCGCACCTACACCAACGGCGCGGTGGTCTCCAACGCCCCGTTCGTTCAGGAGGACTACAACACCTCCGAAATTACAGGCGGGCGGGCTTCGCTGCGCGCCGATCTGACGCCGAACTGGACCGGTACGCTGTCAGCCTTCTACCAGAGTGCGGACACGACCGGCGCCTGGGACCACGATCCGCGACGGCGCGGCGATCTCCAGGTGGCGCGCTTCGCGGAAGACAGCGGCTCGCGCGAATTCAGCCAGTACGCCGCCACGCTGGAGGGGTCGACCCGCTTCGCCGACATCGTTCTGACGACGTCCTATTTCAGCCAGGATTATCAGTCCTCGGCGGACTATTCAGACTATGTCGAATACGCCTCGTTTGCGCCGTGGATCCAGCAGTTCGCCTGCGATGAGTATTATTACTACGGCAATGTCGGCTGCAACGATCCCAGCATGGCGTTCAGCACCGACAACTATGACGAGCGCTGGTCGACCGAAATCCGCGCCACCTCCAACGGTGACGGTCCGCTGAGCTGGATCGTCGGCGCCTATTTTGAGTCGAACGAGAGCGAGGGTTTCGGGATATGGGAGATGCCGGGCATCAAGTTCGGCGGCGCGCCGGCAGCTTTTTACCTGTCCTACTATGGCGGCACACCGCTTCCGAGTGAGTGGTATAGCTATTACGGCTCTGGCAGCAGCGAGCAGATCGCGGTTTTCGGCGAGGTCGGATACGACATCACAGAGCGTCTGACGCTCACCGTTGGCGCGCGCTTCTTTGAGGACTCCTTCTCCGGCGACGCTGGCGGCTGGTCGACCTATTTCTACCAGCCGAAGACGGGCGGCGCTGCCTCCTCGGGCGAGAGCAGCGGGGAAGGCTTCAAGTTCAATCTGCAATACCGGATCAGCGATAATCTGCTGACCTATTTCAACTTCGCTCAGGGCTTCCGGGCTGGCGGCTCGAACGGTGCCATCGGGCAGACCAATCCTGACATCCCCGAAGTCTACGATCCGGACTATCTCGACAGCTACGAGGCGGGCTGGAGGGCGCAGCTGTTTGATGGTCGCCTGATCTTCAATGGCGCGATCTACCGGATGATCTGGGAGGATTTCCAGACCTCGATCTACGACATCAGCATCGCTCCTGTGATCTTCTACGCCAACGCTGGCAACGCTGAGGTGCTCGGCTTTGAGGCCGACATCCAGGCCCAGATCACCAATGGCTGGTCGTTAAATTTCAATGCGAACTACAACAGTTCAGAGCTGACCGAGGACTTCAGATCGCTGGTCGACCCCACGCTCATCTGGGCGCCGGAAGGCCGGGAGCTGCCCTACGTGCCGGCCTGGAAGTTCTCGGCGACAACGCGCTATGAATTTGCGCTCACTGAGTCCACCGACGCCTATGTCCAGGCCGCTTATTCCTACACGGACGAAGTCTGGAACCTGCTGATCGAGGAAGCCTTCCAGGCCGGGGCCGTGCCCGAGCGCCAGGACGCGTACGGCACGCTCGACTTGCGCGGCGGGCTTGAGCGGGGCCCGTACCGCCTTGAGCTGTTCGCCACCAACGTGACCGACGAGCGCGCCCAGGTGTTCATCAATACCGGCTATTACGACGAGCGGATCACAACCAATCGCCCGCGCACGATGGGTCTTCGCCTGCGCGCGCGTTACTAGGCGGCTATGCGCTCGACCCGAACCCTGACCGCGGCGCTTGTCTGCGCCGCGGTCGCAGGGGCCTTTTCCCTTTCGGCCTGCGCCGCCCCCGAGCCGGGTTTGCAGGTGGAGACCGGCGAGGGCCCCGTGCTCGGGATGCAACGCGAAAATGGTGCGCATTTCTGGGGCGCAGTGCCCTATGCGGCGGCTCCCGTGGGTGACGCGCGCTGGCGGCCGCCGCAGCCCGCCCCGGCCCGCGAGGCGGTGCTGGAGGCGTTCGAGCCCGGCGCGCCGTGCGCGCAACCGGCCTATGGCGACGCTGAAACCGGCCCGGTCCTGGGGGCGGAAGACTGTCTGACTCTAAACATCCATGCGCCTGCTGACGCCGACGGCGCGCCGGTCATGGTGTGGATCCATGGCGGGGGCAACTACGCCGGCGCGGCGCGCGAGTATGACGGCGCGGTGCTGGCGGAGCGCGAGGGCGTAGTGGTGGTGACGATCAATTACCGCCTAGGTCCGTTTGGCTGGTTTCACCATCCCGCCATCCGCGGCGAACGCCCGGACGCGCCCACGGGACAGTTCGCGGTGCTCGACATGATCGCGGCTTTGCAATGGGTGCAAGCCAACATCGAAGGCTTCGGCGGCGACGCTGGTCGGGTGACCATTTTCGGCGAGTCCGCCGGTGGGCAAAACATTTACGCCCTGGTCCTGGCGGAACCCGCGCAGGGCTTGTTCCATCGCGCGATTTCCCAGAGCGGCGGGCTGTGGAATATGAGCCTTGCTCAAGCGGTCAATCCAAGCGACGCCGAAGCGCCCGGGACGCGGGCCAGCGCCAGCGAATTCCTCGCCGCTTGGCTCATTGCGGCGGGGCGGGCCGACGACCGCGCTGCAGCGCTGGAGCTGCTGTCCACCATGAATGACGGCGTGATCGCCGCCTTCATGCGCGACCTCTCCACCGAAGCGGTGCTCGCCCCGTATCGCGATCAGCCCGATCTTGGCTATGACCTGCCCAGCGTCGTGCTCGACGGGGTGATCGTGTCGCAAGAGGGCCACCGCGCCCAGCTCGCCTCCGGCGCCTATAATCAGGTTCCCATGATGCTAGGCGGCAATCTCAATGAGCAGAAGGCCTGGATGGCCTATGATCCAGCCTATGTGGAGTTCACCCAAGCCGGACCCGTGGCGCGCGCCCGGGATCAGTACGCCGCCATCGACCAGCATTATTCCAACTGGTGGAACGCCAGCGCCGTGGACGATATCGCCGACCACGCCGTCTCACCGGTCTACGCCTACCGCTTCGACTGGGCCGACGCCCCGAACGAGCCCGTGGACCTTGCCTTCCTGGTCGGCGCCGCTCATGGCATGGAGATCCCCTTCGTGTTCGGGACCTTCGCCGGCGGCTTTGAGCCGCTATTCACGCCCGACAACCGCGCCGGGCGCGAGACGCTGTCCCGGGCGATGTCGGCTTACTGGGCCGAGTTCGCGAGAAGCGGCGATCCGGGCGATGGCGGGGCCGGCTTGCCGCAGTGGGAGACGTGGGACGAGGGCCGCCGGAAGATGATCTTCGACGCTGGTGAAATCGCTCTGGCCCCGGCGCCGCTGACCTTTGACACGCTTGTGGATAGACTGCTCGCCGACGAGCGGCTGAGCGAGGAAGAGCGCTGCATGATCCTGCGCCACAACACCATGTACCCGGAGTTCGACCTGGAGCGGCTTGCGCAAGCCGACTGCGCGCCATGACCGGGACCTCGCCCGCCGCCGCTAAGGGGGATGTCCGCCAAGCGTTCGCCAACGCCCAGCGCTGGGTCAATGCCGGGCGTCCTGACCTAGCGACCGAACAGCTTGAGGCGATCCTCCAGGCCGTGCCCGGCGAGGTGAACTCGCTGTGTCTTCTGGGCTCTCTTTACAGTTCTCAAGGCCGGCTTGAAGAAGCGCTTGTGCTGCTGGCCCGTGCGCGCGACGCCGCGCCCGGATTTCATCAGGCCGCGCTTGAGCTCGCCCGGGTCCAGCGCCAGGCCGGTCAGATCGACGCGGCGCTTTCAACGCTTGAGGGCCTGACAGCGCGCGCGCCGGACCATAGCCGGGCGTGGAATGTTCTGGGGGATGCGTTGTGCGAGGCGAAGCGGTTCGAAGACGGGCGCCGCGCCTTCCGCAAGGCCGCCGAAACGGATCCGCATCGCGGCCTCATCGCCCGGTCCATCAAGGCGCTCAACGAAAACCGCCGCGCCGAGGCGGAGCGAGACCTGCGCGAGGTGGTCAAGGCCGATCCCGACCATGTTCACGCCCTGGTGGGTCTGGCTTCGCTTGCGCTCGATGCTGGCGTGACGGTTGACGCGGAGCGCCTGCTGGAGCGCGCCCGGCGGCTGTCTCCCTATTCCGATGTGGTCTGGCGCAATATCGCCCGGCTGGAATCTGAACGCGCTGATTACGCCAAGGCCGAGGCGGCGGCGCGCCTGGCCGTCGAGGTGGCGCCCGATCGCGCCGACAGCTGGTCCATGCTGGGCAATGTCCAGGCGTGGGGGCTGAAGCCTGACGACGCGCGCGATAGCTTCCGCCAGTGCCTCGCTGTCGACGCCGATCAGCCGCGCGTCTGGCTGTCGCTTGGGCATGCGCTGAAGACCTTGGGCGACCGGGCCGAATGCGAGGCGGCCTATGGCGAAGCGATCCGCCTGGATCCGGCTCTGGGCGAAGCCTATTGGAGCTTGGCGGATCTAAAGACCTATCGCTTCGATGATGCCCAGCGCCAGACCATGACGGCGGCGCTCAAGGACGAAGCTGTCCCGCCCGGCGACCGGGCGGGGTTCCACTTCGCGCTGGGCAAGGCGTTCGAGGATGACGGCGCGTTTGAAGACAGCTTCGACCACTACGCGCAAGGCAACGCCATCAAGGCCCGCCTCGATACCTTCGATATGGACGGATTCCAGGCCACGTGCGCCAAGTTGAAGGCGGCTTTCCCGGTCTTGAGTGAACGCTCGACCAACGCAGAGGGTCCGACGCCGATCTTCATCGTCGGCCTGCCGCGCGCTGGTTCGACCCTGCTGGAGCAGATCCTCGCCTCCCACAGCGCCGTTGAAGGCACCATGGAGCTGCCGCACATGCTCACCTATGTGCGCGACATGATCGCCGGCCCCGGCTATCCCGAGGCGCTGGACGCCATGGACGCGGGGGCCTTCGCCGCGCTGGGCGCGCGTTATCTGGAGGAGACTGCCGTCTACCATGGCGACGCGCCCTTCTTCATCGACAAGATGCCCAACAACTTCGTCCAAGTCGGACTGATCACCAGGGCTCTGCCCAACGCCATCATCATCGACGCCCGCCGCGATCCGCGCGATTGCGGCCTGTCCTGCTTCAAGCAGAATTTCGCCCGCGGCCAGACTTTCACCTACGATCTGGAGACGCTGGGGCGGTATTACCGGGCCTATGTCGATCTCATGGCCCATTGGGACGCCGCCGGTCCCGGCCGGGTGATCCGTGTGCGGTATGAAGACGTGGTCGCCGACCTCAACAGCGAAGTGCGCCGGGTGCTCGCCCAATGCGGGCTGGAGTTTGAAGAGGCTTGTCTGCGCTTTCATGAAACCCGGCGTGCGGTGCGTACCGCCAGCGCCGAACAGGTGCGCCAGCCGATCTACGCCAAGGGCGTGGGGCACTGGCGCAAGTATGAACACCGGCTTGAACCGTTGGTGCGGGCCCTGGGCGACGTGCTCGCCACGGAGGGTCGTGCCAATGGATGAATTGAGTTCACCGAGCCACCAATCGTTTCGAGTCGCGAACCAATTGGCGCCGCTGTATCAAGCTTGGCCGGTGTTAACTCGAATTGCTAAAAAAGGCTGACGGACCATGGCGATCCAGTACTCCGCCGCACACGATGACCCCGACGCCGATCCGCGGCCGAAGGGCGCTGCGCTGATCACCGGCGCCGCGTCGGGGATTGGCGCGGCCGTCGCCGCCAAGCTCGCCGAAGACGGCTGGCCGGTGCATGTGTGCGATTCCGCGCCCGACGCCATCGAGGCCTTCGCCAGCGCACATCCCGAGATCGACGCGTCGGTCGCCGACGTACGCGACCCCCATGCCGCCGCCCGGGTCGTCGAGCAGGCTGTTGGCCGTCATGGATCGATCGGCGTTCTGATCAATAATGCCGGCGTTGCGGGCATGACCGCGGCCATCGAGGACGTCGATGATGACGACTGGCGGCGCACGATCGATATCAACATCAACGGCGCGTACTACTTCCTGAAAGCCGCCGCGCCGGCCATGAAGGCCGCGGGCGCCGGATCGATCATCAATATCGCCTCGACCGCGGCCCTGTTCGGTTATCCCCAGCGCACCGCCTACGCAGCGTCGAAATGGGCGCTGATCGGCATGACCAAGACGCTGGCCATGGAACTGGGCCCGTTCGGGGTGCGCGTGAACGCCGTGTGTCCGGGCTCTGTCGAAGGCCCGCGCATTGATGGCGTGATCGAGCGCGACGCCGCCCATCGCGGCATGGCGCCTGAAGAGGTCCGCCGGATCTATGAATCCCAGGTCTCCATGCGCCGCTTCGTTACTAAGGACGACATCGCCGACACTTGCGCTTTCCTCGCGTCCGACCGGGCCCGGATGATCTCCGGCCAGGTCATCGCCGTGGATGGCCATACAGAAACACTGACCTTTCCGATCAAGTGAGAACACCATGAAAGCTGTCTGGTTTGAGGCGTTCGGCCAACCTGCTAAGGTGCTCCAAGTTGGCGAAAAGCCTACGCCGGAGCCCGGTCCGGGCGAGGTGCGCGTGCGCCTGATCACCAGCGGGGTGAACCCGTCCGACGTGAAGAAGCGGGCCGGCGCCTTCCCCCACCTGCTCGACAATGGTTACGTCATTCCCCACAGCGATGGTGCGGGCGTGATTGATGCGGTGGGCCGAGGCGTGGATGGTTCGCGCGTTGGAGAGCGGGTCTGGGTCTACCAGGCCCAGCACGGGCGCCGGTTTGGCACCGCCGCTGAATATGTGGTCGTGGAGGCGCGCCGGGCGCCAGCTCTGCCCGATGGCGTAGGCTTTGAGGCGGGGGCGGTGTACGGCATTCCGGTGATGACTGCGCATCGCTGCGTGTTCGTTGAAGGCGATCCGGCGGGCAAGGTCATCCTCGTCACCGGCGGAGCGGGCCGGGTCGGCCTGTACGCCATTCAGTGGGCGAGCCGGGCCGGCGCGACGGTCGTGGCGACCGCCAGCAATCCCGCCGACGACGCGGCCTGCCGACAGGCCGGCGCCGCCCACATCGTAAATCACCGCGAGGCCGGTTGGGGCGCGCGCGTGCTGGAGACGACCGGGGGCCATAAGGTTGATCAGGTCGTGGAGGTCGAGTTCGGCGCGAACCTGCCTGAGGTGCTGGAGTGCATCCGCATCGGCGGCGCGATCTGCACCTATTCCTCGTCACAGGACATGACCCCGACCCTGCCCTTCTACCGCATGATGTTCATGGACCTCACCGTGCGCATGGTCATCGTTTACGAGATGCCTGAAGCCGCCAAGCAGCAGGCCATATCCGATATCGCCCGCATCGAGGCCGAAGGCGGGCTGACCCACCGAATCGCCGAGACCTACGCACTGGAGGACTGCGCCAAGGCCCAAGCCGCGATTGAGGCGGGCGACCGCCGCGGCGCGGTCGTTTTGAAGATTCAGGAGGCCTAATCGATTGGCGGTTCGTTCCTGGTTCACAGTTGTCGCGGCGTTGTGTCTGGGGCTGTCGGCATGCGCGCCGGACGCCGCGGCGCCCGACGCCGCCGCGCTGGCCCCAACGGCGGTCACCTCAAGCGGGGCGCTGACGGGCCGCGCGCTGGACGGCGCGCCAGCTGGCGGCGTGTTCGCCGGCGTGCCCTTCGCCGCGCCGCCCGTGGGAGCGCGCCGCTGGCGCGCGCCGGCCCCGGTGGAGGCAAGCTCGGAACCTCTAAACGCGACCAGCTTCCCCCCGGCCTGCATGCAGACCAGCGCCATCACCGACTGGTATGCCGATGTGGCCGAAGGCGTGGGCGCTCCGCGTAACGTCGCGGCGGCGCCGGCCGGGGTGAGCGAGGACTGCCTCTATCTGAACATCTGGACGCCAGACCTGACGCCCGGCACGCCGGCGCCGGTCATGGTCTACATCCATGGCGGCAGCTATACTTCGGGCTGGTCGTATGAGCCCAACTATCATGGCGAGGCTTTCGCGGCGCGCGGTGTGGTTCTGGTCTCTATCGCCTATCGGCTGGGCGCCTTCGGCTATCTTGCTCCGGACGCGCCCGGCGCCACAGCAAATGCCGGCTTGCTGGATCAGATCGCGGCTCTGGAATGGGTGCGCGATAATATCGCGGCGTTCGGCGGCGATCCGGGACGGGTGACGATTTTTGGGGAAAGCGCCGGTGCGGCGGCGGTGGGCGCGCTCATCACTGCGCCTCCGGCGCACGGCCTGTTTCATCGCGCGATCAGCCAGAGCGGCGGGTTTGAAATGGTCACCGAGCGCACGCCTCAAAGTGCGAACGAAGCCTTCCAGTCTCTGGTCGCCGCGCTTGACGATGATCCCATGGACGTGCCGGCGCAGGACATCCTGATCGCCGCGGGCGATGCGCTCTCCGGGTATGATTACGGTCCGGTCCCCGGTGCGGCCGCGCTGCCGGTCTCGCCGTGGCAGGCCATTGAGAACGGCGACGTGTCCCCGACCCCGCTGATGATCGGTGTAAACCGGGATGAGTGGCTGATGGATCTCGACCCTGAAACCCAGGACGCTGACCTGGCGGCTTGGCGCGACTGGGCCGGCGATGAGGCGGTCGACGCGGTGCTCGCCGACGCCGACACGATCCCGGCGGCGCTGGACCGTCTGGAAACCGCGTCCCTTATGCGCTGTCCCGGGCGCGCGCTCGCTCGCGCGGTGGCCCGGAGCGGCGCACCGGTCTTTATGTATCGCCTGGACCGGGTGCGCGAAGGCGCAGACTCTCTTGGCGCCTATCACGGCGCGGAATTGCCCTATGTGTTCGATACGCATGACGCCTGGCTGCCGACCACGGCGGAAGACGAAGCGCTCGGCCGCGCCATGAATGCGGCCTGGGCGCGCTTCGCGTCGGCGGGGGATCCTAACGGCGATGGGGGGCCGTCCTGGCCGGAATACGGCGCCAGCGGCGACCTTCTCGTCTGGGACGTGGAACCGCGCGCCGGTGCGCCGCTCGACATTGAGCTTTGCGCTCCGCTCGGCTGGGGCGCGCCGCAGCGTTGGGGTGCGCCATGACCGGTCCTGTGCGCACAGATTGGTTCGCGTTCAGCGTCAGCGCGGCGATCGTGGTCGCGGTGTGCGCCGGGCTTGTGATCAACCCCGAGGCCGGGGCGGAGCTCCTGCCGCAGATCTACGCCGTCATCGCCGAGCGGGTCGGTCCATTCTATCTGGTGATCGGCCTTGTGCTGATCGTCTTCCTGGTCTGGCTGGGCCTAAGTCGCTATGGCGCGGTGCGCCTGGGCGGCGCTGGGGTGGAGCCGGAGTTTCGCACGCTGGGCTGGGCGGGGATGTTGTTCTGCGCCGGCATCGGCGCCGGGCTGATGTACTGGGCCGCGATCGAATGGGCCTACTATGTGGAGACCCCGCCGTTTGCGCTGCCGCAAGGCTCCCCGGAGGCGCTGGAGTGGGCGTCGGCCTATGGCCTGTTCCACTGGGGGCCGACCGCCTGGGCCTTCTATTGCCTGCCGACGCTGGCGATCGCCTATGCCTATCACAATCGCGGCGTTCCATTTCTACGCCTGAGCACGGGCTGCAGCGGGGTCAAAGGCTTTGGGGCTGGTCAGCCCCTGGGCCGGATTGTCGACACCATCTTCATGGTCAGCCTTCTCGGCGGGGCGGGAACCTCGCTCGGCTTCTCCACCCCGATGATCGCAGCGCTCGCCGCCCGGATCGCGGGCGTCGAGCCCAGCTTTGCGCTGGAGGTCGGCACGCTGGTGATCACCATGACCTTGTTCGCGTTGAGCGCGGCGGCGGGGCTTCGCAGCGGGATCCAGCGCTTGAGCGATCTGAATGTCGGGCTGATCTTCCTGTTCCTGGTCTTCGTGTTCATCGTCGGCCCCACCGGCCTGTTCATCGAGGCGGGGGTGACCGGCTTCGGTTTGGTGGCGCAGAACTTCATCCGCATGAACACCTGGGCCGAGCCGTTCGGGGAGTCGAATTTCGTCATCGATTGGACGATTTTCTACTGGGCCTGGTGGATCGCCTACGGGCCGGTTGTGGGGCTGTTCGTGGCGCGTATCTCGCGCGGGCGCACGATCCGGCAGGTGATCTTCGGCATGCTCGGCTATGGCACGCTGGGCGCCGGGCTGTTCTTCGTGATCCTTGGCAATTTCGGCCTCAACCTGCAGCTCACGGGCGCTGCGGATATCGTCGGCCTGCTCAATGATGACGGCGGGGCAACAGCCATTGTCGCCATGATGGACGCGCTGCCGCTCGATGTCTGGGCCATGGGCCTGTTTGTGGTGACGGCGGTGATCTTCTCGGCCACTACCTATGACAGCGCCTCCTATATCCTCGCCTCCAGCTCCACCCATGCTCTGGAGGCCGGGCGCGACCCGGCCCTGTGGCAGCGCCTGTTCTGGGCGGCCATGCTCGGCGCGCTGCCGGTGACGCTGCTGTTCATGGGCGGATTACGGGTGGTTCAGACCGCCGCGCTGATCGCGTCGGCGCCGGTGGTGCTCATCGGATTCGTGATGGTGCGGTCGCTGATGACCCAGCTGCGCGAAGACCATCCGCGCACCTGACAATACAATACAGATCAAGTCCTGTGTGCGGCGTTGACGGCGCCATACTCATGCTCTGTTTACATTCACCTTTGGGTGAATTTATTTCATCTATCGATTTGCAATCCAAGCCGAAGTGTTTATTACTCAAAGTATCTGAAATCCAGTGATCCAGCGACGCTTGGCGGCCAGGCCGTCCGATGCGCGAAAATGCGCGTCTGCGTCGCCGCTGCAACGGGAGCAAGAGCTTTGACCGCGAATGATCAGCGCCTGAACCGAAACGTGATTATCACCTGCGCCGTCACGGGCTCGGGCGAGACGGCCGGAAAGACGCCGCACCTTCCCGTCACCCCAAAGGAGATCGCCACCGCGTCAATCGAGGCCGCCAAGGCCGGCGCCGCCATCGCCCACATTCATGTGCGCGACCCGGAAACCGGCGCGCCGAGCCGCGACCCCGAATTGTTCAGGGAAGTGGTCGATCGCATTCGCGAGCACGACACCGACGTGATCATCAATCTCACCACCGGCATGGGGGGTGACCTGTTCCTGGGCCTGGACGACGCGCCGACGGAATTTGACCGCGAGGCTACCGACTGTGTTGGCCAGGTCGAGCGCATGGAGCATGTGGAGATGCTGCTGCCGGAGATCTGCTCGCTCGATTGCGGCTCGTTCAATTACGACATGCCCAACTATGTCTACGTCTCCTCTATCGGCATGCTGCGCATCGGCGCGGAGCGCCTGCAGAAGATCGGCGTGAAGCCGGAACTGGAGGTCTTTGATCTGGGCCATATCTGGTTCGCCAAGCAGATGCTGGCCGAAGGCATCCTGGACGCACCGCCCCTGTTCCAGCTGTGCATGGGCATCAGGTGGGGCGCCGACGGCACCACGCGCAACATGCAGACCATGGTCGACAATCTGCCGGACGGCGCGAACTGGGCGGGCTTTGGAATCGGCTCAAACGAGATGCCCATGGTGGCCCAGACCGCTTTGCTGGGCGGTCACGCGCGAGTCGGTCTGGAGGACAACCTCTACCTGGAGAGGGGAGTCCACGCCACGAACGCCCAGCTGGTGGACAAGGCCCGCGGCCTTCTTGAAGCCATGGGCTCCAAGATCCAGACGCCGGAAGAGGCGAGGAAGACGCTCGGCCTGAAGAAGTATGAGCAGATGAAAAAGCTGCGCGCGGCCGCATGACGGGGTCGTTTCGCGCTGTCGCCCACCCCTGGCTGTGCGATGTGATGGGGCATCTGACGACGCGTCACTATGTGGCGATGTTTGACGATGCCTCCTATCACTTCCTGTTCGAGGTGTTCGCCTGGTCCGGCACCGATGCTGCGAACGGCGTCGGCTTCGCTGACGTGCGCCACGAGCTGGACTATGCCGCCGAGGTGGGCTCAGGCGATCTGCTGGAGATCACCGGCCGGCTCGAAAAGCTCGGGACCAAATCGGTGACCATCGTCTACGAGATGACCAATCTGAGCCGGGGCGAGCTTGCTGCGACCCTCAGAAGTGTCGCGGTGTGCTTTGACACCAAGGCGCGCAAGGCCGTCGCTTTCCCCGACGCATGGCGCAGAAAGGCCGAAGGCGTGCTCGCGCAAGGCGTTGTCCGAGGAAGTTCGACTTGAGCGTGGACCGCCGGTTTCTTAGCTTCGCGCGATGCGTAACCCGTTTCGATATTTCAAGACGTCACCTGAGATTATCCGCCTCGCGGTGATGATATACATCCGCTTTCCGCTGTCGCTTCGGAACGTCGAAGATCTGCTGCACGAACGCGGCATCGATATCACCTGCAAAACGGTGTGCTTTTGGTGGAACCGGTTCGGACCGCTCATGGCGAGGCCCACTATCTGTGGCGCGCTGTCGATCATGAAGGCGAGGTTCTGGAGTCTTTCGTCACGAAGACGCGAGATATGGCTTCAGCATTGAAGTTTCTTAAGAAAGCGATGAAGCGATACGGCCGGCCGGAGGAAGTCGTCAGGACCGCGTTCGGTCGCACGGCGCAGCGAAGCGCGAGATCGGGAACGAAGGTCGACAGGTCACCGGCCGGCACGAGAACAATCGGGCTGAGAACTCACACCTTTCGTTTCGAAGGCGAGAACGTGCGATGGCGCGGTTCCGGCCCATGCGAAGCCTGCAGAAGTTCGCCGCCGCTCACGCCCCCGTCCGCAACCACTTCAACCACGACCGATCTCTCGAACGCCGGCCTCGCTTCAAGCCGCTTCGCGACAAAGCGCTCGCCGAGTGGCGTCGGCTCCTCGCTGCATAAGCCGGCGCACCCTGACTCCTGAGACCGATCCGCTTTTGTCTGACAGCACCGCCACTCAGACTGGCAAGTCTGGTCTCTTTCCATGAACTGGAGATTTCTTACCAAGTTTCAGGGGTTTGGGAAGTTGTGCCTGGAGCCGAGGCGCACTCAACTCACGGCAAAACCGCAGATAACTCCGATAGTCTCCACCCCCATAGTTCGGTGGTCCGAGTCCGCGAGGTGTTCATGCTATTATGCTTGGGATCGTGTGAGATATTGTTGCCAACCCGCTTCGGCGATGTCGAGGACAATCCGCGACAATTGTGCCGCCGCAGGTGAGAGCGGGCGATCTTCCCGAGTGGCGACAACGCCTGAAATCCGCAGAGCAGGCAGGTCTTGCAGCCCTGGCAGCAGGCAGACAAGACCGGTTTCAAGCTCGGTCTGAACGACAGGCTGGGGCAGTAACGCAATCATGTCGGTGGATTTCAACAATTGCCGGGTGAGGCCAAGGTCTGACGTTGTGAGAAAGATTTCGCGCAGGCTCTGCAATGATTTCAGCTGGCTGGGGAAGGCGGTGATGAACTGCATCAAAAGCCAGTCTGGCACGTCGCCGCCGCCGAACGGAAAGTGAACAAGATCGTCCAGAGTGAGGGCGTGTTTTCCAAGGATGGGATGCTTTGCCCGGCAGGCAAAAACAGGCGGCGCCAGGTTGAACGAACGGTATTCCAGGGCGCTGGATTCAGTGTCGGGTGCGAGACCGATAAACAGATCGATCCGGTCATTTGACAGCGCGTTCTCCTTGGTCCGCCAGTTCATGCTGGCAGTCGTGAAGCGCAGGCTGGGTTTCTGTGTCAAAAGCATCGCCAGGGCCGGCGCGAGCAAGCCTTCTGACAGGACCGGATCAATGCCGACATTGAGTTGGCCGCTCTCCAGATTGCGCATCAAGGAGATTTCCCGATTGGCATCTTCTACCAGCGCGACGGCCTCGCGAGCCGCATTGAGCAGGGTTTCGCCATAGGCCGTCGGTACCGTGGCGCGTTTCCGGCGCTCGAACAGGGGGGCTCTGGCATCCCGCTCCATCTTGGCGATCATCTGGCTCAGAGCGCTGTGTGTGATGCCAAGCTTGTCTGCGGCTCGCCGGTAGTTTCCGGTTTCTGCCAAGGCGATCAGATACTGAAAGCGGGTGAGTTCAATCATGACAATCTAGGTAAGCAAAACTGACCTTATTGACCATTTTGGTTAGCTTGGCAATCGTTTCACCTCAATTATATCCGGGCGGCGGGGAGGCCGGCCTCAGAGCGGGGAGAAACCGATGAAAAAGCAAGTTCTACTGTCTGGCATTGCATCTGCAGCGCTGCTCACGATCAGCAGTGCTCACGCCCAGGACGCGACCGAGGAGGCAGTCAGCGTGGTGGGCGAGGTGATTACTGTAACCTCGGAGAGACGAGAGGCCGACTTGCAGGACGTGGCTGTTGCCGTGTCCGCATACACGTCTGAGCGACGAGAAACCCTCGGTATACTGACGACCCAGGACATCGCGCGGCTGACGCCCGGCATGAGCTATTCGGAATTCCCAAATCGCGTGTTTCTGCGCGGCGTGGGACGTTTCCTGAACACACCTGGCAGTGATCCGGGTGTGGCGACCTATGCGGATGGTGTCTACACGTCGGAAGCGTCGGTCATCGGTCTTTCCTCCTTGTTCGTTGAACGCGTAGAGGTTTTGCGCGGACCGCAGGGCACGCTGTATGGCCGCAACTCGATTGGTGGTGCGGTGAATGTGGTGAGCCGACGGCCGAGTGACGAGCAAGAGTTCGAGTTCCGACAGACCCTCGGAAACTATGGCACAAGCATTACCGAGGCTGCTCTGTCTGTGCCCCTGTCGGATGCTGCAAGGATGCGTGTTGCAGGGTCGTCGAATCGCCATGACGGCTATATCCGCAATGACGCGGGAGCCGACCAGGCGCAAGCTGATGTACGCTTCTATGAAGTCCAACTGGAGGCGGATCTCTCAGACGATCTTGATGTCTGGGTTCGCTACTATGGCTCTGTAGCGGACTCGACACCGACCACCGGTATCCAGATTGATCCGTACGAAACCGCGACCTATTTCGGATCGAGCAGTCTGTTGCCATCCCCTACCTTCGGCTATGCGGGCGCCAATCCGGCCGCGACAGATGCGTTCACGGTCAGTCATGATTATGACGGGCAATACCGGCTGGATGACCAGCATGCCGTGACAGCCGCGGTGACCTATGAATTCGACGGCATCCGCATGCGATATACGGGAGGGTGGCAGACCTATGATTTCTTCCAGGACAGCGACTTTGACCGTTCCTCGCGAGTCTCCTATCCGGCATTCGGCATTGGCCCCGTCGTCGAGGCCGGTCGAATCGAGACCATCACCGAAGACAAGGAATTCTCCAGTCACGAGCTGAATCTGAGCTCGACCGGTGACGGCCCGATGCAGTGGATTACCGGGCTCTACTATTATGAGGAAAATACCGAGCAGTCCTACGATATTGCCAGTCCCAACCAGGCCCAGCTCGGGACGCTGCTCAACAGCTTCACCCTTGCGCCGACCGGTGTGGCCAATCCGGCCCTCAACTATGTTGATCTTGGCGCGGAGCTTGAATCCACATCCTGGGCTGCCTTTGGTCAGATCGACTATGATCTGACACCGCAATGGCGGCTTACGGCAGGGCTTCGATATACCTCGGATGAGAAGCATGGCCGCGAGACGCTGCAATACATGCTGTGGGCGCCCTTTGTGGCGGGATCGCTGGGATACGGACCATCCGCACCGGCAGTCGAGGGCGCATTTGCATCCTGCTGCGCCCTGGATGCGACACCCTCGCTGACCGGGCAAGGGCCGAATGTTCGTGATGTTTCAGGTGAATGGGACGGGTTCACTGGCCGGATCGGACTGCAATGGCGTCCGGATGATGACACGCTTGTCTATGGCGGAGTGAGCCAAGGCTACAAGTCCGGTGGGTTCAATCTCTATGCCTTCACACCCGCTGTGGCGGAAGAGCAGCTGATTGCCTGGGAAGTTGGCCTGAAGCAGACGATCGGAGATACGCTCCAGGTCAATGCTTCGGCGTTTCTGTACGACTATCAGGACCTGCAAATCCCCGTTCAGGTGCTTTCCGGACCCGTCGTGAGGGACAACTTCATCAACGCGGATGAAGCACGTTCCGCCGGCCTGGAGCTGGAAGTCATCTGGGCCCCGAGCCCGAACCTCGAATTCTACGGGACCTACTCCTATCTCAATTCGGAGTTTACGGACTTCTGCTGCACGGTCGACCTCGCCAATGCCGCTGCCGGTGCACAGGATCTTGATGGCGCGACCATGCCCCAGTCGCCTGAGCACAAGTTCAACCTGACGGCCTTGTATCGGTTCGGTTTCGACGCCGGCGACCTGAATATCGTCGGGTCATACAGTTATGTGGGTGACCAGTATTTTTCTCCCTTCAATACGGAGCGCTACCTTTCCCCTGGGTCTGGACAGGTTGACTGGCGCGCCGTCTGGGAGAGCGCTTCAGGCCATTATGATCTTGTCGGCTATATCCGAAATGCAACGGATGAGGTGGCCTATAACGGTCTTGAAATTGGTTCCGCCGACTCGGGCTTCGCGCGTCGCGTGACGCTCAATCCGCCGCGCACCTATGGCATCGAACTCCGCGTTCGCTACTAGGCCGGGCAACTGGGTCAGGTGGATGGAGAAAACCAATGATGCCGAAGAAGCTGACACTCCCCTCGAAACTCGCCTACGGCTTTGGGGCCGTGGCCTACGGGGTGAAGAACAATGGTTTCGACTATTTTTTACTGATCTTCTATTCTCAGATACTTGGAGTGGAGGCCGGCCTGGTGGGGCTGGCCTTGCTCCTCGCGCTGCTGTGTGACGCGTTCACTGATCCGGTCGTGGGGTATCTGAGCGATAATACCGCGGGACGGTTCGGGCGACGACATCCCTGGATGTATGCTGCCGCAATCCCGGTGACGTGTTGCTATTATTTCCTCTGGGCGCCACCAGAGAGTCTGAGTCCTGACCACCTCTTTTTCTACCTGGTTGGGCTTTCCATTTTGGTCCGGGCTTTGGTGACCTTCTATGAGGTGCCGAGCTCCGCGCTCGCCGCCGAAATCAGCCGCGATTATGACGAGCGGACAACTTTGATGGCTTGGCGCAATTTTTTTGGGTGGGTAGCCGGCACATTGATGGCGGTATTCACTCTCATGGTCATTCTGGCTCCCTCGGAGACCAACCCGCAGGGTCTGTTCAATCGTGACGGTTTCGCCACTTATGGATTTCTGGCGTCCGCTCTGATTTTCATTTCCATCGTGATAGCAAGCCTTGGCACACAGCCCCTCGCCGTGCCGCTGGCGAAAACTGAAGGCCGGCAGAACGGTAATCTCGGCTCGGTATTTTCCGAGGTTATCGAGACGCTCAAGGTGCCTTCTTTCTTGGCGATCTTCCTCGCAACGGTGCTGGCGGCGGTCGCGACGGGTCTCACGATGAGCCTGAATCTCTATCTCAACACTTTCTTCTGGGGGCTCGCGCCCGATCAGATCAGCGTGCTGGTCCTCGCCGTGTTCGTTGCTTCGCTTCTGGCCCTGAACCTCGCACCCGCACTGTCTCGGACCTGGGGCAAAAAGAAGTCGGCCATCATTTGTGGTGTCGTGATTGTGTTCATGTCACCGACATTGATTGGCCTGCGTTTGCTGGGACTTCTGCCAGAAAATGGTGATCCCAGCCTGTTTCCAATTCTGTTGACGGTGACGGTGCTGGAGATGACCCTCGCGATCACCATACAGACATTGATGATGTCGATGATTGCTGACCTGGTGGAGCAGAATGAGGTCCGTACCGGGCGGCGCTCGGAGGGCGTGTTTTTCGCCACCATCACCTTCACCCGGAAGGCAACGCAGGGGCTTGGAGTGTGGGCAGCGTCTCTCGTTCTGGTTTTCGCCAATTTCCCGGAAGGCGCATCTCCCGGCGAGGTCTCTGAAGGCAGCATTGCCGCCCTTGCGCAAATTTACCTGCCGGCCGTTGTCGTGCTGTGGCTGCTTAAGTTGGTCGCGACCAATCTCTACCGGATCAGTCGTGAGGAGCACGAGGACAACCTCGCCAAGCTCAAGGCGTCGGCCGAATAAGAGGGTTCAAAGCCATGTTCTCAATTGATGTCGGAAAGAGCTACATGATGCCCGCCCATTTCGGTCCGCGTTATGTCGGACCGGGAACATCTGGCTGGTATCATGATGTCACGGCAATCACGCTTTCATTTGTAACGGACCCGGAGGCGCTGGCTGCGTATTTGCCGCCACGCTTCAGGGTTGCCGAGGAAGCTGTCGTGAGTGTCATTTATGCCTGCAACAAGCGTGTCGATTGGCTCGCTGGGCGGGGTTACAACATGCTGGGCGCGAATGCTGCGGTCGTCTATGACGGTCCGGAAGAGCAGGTGGAAGGCAGTTATAGTCTCGTGCTCTGGGAAAACCTGACGGACCCCATCCTGACCGGACGGGAGCTGCAGGGCATTCCCAAGCTTTTCGCCGACATTCCGGAGCATACCGTCAATTCGGAAAGCTGGCGTGTCGGAGCCAGCCTGTACGGCAACAAGATCGTCGATCTCGAAGTATCGGGAGTGCGTGCGCCCTCGCTGGAAGAGGTTGCTGCGATCAATGCGGCGAGGTCTGGAAAGGACAACCCGATGGGATGGCGCCACATTCCGCCGACGGCTGGGGTTGGCGACGGTCTCGACAGCTATTTCACCTTCCCCAGTGAGAACCATATTCGCCAGGTGTTTATCGGCGAAGGAGAGCTGGTCTGGAACTCACTTCGTTGGGACGAAAACCCGACGCAATTCCATATTGTCAATGCGCTGTCGGAGTTGCCGGTGCTGGAGATGAGGCCGGCGCTCATTACGCGGGGCAGTACCAATCTCATCGTTCCTGACCGACCGACAAGGCCCCTGCGATGAGCCGGGCAGAGGTTGGAAGCATCTGCTTTGTCGGTGGTGGTGCGATGGGTTGCTACAACGCTATCCTTGCCGCATTGGCAGGGTATCCGTCGGTCATCCATGATGCGTCTGAAAGCGCCCGCGGGCTGATAGCTGCGCGCCTGCAGGAAACCGCCCGCCAGCTCAGCGCTGCCGGTTTGTGCGCGCCTGCCGCCGTGCAAAGCGCTCTCGGTCTCATTCGAGTAGAGCCGGACCTTGGCCGAGCCGTTCAGGGGGCATGGCTCGTCAGCGAGTCGGTGTTTGAAGACCTGGAGTTGAAACGCCGCGTTTTTGCTCAGCTGGAGGCGGAATGCGATGACACGGTCTTGCTGACGACGAACAGCTCGGCCTTGCTCGGCTCGGACATCGAGAGTGTGCTGAAAGTCGGGGAGCGCTTTGCCGCGCTTCATTCTCACCTCGGGGCCAAATTGTTCGACATCGTCGGTGGGCCGAGAACCTCGTCGCAGACCATCGCTCGATTGCAGGCCTATGTGGCCGACATTGGCGGATTCCCGCTCGTCCAGAAACGCGAGAACAAGGGGTATGTGTTCAATGCGATGATCGGACCTGTGCTGGGCACGGCGCTCTATCTGGCCGCCACCGGCGCCGACAGCGTGCGCGATATCGACCGCTCTTGGATGCTGCGGACGGGATCCCCGATGGGACCGTTCGGCATGATGGACCTTTTTGGTCTCGGCTTGATCTACAGCGCATGGCGGAATCGTCCGGATGATCTGATCACCCGTTTCATGCGCGATGATATTCTGGCGTTTATGGCACCGGTTCTCGGGACCGGGCGCGAGGGTGTTCGGACCGGTGGTGGATTCTACAATTATCCAGACCCGGCATACGCGCGCCAAAACTTCCTCGGGCAACTATCGCCCACCAGTGCTGCGGGTGACGCACTTGTGTCAGCCTGGACGCAAAATGCCGTTCTGCTTGTCTGTAACGATGTTGCGTCCCCAGAGAATGTCGACCGGGCCTGGATGGTGGCAACGGGACAGTCGCGCGGTCCTTTTGGAGAGATCGACAGGATCGGATTGGACCGGGCGGCCCTTCTTTTCGCGGTGTCCGGGGCGATGGTTCCGGCCGCCGATCATCCGCGGCTGATTGAGTATCTTCGAAAACGAATAGCCACTCACGGCGCCGGCGAGAAGGCCGACACAGGTTTTTACACTTATCCAGCGCCGGCTTATGCCCAAGAGCAATTCCTGAAGGCCTCGGCCTGGGCAAGCGCGGCCTGACGGGGAGGCAAAGGATGGGTTCGCTATTTGATGTCACGGGCAAGACCGCCCTGGTTACCGGTGGCGCCACCGGCATTGGCGCCATGATCACCGAGGGACTCGTTCGGGCCGGTTGCCGTGTTTTCATTGCCTCGAGAAAAGCTGATGTACTGGTCCCGTTCGCCGAGCGAATGAACGAGATCGTCCCGGGCGCTGTGGTAAGCGTAAAAGCGGACTTGTCCTCAGGGGAGGGGGCAGAGAATTTGGTTCAAGCCATTAGGCAAGGGACTGATCATGTTGATATTCTGATCAATAACAGCGGTGCGTCCTGGGGTGCGGATTTCGATGACTTTCCGCGCAGTGGCTGGGACAAGGTGCTCGGGTTGAATGTCACAGCGCTGGCGGATCTGACGCGGGCCATGATGCCTCTGCTTGAAAGCCGGGCGAGTTCTGACACGCCCAGCCGTGTCATCAATCTCGGATCCATCATGGGCACACGGGCAACGCCAAGCGTGACCAATAGTGTGGGCGCTTACAGCTACACTGTCAGCAAGGGCGCTGTGCACCACCTGACGCGTCTGTTCAGCAATGAGCTTGCTCCGCGCCATGTCACGGTCAACGCGATAGCACCGGGACCGTTTCCCAGCCGGATGATGGCATTTGCAACGGACGAGCAGGAAAAACGCGAGGCACTCGCGAAGAATATTCCCCTTGGGCGTATTGGCGAGGCGGACGATGTTGTCGGAACAGTCATCTGGCTGTGCTCCCGCGCTGGAGCTTACATCACGGGCGCGATCATTCCGTTGGATGGCGGGATGTCGGCCTCAAGCTGACCAGGCCAGCGATGACCAGTCGATCAACCCAGCGCATTGCGGCCCAGCAACATGTTGACCCGGAGCTTCTGCCCTTCCTGCAGAGGATACCAACCGTGACATTTCACGCGGGTATTCTCGAGCAGATACGGTCCGCCCCACTGGCCTGGCCGGTTGATGTCGAGACTCTTCAGCATGTCGAGACACGCGGGTACCGCGTTCCCGGTGATATGCGCTGCACGGGACCTGTGCCGGTGCGTTATCACCGTCCTGCAGGCGTGGCGGGCGCTCTGCCAGCCATTCTGCATGTTCATGGTGGCGGGTTTGTCAGCGGCAGTGCAAAAGCGAGTGACGCGCGGTGTCGTCAATTGGCCTGGGCGCTGCAATGCGTGGTCATATCCGTGGATTATCGACTGGCGCCTGAAACGCGTTTCCCGGGCGGCAGTGTCATGTGTGGACGGCCCCTGTTCTGCAAGGTCTGATTTGGGTGATTTATGATCATTGCGGGTTGCGGTCATGTGTCCGGCCTGTTGGCGCGGTGCTGTGACCGCTGGCCCTGATGAAGTCCGCTTGGCCAGGTCCCTCTCAGATTATCGAGCTCTTACGCCCTGACACTGCCTCGGGTTTTCCTGGCTGCGGCCCCGTTTGATCATCATCACCTACATCTGCCCTCACAGCTCCTGAGCGACAGCACGTTCGCCGTCGCGGTTTCTTTGCGCCTACGCCCTTGCAGGCGCCCGATAGGTCTCGCCCCGGGCCAGTACGGCCCAGGCGATGCGCGCCGTTTTGTTGGCCATGGCGACGGTAGCAACACGGGCCGGTTTGCGCTCCAGCAGACGCCTGACCCAGTCCCCCGTCGCCGAGGTGTTCGTGCCAACACGCCGGATGACCGAAGTCGCGCCGACGACAAGAAGCCGGCGCAGATAGCCATCGCCCATCTTCGATATGCGCCCCAGACGTTCCTTGCCGCCGGACGAGTTCTGGCGCGGCACCAGTCCGAGGAAGGCCGCGAACTGACGGCCCGTCTTGAACACCGACGGGTCCGGTATGCTGGCCGAGATCGCGGTCGCCGTAATGAGGCCCACGCCCGGTATCGTCTCCAGCCGTTGGCTCGTCTCATCGGTACGGTGCCAGGCCATGAGCTGGCGCTCAAGCGTGCGGATCTCGGCAGCCAGACTGTCGAGCTGGGCCGTCAAGCTGGTCAAGGCAGAGCGGGCGATAGCCGGTAAGCGATCCTCGTCCAGGGTATCGAGCAGCACGGCCAGCTTGTGCGGGCCTTGCGCCGTGATGATTCCGAACTCGGCCAGATGCGCGCGGATCGCATTGAGCAACATGGTGCGCTGGCGCATCAGAAGATCGCGCGTCCGGTGCAACATCATCACGCCCTGGCGCGCCTCGCTCTTGACCGGAACAAAGCGCATGGACGGGCGTGTGACCGCCTCGCAAATCGCTTCGGCATCGGCCGCATCATTCTTCTGGCGTTTCACGTAGGGCTTCACATAAGCCGGAGGGATAAGCCGCACCTCATGGCCCAAAGCGCCGATCTCACGGGCCCAGAAGTGGGCCGTGGCACAGGCCTCCAGTCCGATGAGACAGACAGGCAGATCGCGCAGGAAATCCAGAACACCCCCGCGGCGCAGCTTCCTGCGGAAAACCACCGCGCCTTGTGCATCAACGCCGTGAAGCTGAAAGACAGACTTGGCGAGATCAATGCCGATTGTTGTAACATTCATGATGGACGGTTCCTTCCCTTGTGCTGGTTCCCAACAGCTCCAGCATGGCACATCGCGATGCCGTTGGTCGGGGCCGTCCACCCCATCAGAGGAACTTGGGCTTGAGCGTGAGGCGTCGGTTTCATAGCTTCGTGTGATGCGTAACCCGTTCAGGTATTTCAAAACTTCGCCCGAAATCATCCGTCTCGCTGTGATGATGTACATCCGCTTTCCGCTCTCACTAAGGAACGTCGAAGATCTGCTCCACGAACGCGGCATAGACATCACGCATGAGACGGTACGCTTTTGGTGGAACCGGTTCGGTCCACTCTTCGTGAAGTCGATCCGAAGACGCCGCGTCCGGAACACGAACTACTCGAACTGGACTTGGCATCTCGACGAGGTGTTCGTGAAGATCAACGGCGAGCTCCACTATCTCTGGCGGGCGGTCGACCATGAGGGTGAAGTACTCGAGGCGTTCGTTACCAAACGCCGGGATCGCAAGGCAGCGCTACGATTTTTTCGAAAGGCGATGAAGCGATATGGTCGACCAGAGCAGGTCGTCACGGACAAGCTATCGTCCTACAAGGCGGCGATGCGTGATCTAGGAAATGTGAGCCGCCAGCAGACAGGGAGGTGGCTCAACAATAGGGCCGAAAACTCACATCAGCCATTGCGGCGACGAGAGAAGATCATGACGCGATTCCGGTCGATGCGAAGTCTTCAAAAGTTCGCCGCCGTCCAATCCTCAGTCCACAATCACTTCAATCTCGAACGCCATTTCTACCGCCGCGAAGAATTCAAGGAAAACCGATCCGCCGCCCTGGCCGAATGGCGTCAGCTCGCGGCCTGAGTCAGGATCAAACCCGGTTTTCGAGACCGATCCGTTTTGTCTGACACCACCCGCGAGTGACTGTCACCACCCTTAAGGCGGGTTGTTTAAACTCGGCAAGTGCGAGACCGCCTGCGCGGAGGCGCCGCCCACAGTCTGGGCGCAGCGTGGCGCAACCGGGGGCTGGTCTTGTTTTGCGTTTTTGTGGACATTGGCGTTCGTGCTCCGTCCAAACGCGGTTGAGCGCCCGCGCGATCTGTGAAGCTTTGATATGGCGACAATTTTTGATGTGGCGGATTTGGCGGGGGTCTCGATCAAGACCGTGTCGCGCGTGCTCAATGGCAGCGCATCGGTCCGGGCTGCAACGTCGGAACGGGTTCGGGCCGCCATGGCCGAGCTGGACTACCGTCCGAGCACGGCCGCGCGGGAATTGCGCAAGGGCAAGTCGAGTGCCATCGGCATGTTGTTTGGCGACCCGAGCAGCGGCTTCCAGTCCCGCCTGCACCACGCCGCCCTGCAAGCGTGCAATGATGCGGGTTACTTCCTGACCGCCGGCCTGTTTCGCGAGGAAGAGGACAATTGGGACGAGCAGCTGAGCGAGTTTCTTACTCGTACCTCAATCGAGAAGATGATCCTGGTGCCGCCCCTGTGCGGATCATCGGCCTTGCATGATCGCCTGATTGAGCACGGCACGTCCTTCGTCCTGATCTCGCCGTCGCGTACGGTGCCTATTGCCCATGCCGTGTGCATGGATGACCGGCGCGCGGCTCGGGAAGTCACTGAGCATCTGCTGTCACTCGGCCACCGCCGCATCGCTCATATAACAGGCCCGTCCGACCACGCCGCGACGCGGCTGCGCCGAGAGGGCTTCGAGGCGGCGCTGGCTGCGGTGGAGGACGGGGTAGTCCGGGAGGACTGGATCCAGCCGGGCTTGTTCCGGTTCAAGCCCGCCCTGGAGTGCGCGCGCCAGATACTGTCGGGACCGGATCGGCCAACAGCCATTTTTGCCGCCAATGACGAGATGGCCGCCGCAGTTTGCTTTGCGGCAAACAGCCTCGGGCTGCGGGTACCCGATGACCTTTCCGTCGTAGGTTTTGACGATGTTGCGATTGCCACGACCATGTGGCCGCCGCTGACCACGGTCGCGCAGCCCTATGCCCAGATGGCGCGCGAGTCCGTGCGGCTGCTCACCCAGGTCGGCGCGCCGGGAGAGTCCGGGGCAGCGGCCGAGAAGGTCACGATTGATCATGCCCTGAAGTTCAGACAGTCAACAGCACCGCTGCTGAGCTAGCCGGTTTCGTGATGGTTCGACACGGAATCAACCGCTTATGACAAGGTAAGACATTCTAATTGACAAGGTTGGACATTTCGAGAAATCTGACCCCAATAGTCGCCATAGAACCGATAACGGGGCGCATCAGGGGAGATCACAATGTTCAGTCTTGGATTCAAGAAGGCGTTTTTCACGTCCGCTTCGCGGGTCGCGATTGCCAGTCTGGTTAGCCTGCCCGGCGTCATGGGCGCTACAAGTTTCGCGCAATCGAATGATGAGGATGAAGACGTCATCACCATCACCGTCGAGCGCCGCGAACAGAGTTTGCAGGATCTTGCGGGTACTGCCACGTCGTTTGACGGCGATGACATGAAGCTGCTCGGCGTGCAGAGCATGGCCGACCTCAACGGTCGCTATCCCGGCCTCCAGATCGGTAACAACCAGGGCAATATCGAAGTCTTCATCCGGGGTGTCGGCTCGACCAACAATACCGAGCTCGGCGAGCCGGCTGCTGCGACCCACATGGACGGGATCTACATCCCGCGTCCGAGCGGCTTCGGGTCGGCCTTCTTTGATATCCAGCGCGTCGAAGTGAATGTCGGACCGCAGGGTACCCTGCGTGGCCGCAACGCAACGGCCGGGTCGGTCAATGTGATTCCTTGGGGCCCGGGCCTCGGCGTGTTCGATGTGGCTGCGGAAGTCAGCGTTGGAAATTACGGCGAGCGCTCCTTCGAGGGTGTAATCAACGTTCCGGTCAGCCAGAACTCCGCGTTCCGCCTTGCCGGGTACGCGATGTCGCATGACTCCTATTACGAGAATGCGTCCCCGACGAGCGCCGATCTGGGTGTCAGTGTCCCGACGGCATCCTCGGAAGGCATCGATGTTGCCGAAGCGGCTGACAACTGGGGCGCGCGCGCCAGCTTCCTGATCGAGCCGACGCCGAACCTGACCATGACGTTTACAGCCGACTACCTGTCGGAAGGCGGCACGGGCTATACCGGTACCAACTACGCCAACCCGCTGGGCAACGGATTGCGCCCGGAAGACATCAGCAATCCGCGCTCGGTGATCGGTCGCGCCATGTCGCCCGAGCTGGACACCGTCCATTGGGGGCTGCGGGCGCATGTCGCGTATGAAACCGACTGTTTCAATGTCGAGTATATCGGCGGCCTTCGCGACCTGGTCTATGACTACAAGGCAGCCACTCCGCTTTCGCCTTACTATCCGGGCGTCATCGACAATCTGCGCAATCCTTTCGACGGCAATCTCGACGAAGCCTTCGATAATTTCTCACTCTTCCAGTCGGTCACGGACTCGGAGTCGCAGGTCCACGAGATCCGCTTCTTCGACGAGATGGACAATGGCGCCGTCTGGAGTGCCGGTGTCTTCGCCTTCACCGAAGACCAGCGCACCTTCCTCGGCACGACCGGTGACCGCGGCCTCTTCTTCTCGGGCCTCGAGTTCAACCAGCGCACTGAAACCGACGCCTTCGCCGTCTATGCCGATGGTACCTATCCGGTCACCGACGCCTTCCGCGTGACGGCCGGTGTGCGCTACTCGGAAGAGGAAAAGACGCGGACCGGTGTCAACGCCCGCTACGGCTTCGCCATTGGCGGCGCCGGCTATAGCTGCTGCGGCGGTGTCCGCGTGGGCACGGAAGGCTTTGAGTTCAACGTCTTCGATCGCACCATCATGAACCCGGACATTGATGGCGACGGCAACGTTACCGAGGCCGAAACGCTGGCCTTCTACTTCGACGGCATCCGCACCTTCGGTGCGCGTGACAATGTCGATGACATCTTCGCCAACGGCCCGCTGGTCGGCGTTGATCTCGGCAACCCGACCCAGATCGCGTCCTATCCGACCTGCGTCGACACGATTGCAGGCGACTTTTTCACATGTCCGTCGCCGACCGACGGTATCCCGTGGGATGATGCCGCGACTGGAATCTTCACCTTCGCCTTGCCCTTCCTGGGTCAGATCGCACCGCAAAACGGCTTCGCCTCCTTCGACTTCGTCGACTGGCGTCTGCGGGGCGAGTGGGATCTCAGCGAGAGCAACCTGCTCTATGCCTCGGTCAGCACCGGTCACAATGGCGGTGGTTTCAATGATAACCTGCCATCTGTGGGCGGCGTCACGATCAACCCGGCCGGCGGTGGTACCGCACCCTTCGATACGTCCGAGCTGGCGCCGACCTTCAATGAAGAGAGCGTCATCGTCTATGAGTTCGGCTCGAAGAACGAGTTCGATACGCCGAACGGTCGCGGCTATTTCAACGCCTCCGCTTTCTATTATGACTACTCCGATCTGATCCAGAACGTGCTGCTTTCGGTCGGTCAGATCCTTGACCGGTCCGACATCCCGCTGGATACGACGGCAGCGCCGGGCTCGGCCCTGGGTCTGGTCGTGAACTTCAACTTCAACGCCTCTGATGCGGAGATCTACGGTGCGCAGTTCGAGGCCGGTTACGATCTGCCCTATAACCTGCAGTGGAAAGGCACGCTGCTGTGGATGCCGGTCGCCCGTATCCAGAACTCCGAGCTGATCGCCGACTCGCGCTTCCAGGCCGATGTAGCGCCCCTGCAGGCCATCCCGCAGTCGATTGACGGCTTCCGTCTTCGCCGGACGCCGGAATGGAGTATCCAGACCTCGATCAGCCAGGCGCTGAGCTTTGATCATGGTGATGCCGACTGGATCATCTCCCTCGGCTATCGCACCGAGCAGCACCAGGACCTGTTCAATGGCGAGGTTTATCCGGAGTTCGATTTTGCGAACGATGATCCACTGCGCCTGAATGACCTGGTGGATGGATATCTGACCGTTGATGCCGGTGCCGGCTATAATCCGGGGGGCAATGAGAACCTGCGGATTGAAGCCTATGTCCAGAACGCCACGGATGAGCAGCGCGAGCAGGCGATTGTTATCACCCAGTTCGATAACACCCGCTTCTTCTCGCGTCCTCGCACCTACGGCCTGCGCTTCCGCTGGCGTCGATAGGCGCTCGCCAGGAGGTAAAGCCATGACGATGACGAATGGTCTGGCCCGGGGTGTTCTCGCCCTGGGCCTCCTCTCCCTCGCTTCCGCTGCCTGTGCAGCCCAGGATGCGGCGGAACAGGATCCCAGCTCTGGCAGCGACTGGCGACTGGTCTGGTCAGACGAGTTTGATGGCGATGCCATTGATTCCGCGCGATGGACCCTGGAGCAGGATTGCTGGGGCGGCGGCAATGCCGAGCGGCAATGCTATACGGCGTTCGAGGAGAATGCCCGGATCGAGGATGGCCATCTTGTCATCGAGGCGCGCCTCGGTGAGGCGCAAGGTCCGGCTCTGCCGGCCCACATGCGCGTCAATGCGACCGAAGAAGAGCGGCGGGCCACAACCACTCAGCCTTTTACCTCTGCTCGCCTGAACACCCGCGAGAAGGGCGACTGGACCTATGGCCGGATCGAGGTCCGGGCCCGGCTTCCTGAGGGGCAGGGCACTTGGCCGGCCATCTGGATGCTGCCGACCGATGAGTATTACGGCGGTTGGGCGGCGTCCGGGGAGATCGACATCCTTGAGGCCGTCAATCTCGGCGAGCCCTGCCGGGAATGCCGCGGTGACGTCGAAAACCGGATTTTCGGGACGCTCCATTATGGCGGCGAATGGCCGGAGAACACGTATCAGAACCGCGAGACCACGCTTCCGGTCAGCGCCGATGGCGAGCAGGACTTTCATGTCTTTGCTGTCGAGTGGACGCAAGGCCGGATCGAGTGGTTCCTGGACGGCGAGTCCTACGGCTATCTGACCCAGCGCCGCTGGCGCTCAGCCTCCGAGGCGGCCCGCGGTCGGCCCTATGCCCCGTTCGACCAGCGTTTCCATTTGATCCTCAATCTCGCGGTTGGCGGGCATCTGGCCGAGGGCCGGAATGTTGGCGGTGTCCGCGTCGAGGCCTTTCCCCAGCAGTTCCTGATTGATTGGGTGCGGGTTTATGATTGCCCGCAGGACTTGGAAACGGCGCAAGCCTGCGCCAACTGACGCTGGTGCCCTGACCGGGCCAGGCGAGACAGGATTGATCCATGAGCGCGACCCAGTCCCAGACCCGTCCGGAAGACCGCGTATCCTTCGCCCACAGGCTGGCGTACGGCTCCGGCGCCTTCGCCAATAATCTTCTCGCTGGTGCCATCGTCGGGATGATCGTGCTCCTTTATGAGGAGCTCGGTGTCAGTCTGATCATGCTCGGGATCATCACCGGCGCGCCGCGCTTCTTTGATGCGCTGACCGACCCGATCGTCGGCTACATCTCGGACAATTTCAAATCGCGCTGGGGACGCCGCCGCCCGTTCATCTTCGTCGGGGCGATCCTGGTCGGGGTCAGCTTCTTCTTCCTGTGGCAGTTTCCTGACGGCCAGAGCCCGACCTTCTACTTCTGGTACTATCTGATCGGGTCGCTGATTTTCTTCCTGGCCTATACCATCTTCGCGACGCCCTGGGTGGCGCTCGGCTATGAGCTGACGCCGGACTACGACCAGCGCACCCTGCTCATGGGCACCCAGAATTTCATTGGGCAGCTCGCCTTCTTCCTGCCGCCCTACATGCTGTTCATCGCCAAGCAGTCCGAATGGTTTTCCAATCCGATCGAGGGGGCCCGCTGGGTTGCAACCGGCGTCGCGATCGTGGTGATCATCACCGGTATCATCCCGGCGATCTTCCTGAGGGAGCGTTTGGCCGATGTGGCCCTCAAGGAGAGCAAGGCCGAGCATGGAACCTCCGGCGGCTTCATCAGGGAACTTGGCTATTTCTTCAAGAGTATGGGCCAGGCGCTGAGCTTTATCCCCTTCCTGAAGATATGCCTGGTCACTTTTCTGGTCTTCAACGGCTTCATCCTGATCGCCTCCTATGGCTATTTCGTACTCAGCTATTACGTCTTCAACGGCGACACGGAAGCAGCTGCCGGGATGGGCGCGCTGGTCGCCACGGTGGGGACCTTCGCGAACTTCTTCATCGTCGCCTTCGTGACGTTTCTGGCGACCAAGATCGGCCAGCGGCGAACCTTCATCATCGCAATCGGCCTCGCAATACTGGGCTATGCGCTGAAGACCTTCGCCTACAGTCCCGAACATCCCTGGCTGATCATGCTGCCGGCGCCGCTGATGGCCTTCGGGCTGGGCTCACTCTTCACCCTGATGCCATCGATGATGGCGGATATTGTCGACCAGGACGAATTGCGGACCGGCCAGCGCCGGGAGGGGATGTTCGCCTCGATCTACTGGTGGGTGGTCAAGCTGGGCCAGACGGCGGCCTCGATGGGCGGCGCCTGGCTGCTGGCGAGTACCGGCCTGAATGCCGAGCTGGGCGGCGACCAAACAGAATCGACGCTTCTCCTCCTGCGCGTCTATGATATCGGCTTGCCGATCCTGCTCTACCTGCTGGCAATTGGCCTGGTGGCCACCATCGACGTGTCCCGTGAAAAGTCTGAGGCCGTCCGTCGTGAGCTTGAAGCGCGTCGACGCTCGGTTGAACCGGTACCCGCGGAATAACGTCGCCTCCTAGTCACCGTTGGGCTCGCCCGACGCCGAAAACGAGAGAGCCGTCATGGCCAAAGCACAGACAATCGAAGCAGGGCACGGCAAGGACGGCGTCGAGGCCCGTATCCGCGACCTGCTGAGCCGGATGTCGATCGAGGAAAAGGTCGGCCAGCTGAACCAGGTGGAAGGGTCCGCGCATGACGTGGTTCACGCCCTCGGTGCAGACTTACGGGCGGGACAGATCGGTTCGGTGATCAACCAGGTTGATCCGGCAACGGTGAATGAGCTGCAGAGAATCGCCCGTGAAGAAAGCCGTTTGGGTATCCCGCTCCTGATCGGTCGCGATGTGATTCATGGCTTCAAGACGGTTGCGCCTATTCCGCTTGGCCAGGCCGCAACCTGGAATCCGGACCTAGTCGAAGCCTGCGCGCGGATGGCGGGAGAGGAAGCCGCGGCGGCCGGGGTCAACTGGACGTTCGCCCCGATGATCGACATTTGCCGCGACCCCCGTTGGGGTCGGATCGCCGAGAGTCTCGGCGAGGACCCGGTTCTGACCAGCATCCTTGGTGCGGCGATGGTGCGCGGCTTCCAGGGTGAAACGCTGTCCGACCCGACAAGCCTGGCGGCCTGCGCCAAGCATTTCGCGGGTTATGGCGCCTCCGAGGCCGGTCGCGACTACAACACGACCAACCTGCCCGAGAATGAATTGCGCAATGTGCATTTGCCGCCCTTCCGGGCCGCGGCCGAAGCCGGGGCGGCCTCGCTGATGACCTCCTTCAGCGATATTGACGGCATCCCTGCAACCGCCAACACCCTGTTGTTGAGAGACGTGCTGCGCGGTGAGTGGGATTATGACGGCATGGTCGTCAGCGATTGGGATGCGATCAAGCAGCTCTGCACGCATGGTCTGACCGAAACCGAGTATGAGGCGGCCTATCAGGCGGCAATGGCGGGCGTCGACATGGACATGGTGGCAAGTGCCTACCGCAATCACCTCGCAGACCTGATCGCGTGCGGACGGATCGAACTGGCGGTTCTGGACCGGATGGTCGCCAACGTGCTGCGGATGAAGTTCAGGCTCGGCCTGTTTGACGGGCGTACGACGGCAGACGCGGAGCCGTCCCGGATGGCCTCGCGCTCACTCGCAAAGCAAGCCGCGCTGCAAAGCTGTGTTCTGCTCAAGAATGACCATCAAACCTTGCCTTTGGACCCGACGACCCTGACCCGGTTGGCGGTGATCGGACCGCTTGCAGATGATCCCGTGGAACAGCTGGGTACATGGATCTTTGACGGTGACCCGGAGCGCAGCGTCACGCCGCTCGCGGCGCTCGAAAGCCTGGCCGCAGACACCGCGCTGAGCCTTCATCATGTGCGGGCGCTTGCGACAACCCGCAGCCATGATCAGAGCGGGTTTGATGAGGCTGAAGCGGCAGCTCGCGATGCCGATGCGGTTCTGGTCTTCCTGGGTGAGGAGGCGATCCTGTCAGGCGAGGCCCATTGCCGGGCCGATATCGACCTGCCCGGAGCCCAGGTCGAACTGGTCAAGCGCCTCAAGGCGACCGGCAAGCCGGTGATTGCCGTCATTCAGGCCGGGCGGCCGCTGACCCTCGCGAGTGTCCTTGATCACCTCGACGCTCTCCTGTTCGCCTGGCACCCGGGAAGCCTCGGCGGGGCGGCCATTGCCGACCTGCTGTTCGGACGGGCCTGCCCGTCCGGCAAGCTGCCGGTCAGCTTCCCGAAAATGGTCGGGCAGATCCCGGTCTATTACGGCCACAAGAATACCGGGCGTCCGCCTTCGCCGGATACGATCATCCATATCGATGACATCCAGGCCGGCGCGGCGCAGACCTCGCTCGGCATGACCGCCTTTCACCTCGACGCTGGCTATGAGCCGCTTTTCCGTTTCGGTTTCGGCCTCAGCTATACCAGTTTTGCCTATTCGGGGCTCATCCTGGGTTCCGAGGCCATTGCACCCGATGAAACCTTGACGGTTCAGGTCGACGTCACCAATACCGGCGAGGTCGCGGGTGAAGAGGTTGTACAGCTCTACCTGCGTGATCGTTTTGGCAGCGTGACCCGGCCGGTCCGCGAACTGAAGGCATTTGCCCGCGTGGCCCTGGAGCCGGGCGAGACACGACAGGTCCGCTTCGAGCTCACCGTGGAGGATCTCGCCTTCTACAAGCGCAACCAGACCCGCGGCGCCGAGACCGGCGCCTTTGACGTCTGGGTCGGCGGCGACTCCGCCGCTGATCTGCACGCCGAGTTCGCCCTCACCGAGGATAGCGTGGCTCTGCCCTAGGCTATCCGACACGGCCGGATGATTGGTTGCAAGAACCCGTTGGCCACAGGAATGTGGAACAAGTCGGTGGGAGCCCGTTCATGCCGGGGAATGTTGCGCAAAGTGGGCTGTCAAAGCCCCCGGCACGGCATTGGGGACGGCCATTCGGGTAACCTGTCAGCGATCGTTTCCCGGGTCCCGCAGGCCTATTCCGTGTCTGCGGTCGATCTGTCATTTTCCCGGGCGGCCAGTGCGTCGGCAATGACGGCATCGACCTGTTCGGCGGCCAGACCGATATAGGTGGTCGGGTCGAGGAGGTCCTCGATTTGCGTCCGGGTGAGGGCGTTTGTGATGACCGGGTCTCGCAGCGCGACATCGTACAGGCTTTCGCCGCTGGTGCGGGCCGCGCTCGCCAGGTCCCGCATATGGGCTTCGGCTGTATCGCGGCCGATTTCGGGAGCCAGCGCGAACATGAAGCGCTGCGCCAGGATCCAGCCGCCCGAGCGGTCGAGGTTTTCGCGCATACGGACCGGGTCAACCTCAAGGCGGCTGATCAAGCGGCGCGATTCCGACAGCATGTCCTCGCTCGCCATCGAGATCTCTTCGAGAACCTGGTTGGGACGGGAGGTGTTGTCGCGCTCGAACATGTTGATCATGTCGTCGCCGACGATTTCGGCGAGGCGGGGGATGATCCGGGACCGCTGGATCAGGGCTTCCGACAGGGACGGATTGTTCTTGTGCGGCATGGTGCTTGAGCCGACCGCGGTGCCGGGACGGCGTTCCGCCACTTCAGCGATGTCGGTGGTCTGCAGCAAAAAGACCTCCTGACCGATACGACCCTGGGACCGGCTGATCATGGCCAGGATATTGGCGTATTCGGCGAACACGTCGCGGGCAGCGTGCCAGTCGTCACGATAGGGCGCCGGCAAACCCAATTGCATCGCGACTCCGCGCTCGACCTCGATCCCCTCAGCGCCGAGACCGAGATAGCTCCCGACCGCGCCTTTCATGATCACCGAGCGCTCGATACGGTCGAGCAGGTCGCCAAGCCGGTCGATATGGCGGCGGTTCTCGCCGATCCATCCGCTGACCTTCTTGCCGAAGGTGATCGGCAGGGCGTGTTGCCCGAGTGTGCGACCCATCATTGGCGTGGTGCGATGAGCCTGCGCCAGCTCGATCATCCCGGTTTCGAGCTCGCGCAGGTCAGCGATCAGGACCCGTGTGGCCGCGCGCAGCTGGAGCACCCGGGCGCTGTCATAGATGTCGACGGTCGTGGCGCCGTAATGGAGATAATTCGCGGCATCCGGGCCGAGCCGCCGTCGCCAGACATTCAGCAATGCAACCATGCGGTGGCGGACGATCTGGTACTCCGCGTCTATTTCGGACTGCGGGATGGAGGCAAGGTTCGCCGTCGCCGAGATTTCATCGGCTGCGCTCTGCGGGATGATGCCCAGTTCGGCCTGGGATCGTGCCAGCGCAGCCTCGATTTCCAGCACGTAGCTGTTCAGGCCGGCTAGGGAGAAGATGCTTTCAATCGATTGTGTGTCGACCATTGCGGCAGGCTGGGTGACCGGCGTTGACGCCGCATCTGTTTCCGGTCCGGCGACCTCGGTCGTGACCGCGCCGCTCGCCTCGGTCATGGCCTGTTCCGACCGCGTATCGTCGGTCTGTGCGCTGGGCTGTTCGGTGCCGGGCGTACATCCCCAGACCAGGACGCTCAGGGCGACGATCTTGATCTTGAGCGTCTTCACGACCTCGGCTCCAGGCCCATCATGAGCAGGTGGGTATAGTCGATGGTCGCAGTGAGCGGGTCCTCGGAAAGGCGCCAGTCGGTAAAGCTGTTGGCGGCCGCAATCGTGTAGCCGCCATTGATGAAGATGGCATTGGTCAGGATCTGCTCGACAATGGCGACATCGACCTGCCGGGCTTCGCCATGGCTCATGCCGCTTTCCAGGGCATCACCGAAGCGGCGGGCGATGTTTCTCAGACGGGCCGCATGGCGGCGCTGGCGTGCCGCGGGCAGGGCGGAGGCGAGGCTGGGTCGCAGGAGCGGGGTGACGCCGCTGGCCTGCTGGTAGGTGAGGTCCCTCAAGGCGTGCTCAACGATTTCAAGGCCGGCGTCGGATTGCGCCTCGGCCCTGTCCAGGGCGTCTTCAACATCCGACAGCGATGCTTCCAGGCATTGGTCGAGCAATTGCTCCTTGTCCGGGAAGTGATAGTAAAATGCGCCGCGGGTCACGCCGAGCGAGGCCGCCACTTCCACCAGGGCCACGCCGCCAAATCCGAGATTATTGAAAAACCGGGTCCCGGCGCGGAGGAAGGCCTCCCGTTTCATGCGGTTACGGGCTTCGCGATCAAATATCTGCGGCACTCCGATCTGCGGGCTGCCCGGTCGGATGGAGAGCGGCGTCCAGGGACCGTTCAGAAGCCCGTGCCGCAACAGGTCGAACAGGCTTGCGCTGGCGTCCTCGATATCGAAATGGCGCTTGCGGTTGAGCCAGCCGGTCATCAGGTCGAGCAGTCCGATCACGAAGAAGGTTGCGGGCTGCGGACGGCCCAGCTCGATCTTCTCCTCTGCGACCCAGCCGACGACCAGCTCGTTGACCCGGGCAACACTGACCGAGAGTCGGGAGGCAATGTCGGTTCGCGCGCTTTCGCCAAGGGCATCGAGATCATTGATGGCAGCCAGGTGTGGGCGGAGGCCCTGCTTGACCTCGATCAGCTGTCTCGAGAACCGCTGGAAGAGGGCGAGTATCTTGTCCCGGTAGTGACCGTCGCTGGCCATGGCGAAGGTGACCGCTTCATCGAGGAAATCCGCGGACTGTCCGTAGACCGCGGCAGCGAGGTCCTCCTTGGAGGCGTGATAATAGCCGATGCTGGTCTTGGTCAGTCCAAGGTCTGCGGCGATGTCCTCGAGCCGCGTCGCGTGGACGCCCTCGGCGTCGAAGCGTTTGGCGGCTGCCGAGAGAAGGGCTGTCTCCTTGTGCCGCCGCTCCTGCTCCCTTGAGAAGGGCGAGCTGTGATCGGGAAACTTGGGTGTCAAAATAGCCATATTGGTCATTACCAGCTTCGGAACAGCGTGGTCGGTCACGCTTCGGCGAATGTCATCGCGACTATAACCGCCTGCGCGCTAGTGGCCACATGTCGTATGGAATTTGGACCGAGTGTATGTTTTTTGTTGACACTGTCCACCCGCGTTGCTCTGGTCGCATCAAATAATGTTACGGGAGGGACAAAATGTCATTTCGAGCTATCTTGAATTCCGGAATTGCGATCGGCGCCTTGGCGCTCGGTGGAGCGGCCTTTGCCCAAGAGGCGCCGGCCGAACAGGCATCCGACGCGGACGTCATCGTGGTCACGGGCACCAACATCCAGGGCGCCCGCATCAACGAATCGCTGCCAGTCACCATTATCGGGCAGGACGATCTGGACACTATTGGCGGTGTCGATGGTGAGGATCTGATCCGCTCGCTGCCGGCCCAGGGCGGCGTGCAATTCCGGACGGACAATAATACGACCGTCAACAATGCGCGCGGCGACGTCGCGTCGATCAACCTGCGCTCGATCGGTTCGAGCGGGACGCTGGTCTTGCTCAACGGCCGCCGTGTGGTCAATCACCCGTCCACGCAGGCCGAGCTCTCGACGCCAGTTACCACGATCAACGTGAACTCGCTCCCGGTCGCCGGCATCGAGCGTGTCGAAGTGCTCAATGATGGCGCGTCGGCGATCTATGGTTCCGACGCGGTTGCGGGCGTGTTCAACACCATCCTCCAGGATGATGTTGACGGCCTCTACCTGCGCGCTCGCCACCTTTACGCGACGGGCAATAATCTTGACGAGCAGACCTTCACGCTGCGTACCGGCCAGGACTTCAATGGTGGCCGGACCAATATCTCGGTCTCGGCGGAGTATTCGCGCCGCGACGGGCTGTTTGCCTCGGAAACCGAGCGCGCAGCCAGCGAAGATCTGCGCCCCTTCCTCATCGGGACGAGTTTCGAGGGTGACACCTCCTTCGACAATCGGGCGACCGCGTCGCCCTGGGGGCAGTGGTCCTTGCGGACAACGTCAGCCACGCGTGTGCGCCAGAACGGTACGACGCTGACCTCCACCGCAGGTGTCTTTCACATCCAGCCGACGAGCTTTGCCGGCTGCCGGGCGAGCACGGCGGATGCCCTGTCCGTTCCCGGCATCTGTATCGATGACGGTTCCCAGGACCGTGACCTGCGCTTTGACGGGGCCTATGAGCGCTCCATCATCTCCGACCGGGATCGCCTCAACCTGTTCGCCTTTCTCAACCATGATCTGAACAATGGCGTGCGCCTGTACGGCGAATTCGGCGTCTATTACGCCGAAACCCAGTCGACCAATGAGCCGCGGAACGGCATCGGCGCGACCAATATCTCGGTCCCGGCGAACTACTACTACAACCCGTTCGGCCCGGTGAACTTTTCCGATGGCTCGGTGAACCCGAACCGTCTGCCCGGCCTGACCAATGTCCCGGTCGAGGGTCTGCCTGTCTTCACCGACGCCGGACGCTATCGTTTCGTGGATGTGGGCTTCCGCGATATCGAAGTCGAGAACTCGCAGTGGCGGATTCTGGGCGGTGCCCGCGGCGATTTCGAGGGTACCGGCTGGGATTGGGACAGCGCGCTGCTGTACAACCGCTCCCATGCCAAGGACACCGCGAACAATTCCATCTCGCGGACCCTGCTCCAGCAGACCCTGAACAACGAAACGCCGAACGTCTACAACATCTTCAACGGTGGTAACCCGAACAATCCCTCGGTCGGCGACGCGACGCCGAACGACCGGGCGCTCATTGCCCCCTTCCTCGTCGATGTCGTGCGCGAAAGCACCGCCGAGCTTGCTCTGGTCGACTTCCGGACCACCAATGGCGACGTCTTCCGTCTTCCCGGTGGTTCGATCGGGATCGCGGCCGGCCTTGAAGCCCGCTACGAGGCCTATGAAGAGGATCGCGATGATCGTCTCGACGGAACCATCACCTACACCGACGCGGTGACCGGCGAATTCAGCGCGACCGACGTCTACGGAACGAGCCCGACACCGGACTCGAGCGGTTCCCGTAACGTGCTGGCCGGGTTCATGGAGGCCTCCATTCCGCTGGTCAGCCCCGACATGGCGATTCCGCTCGTCAATACCTTTGATGTGCAGCTCGCCGCTCGGTACGAGCACTATTCCGACTTCGGCGGCAGCGGCATCAATCCGCGCGTGGCAGCGGCCTGGACGCCGTTCAGCGGCGTCATGCTGCGCGGTGCGTATTCGGAAGGCTTCCGGGCTCCCAACCTTCTGGTTGTCAACGAAGCCGTCGATCGTTCGAACGGACGCGAGGACAGCTATTTCTGCGAAGGCGGCGTGCGCAACGGAACTTTCGCCAACTTTGCCGCCTGTACGGGCCTGAGCGAAGGCCGCATCGAGCGTCGGTCGGTCGCCGATGATATCGGTCCGGAGGATGACACCAACATCACGCTCGGGATCGTCTTCGAGCCCAGCGGCTTCCAGGGTCCGCTCAGCTTCATGAACGGGTTGACGGTCACGGTTGACCGCTGGGAAATCCAGCGTCGCGGTGTCGTCGGGGTGTTCGGGGCAGAGAACCACATCAGCCTCGACTATCTGCTGCGGCTGCAGGGGTCATCGAACCCGAACGTCGTGCGTGCCGATCCGGATGCGGATGATATTGCCTACTTCACAGCCGCCGGTCTGGCCCCCGCGGGCGATATCCTGTTTATCCGCGACACCTATGACAACAATGAGGATATTGATGTCGAGGGTATCGATTACGGGATCTATCTCGACCTCGAGGACACGCCGTTCGGCGACTTCGACCTGAAGCTGAATGCGTCCAATCTGCGCACCTACTTCATCGCCCTGTCCCCGGGCGCCGAGCAGATCCGGAGTGCTGTCGACGGCGGGCTGATTTCCAATGAAATCACCGTCTCCCAGGAAGGCGACATCATCCTTCAGGACGGACAGCCGGAATGGCGGGTCTCGGCCAGCGGGACCTGGCGTCACGCCAATGGCTTCGGGGCCGGTGTCCGAGCGGATTATACGAGTGAGTTCATCGACACAGGGGCCGGTCTGGACCCGAATGGTGATCCCTTCTTCGTCGAGGAATGGACCCAGGTGAATGCCTATGTCGAGTACGATTTCGACCGTGACGGTCCGCTCGACAATCTGCGGATTCGCGTTGGTGCCAACAACATCTTCGACGAAGAGCCGCCGCTTGCTGATGAGACCAATGGCTATGATGCTGCCTATCACAGCATCCGTGGTCGCCAGGTCTATTTCGACATCCGCAAGATCTTCTAGTGTGTGGTTTGCGGGGCGCCGTCATGCGGCGGCGCCCCAATCCCCTCATGTTGCGCTCATTTCTCGCTACGTGCCTGGCCGTAATTGCCCTGTCCGGCCCCGCTCTGGGCAGGGATGATGACGAGGCGCTCGATATCCCGCCCGGTGCCGGTTCGTTCCGGTTTGAGGCTTGGGGCGGTCCGGAGCTGCGTGTTTACACCCAGCGACCTGAACGCGTGACACCGGGAACCGAGATTATCATCGTGTTGCATGGCATGCGCCGCAATGCCGATGACTATCGCGACGACTGGCGAACCATCTCAGATGCCTGCGATGCCGTTATCCTCGTCCCGCGCTTCGACGCGCAACGTTTCCCCGGTTCCGCCGCCTACAATCTCGGAGAGGCAATTCCGGGCTATCCGGAGGCTTCCGCATTCGATGCGGTCGAACCGCTCTTCGAGCATGTCCGCTCGGGCCTTGATCTCGAGGCCCGCGGATATGGCCTGTTCGGGCATTCGGCCGGCGCGCAATTCGTCCACCGTTTCCTGATGCTCACGCGGGACACCCATGCCGAGCGGTCGGTGGCCGCAAATGCCGGATGGTATACATGGCCGGACATGATGGTGGATTGGCCCTACGGACTGCGCGGCGCACCGCGCCCAACCTTGTCACAAGGCGAGATCGCCGCGCAGAATCTGACCTTGCTGCTTGGTGATGCGGACCGCGACCCGAATGCCGATAATCTCCGCCGCACCCCTGAAGCCATGGCCCAGGGCGAAAGCCGGTTTCGGCGTGGCATCCGCACCGCCGCACTGGTGGACTACATAGCGGCCCGCCTCGGTCAGGGGTCGGGCTGGAACCTGGCGACCGTGCCGGATGTCGGCCATGACCACACGGCGATGACGCCAGCGGCCGTTCGGCATTTGCTGCCGGCCAGCCATTACAATCGGCCCGCTTGCCAGCGCGCTATCCGGGGAGACTGACATGGCGACTGCCACCACCGGTGAGAGGCCGGCCCTCTATCAGCGTATCGGCCTCGCAGCCGGCCCTCTTGTGGCGCTGATGATTGCGCTCTTTTTGAAAGCCGACGGGCTGAGCCAGGAAGCTGTTCTCGTCGCGGCGATCGGGGCGTGGATGGCGATCTGGTGGGCCACCGAGGCCATTCCGGTCTCCATGACCGCATTCCTGCCCCTGATCGTGTTTCCCATTCTGGGTGTGTCACCCATTTCCCAGATCGCGGCGCCTTATGCTCATCCAATTATCTATCTGTTTTTCGGGGGGTTTGTCGTTGCCCTGGCAATTGAGCGCTGCGGCCTTCACCGCCGTATTGCCCTGGCGGTATTCCGCGCGGTTGGAACCGATGCCCGTGCCCTGATCGGCGGCTTCATGCTCGCCGCGGCGATCGTCAGCATGTGGATTTCCAACACCTCGACATCGCTCATGCTGTTGCCCATCGCGGTCTCCGTGGTCACCGTGATCGGCGAGACCATGCCGGAGCTGGATACGCGTCAGCGCAGCAATTTCGGAACCTCGTTGCTATTGGGCCTCGCGTATGGCGCCACATTGGGCGGGGTCGCGACCTTGGTCGGAACGCCGCCGAATGCGTTCATGGTCGGCTTCATGTCCGACACCTACGGGGTCGAGATCGATTTTGCGCGCTGGATGCTTGTGGGCATTCCGGTCACAGCGATCCTGTTGCCTCTGGCCTGGCTGATCCTGACCCGCTTTGTCTTCCCGGTGAATTTTACCGCGTCGGACGATGCGATGAAGCATATCCGGCACATGCGCACATCGCTCGGCAAGATGAGCAAGGCCGAGTTCCGGACCGCACTACTCTTCGCCTTCCTCGTGATCGGATGGATCGGCCGGGGCTTGTTTTCCGGCATCCCGGTGATCGGCGGCATATCTGATACGGGCATCGCCATGATCGCCGCGCTGGCTGCATTTCTGATCCCGTCCGGTCGTGATGGCCAGGCGCTGATGGTTTGGGAAGACGTTTCCAAGCTGCCCTGGGGTGTCCTGATCCTCTTCGGTGGCGGACTGGCCCTGGCATCTGCGGTTTCCAGCTCCGGCCTCGCGCTCTGGATGGGACAGCAGCTATCGCCCCTCGGCCTGCTCAACCTTGCGTTGCTGGTTGTCGCGGCAACGGCGCTGGTCATCTTCCTGACGGAGCTCACCAGTAACCTTGCCACCACTGCTACCTTCCTGCCCGTGATTGCCGCGATCGCGGTGGAAACCGGTCAGGACCCGCTGGTTTTCGTCATTCCGGTGACTCTGGCCGCGAGCTGCGCCTTCATGCTTCCGGTGGCGACCCCACCCAACGCGATCATCTTCAGTTCCGGCCTCGTCTCGATCCCGAAAATGGCGCGCGCTGGCCTTGTCCTGAATATCATTGCCGTCGGTGTGCTCAGCGTGATCGCCCTGACCCTTGCGCCGATGGTGTTCGGCTCGTGAGGTTGGCGCTCCGGGCCTTCACCCTTTGCGCCGCCCTGGTCGTTGCCGCCTGCGCGACGGGACCTATCCCGGGTAACGACGTTCGGGTCGAGGTGCGTACCGATTTTCCGGCGGGCAGCCAGCTGGCGGAAGTCTCTCCGCCTGGCGACTCTGTCCGTGTCCGCATCGTGCCGGAGGCGGAGCCGATAAACCCCAGCCCGTGGTATGCGCTCTCGATCACGGCCGAGCGATCGACGGATCTGGATCTGGTGCTCGACTATGGCCGTTATCGCCACCGCTATCGCCCCTGGATCAGCCGGACTGACGGCGGCTGGGAGCTTGTGGCCGACGATCGCGTCAGTCTGGTCGGGGATGGCGAGCAAGCCCGAATTCGTCTGGTCGTGAGCGCTGGCGAGACCGTTGTTGCCGCTCAGCCGATCGTGGACGGCGGGGTTTATGAGGCCTGGTACGAGGCCTGGTTCGCGCACAACCCCGGACTGGTGAGGGAAACCGTCGGCCAGTCGAGCGATGGACGAGACCTCGACGCCTTCACCCTGTTGGCGGACGAGCCGCGGTCAGGCCGTCCCCTTCTCATCATCCTGGGACGGCAACACCCGCCCGAGGTTACAGGCGCTTTCGCGCTGGACGGCTTCGTGCAGGCGGCGCTGCGCCAGAGCGCCAATGCGCCGCTTCCGTTCGATCTCGTGATCTTGCCCCTGCTCAATCCGGACGGCGTCGCGCTTGGATACTGGCGTATGAATACAAGCGGTCTGGACCTCAATCGGGACTGGTTGCTGCGACGCGAGGCGGAGACACAAGCGGCCTGGACCTACCTCCAATCGCTCGGCCTTGAGGACCGCGACCGGGTTGTCATGATCGATTTTCACAGCACGCGCAGCGACCGTCTCTATCTCGACCAATACGGCGCCGGAGACTGGCGCGGCGGCCTTCTGGATGCGTGGCTGGCCGATATTCGTATCCGTGGCGGTGATGCGACACCAGAGCCGAGGGTGACCCAAAGTGAGGGTGGCAACACGGCGAAGGCGGTCTTCGCCAACGAGATCGGCGCCCTCGCGCTGACCTGGGAGACCGGTGACAACACGCTACCGGCTGCAGCCAGCGACGCCGGCGCCACCGGCTTTGATGCCTTGATGGCGTCCTGGCACTGAGGGCCCGGGGATCCAGGCCTTAAAAGGCCCGCTGTTTCATCCCGCGATGTGATTTCAGAGCCATATCAAAGGGACCGGGCATTCGGAGCGGTGGTCCGCTTCACCCGTCTCTGACGCCTCGTCACTTGCGCTCGGGGCCTTGCCTCGATTTCCGAGCGCGATCAGTCCGCATCAGCGTTGTGGATCCGGGCGTTCAATGATCGACCCACCGCGTCACAAAGACAAACAGCCTTCAACCTTCGCGCCGAATTTTCTTTACTGCGACCTGTAGCGGCATCACCGGACGTCGCCGTACTGGTGCATTATCTAGCGGGACCGGATTTCGATTACACAGCTGGCCAGGCTATCATGACCGACGGCGGGGTCGTCTTTCTCTGACACGACGGGCGATTGGACCAACTTGTCCGTGTCGGCGCCTGTCTGGCGGATCGGCTGGGGGATGCTCCATTCGCATCCTCAGAAATATCCCTCCCGCTTCTGCGCTTCGAGTGAGGACTCGTCGCTGACGCGGCCGCTGCGTTCCGAGATCCGGGCGGTGAGGGTTTCCTTGACCACGGCTTCCAGCGTGGACGCCTCCGACATGTCGGCGGCGGTGACGGGCCAGCAGCCCAGGGACCGAAAACGGATACTTCGTTGTGTCGCTTCAGGGAGGCCGAGTTTTTTCGCCCGCTCCGGATCGTCGACCATGATCAGACGCCCGTTCTGCTCGATCACGGGCCGTGGCGCGGCGAAGTAGAGCGGGCACAGGGCGATCCGGTGTCGCAGGATGTAGGCCCAGAGATCGAATTCGGTCCAGTTGGACAAGGGGTAGGCGCGCAGGGTCTGCCCCGGCGAGCGGCGCCAGTTGTAGCGTGCCCATAGCTCCGGCCGTTGAGCCTTGGGATCCCAGATATGGCCCCGTTCGCGCACCGACACGATCCGCTCCTTGGCGCGGGTCGCTTCCTCGTCGCGTCGTGCGCCGCCGAAGATGACGTCGTAGTGTCCCAGATCAAGGGCTTGCCTGAGAGCGCCGGTGCGCATGAGCATTGTATAGGTCGAGCCATGCTCGATCGGGTTCAGTCCCTTTTTCCGGCCCTCTTCATTGTGGTGGATGGCCAGTTCGAACCCGTGCTGCACAGCGAAACGGTTGCGAAACTCGATAACGTCGCGGAACTCCCAGGTGGAGTCGACATGCAGGAGTGGGAGCGGCGGCGGCGAAGGATAAAAGGCGCGAAGCGCGAGGTGGGCGAGGACGGTCGAGTCCTTCCCGCCCGAAAACAGCAGGACCGGCTGGTCCGCCTCGGCGACACCGTCGCGGAGGATCTGGATGGCCTCGCTCTCAAGCTGATCCAGCGCATCGCGATGCGTCATGCGGCACGCTGCGAGGCGCTCGCTCCCGGATCAATGGCTGCCCAGGTCAGGTCGCCGGTATACCGCCAGGCCAGACAGCCCGTCTCGTCCTGAGCCAGCAGATGGAGCCAGTGATTATCGAACAACTCGCGGACCGAACCGTGCTTGGCGAGGACACCATTGATGGCCTCGATGGGAGCTTCGATACAGACCGACAGGCGAAGCGGGTCATGAACGAGCCGCTCGCCGTCATGCACCGACTGCCATGGCAGGCCGGCCCGCAGTGCGCTGCCATTGCCCTCCACGACGCCGATCCCGCCGGTGACATTGTGGAGCAGCTTGTTGCCGGACCCGAACACGTCCGGAGCCACTGCGGAGCCGTAATATTGCAGGTTGATCCAGCTCGCCACGACCACCGGTGCTGTCAGGATAAGTTCGAGAATCGAGAAGTCCTTGTCCGCCCGCCAGTCATAGCTGTGCAGGAACGCCTGTCCGGACAGGCCGGCGCCGGCCGTGCGGTGCCGCGGTGCGGCGATGAAGGCGCGGCAGCCGGCCAGCCCCCATTCCGGCCGGGTCTGGGCCCAGTCGCGGCCGCGCCGGGAGAGTTGACCTTGCCGTGAAGCCCCCGGCAGGCGTTCAACCCGCTCGGCCCGACAGGCCTTGCCGGCGCTGGCAAGCCGGGCGCGGGTCCGGGCGAGGTCTTTGGCATGGTCGGGAGCCGGGTGGTCGTCGTGAAACAGGGTGACGGTGTCTGACACGGTATCATGCAAGGCGGCCATGAAGATGGTGTCATCGGGAACAGGAAGGCCGCGCGTTGCCAACCCGTCCCGGACAGACGGATCGTTGAGTATGCCAGCGAGAAGCCGGGCATTGACCGCACCGGAATGGCCGCCGCAGGCGCCGCACTGCAGGGCGCTTGCGGCCGGGTTGTTGACGACGTCGGCACCGTGCCCGACCAACAATACGAGGCGGGCGAAATTGTCGGTCAGCGACATTGCCCGAAGCACGGTTTCGGCGGTCTGGATACGGGTCTCCAGCGCCGGCATCGGCGACAGGCAGGGCCGGGCGCGCGGTCGGGTTTTGCCGGACACGCGGATCAGGGCGTCCTTGCCCAGCTTGGCCAGGTAGGTCAGACCGGCGGACTCCACGAAAGCGAAGGATGAGACGGCGGCAAGCTTGAATCGCCCCCAGGCGCGCCGGGCCCGGGCACGATAGCGGTCGGCGAGATCCTTCTTCGCATGTTCGGTATCGTCCTGATCACCCTCAACGGATTGGAAACCCGCATCGACCAGTACGGGCATGCGGTTCTCAACCACATCCGAGCCGCCCGAATGGTGCGCCGTGGTTATGCCGAAAAATCCCGCAAAACCGATCGTTTCAACGCTTCCGTCCGTGCTTTCGAGAGCGCGCCGAAAGACCTCGGACCGGACATCAATGCAAAAGACGGCCTGCAGGTCAGGACGCGCCGGTCCGGTCGGCCCGTGATCGGCTTGGAAAGCCGCGTTGAGCGCCTCCTGGGCTGCGTATTCGGCAGCTGTCTGCCAGACCTGGTCTGCCAGGCGGTCGCGGTCTTCGGACCCTGACCCTGCCCAGGCATGCGCGATGGCCAGGCCCGGTTGCTCAAGCTGGTGCTCGAACTGTCGGGCCAGATGCCAGTCCCAGAACAGGCGAATGGCGAGCAGGTCGGTGATTGTCTGATCGGTGCCACCGGCCTTCTCGGCGATCCAGAGGCGCTGGCGCGCCATTTGAGCCCATCCACCCAGATCAAGCAGGAGCGCCTGAAGATAGCTGTCCTGGGTCGAGGCCGGGATCGCGAGATCCTGCAGGGCCAGAGCAATAAACTCCGCCGAGTTGGCGGGCGCGGCATCGGCCTCGCTGGCAAATCCGGTGAGGCCGTGTATCTCGGTGGTCAAGTCATTGCGGGCGAAGTCGCGCCAATCCTTCCAGGCGACCAGGTTCGCTGGTCGCGTCCAGAGGGCCTGGCCGGTATCGAAAAATCCGGCAGCCCAATGGCCGATGCGCTCGCCAGCGAGGGCTTTCCAATCGGTACCTGTCGATTTCGTTGCAAGATCAGCGATGGTCGGCAGGGCCTCGCATGGTGATATGTCCGCGTCCAGAGCGGCATGGAGGTCTGCCAGGTCAAGCGTGACGCCGAGCGCAGCGGTGGCCGCCTCCAGATGATGGTTTGCGATCTCGCCGGCATCGAAGCGGCTCCGGAACCAGTCCCGGGACGGCAACATCCGGGTTCCGGTGAGACGCTCGAGCTCATCGGTGGCCGTGCCGAAACTTTCGCTGGACCGGCCAAGGAAGGGGTTGACGGCGACCGTGGCATCAAGCGGCCAGGCCGGCGGGATTTTCCGGGCAGCGCGAAGCGTGGGAGCATGGGTCATGTCGTCGGTCGAGATGGGCGATGTCATGGGTTTGATCTCCTTGTCCCGGATCTGGTCAGCGGCCACGCCGGACCGCCCAGTTGCGAAGCCAGCGGTCAGTCAGGGCATTGATGTAGAGTCCGTTGGACAGGTGCACACGCAGGCCGCGGGCGGCCGGATGGCCGGACCAGAGCGGGAAGCTGGCCTGGACGATGGCGATTGTGCCGAAGCTGATCAGAGCGAGCAGGATCAGGGCCCATTGCAAGGGACCGATCGCCGGCGCAGGTGGTAGCGTTCCGGCCAGGGCGTATTCGGTGAGGGTCTGCAGGCTGAAATAGGCGAGCGTCGTCATGACGGCGTATCCGACCGTATAGACGGCGAGCGCGCGCGGAGCCTTGTCCGCGAAGCCCTGGGCCAACAGGTAGGAGACGCCGAAGACCAGGATGGCGCCGAGCGCGATCGCCTGGGGCGATTTGCCTTCGAAGCCGATGAGAAACCCGATCAGCGTGTAGCACAGCAGCCCGCCGATAAAGGCGAGAATGACGGCGTGCAGCTTCGGCACCGCAATCGGCCCCGGGCGGCGCACCTCGAGAATGGCGCTCACGGCGCTCCCACTCGCGAGGAAGGCGTGCGCCTTGTACAGCGAGTGCGCCACGATGTGCAGGAGCGCGAGCGGGAAGAGTGCCAGCCCGCATTGCAGGATCATGAAGCCCATCTGTGAGATTGTTGACCAGGCGAGAGACGTCTTCACTGCTGGCTGGGTCAGCATGACAAGGCCCCCGAAGAGAGCGGTGAACCCCCCCAGAAGCACCAGGACGGCCATGATGCTGGGCGCCAGCAGCATGAGGTCGGCGAAGCGGATCAGCAGGAAGCCGCCGCCATTGATGACCCCGGCATGGAGCAGGGCCGACACCGGAGTGGGGGCTTCCATGACCTCTGTCAGCCAGCCGTGAAACGGAAATTGCGCGGATTTGAGAACGGCTGCCAGGGCCAGCAGAGCGGCCGCCATCAGGGTGGCGTAGGTGCCGACGCCTTCACGGGCCGCCGTGTTGATCTGCGCAATGTCGGCGGTGCCGAATGCCAGCAGGAGTGTGATGACGGCGCCGGCGAGCGCCAGGTCGGACGCCAGCGCGCACCAGCCCTGCTTGCGAGCAACGCGTTGGGCTCCCGGGCGATCGGGATAGAAGAGCAAGAGGCGGCGCAAGGTCAGGCTTGTCGCAATCCAGGCGAAAAGCAGGGTGAACAGGTCGCCGGCCATCACGAGAAGAAGGACGCCGGCCAGGGTCGCACCCATCCAGCCGAGGAATGGACCCTGCCGGTTTTCGCCATCCAGAAAGGTCCGGCTGAATCCGAGGACAAGGCTCCCGATCACCGCCACCAGGACGAAAAGCGTGACGCTGACCGGATCGATGCGGGCCGACAGAACCCCGAGATTCGCGCTATGGCTCCCGATGCTGAGCAAGATGACGAGTGCGCCGACGGCACAGGCGACGGTCAGCAGGGCGGCCACAGGTACCAGGTGACGCACGAAGGGTCGCGGTCCGCTGCTGAGTATAGCCGCCACCGAAAAGAGGGTCAGCGCGGCCGGTGCGATGAAGAGTGCGTATGACGCCGTCAGGGGCATGGGTCCGTCTCCCGTTTCCAGACCCGGCATCTATCAAAGCGCAATTATTCGGTATAATATAATGTTTAGAACATAACGTTCTGTTTGGAAGAATGGTTCCGTGCTGAATTACAATCATCTGCGATATTTCTGGCATGTCGCCCGGATCGGACACCTGACCCGCGCCGCCGAGGAGCTGAACATCTCCCAGTCGGCGTTGTCGACGCAGATCCACAAGCTTGAAGACCAGGTCGGGCAAGCGCTGTTTGTGCGCGAGGGCCGAGGCCTCGCCCTGACCGAGGCGGGGCGGATCGCGCTGGAATATGCCAACGGGATCTTTCCGGCCGGGCGAGAGATGATCGAACGGCTTCGCGGCGCAAGCGTGACGGCAAGGGCGGTGTTGCGGGTCGGGGCCCTGTCGACCCTATCCCGGAACTTTCAGCTCGGCTTTCTTCGTCCTGTCTTTACCGATCCGGATGTCGAGGTTGTCGTGCGGTCTGGAAGCCTGACAGAATTGCTGCCGGCACTGAACGAGCACCAGCTGGATGTCGTTCTCGTCAATCAGGTACCCCTGCGTGACCGGGAAACGCCCTGGACCGCCCGGCTCCTTGACGAACAGGATGTCAGCTTGATCGGCTCGCCGGAACGGCTGGCCGGTCGTACCGACTATGCGCAGCTGCTTGCCGAAGAACCGCTGGTGCTGCCGACAGCCGAGACGGGGTTTCGCAACGCCTTTGACGTCCTGACTGAAAGGCTGGGGATCACGCCACGCGTCGTGGCCGAAGTGGCTGACATGGCCATGCTTCGCTTGATGGCCCGGGAGAATATCGGTCTGGCCGTGCTTCCAGGCGTTGTTGTCAGGGATGAGCTGGCCAGTGGCCGGCTCGTCGAGGTCGCCCGATTGCCGGGGATCACCGAAAGCTTTTTTGCGATCGTCTCCAAACGACGCTTCCCCAATCCTGTTCTCGATCAGCTGATCAGCCCTGACGGGTGAGGCGCCTTCCCTTTCCGGTCGGGAGCAATGCCACAAAACGCCGGTTTTGCTTCCGGGGCAGGCCTGCAGTTCCGCTTGGGTTCCCGAGCAGTCTGCGGCGCTTGGCCGTGTGGTGACCACGCCAACCTTGTGTCCTGCCGTGGCAAAGTGAGCGTACGGCACCTCGCGGGCTTGCGCCCAGGGGTGTCGTTTTGGCGATGCGCTCGCGATACCCAATACTGCCCCATGCCTGCCTGCGCCCCGGTCCAAGTGGTGTGTGGATCCCGAGAATCGCGGCCGCGTGTCCGGTTTGCGGCACAGGCCTCGGCGAGTTCATTGCCAATTCATCGCCAGTCTCATACCGATTTCGGGTCTGATCGTTCTTGAGGGGGTGGGTATGCGGTTCAGCGGCTTTCTGGCAGCGCTTTGGCTGGTGTTCGGCGGAACGGTCTTCGGGCAGGAGGCAGCTCTTCCCGGCCGGCTTGCCCAAACCCTCGATGCCGCTTCTTTGCGCATGGGGGCGTCGATGGCGGATCTCTCGGCCCCGCAGCTCGGCGCGGAAATTCGCCGGTCGCCACTCTTCATCGCTGAACTCGATTCCGCGGCCCTCATGCGAGGCGGGCCGGTGGCGATCGCGCTTGGCGAGGGGGTTGAGCTGGACCTGCAGCAATACATCTCCTCAAGTCGCCTGACCAATCTGCCCCTACTCGCCATCGCTACCGCCGAGCCAGGCTTGCTCGACCTCGCCGGACCGGTAACGGTGACGGAGGAAGTCTTCGTGATGGCGGATCGGATCATTGTGTCGCGGGAAGCGGTTGTCCCTGTTTCCGCTGAAACCTGTGGCTATCGTCCAGGCCGGATTCGACCCAATGGCCGCCGAGGCATGGCGGGCGCAGTCCGGGAGGAACTCGGTCTGGTGACCGAGGCGCGAGCCGAGCTGTGTCTCCTGCCGGGTCAGCGCTCACTGGATGATCTGGCGGCCACTGCCGGCGGGCAGCCAGTTCTTGTGGACCCGGCTGAACGGCTGACGCCGGAGCTGGCGCGCAGAACGCAAGCGGTTGATCCGCGGACCCGCCTTATGTTGCCGCCGACGCAAGCAGATATCCGCGCCGAAGCCAATGAAATCCGGGCTGAGCTGGCCCGGATGCGACCGGGCTCGGACTTTCGTCGTGGCTTCACCGTTCGGGATGCTCTGGCCCTCGAGGATGAGGCGTTGATCGGTCTCGATGCCAACGGCGACGAGCGTGTGATCACCCGCGTCAGCATCATTCCCCTCGCCGATCGCTCCCGGGAGATCAGTCCCGTGGACCGGCGTCTTGATGATCGGGCGCTGACGCGTGGCTTCGATCTTGACCAGCCGATCGGACAAGTCCGTGATCTGCCTGCCGTCCTCGCACCCTATGTGACAAGGCGGGGGACGTTGCGTCCGACGCCAGAGCTTCAGCCGCGCCTGCCGGACCAGCTTCGTCGGATCGGCGATGAGCCGGGCGATCAAGGCGGTCGCGCGGGAGGTGCGGGGCAGGTGGTGCAGGCGATTGGTGGCCCGGTTGTGACCGGCACACCGACCCTGCCGGACAACTGGGAGACGCGGCGCTTGCCCGGAACAGGGCCACGCTCCCAGCCAGAGGCGCGCGTGCAGAGGATCAGCCAGTCCAGTGAGTACTATTTCATCACGGGCTTCACGCTCTCGGATCGGATCGAGGAGCGCTACAAGCATACGTTCAACCGTCGCAAAAACTATTATATCGCGTTTGAATACAGCATTGGATACCGCGCTGGAATCCGCTTTCCCTTCCGCGTCGAGGTCGAAAGCGAAGCGCTCTACCGGGAAGACCCGAATACGCGGGTCTGGAACGGATCCAACTTTCAATTCAGCGTGAACGCCGAAGGCCGCGAGGATACGCCGGGCGGTGGCTCGATCTATCGCGCGGCCGGCATGCCGGAACCCCTGATCCTGGATGATCGCGAGTTCACGTTCGGCGTCTGGGCCGGTTGCCAATTGCAGATGCGCGTGCCCGTGGTGAAAACCATCCGGATAAACTGTCCGTCGGTCGATGTGCCCCGCGCGGGAAGTTGTCCGAACTGGGCCTGCGCCGACTTCGCGCCGCCGATTGGCGGGCGGCACCGGATCGCGGAGCCGCGCCTGCCCGCCGATGTAACCGGTCTCCAGATCAATGCATGGATTGCGCGGGCGGGCATTGAGCCGGGCGTCAACATCTACGCCGCAAACGGCGAGTTCTCGCTGCAGGCCGCGCCCCGGGATGGCCGCTTTACCCGGGTCGAGGACGACCCATCCTACATCAGCACGTGCACCTCCCGACATCGCAGCGATGCGCGGATATCCAACGAGCATCTCGAGTCAGGCAATTGCCGACTTGTCTTCAACCGGCCCTATGATCCTGCTCGGCCGATGCAAATGAGGCTCGACCTCGGGGACCGAGGCAGCAGCCAGTTTCCCGGTGTGGTGCTGTCGGATCCCGAATACCGCTTCACCATGGAATTCGTGCCGGTCCTTGAATTGTTTGCGGTGATCGACCTGGCCTTCACCAGCTGGCGCTTTGATCATGACTTCGAGATATCCGGCCTGACGATCCGCCAGGACATGCGCTTTGGACACCATGAGGGGACGCGGGACGAGGCGGAGATCGGTCTGTGCGCCCCGGGTGACACCAACTCGCCCGGCTGCCGTCGGTCCGCAGGGTATGTCTTCCGTCCGATCCAGATCGATGATGGCGGGCCAGGCTAGGGCAGGCTCCGGCATCACTCATTGCCGTCGCGGGCGGCCTCGATGGGAGTCTGCGTCGCTGGCCCCTTTGTGCGGTCGGTCCCGTCTTTTTTCCGAGCGTTCCAAGGTGCGCCGCGGTGGGTGTATCGACCGCGAGGTGGGCCGTCATGGCGTCAGGATGGTTGACTGTGCGGGCGCCGACACTGCCTTTGCCCTCCCGCCAAGTGCAGAAGCGTTTCAGCTTCCGGTCAACAGCGAGCCCGGCTTCGGATCGGCTGTTGGGACGCGCAAACAGCGATCAAGGGCGAGGCTCCTCCAGGCGGCCGCAATGACCCACTTGCGAGACGCTTTCGTGGTCGCTCGAACTGTGTCGCTTTATGGCGTGTTTGTGCGATTTGTCTTTTGTCTGTGCTGCAGCGCGGCGGCGATGCGGGCGCGGACCTCGGGGGGCTCGGCCCGGATGGCGTCGAGCAGGACGCGCCGGTCATGGCGGGCCGCATGCATCCGGTCGATGACCGCGACCATGGCGGCCAGTGCATCAGGCTGCATGTCGTAGAGTTCGGCGAGGTCGCACAGCAGGTCGAGGCGGGCCAGGTCGGCCGGGCCGAAGACCGGTCCGGTCTCATGCTGTTTCGGGACAATTGCCTCGGCCTCGATAAAGGCCGTCAGGCGCAGATGGGTCAGACGGGTGACCCGGGCCAGGGCCTCTTCGCGGGTGTAAACTTCACTCATCGCGGTATCCCTTCCAACAGGAGCTTGCGGGGATTGTCATCGCGGTCCTTGCGCCATGTCTCGAGGAAGGCGGTCAGCGCCTCATCCTCTGCGGCAGGGACGACAATGCGCAGTTCGACGAGTTGATCGCCGGGCCCGTCGCGGCCCTCGACGCCCCGTCCACGCAGGCGCAGAACCTTGCCGCTGCTCGACCCTTTCGGGATGGTCAGGGTGACGTTCCCCTGCAGCGTCGGGACATCGACCCGTGCCCCCAGAATGGCTTCATCGAACGTGATGGGCAGTGTAATGCGGATTGTATCGCCATCCCGGTTGAACAGGGGGTGAGGCAAGACCCGTATCGTGATCTGGGCATCGCCGCGCGGACCGCCGCCGAGGCCTTCGCCGCCCTTGCCGCGCAGTCGCAGCGTCTGGCCGTCGCGCAAGCCCACGGGAATCGTGACATCAAGGCTGCCCCCGTCGGGCAAGGTAATCCGCGAGGAGCTCCCTCTCGCGGCATCGAGGAAGGAGACGTCGAGCGTGTAGGCGATGTCCCGCCCGGGGGCCGAAAAGTCACGTCCGCTGCCGGCGCCGCGCTGGCGGAAGATCTCGGCGAAGATGTCGTCAGGGTCCATCCCGTCGAAGCCGCCAGCAGACGGGCGCGGCCCTTCGGCATCGGCAAAGTCGCGATAGTAGCGGCGCTGCGGCTTTTCCTGTCCGGTGGCGTCGATTTCCCCGGCGTCGAAGCGGGCCCGGGTCTTGGGGTCTTTCAGCAGGTCATGGGCGGCGGTAATCCGTACGAAGCGGTCCTCGGCATCCGGATCGTCGGGATTGATATCGGGATGGCTTGTCCGTGCCAGTCGACGATAGGCCTTCTTGATGTCGGCCTGGCTGGCCGAACGCGTCAGCCCGAGTACCTTATAGGGATCCATTTCGGCCATCAGACGCTGACACCGAAGATCAACCCGACAGCGGCGGTCGCGGCCATGGCGAGCGCGCCCCAGAGGGTGACGCGTAGCGCGCCCTTGACGATATCGGCGCCGCCGGCGGACGCACCAAGCCCGCCAAGGGTCGCCAGGGCGAGAAGCGTGGTCAGGGCAACGAGCAGGATGATGACGGTCGGTGCTGCCAGCCAGGCCACCACAAGCGGGACCGTCGCGCCCACCGCAAAGGTCGCGGCCGAGACCAGTGCGGCCTGAACCGGGCGCGCGGTGACGGTTTCCGAAATCCCTAGCTCGTCACGGGCATGAGCGCCCAGCGCGTCGATATCGGTGAGCTGTGTCGCGACCTGCCTCGCGAGGTCGGCATCCAGACCCCGGGCAACATAAATACCGGTCAATTCATCCAGCTCGGCGCCCGGCGAAGCTCTCAGTTCGGCGGTTTCCTTGGCCAGGTCGGCCGCTTCCGCATCGGTTTGCGAACTGACCGAGACGTACTCGCCTGCCGCCATCGACATCGAGCCGGCGACCAGTCCGGCCAGTCCGGCGATCAGGACCCCGGTCTGGGTTGTTCCGGCTGCCGCCACGCCGATGATCAGGCTGGCCGTTGAGACGATCCCGTCATTGGCGCCCAGCACGGCGGCGCGAAGCCAGCCGATGCGATGGACCTTGTGCCGTTCCGCATGGGGAAGTCTGCTCATAGCGGGGTTCCTGCGGCTTGCGACCCGGGAGCAGGCTTGCCCCGGGCTGGCCAGACCGGCCGCCCGCGGATTTCCGCCGCGGGAGCGGCAAGGCTGTCAAGCCGACTACCTTCCTGCCGCCATCATAGCGTGTCCTGTCCCTCGAGAGAACGGCGATTGTTAAGTATCGGGGGCTGATCGGCGGACCCGGCGACCGGCCCCGTGGCGCAACGACCCGCTGCTCAGGCGTCGGCCTGCAGCCACTCGCCGGCCAGCCAGAGGCGGTCCTGTCCGAACGCCATCCGGTCGCCGACCTTGAAGGTCGGCACACCCCAATGCCCCCCCGCAAACAGGTCGAGCCGGTTGGCCTCGACGATGTCGCGCCAGTCTTCCCTGGCGAGGTCCGCTTCAGCCTCGGTCCAGTCAACGCCCGCCCGGTCGCAAATCCGGCGCAGCCCCGCATCGCCAACGGCGTTCACACCCTCGGCCCAGACGGCTGTCATGAAAGCCTGCAGGAAAGTCTTGCCGCGGCCGCGCTCAATCTCCCCGATCAGGATGGCCAGGCCGCGCTCGACACCCTTGCCGACCGGATCCGCAATCTTGCCGAACGGCAGGCCATAGCGCTCCGCCTCGCGCTTGCAATCGCGCACGATGTAGAAACGCTTCGTGGCTGGAACGGGCAGGGACCGCATCACCATTGGCAGGACGGGGCGCAGGGTCAGCCGGGCGTTCCAGCCCTCGGCCAGATCAAACATGCGCATCGCGGCGAGATAGCTGTAGGGGCTGCGCAGGGAGAGAAAGACCTCCAGCGAGCCACCGGCCGCGTGATCCGGTTCTGCAATCGGGGCGAAAATCAAATCGTCCCCGCTGCCAAGACGGCGTTCGAGATGGTGCAGGCGGTCAAGGGCCCAATACCATTCGCCCTCGAACCAGGTCATCGCTGAGCCGTAATGGCCGAGCCTGGCCCGCAGCGCGTCTCCATGTGCCGGGGCGCTCATCGCCGGCAGGTCGTGCTCGCCAGGATCCAGCTGGTAGGCCTCGGCCAGATAGCGGGCATCCTCGAGTGACCAGGCCGCCAGCTTTTCCGGTTCCGGTGCAGCAGACCGCTCGGGCGGGCTGACCTCATGCCAGATGATCTTGACGTCATAACGCTCGGCGAGACGCGGCAGGGCCTGTACCAGAAGCTGCGAATAGGCCTCATCGCGCTGGATGAAGGTATGCAGGGTCCGCGGCTTCCCCGACAGACGTCTCTGCAAGGCGTGGCGGCCCCTGCCCAGGCTGCGCAGGGTCGGGCTGGTCAGAATTTGCGGGGCGAGGGTTTTCAGGCTCATCCGATGAAGGTGTCCTTGGCAAAGCAGGGGATCAGGAGCTGACCGGCCAGCCCGGCCTTGCGATGCACGGCGAGCGCCTGATACTCCGGCGTCATGGCCAGGTTGGGGAGGGTCTGTGAAGACGGGTAGGTCATGATGGCGACCATGTCCCAGCCCTCCTCCGCCTCTCCCACGAGGAAGGTCGACGGCAGGGCGGAGAACTTGAGTGTGCCGCCAGCCTGCTCGACCAGTCGGGTCACAGGGCCGCCATACCGCATATAGGCCTCGGCACCGGACATGTCGGCGTCCCGACCGTCTGGGTAGGTCGCCTTTTCCTTGAATTTCAGCAAGTTCAACATGTTGACCGGTCCGTCACCGGCGCGCGCCAGAAAGGCGGCCAGCTGGGCCTCTGTCGGCTCAATCGCGTTTGAAATCCGCATCTCATCTCCCCCGTTTGTGCGGCCACACTAGGCGGAGTGAACGGTGTTCGCCAAGGGCCATCCGTTCGCTATCCACGTCGGAACATCGGTTTCCGCATGGAGCCTTGGAATGGCCCTCGGCTTGTGGTCATTTCGAGTTGCCGTTACATCGGTGGTTTGAAAGCTGATCTGGGCTCATCCGGTCGCTTTGCGTTTTGGAGGTGCCTGTGCGGGTCGGTTTTGTTGTGAGTGCATTTGTGTGTCTGGCGGGCAGCGCGGTCGCGCAGTCGTCTGCTGATCGGGTTTTCCCCGGCAGTGTCACCGAAGCGGCGCCCCGCTCGGTCTCCGAGATCACGCTGGAAGCCGGCCAGCTCGTCACCCTCACCACCGCCTCGGTCGATGGCCTCGATACGATTCTGACGCTGGTCGGCCCCGACGGTCAGACCCTGGCGGAGAACGATGATCGCGAGCCGGGTATCCTGACCTCGCAGATCATTCACATGGCGACGACAAGCGGGCGCTACATGGCGGTCGTGACCGGCTATGGTGGCGCTACGGGTGATTATGAACTGACGGTCCGGGATGGGGTCGATTTCGGTCTGTCCTGGGAATCCTCGGTGATCCAGGAACAGGTCATGTCGCTCAATGCGCGCCGGACCAGTGAGCGCTTTCCGGTGGACCTGTCTGCTGACGATATTCTTGTCACGACAACCTTCGCCCTGACCGAGGATCTCGATACCACGCTCACCCTGCTCGACGACGCCGGTACGGTGTTGGCGCAAAATGATGATCGCGGCGATGGCAGCCTCAACTCGCAGCTTGTCTTCCAGCCTGACGCGGCCGGACGTTTCTTCGTTGAGGTCGGCACCTATGGCGGGAGTGGCACGGGCGATCTGATGCTGTCCCTGGCTCTCGATCCGAATGCGGACGTGCCCTTTGACTTCACCACCATCGAACGTGAGCCGTTTGCTCGGCATGAGGGTACCCTCGACAATCGCCAGAGCGAGTACACCTTCGAGATCGACCTGGCCGCGGGGCAGACCCTGCTCGCGGTGGCCGACGCGACCAGCGGTGATCTCGATCCCGTCCTGCGTCTGGTCGGAGCCGACGGTTATCCGGTCGCCCTCAATGATGATCGCGGCGACGGATCGCTGAACTCGGCGATTGCCTTCACCGCGCCTCAAGCCGGCCGCTACACGCTCGAACTGCAGCGCTATCGCAGTGGCGAAAGCAGTGGCGAGTTCGTTCTGGAGCTCTCTCATGTCGACGCCTCGGTGGTCGATACGCTCCAGGGGCTGCTGGAGAACCGGGTCACGCTGAGCGGGCCGGAACTGACGATCGAGACGGAAGATTTCCGTGTTCACTACACGCTTGAAGGCGTTGATGCGTCGTCGACCGCCTATGCGCAGTCTGTCGGTGAAGCGCTGCAGGAAATGCTCGACGTCCAGGTGTCCCGGATCGGCTGGGCGGAGCCCATTCGCGACGATGATGGCCGCTACCGTGCCTATGTCGCTGATGCTGACGGGTCGATGGGTGTCACCTATCCGGTGCAGATCGTGTTCGACAATGTCAATACGACCGACGTCCACGAGGCCTCGGCGGCGCGCACCGTCTTCGTGATCGACAATGATTTTGTCGGCATGGGCAAGGAAGCGCCTGTACATGCCCTGATGCGGGCCACGGCGACCCACGAGTTCAACCATGTCGTCCAGTTCGGCTATGACAGCGAGGAGGGCCTCGACTGGCTTTATGAAGCGACTGCCTCCTGGACCGAGACGACCACAGTCGGCGGCGACCAGGATGCGACGGACTATGTCGCGACCGACTTTGACGCTCCGGAAATTTGCTGGACGACCAGCGAGAGCGGCTTTGACTATTCCCAGTGGACGCTGCTGCAATCCATGGCGGACAGCTATGGCGAAGGCATCGTCGTCGATATCTGGGAGAATTCGGTCGAGCTCGACGGGTTCGAGACTCTCGCCGCGACGCTGGAAACCGTCGGCACGACCATCCCGGACGTGATCCAGCGCTGGCGGGCCCAGAATTTCGCGCTCGCTTATGACTTGGCCCCGCTGTTCAACAGCACGGTGCGGGTGCATCACACCCTCGATTCCGAACGCGGCTGGATGGCCAAGGGTGGGCTCGAGCAGCTCGGCGCGAACTACATCACGGTCGGTCTTGACGGGCGCTACCAGTTTTCCCTGAGGGGGGATGACGGGCTGGAATTACTCGCTCTTGCCCAGAATGGTGACGAAGTGCTTGTCATCCCGCTGGGGCGTGGCGGGAGTGTCGATACGCGGGCCTATGAGCATGTCGCCCTGATGGTGTTCAACCGCACCATGCCGGAAGCGCCTGGCGTGTGCAGTGATGTCGGCTATTCGATCGATGTTGCCCCGGCAGGTGGGGCCCTTGCGGCGCCGGCCTACAGCTTCAGTGCCGAACATTTCACGCCGCCAACCTAGGCCGGGCGGTCAGTGATCAGACAAAAAGAGGGGGCGGCTCGCAGGAGCCGCCCCCTTTCATTGTATCGGATCTGTCAGCGCTCGGGCTGGCTGATCAGGCGAGGTCGAACCGGTCTGCATTCATGACTTTGGTCCAGGCCGCCACGAAGTCGGTGACGAATTTCCCGGCGTTGTCGTCCTGGGCGTAGACCTCGGCATAGGCGCGCAGGATCGCGTTCGAGCCGAATACCAGATCGACCCGTGTGGCGGTCCACTTGACGGCGCCGGTCTTGCGGTCACGGACCTCGTAGGCGCCGTCAGTAGTGGGCACCCACGTAAAGGCCATGTCCGTCAGATTGACGAAGAAATCCGGCGTCAGCGCGCCCTCGCGATCGGTGAAGACACCATGCTTCGTCCCGCCGTGATTGGTCCCGAGGACTCGCATGCCGCCGACCAGAACCGTCATTTCCGGACCGGTCAGGCCTAGCAGCTGGGTGCGGTCGAGCAGCATTTCCTCTGCGCTGACGGCATAATCGGCCTTCTGCCAGTTGCGATAGCCATCCGCCAGCGGCTCCATTGGGTCGAAGGAGCCGGCATCGGTCATCGCATCGGTGGCGTCGCCGCGGCCGGGTGCGAACGGCACCTCGATCTTGTGGCCGGCGGCCCTGGCCGCCTGCTCGATGCCGACATTGCCGGCCAGCACGATAACATCGGCGAGGCTGGCGCCGGTCTTCCTGGCGATCGGCTCGAGCACGTCGAGCACCCGGGCCAGGCGATCCGGCTCATTGCCCGCCCAGTCCTTCTGCGGAGCCAGCCGGATGCGGGCACCATTGGCGCCACCGCGCTTGTCCGACCCGCGGAAGGTGCGGGCGCTGTCCCAGGCCGTGGCGACCATGTCGGCGATCGACAGACCGCTCTTGGCGATGGCCTTCTTGACCTTGTCGACCTTGTAGCCGGTCGGGCCGGCCGGAATCGGATCCTGCCAGATCAGGTCTTCCGACGGTACATCCGGCCCGAAATACTCAACCTTCGGTCCCATGTCGCGGTGGGTCAGCTTGAACCAGGCGCGTGCGAATGTGTCCTTGAAATAGGCCGGGTCGGCCATGAACTTCTCGCAGATCGCGCGATAGGCCGGATCCATTTTCATGGCCATGTCGGCATCGGTCATGATCGGCATGCGACGGATCGAGGGATCGCTCGCATCGACCGGCATGTGCTCTTCCTTTATGCCGACCGGTTGCCATTGATGGGCGCCCGCCGGGCTCTTCTTGAGTTCCCATTCGTAACCGAAGAGAAGCTCGAAATAGCCCATGTCGAACTGGGTCGGATTGGTCGTCCAGGCGCCTTCCAGACCGGAGGTCACGGCGTTGCTGGCCTTGCCATCCAGATTGGGGTTCATCCAGCCAAAGCCCTGGGTCTCGAGGCCGGCGCCTTCCGGCTCGGGGCCGAGCGCGCCGGCATCCCCGTTGCCATGGGCCTTGCCGACGGTGTGACCACCGGCGGTGAGGGCCGCGGTCTCTTCGTCATTCATGGCCATGCGGGCAAAGGTGGTGCGGACCTGACCAGCGGTCTTCAGCGGATCGGGTGTTCCGTTCACGCCTTCCGGATTGACGTAGATGAGGCCCATCTGCACAGCCGCGAGCGGGTTTTCCATCGTATCGGGCTGGTCGACATTCTCGTAGCGGGTGTCGGACGGGGCGAGCCATTCCTTCTCGGCCCCCCAATAGGTGTCGATTTCCGGGCTCCAGATATCCTTGCGGCCAAAGCCGAAACCAAAGGTCTTCAGGCCCATGTTTTCATAGGCGATGGTGCCGGCCAGAAGGATGAGGTCGGCCCAGGAAATCTTGTTTCCGTACTTCTTCTTCAGCGGCCAGAGCAGGCGTCGCGCCTTGTCCAGATTGCCGTTGTCGGGCCAGGAGTTGAGTGGCGCAAAGCGGATATTGCCGCTGCCGCCGCCGCCGCGACCGTCGGCAAGGCGATAGGAGCCGGCGGAGTGCCAGGCGAGACGGATCATCAGGCCACCGTAATGACCATAGTCGGCGGGCCACCAATCCTGACTCTCGGTCAGGAGGGCGTGCATGTCCTTCTTCAGGGCCGCGAAATCGAGCGTCTTGAGGGCCTTGTGATAGTCGTAGTCCGGTCCCATCGGATCAGACTTGCTGTCCTTCTGGTGCAGGATTTCGAGATTGAGCGCCCGCGGCCACCAATCCATGACGCTGGATTGTGATGTCGTGTTGCCGCCATGCATGACGGGGCATTTGCCGACCGAATTCGGATCATTGCCGTCCATGAGCTGCCTCCCTTGGTATCCGTTATGTGGCCTGGCCCTGGATGAGCCGCCTTCACACTGTTGTCCCAAGGGAGGAGCGATAAATCCAATCGATTTTTTTATAGCGAGCCATAGAGGCGCTCATTGTGGTGCCGCCATCAGTACAGCGTCGTCCTGTACGCCAGCGGGCAAGGGCCGGCAGGGCAGGAGCCGTCTGGCCTCCTCCCTGCCGACGTCGCCGGTTCAGCTCCGCAGGCCTATCCCGCGATGCTGAGGCGCAGGAAAGCGCCGCGTCCGCTACCGGGCAGGCGCTCCCCGACAGGAACGTCGCCGAAGCTGTTCCGGTTGAAGCCGGACAAATGGTCCTGATAGGCCTCGTCGAGGAGGTTCTCCACACCGAGCGAGAGCCTGACCCCGTCGCGGACCTGCCAGTCGCCATAGGCGGTGAGGACGACATAGCCATCGGTCGCCGTCTCCGAGTTCGTCGCAGACAGCCTGTCCTGTTCGGCGACGGCGCGGGCCTCGAGGGTCGCCGACCAGACGCTGGCGTCCCAGGTCAGGCCCAGCTGCAGGCTCGGCGGGGCTATGCGGTAGAGATTGTCATCAATGTCGCGACGCTCCCCGCGGACATAGTTGAGCACGCCATCGATCCGCAGCGGCCCGTCAAGGTCATAGCCGCCGTCGAGGTCAAACCCGTAGAGGCGGGCATCGGTATTGCGCCACAGGAGCGGGGTCGGATCGCCATTCATGCCGGCGATCATTTCCACCGGTGTGTCAAGGATGCCCGGTGTGGCGTCGAAGGGCGTGCCCTGGATGTAATTGTCGACCTGGCGATAATAGAGCGTCGGCCGCAGATAGGCGCGTGCGCTGGCATAGTCGAAGCCGATCTCCGTGATCCACGCCGTCTCCGGCTCGAGTGCGAGGTCGCCGACATAGATATTGCCGTCCGCGAGGCCGCCGCTGGCGCTGATCGGCAGCCAGCCATAGCGCTGGATATAGCCGGGCACCTGCTGCTTGCGGGCGAGCGTGGCACGCCAGGACAGGTGATTGCGAACCGGGGTCCAGACCCTTGCCACGGCATCGACGGTCAGCTCATCGCCCGACCGGTCGGCTGCGTTGAAGGCGTTGGCCAGCATGCGCGGAGCCATCGGCAGGGCGCTGCCGAGCACAGCGGTGCCAGCGTCGTGGCGGTTCTGGTCGACACGAAGCCCGACTTGCGACTGCACCGGGCCAAGCGGTCCTGTCCATTCGATGAAGGCGCCCGTTCGCTCCAGACGAATGTCGGGGAAGGGCGTGACGATGAAATCGGCATTGGCGGGATTGGTGATGGAGACATGGTGATCCACCGTCTCCGTGTCGACTCCGAACTCGACGCGGCCCCCCCAGGCCTCCAGACCGAGCGCGATCTCGCCGCCGCGCGTTGTGGCGTCGGCAAGGCTGGCGCGTGTCTGTATCGCTGCCGGAGACGGACGCAGGCTGAAATTATCCATCAGATGCGCCACGTCGGTGACATGAACGGAGGCATCAAGATGGATGGCTCCGAAGTCGTGAGCGTAGGCGAGGCGGGCGAAATCGGTGTCGAAATACTGGATGTCCATCGGGAAGGGGGGATTGCCGGACGGCCCGGTATTCTGGCGCCGCAGGTCAAGCGAAACCTCGCCGAGCGTGGTCCGGGCTCCGGCCGAGAGACCGAAGACGCCGCGCTCAAACCCGGTTCCGCCGATGACGCCATCGGCAAATCCGGTATCGCTGCCCTCTTCCCAGGCACCCAGCAGGTTGACGCGCCAGTCGGCGCTTGCGGCGCCCACCACACCGCCGACCGACAGGCTGTCATTCACGCTGCGCCCGCCGACGGTGAGGTCATGGTGAAGCGCGGTATCACCGGTCTCGCCGAAGCCGATCCGCTTGAACACTGCGTCGGCGCCACCAGCGAGGCCTGGACCCGCCGAGACCGGGCTGACACCGCGATCGATGATGACGGCCTGCACCAGCGGCGCTGGCGCGTAATGGAAAACCGGGTCCATCAGGTTGGGACCGCCAGAGGCGAAGCGCTGGCCATCCACACGCAAATTCAGTCTTTCCCCGAACAGGCCGCGATACTGCATCTGGCCTGACAGCTCGCCATTGCCGATGCGGGCAGCGCCCGGGATGCGGGCTGTCAGCAAGGTGATGTCACTGCCGAGCAGGGGCGCGGCGTCGGGCGTGACAGCCTGGTGAGCGGGGGAGTCGAGGCGGGAGCCCGCGACAATGATCACATCCTGCAGGGCAGGGTCGGTTTCCTGAGCCAGAGCAGGGGATGCCATGGCGATCAGGGCCACTCCGGACAGGAGCGGGGACAAGTACTGGGTCATGTTTTCAATCTCTCATACGGCCTTGCAAGGCGCGTCGGGCCAAGCCCGTCTGGCTCCGCGCGAGGCGGAACCGGTTTGATCTGACATCAGATGAGAGCAGGTGGGCCGCGGGAGCCGAGCGGCGGACCGCGCGGCGTTTGGGGCCGGGTGGTTTCGCGGCGGGTGTCGTAGGTGGACGGGGTCAGCGGCCACACGGGCAGTGTCAGGACGGGGGCGACCAGGGCCGGGCCGTGCGAGACCGCACAGAGCGGGCAGTGATCACTGGTCTGGGACGGCGTGTCGGGTGTTTCCAGAAGCTCGGCCAGAATGTCGGCATTGGCCGCGGATTCGGGGTCGAGCCTGGTCTGGCCCGGCCCGCACATCAGTCCCGCCAGATCAACGCCGCGTGCCTCGGCGAGCGCCATCGTGCCGGGCAGCAGGAGTTGCTGCAGCAAGGCAAGCGCGGTCACCAGTGTGGCGAGGCTATGAGCGCGTTTCGATCTCATCCTGCGGCTTTAGAGCCTTTCGCGGCACTTCGCAGCTGGCAATTGGTCGCAGTCAGGGCAAATCCCCCGTTTCGAGGGCGCCAGTCCGAGGCCGTTATTCCGTGTCTTGTCGCCCTAGCCGGATGTCATCCATGCGCTGTCGCAGCTCGGGTTCCCACTCTTCATTGATCGCCTTGACGCGTTCGACCAGGGCCGTGTTCTGATGGGCCGACATGCTGGTGTCAAAGACATCGGCGACCTCGATCATCGAGCGGCGATCCATCTGGTCGAAGGCCTGTGCCATCCCGACCGCGCGATCATGCTCGACGCCGAGGGCCTCGAAGGCCGAGCGACCGATCCGGATCGAGCTGTCATAGGTCTCACGAATGATGTCGCGGCAACCAATCTCGTAGAGCTCGTAGACATGGTCGCGGCTCACGGCCCGTGCGATCACGTGAAGGCCCGGATAGGTGTGCAGGGCATAGCGTACCAAGGCGTTGATCTGTTCGCGATTGTCGATAGTGACGATAAGCAGACGCGCTTCGCCGATGCCGGCGGCATGCAACAGATCGGGCCGGGTCGCATCGCCGAAATAGGCCTTGAACCCGAAGGCGCGCAGCATCTCGAGCTGGCTATAGCTGTAATCGACCACGGTCGCCCGATAGCCGGCGGCGCTCAGCATGCGGTCGACAATCCCGCCGACCCGGCCGCGGCCGGCGATGATGATCGGGTGAACCTCCTCGATCGCATCGGCCTCCCGTTCGGCCTGCTCGGTCGAGAAATGATGGGCGATCAGGCGGTCGTGAATGATGAAGAGCAGGGGCGTCAGCAACATCGACATGGCGACGATCAAAGACAGGCGCGCCGCGATCTCGTCGGGCAGGACCGCGCTGGCGACCGTCAGGGAGATCAGCACGAATCCGAACTCACCGGCCTGGGCCAGGCCCAGTGTCAGCAGCCAGCGATCCGAGCCGCGGACCTTGAACAGGACCGCGAGCGCGTAGAGCACGGCCGCTTTCACCGCGATCAGACCCAGCGTCAGGCCGATCATCAACGCCGCCTCGTTGAACAGGAGCGCGAAATTGATCCCGGCCCCGACGGTCATGAAGAACAGGCCGAGCAACAGGCCGCGGAAGGGGTCGATATCGGATTCTAGCTCGTGGCGGTACTCGCTATTGGCCAGAACGACCCCGGCAATGAAGGTCCCGAGCGCCGGCGACAGACCGACCAGTGACATCAGCAAGGCAATGCCGATCACCATCATCAGGGCGGCGGCCACGAACAGTTCGCGCAGGCCGGTCTTGGCGATGAAGCGGAATAGCGGCCGGGTCAGGAAGCCACCGATCAGGATCACCGCGCCGACCGCGGCGAGGGTCACCAGGCCCGCCGCCCATCCGGGCAGGTCGGCCACCAGGCTCAGGGTCGAGCCATGATCCTCGCTGCCATGGTCTGACGCGTGGGAGAGGGCCTCGACCAGCTCCGGCAGGGCCAGAAGCGGGATCAGGGCGAGCATCGGGATGACAGCGATGTCCTGGAACAGGAGAACCGAGAAGCCGGCCTGTCCGCCATCACTCTTCATCAGCCCCTTCTCGTTGAAGGTCTGCAGCACGATGGCCGTCGAGGACAGCGACAGGACGAGGCCGATTGTCAGCGCGATGGTCCAGCCAATCCCGAAGGCCATGGCGATCGCGGTGATTGCCAGAGTCGTGCCGCCGACCTGAAGCCCGCCGAGCCCCGCCAGCCGTCCTCGCATCTCCCACAGGCGCTGGGGTTCAAGCTCCAGCCCGACCAGGAAGAGCATCATGACCACGCCGAACTCGGCGAAATGCTGGATCGAGATAATATCAACGCCGAGCAGGCCGAGAAGAGGGCTGATGGCGATGCCCGCGATCAGATAGCCCAGCACCGATCCGAGTCCGAGACGGGTCGCCACCGGTACGGCAATGACGCCGGCAATCAGGAAGGTGAAAGCGAGTAGCAGGAAATCGGTCATGAGCGCCCCGTCAACCATTTGCCAACGCGCAGGCACAGGCTGTCCGACGACATTTACCGGGCCGTCCCCGTTTTGTCTGCCCTGATCCCGATCCCGGATCGGGATCGTGCAGACAGGGTTCTGAAACGGTGCTAACCCTGCCCGCAACGAATTGCCTCGGGGGAGAGAACCATGTCCACGACCATGAAACCGATCTGGGCCAGCCTGGCGCTGGTTGCGCTGGCGGCTTGCAGCCAGCCGAGTACAACCGACGCCACGTCCGAGGGGTCGGCCGGCAGCGAGGCCGCAGCACCGGGCGCGGCGGAAGCCCAGACCTTCACGGTTCTGGTCGGCGGCACTGAGATTGGTGCGCTAGAGATTCGCCCGTCCGAGAGCGGCTATGGCATCGAGTACGAATACCGCAATAACGGGCGCGGCCCGACGGTGACCGAGACCATCGAGCTCGACGCACAAGGCCTGCCGACGAGCTGGTCGATTGCCGGAGCCTCGACCTTCGGCAATCCGATTGATGAGAGCTTCGCCTATGTCGACAGCGAAGCCCGCTGGACCGATTCAACCGGCTCCGACCAGGCCATCCCCGATGGCGATGCCTTCTATGTCCCGCAGGATGCCAGCCCCTACTGGCTGGCGATTGCCGCGCGCGCCCTGATGGATCGCGACGACATGACCATCGCGGCCCTGCCGGGCGGTGAGCTGCGCCTGTCCGAGGTTGACGAACTGACCGTCAGCAATGGTGAGACCAGCCGTGACGTGACGGCCTATGGCCTGTCCGGCACCAGCGAGAATCCGACTTATTTCCTGATGGATGACCGGGCCTTCTTCGGCGTGATCTCGCCGGGCTTTGCCATTCTGGAAGCGGGTTATGAAGGTGAGGATGAACGCCTGCGGGGTCTGGCGGCCGGTTATGGCGCCAGCCGCTTTGCGGAAATCCAGTCCCGGGTCGCGCATGACTATGACGGCCCGGTCCGCATCCGCAATGTCCGCGTCTTCGACCCGGCGACGCTGAGCCTTGGCGAACCGGTTTCGGTCGTGGTCGAGGGCGACCGTATTGCCGCGATCGAGGCGCTTGATGTTGCCACGCGGGCCGGCGAGACCGAAATTGACGGTGCGGGTGGATCGCTGATCCCCGGCCTGTTCGAGATGCACGCGCACATGGGCGAGACCAGTGCCTTCCTCAACATCGCAGCCGGTGTCACCAGTGTGCGCGATATGGGCAATAACAACGCTGTACTCGACGAGCTGATCAGCCGTATCGAAGCTGGCGAAGTGGCTGGTCCGCGCGTTCACCGCAGTGGTTTCATCGAGGGTCAGAGCCCATTCAGCTCCAATAACGGCATTCTGGTCTCCAGTGAGGCGGAAGCCGTAGCCGCCGTGGAAACCTATGCCGCGAGTGGCGATTTCATCCAGGTGAAGATTTACAACTCGATGACCCCGGAATGGGTTCCGGCGATCATCGAGGCGGCCCACGCCAATGGTCTGCGGGTCGCCGGCCATGTGCCGGCCTTCACCAACGCCAACACCATGATCGCCGCCGGCTATGACGAGATGACCCATATCAACCAGGTGATGCTGGGATGGGTGCTGGAACAGGGCGAGGACACGCGCTCCTTGCTCCGCCTGACCGCGCTGCGTCGCCTGCCGGGGCTGGATCTGGACAGCGAGCCGGTCCAGGCCACGATCCGGACGATGGCCGAGAACGGCGTCGCAATTGATCCTACCTACGCCATCCATGAAGCCCTGCTCTTGTCCCGCAATGGTGAGGTTTCGCCCGGCGTGGTCGATTACATCGACCACATGCCGGTCGACACGCAACGCAGCGCGCGCAGTGCCTGGGCCGACATCGCCACGCCGGAAGATGACGCCAATTACCGCGGTGCCTTCGACCAGATCACCGAAACGCTCCGCATGATGCGCGAAGCCGGCATCTTCATTGTGCCGGGTACCGACCTGGGCGGATCCTTCGCCCATCACCGCGAGCTGGAGCTGTACCAGAATATCGGCATGACCCCGGCCGAGATCATCGCCTGGGGCAGCCATGGCATGGCCGAATATCTCGGCGTCGATGACGAGCTGGGCACCATCGCGCCCGGCATGCTGGCCGACTTCTTCCTGGTGCCGGGTGATCCGACGGTCGACTTCAAGGACATCAAGACGATCGCCCTGGTTGCCGCCGACGGGACCTTCTATTACCCGACCGAGATCTATCCGGAGTTCGGCATCCAGCCCTTCACGGACGTACCCGCCGTCAGCCAGCCGCGCTGATCAGAGCACCTGCCCGTCATCAATCGTGATGGCGGTGCCGGTGATCTGGCCTGCGGCCGGGCCGGCCAGCATCAGGAGAGCCTCGTCGAGTGCCGTGATGTCCATCAGGCGCTTGCGGGGCATCCGGGAAATCTGCTTCTGGCCGCCTTCGGTGGCAAACCAGTGTGCGTTGATCTCGGTCTCGATATAGCCGGGGCAGATCGCATTGACGGCGATGTGCTGGCGGGTCCACTCGCGGGCGAGGCCCTTGGTCATCGAGATCACGGCGGCCTTGGAGGCGCAATAGGCGGTCAGGCCGGGCAGGACGGTCAGGCCGGCGATCGAGGCGATATTGATGATGCGCGCTTCGCTGGCCTCTGCGACACCGGAGGCCAGCATGCGTTTGGCGGCTTCCCGGGCGCCGAAATAGACGCCGCGCGTATTGACCGCGAAAGTCTGGTCGAAATGCTCCGGCGTGATGTCGAGGGCCATGCCTTCCCCGCCGACACCGGCATTATTGATCATCACGTGGATCGGACCGAGCTCTGTTTCTGCCGCGTCCAGCGCCGGCCCGATGGCGCCGACATTGCTCACATCCAGAGCGATGGCGACGGCCTTGCTGCCCTTGGCGCGCAGGGCCTCGACCTCGGCCTCTAGCCGGTCGGTCCGGCGTGCCATCAGGGCCAGATTGGCGCCTCGATCGGCCAGCAGTCGGGCGAAGTGCTGGCCTAGGCCGCTCGATGCCCCCGTGATGGCAACAGTTTTGCCGGTCAGGTCGCTCATTGTCTTTCCCCTCGAGGTTTCTGCCATGTCTGCGTCTTGTCTGGCGTGTTCCGGGCGCGGTGAAAAGATGCGATCGGCGGTCGGGCTGAAACCGGAGTCTATGTTAGGGGTAACATTTGTCGTATAGAGTGTCCGACTGGGGATGATGACCCGCAGGTTCGATGCCTGGGGTTTCGTACTCAAACGGCAATCGAGAAGCGGAACCTACCGGGTATGAGCCAGGAATCGAGCTATCTGGTCGCCGATATCGGCGGCACGAATGCCCGTTTCGCGATCGCGCGCGGCAGCGTGGCGTGCGGCTTCGATCTCGACCAGGTCCGGCGACTGAAGAATGAGGACTTCGAGCATCTTCGCGATGCCGCGATGGCCTATCTGCAGAGCTGTGAAGGCGCTTGTCCGACCCGTGCCTGCTTCGCCGTTGCCTCGCCCATCCGGGCCGGCCGGGTCCAGCTGACCAATGCGACGTGGAGCTTCCGGCCCGACGAACTCGGCGGTGAGCTGGGCATGGAGACGCTGATCGCGGTCAATGATTTCGAGGCACAGGCCCGCGGCGCGCCGCTGACTCCGGCTGCCGACATTGCCGAGATCGCCGCCGGTCGCCCGATCAAGAATACGCCCATCGCCGTTCTGGGGCCTGGGACCGGGCTTGGGCTCGGCTTGCTGATCCCGGATGGCGACACTCTCAAAGTGGTCGCGACAGAGGGTGGCCATGCCGGGTTTGCACCGCGTACGGATCTGGAAATCGAGGTCGGCCGCATTCTGGCCCGGGAATATGGCTTCGTGTCATGGGAGCGGATCCTGTCGGGGCGTGGCCTGGTCAACATCCATCGCGCCCTGTGCCAGATCGAAGGCAAGGCCTGGACCGGGGATCGGCCGGAGGAGATCACCCGTGACGCCCTCGCCGAGCCCGGCTCGATGGGCGCTCGCGTGGTCGACTTCTTCTACGCCGCCCTCGGCGGTTACGCCGGAGATGTCGCGGTTCTGGCGGGCGCGCGGGCCGGGATCTATCTCGGCGGTGGTATCCTGCCGCGTATACAGACGCTGCTCGAGACGAGCCCGTTCAGGTCGCGTTTCCTTGGCCGCGGACCGATGTCCGGCTATGTGTCCGATATACCCATTCACCTCATCCAGTCTGACGGTGCCGCCCTGCGCGGCGCTGCAGCCCTGGCCGAACAGGGGGCTTCCACCTCATGATCATCACGCTTGAAACCCTCGTTCGCGCCGCCAGCGTCATCCCGGTCCTGACGGTTGGCGAGGTCGAGAAAGCCGCGCCTCTGGCGCGCGCCCTCAAGGCCGGCGGGCTGACCGTTGTCGAGATGACCCTGCGGACCCCGGCGGCGCTTGATGTGCTGACAGCCATGAAGCAGGCCGAGCCGGACATGATCATCGGCATGGGCACAATCCGCACGCCGGAACAGGTCGCCGCGAGCATGCGGGCCGGTGCGGATTTCCTGGTCTCGCCGGGACTATCACCGGAACTCATTCCGGCGCTGCTGGCCTGTGGCCTCCCTGTTCTGCCCGGGGTTGCGACTGCCAGTGAGGCGATGAGTGCGGTCGAGGCGGGCTTCGAAGTGCTCAAGTTTTTCCCGGCCGAGCAGGCCGGTGGGCGCGCCTATCTCAAGTCGATCGCCGGGCCCCTGCCCGATATCCGCTTCTGCCCGACCGGCTCGATCACCCGCGAGATGGCGCCGGACTATCTGGCCCTGCCCAATGTGGTGTGTGTTGGCGGCTCCTGGATTGCGACCGGGGCGATGATCGAGGCGGGTGACTGGGCGACGATCACCGCCAATGCCGCCGCTGCGTCCGCCATGAAGCCCTGACTATCGAGGACAGGTTTTACGGGCGAGAAAAAAAGGCGGCGACCCGATCGGTCGCCGCCTTCTTTTGTCCGGGTCGATATCCCGATTATCCGGCTTTGACGCGCTTGCGCATCTCGTCGAAATAATCGGTGACTTCCGGGCCCGGCTTGGCCGTCGCCTTGGAGACGACGTACAGCGTCACCAGGCAGACGATGAAGCCCGGCACGATCTCGTACATCACGCCCGAGAGCTGGAGGCCGTAGATCCAGACCAGCACCGTCACTGCACCGGCAATCATGCCGGCCAGAGCGCCCAGACGGGTCATGCCACGCCAGAACAGGCTGGCCAGGATAACCGGGCCAAAGGCGGCCCCGAAACCGGCCCACGCGTTCGACACCAGGCCGAGAATGTTGGAGTTCGGATTGAAAGCCAGTCCGATCGCAACCAGTGAAACCGCGAGAACGGAGAGACGGCCCACCAGCACCAGCTCCTTCTGGCTAGCCCCGCGTCGCAGGAAGATCTTGTAGAAATCCTCCGTCAGCGAACTCGATGAGACCAGCAGCTGGGACGAGATCGTACTCATGATCGCCGCGAGGATGGCGGCGAGCAGGAAGCCGGCGATATAGGGGTGGAAGATCACCTGGGAGAGCAGGATGAAGATCGTCTCCTGGTCGCTCAGCACCACGTCGCCATCGGCGAAGGCGCCGGTCGTATCGATATTCTCGAGCTCGCCCATCGTCGTGGTGGCGTCGGTTGGGGCGTCAACGACTTGCGCGACATGCAGGCCTTCCGCGGTCTGGATACCCTGGCTTTTCACATAGGCGAGGCCCGCTGCACCGGTCAGCACGGCACCGATCACGGTGATCAGCATCCAGCTCATGCCGATACGGCGCATGACCTTGACGTCCTTGAGGGACTTCACGGCCATGAAGCGCACGATGATGTGCGGCTGGCCGAAATAGCCCAGACCCCAGGCCATGGTCGAGATGATGCCGACAATCGCCAGCCCCAGACTCTCCTGCGGGATCATCGAGAGATAGGGTTTGTCCCAGCCGTTGACGTCGACGCTCAGCGTGCTGAGCGCGTCGATTGTCGGACCGAAGCCACCCAGCTGCATGATCGTTACGACCGGCACCAGGATGAGGGCGACGAACATGATCACGCCTTGAACGAAGTCCGTCAGGCTGACAGCGAGGAAGCCGCCGAACAGGGTGTAAGCCACGACCACACCGGCCGTCACGAACAGGCCGATCTGGTAGTTCAGGCCAAAGGAGGCCTCGAACAGCTTGCCGCCGGCAACCACACCCGCCGAGGTGTAGATGGTGAAGAAGATCACGATCACGATGGCCGAGATGACGCGCAGCATGCGCGAACGGTCGCCGAAGCGTTTCTCGAAATAGTCCGGGATGGTGATCGCGTCGTCCGCGACCTCGGTGTAGACCCGCAATCGAGGCGCCACGAGCTTGTAGTTGAGGTAGGCACCGATCATCAGGCCGATGGCGATCCAGCTTTCCGACATGCCGGTGAGCAGGATGGCGCCGGGCAAGCCCATCAGCATCCAGCCGGACATGTCCGAAGCGCCGGCGGAAAGTGCGGCGACCGCGGGGTGCAACTGGCGTCCGCCCAGCATGTAGCCGGACACGTCATCGGTGGACTTGCGATAGGCGTAGAGCCCGATCGCCATCATCAGGATGAAGTAGAGCGCCAAAGAGATAAGAGCTTCAATATCCATGGACTTGCCTTGGGTTCAGCGAAACGGAAGGTGGAAGATTGAGGTGTTCGGCGTGCGGCTCAAGGCCAGCAGCAACCCGCGCCGGTCAGGGACGCGTCTGCCCCTCGCCATGCACCAGGTATTTGAATGAGGTGAGTTGCTCCAGGCCGACCGGGCCGCGGGCGTGCATCTTGCCCGTGGCGATACCGATCTCAGCGCCCATCCCGAACTCTCCGCCATCGGAGAATTGGGTCGAGGCATTATGCATGACCACCGCGCTGTCGATGATCGACAGGAAACAGCTCGCGGCATCAAGGTTCTCGGTGATGATGGCGTCGGTGTGGGCCGATGAGTGGGCTGCGACGTGGTTGATGCCTGCCTCGAGACCGTCGACGATCTTCACCGACAGGCAGGCGTCGAGATACTCGGTGTCCCAGTCGGCGTCCTCGGCCGGCTTGATGCGCGGCTCGATCGCGACCGCAGCCTCGTCTCCACGGAATTCGCACGCTGTCATGCGGTCGAGCAGGCGGGGCAGGAGTTCAGTGGCGACGGCCTCGTCGATGACAAGGCTCTCGGTCGCACCGCAAACGCCGGTGCGACGCAGCTTGGCGTTCTCGATGATGGCGACCGCCTTGTCGAGATCGGCTCCAGCGTGGACGTAGGTGTGGCAATTGCCGTCCAGGTGCAGGAGCGTGGGGACGCGCGCCTGGTCGCGAACCAGCGAGACCAGGCCCTTGCCGCCGCGCGGGATTACGAGATCGACGAATTCGGTGCATTGCAGGAGGTGCTGGACCGCGGCGCGATTGGAGGTGTCGATCATCTGGATGGACTCGTCCGGCAGGTCCGCTTCGCGCAGGCCTTCCTTCATGCACTCGACGATAATGCGGGTCGAGTTCAGGCTTTCCGAGCCGCCGCGCAGGATCACGGCATTACCGGATTTCAGGCACAGGGCCCCGGCGTCAGCGCCGACATTGGGGCGGGACTCGTAAATCATCCCGATCACGCCGAGTGGTACGGCGACGCGCTCGATGCGCAGGCCGTTGGGCCGATCAATCTCCGCCAGGATGCGACCAACCGGGTCGGGCAGGGTGGCAATCGATTCAATCGCGCGCGCCATGCCTTCGACGCGCTCGCAATCGAGCATCAGGCGATCAATGAAGGCATCGGGCTTGCCCGCCTCGCGCACGCTGTCGACATCGATGCGGTTAGCCTCGAGCAGGTCGTTCGCCCGCATGCGCAGGGCTGCGGCAGCGGCGATCAGGGCCGCATTCTTGCGCTCCGTGGACGCTGTCGCGAGAACGCGTGAGGCGGCACGGGCCTGGCGGCCGAGTTGTTCGATATAGGCTTGCATACGATCTGACATGGGTTCCTTGGGGGCTTGAGTGTTGTGGAGAAGCGGACGCAGGGCAACTAGCGAAGTTCGACCGCTCGGTCATAGGCCGCGCGGGTGGTGTCGAGCAGCAGCTGATCGAGAAGGCCGTCCCGGCGCAGGGCATTGATCCCAGCCTCGGTCGTGCCTTTCTTGCTCATCACCGAATTCCGCAGCTCGGCAACATCCTCGTCCGAGCGGGTCGCCATTTCGATGGCGCCGCCAAGCGTCTCCAGGACCAGCTTGCGGGCGGTCTCCTTGGAAAAGCCGAGCGCCTGCGCAGCGGCGATATAGCTGCGAGTGATTTCGAAGACATAGCCGGGCCCGCTGCCGGCGACGGCGGTCAGGCGGTCGAGCTCGTCTTCGTCGTCAAGCCAGATCGCGGTGCCGGTGGTCTTCGCCAGCTGGTCTGCGAGTTCGCGGTGACGGGTCTCACAGGCGGTATTGGCGTAGAGCCCGTTGACGCTGCGCCCGATCAGCGCGGGAAGGTTGGGCATGATCCGGATGATCGGCTTGTCGCCGACAAGTCCGGCAAGGGACGCCGCAGAATAGCCCGCGGCAATCGAGACGTAACAGCCATTTTCGGCCAGCAGGCCCGTATAGGCCGGCAGGACCTCGGCGATCTGCTGTGGCTTGACTGCGATGATGATCGCATCGAAGCGGCGGCCGGCAAGGGCGTCGACACTGGCGGCGTGTTCGGTGCCCGGCGGCAGCGCGCGACCACTCCGGTTCACGGCCGTGAACCGGGCCGGCATGGCATCGAGCCATCGCCGCAGCATCGCGCCACCCATCTTTCCGCATCCTACCAGCAGTATGTCCATGCCTAGCCTGCTCCGTCTTCAGGGCGTGGCGCCGGACCGGCGATCCCTCATCCCACATGAAAATGCCCGATCCGCCGTAGCGTCTCGAGCCTGTTTCTGGGGTATATAGCAACAACAATTTCGAGTTCAAATTATATATGCGGTTGTGTCTTCGGAGCCGAAAGGTCAGCGCCGCATAGAAAAATAAGACAATTAGGTCCCGATTAACGGCTTTCAGAGAGCATTTGCTCCAAGAATGGGGTTGAAAAATTTCGAATGCTAAATATTTTGCCCGCAGGTTTTGCGCTGCACCAAAAGTTGGCGCGCTATCCAGGAGAACCGTGTGAGCCAGCGTAAACGCATCGTCGTCAAGATCGGGTCCAGCCTGTTGGCCAATGACCGCCGGCTGACCCTCCGCTATGCCTTCATGAACGAGTTGCTGGCCGACATCGCGCGGCTCCGTGACGAGGGGTATGATGTTGTCCTGGCCTCTTCTGGCGCTGTCGCGCTGGGCCTGAATGCCATGCAGACCTCCCCCGAGGATGCCGGCGTGCTCGACAAGCAGGCCGCCGCGGCCTGTGGCCAGCCGCTGCTTCTCAACGCCTACAAGCAGGTCGCCCACGAGCACGGCTTTGATATCGCCCAGATTCTGGTGACGCTGGAAGATCTCGAGGAGCGCCGCCGCTTCCTCAACACAAAGAACACCATTCAGCGTCTGTTCGAGCGCGGCATGATGCCGATCGTCAATGAGAACGACACCGTGACGACCGAGGAAATCCGGGTCGGCGACAATGACCGCCTGGCCGCCAAGGTGGCGCAGATGATCCAGGCCGATCATCTTGTCATCCTGACCAGTATTGATGGCCTTTATGATCGCGATCCCTCGGATCCGGAAGCGCAATTCGTCGACACGATCGAGGATGTCACCGAGTATCTCGAAGTCACTTCGGGTACGAGCTCGCTCGGCTCGGGTGGCATGTTGACCAAGATCCAGGCCGCAAACCTGGCCCAGAATGCCGGGTGCACCACGCTGATCGCCGAGGGTAGGATTGACCGTCCGGTTTCGGCCGTGCTGAGCGGCGAGCGTCGCCACACCAAGTGCGTCGCCAAGGGCACGCCGGCCTCGTCGTGGGCGGTCTGGCTGACCAACCGCCTGCACCGCGCCGGCGGTCTTGTGATCACCGACGAGGCAGCCGAGGCACTGGCCACCAGCACCAGCGGCCTCAGCCGCGACTATGTCGTGAAGATCCATGGCGACTTTACCAAGGGCGATGTGCTGCACGTCTATTCGGAAAGCGGTGACGAGATCGCTCGCGGCCTGACCAATTTCTCGTCGGACGAGACCATGATGCTGGCCCGTCACACCGACCAGGACGTCAAGGCGTTGCTGGGCTATCAAGCCCGGCCGGAGATTGTGAACCGGGACAATATGGTCATGCTGGACCATCAGCATCTACCCTGGGATGCGCCGACCCAGTCCCTGCGTCTGGTCGCGTCCTGACGCCCGGCCGCATAGCGGCGTCAATCAGACTTGAATGACAGAAGCCGGCTCCATCGGAGCCGGCTTCGCCTTGCCCGGGGTGCCTCTGCAAGGCACCGTACCGGAAGCTGGAATTTTGTGCAGACGCGGTCCACACTTGCTGTCCTGCACAATAAAATCGAGGGGCCATCATGGACGGGGCTGACAAGACGCAAGACGAAGCCAAGGCGCGCCGGGTGTATACACCCGCCGAGTTGGCGGCCGGTCTGGTCCATCTGCTGGATGTCGAGGAGATTGATGTCGACCTTTATCGCGGCCGCCGCAATCCGGGCGGCCGGGGTCGGGTGTTTGGCGGCCAGGTCATCGCCCAGGCGCTGACGGCGGCCGTTGCCTCGGTCGATACTGATCGCCAAATCCACTCCCTGCACGCCTATTTCATGCGGCCGGGCGATGAGGACTTTCCGATTGTCTACCGTGTCGAGCGCGATTACGACGGTGGCAGTTTCTCGAACCGGCGCGTCATCGCCATGCAGCGCGGCAAGCCGATCCTGAACATGACGGCATCCTTCCATCGGACCGAGACCGGGCTGTCTCACCAGGTCGATCTCGGTGATGTCCCGTCGCCTGATGATCTGCCAACCGAGGTCGAGCTTCTGCGCCGGATGAAGGACCAGGTGCCCGAACCCTTCTACCGGTTCATGACCCGTCCGCGGCCGATCGAGATGCGTCCCGTCGACCCCTGGTCGCCGGTCGATCCACGCAAGCGCGAGCCCAAGCGGCAGATCTGGATCCGCTGCACCGATCTGCAGAGCGATAACCAGGTCATGCATCGCGCCGTGCTCGCCTTTGCCTCCGACATGGCGCTCCTGAGCACCTGCATGCAGCCGCACGGGGTCAGCTGGATCACGCAGAAGATGCAGTCGGCCAGCCTCGATCACGCGGTCTGGTTCCATGATGATGTCGATATGAGTGACTGGCTGCTTTACGACACGGACAGTCCGTGGTCGGGCGGCGCACGCGGCTTCAACCGCGGCCAGTTGTTCAATCGGGACGGCAAGCTGGTGGCATCAACGGCCCAGGAGGGTCTGATCCGTCTGCGCAACGACTAGGGTCGTCTAGCCGCGCCGGTCAAGATCCGGATCGAGGGTCTGTCCCTTGTCGAGCTGGACGCCGAACGTGTTCAGCATCATTGAGACCTGAGTGTACTGGCCGACGGTGAACACCAGGTCCATGCGCTGTTTTTCGGTCAGGAAGGCCAAGTCCGCCCAGCGGGCTTCGTTGACGAAGTGGTCGCCGACAAGATCATCGGTGGCCCGGATCAGGGCGGCGTCTTCGGCTGACCAGCCCGGGGCATCGGCGCCGGTCTTGATGGCTTCGACCTCGGCTTCGGTCAGGCCTGCGCGCAGGCCTATCTCGACATGCTGGGTCCACTCATAGCCGGACCCGCACAGATAGCCGGTCCGCAGAATGATGAGCTCGCGCTCACGCGGTGCGAGATCATTCTTGTCGGACAGGACATAGCCGCCCCAGACATTGAACCGTTTCAACGCCTTCGGGGCGCGGGCCAGGGTCTTGAAGATATTGATCACCCAGCCTGTTTTGAGAAACGGCCCGAGCGCCTCGCGCTGGTCTTCGGTCAGATTATCGAGATCGACCGGATCAATGCGCGGGGCGCCCAGCCGCATCGGACTACAGGACCTCGAACAGGCCGGCAGCGCCCATGCCGCCACCGACACACATGGTGACGATCACGTATTTGGCGCCCCGACGCTTGCCCTCGATGAGGGCGTGGCCGACCATGCGGGCACCGGACATGCCATAGGGGTGGCCGATCGAGATGGCGCCGCCATTGACGTTCAGCTTGTCGGCCGGAATGCCGAGGCGGTCGGCGCAGTAGAGAACCTGAACGGCGAACGCTTCATTGAGTTCCCACAGGCCGATATCGTCGGCCTTGAGGCCGAAGCGCTCGAGCAGTTTCGGCACGGCGAAGACTGGGCCGATACCCATTTCGTCCGGCTCGGTGCCGGCGACGGCCATGCCCATATAGCGACCGAGCGGGGCGAGGCCGCGCTTGGCCGCGACTTCCGCTTCCATGACGACACAGGCCGAGGCCCCGTCGGAGAGCTGGCTGGCATTGCCGGCGGTGATGGTGCCGCCTTCGATCACCGGCTTCAGGCTCTGCAGGCCGGCCAGGTCGGTGCTGGGGCGGTTGCCTTCGTCCTTCTGCAGGAAGGCTTCCTCATGGGAGGCTTCACCGGTCTCCTTGTTGATGACGATCTTCGTCGACTTCATCGGCACAATTTCGTCGTCGAACTTGCCGGCGTCCTGGGCCGCGGCGGTGCGCTGCTGCGACTGCAGGCCGTACTCGTCCATGCGGTCGCGCGAAATGCCATAGCGGCTGGCGACGATCTCGGCCGTCTGCAGCATCGGCATGTAGATGTCCTTGTGCATCGCGACCAGTTCCGGGTCAGGCTGCACGCGCATTTCCTTGGTCTGGACCATCGAGATCGATTCGACGCCACCGGCCACGACCACGTCCATGCGGTCGACAATGACCTGCTTGGCGGCGGTGGCGATGGTCATCAGGCCGGACGAGCACTGGCGGTCCATCGACTGACCGGCCACAGTGACCGGCAGGCCCGCGCGCAGCGCGGCGGTGCGGCCGATCGTGTGCTGGACACCCTGCTGCAGGGCGGCGCCGATGATCACGTCCTGGATTTCAGCCGGATCGACCTGGGAGCGCTCGACAGCCGCCTTGATGGCATGGCCGCACAGGGTCGGCGACGGGGTGGCATTGAAGGCGCCGCGATAGGCCTTGCCGATCGGGGTGCGGGCGGTGGAAACGATGACGGCATCACGCATGAGTGTTTCTCTTTTCTGTCGGCAAACGGAGCTTGCGGGAAGGATTGACGGGCATGTCGGTCGGGCAGGGTGGCGCGGTGGTTGCGGTCGCTTCGAAGACCCGGCCTGTCGGGCCGGGGTGCGACCATCGCGGTCGGGTGCGCGCCGGGTTTTCCCTTTCTGTCGAAGGATTGTGCCGCAGTTTTAGTCGCCTGCACGGGTGTGGGGCAAGAGGAAACCGGACCGTTTCCTCAAATTTGGGCAGTCATGTTCAAATTTCGGATGGTCGCCATTCAAAAGCGTCTGTTATTTCTCGCTCTTGTTGCTTTTCAAAAAGCAGGTATGCTCATACCGATAACATGAAAGGGCGGTGTCAAAGACGCTCCCAAAGCCCCGCAGTCAGTCATCAGGACAGGCTATCCGGCCCGGGACTGCGGGCCAAGGGGTTTGGTGGCGATCGGCGGCAAACGGCTGACACGATTGGGCAGACGCCAACAAGGCGCGCCTTCCGGGAGGATAAATGACTGACACCGCTTCGCCGGGTGGCCCGGCGGCTGCGCCGCCGCCGCTGAAATATGTCACCAAGCTGCTCTATGGCGTCGGCTCGATGGCTTACGGGGTCAAGGATGTCGCCTTCCGGGCCTACCTCCTGTGGTACTATAATTACGTGATTGGCGCCGATGCCGCGCTGGTCTCGCTGGCGATTCTGGTGGCGCTGGTCTTTGACGCGGTGTCCGACCCGATTGTCGGACAGATCTCCGACAGCTTGCGGACCCGGTGGGGGCGTCGGCATCCGCTGATGTATCTGTCTGCCATTCCGGCTGCCGCGTCCTTCTTCTTCCTGTGGCATCCACCGTCAGGGCTCGCGGGCTGGGATCTCTTCTTCTACCTGGCGATCCTCTCCTCGGCCGTGCGGACCTTCATCACGCTATATGAGATTCCGAGCTCGGCCTTGGCGCCGGAATTGTCGACCAGCTATGACGACCGCACCTCGATTGCCAGCTACCGCTATTTCTTCGGCTATCTGGGCGGGATCGGCATGTCGGTCCTGGCCCTGTGGATCTGGCTTGCGCCAACGGAGGCGTACCCGATCGGCCAACTCAATCCGGCCGGTTACTACACCTTTGGCCTGGTCGGCTCCCTCCTGATGTTCGCGACGGTGATGATTTCGACCGCAGGCACGCATCACCGCATCAAATACCTGCGCAAACTGCCGCCGCCTCAGCGCCGAAATCCGTTCGAGACCCTGATGCTGATGGGGCGGACTTTCGGCAGCAAGGCCTTCCTCGCGATCCTCGGCTTCGGCGTGCTCAAATACACCGCGATCGGCATGGCCTCCGCCCTCTCGCTTTATTTCGGCACGCTGTTCTGGGGCTTCAACGCCTTCGATCTGGGGATCATCGCCGCTGAACCGCTGATCGGTGCCCTCCTGGCGCTGATCTTCGCGCCGATCATTTCCAAGCAACTGGGCAAGCGTAATGCGGCCTTCGTGCTGTCCATCACGGCGGTTGTTTTCGGTCTGGCCCCCTTCGTCCTGCGTCTGAATGGATGGTTCTTCGAGAATGGCGATCCGTGGCTGCTGCCGACCCTCTTCATCATTCTCGCTGTCTATTCCGCGTGCGCGATTTCCTCGGCCATTCTCGTCCACGCCATGCTGGGCGATGTGATCGACGCCAGCCAGCTCAAGACCGGGCGGCGGGCCGAGGGGCTGTTCTACGCGGCCAATAGTTTCATGCAGAAATGCGTGACGGGCCTCGGCCTGATGGTGGCGGGTATCCTGCTGACGATTGTCGACCTGCCCGAGCGGGCCCAGCCCGCTGATGTTGACCCGGCCTCGGTTGACCTTCTGGCCATTCTTTACGTGCCCAGCGTGGCCTTCCTTTACATCGCCGGTGCGGGCTTCCTGTATTTCTACCGCATCGATCGCTCCAGCCATGAGGCCAATCTGGCTGCCCTGAAGCGGCAGGAAGAGGCCGCGCTCGACGCCGGCAAGACGATTCAAAACCCGGGGGTCCAACCGTGACGGCCACCGTATTCGGGAGTTTCCATGAGTTTGCGTAACACTGCCTGCATCGCCGGCGCCTTCGAGCATCCCACCCGGCTCGCGCCGGATATGACGACGCCGCAACTGCATGCCGAGTGTGCGGCCGGCGCGTTGGCCGATGCCGGTCTCACGATCCGTGAGGTCGACGGGTATTTTTGCGCCACCGACGCGCCCGGCTTCGGGCCGATCTCGATGATCGACTATCTCGGTCTCGATGTCCGCCATACCGATTCAACCGAGCTGGGCGGCTGCACCTATATCGCCCATGTTGCCCACGCGGCAGCGGCCATTGCGGCGGGCAAGTGCTCGGTTGCGCTGATCACGCTGGCCGGTCGGCCGCGCTCGGAGGCGGTCCAGCGTTTCCGTCCGGGCGCGCCGGAAGCCGCGTTCGAGCAATGGGTCGGGCTGACCAACCACACCAGCTACGGCATGTGCGCCGCGCGCCACATGCATGAGTTCGGCACCACCTCCGAGCAGCTTGCCTGGATCAAGGTCGCGGCCTCGCAGCACGCCCAGCACAATCCGCATGCCATGTTGCCCAAGGTGGTGACGGTCGAGGAGGTACTGGACAGTCCGATGATCGCGGATCCGCTGCATCGGCTCGATTGCTGCGTGACGACGGATGGGGGTGGCGCGCTGGTCGTGGTCTCGCCGGAGATCGCAAAAACGCTCAATCGTCCGGTAATCTCGCTGCTCGGCGCCGGCGAGGCGACCAAGGGGCCGTCCGGCGGTCTCGGTCTGGATCTCACCTATACCGCTGCGGCGAAGTCGGGACCGCGAGCGTTCGAGGAGGCCGGCGTCACGCCGTCCGACATCAAATACGCGTCCATCTATGACAGCTTCACCATCACGGTCCTGCTGCAGCTCGAGGATCTCGGTTTCTGTGCCAAGGGCGAGGGCGGCAGGCTCGTCGCCGACGGCGGGCTGATCTCCGGGGTCGGCAAGCTGCCCTTCAACACCGATGGCGGCGGGCTCTGCAACAATCACCCCATGTTCCGCGGTGGCATCACCAAGGTGATCGAGGCCGTCCGGCAATTGCGCGGGGAAGCCCATCCGGCGGTTCAAGTGCCCAATTGCGATCTTGCCGTGGCCACCGGCATCGGCGGTTCGCTGGGTGCCCGGCACGGCGCCGCCACTATTGTCCTGGAGCGTCAGTCATGAGCGTACGCAAGCTTCCAGCCCCGCAGCCCAATCCCGAGACCCAGGCCTTCTGGGACGGCCTCGGCGCGGGGATCCTGCGGATCAAGACCTGCGGCGACTGCCGGCAGGGCCACTACTTTCCGCGCACCATCTGCCCGCATTGCGGCTCGGCCGACACGCGCTGGCTCGATACCAGGGGCGAGGGCGCAATCTATAGCCTGTCAGTCATGCGGCGCGGCGAGGGGGCGCCCTTCGCGGTGGCCTGGGTGACGCTCGATGAGGGGCCGTCGCTGATGACCAACCTGGTCGCCGACGACCTCGATAGCCTGGCCATCGGCCAGCGTGTCCGCCTGCATCCGCAGGCCAGTGACAACACAGACGTCGGGGACGGACCATCCCTGCCCTTTTTCACCCCCAGTGGAGATTGATCATGGCGACAACCGAATTGACCCCGCCCGAGGCAAGTCAGGACGACTTCCGCAAGGAGGTTGCCGACTGGCTGGCCGCCAATTTCCCGCAGACCTTGGTCGGCAAGCAGAACCTGCTCTCCGTGGTCGAGGGGGGCGGCAATCCCGATCCCGAGGCCGATGCCTGGAAAGCGGCGATGGGTGAGAAGGGCTGGGGCACGCCGACCTGGCCGAAAGCCTATGGCGGTGGCGGTCTCGATCGCCAGCAGGCAAAAATCCTGCAGGAGGAAATGGACAAGGTCGGGGCGTGGAACCCGATCGGCGGCCTCGGCGTGATGATGCTGGCGCCGACCCTGCTGGAGTTTGCTTCCGAGGAGCAAAAGCTCCGCTACATCCCGCCGATCTGCCGCGGCGAGATCCGCTGGTGCCAGGGCTACTCGGAGCCGGGCGCCGGCTCCGACCTCGCCAGCCTGCAGACCAAGTGTGAGGACAAGGGCGATCACTGGCTGATCAATGGCCAGAAGACCTGGACCTCGGGCGGTCAGTGGGCCGACTGGTGCTTTGCCCTCGTTCGCACCGACTCCAGCAAGAAGCATGAGGGCATTTCCTTCATCCTGCTCGACATGAGATCGCCGGGAGTCGAGGTGAAGCCGATCCAGATGATTTCCGGCTCCTCGCCCTTCTGCGAGACCTTCTTCACCGATGTGAAAGTGCCCAAGGACCAGATCGTCGGCGAGATCGGCAATGGCTGGACGATTGGCAAGCGTCTGCTCCAGCACGAGCGAACCAACCTGTCCGGCGGTGGCCGGATGAGCCGCGGCGCCGGACCGTCGCTGGCCGACCTGGCCAAGCAATATGTCGGCGTAGACAGCGAGGGCCGTATCGCCGATGCCGATCTGCGCGGCCGTATCATCAAGCACGAGATGGAAGCCCGCGCCTTCCAGGCGACAGCGCGGCGGGTGACGGCGGAAGCCAAGAGCGGGTCGATCTCGCTAGCCTCCTCCATCCTCAAGAATGTCGGCGCCCGGATCACCCAGGAGCGCGCCGAGCTGACCATCGAGATCATGGGCATGAACGGCCTGGGCTGGGAGGGCGAGGGCTTCAACCCGCTTGAGCTTGGCACCACCCGCGGCTGGCTCTGGGGCAAGGCCGTGACGATCTATGGCGGCACCACCGAGATCCAGAACAATGTCGTCGCCAAACGCATCCTCGGTATGCTGGACCATCAATAGGGCTTGGGGGCGATCATCATGGCAGTCCTGAACGAAGAACAGACGATGCTGCGCGACATGGCGCGTGACTGGGCTCGCACCAAGTCGCCGGTCAAGGCCTGGCGCAAGGTCCGCAACGACGGCTCCGCAATCGGGTTTGATCCTGAGGCCTTCGCGGCCATGGCGGAGATGGGCTGGACCGGGGTCATCATCCCGGAAGCCCATGGCGGCTCGGATTTCGGTTATCTCAGCCTCGGGCTGGTGCTGGAGGAGTGCGCCAAGACGCTGACCGCCAGCCCGCTCAACGCCTCCTGCCTGGCCGCGACCAGTGCGCTCCTGCTGGGTGGTTCCGAGGCCCAGAAGTCCGCCTGGCTGCCCGGTATCGCCAGCGGCACGCTGATCGCCGCGCTCGCCGTCGATGAGGGGCCGCGCCACGATCCAGAGCGCATCGAGACCACGGCGGAACGCTCCGGCGACGGCTTTGTGCTTACGGGCACGAAAATGTTTGTCGCCGAGGGTGACAGCGCCGGCTTGCTGGTGGTTGCGGCGCGCGCGGAAGATGGCATTGGCCTCTTCCTGGTGCCGGCTGATGCCAAGGGCGTCTCGATCGCCCGTCGGAGGATGGTGGATGCGCGTTCGCATGCAGAGGTGACGCTGGACGCCGTGTCGGTCACAGCCGATTCCCGGCTCGAGGCGGGCGGTGCCGACTTGCTGGGGCAGGTTCTCGACCGGGCCCGTGCCGGTGTCGCGGCAGAAATGCTGGGGCTCGCCGTGCAGGCATTTGACGACACGCTGGCCTATCTCAAGACACGCTCGCAATTTGGCGAAATCCTGTCGCGCTTCCAGGCGCTGCAACACCGCATGGCGAACCTGTTCACCGAGATCGAGCTGATGCGCTCGGTCGTCGAGGGCGCACTCGAAGCCATTGATGCCGGCCGCGATGATATCCCGGTCCGGGTGGCGCTGGCCAAGGCGACCGCCTGCCAGACCCTGCATCTGATGTCGCGCGAACTGATCCAGTTGCATGGCGGGATCGGCATGACCGACGAGCATGATGCCGGCTTCTATCTCAAGCGGGCTCGCATTCTGGAGGCCCAATACGGAAACGGCGCCTTCCATCGAGACCGCTTCGCGCGATTGAACGGCTATTGAGCGGGCCGGCGACGCCGCCAGCACCCATCGGCCAGCCCGTGGCCGGTGTGATGGTGGCGGATGATACGCAGGAGGGGCGTGAACAGGCTTATACCGATTTCGTCGAGGATAATCTGAGGCGGAACTATATCGCCCATTTTGCCCACGGCATGTTGGGCATGACCGGTTTCCGGCTGATTTTCGCGCCGACCTTTGTGCCGGCCTATCTCTACATGCTGACCGGCTCCTCGGTCTTTGTCGGTCTCGGTCAGGCGCTGATCCAGCTCGGCGCGATCGCCTCGCCGGTCATGGGGGCCGCGCATATCGAGCATCGCCGGCTGGTCTTGCCGGCGGCGATGACGATCGGTGTGCTGATGCGTTTTCAGCTGCTCGGGCTCGCCGTTGCCGGCTGGTTCCTGACCGGCTCGGTCCTGGTGGCCGCGACCTTCTTCTTCCTGCTGTTGTTCGGCTTCTTCCTCGGATCACAGCGTGTGGCCTTCCAGGTCGTTCTCTCGAAGGTAATCCCGATCCGCATGCGGGGCCGGCTCCAGGCCTGGCGAAATATTGTCGGCGGGGCGATCGCGGCGGCCCTGTCCTGGTGGGCCGGGGCCCACCTCATCGAGAACAATGCCTTCGGCAATGGCTATGCAACGACCTTCATGGTCGCTTTCGTGCTGACCAGCCTGGGGCTGGCGGCCCTGTGGATGTTCATGCGCGAGCCGGAGAGTCCGACCGTAAAGGTCCAGATGGGCGTGATGGCCCGGATCCGGGAATTCCCGCAGCTCCTGGTCGATCGCGACTATCGCAACTTCCTGATCGCCCAGATGCTGGCGACTTCCGGCCGGATCGTGATCCCCTTCTGCATCATCTATGCAGGCCGCAAGATGGAGGTCGACGGCGCCGCTATCGGCCTGTTTTCGCTCGCCTTTCTGGGTGCCGACACCCTGACCAACCTGATCTGGGGCACGCTGGGCGATCGTTATGGCTTCCGGCTGACCTTCATCCTGACCGTGGCGACCTGGATCGTCTCCCTGGTGGTCATGATTTTCGCCGACTCACCCTGGCACTTCCTGATCGCCTTCTTCGGTCTGGGGGCGGCGGCATCGGGCTACATGATGAGTTCCACGACCCTGGTCCTCGAGTTTGGAAAGCGCGACGACATTCCGATGCGCCTCGCCTTGTCGACGACGGTTGAAACCTCGATGGCGACGGTCGGACCGATCCTCGGCGGTGTGATTGCCAGCTTTGCCGGCCTTCTGCCGGTCTTCATCATTTCACTGCTCAGTCTTGTTGCGGCGCTTGCCGTTCTCGTTTCCGCAGTACGCGAACCGCGTCATCTTAAAGTGTGAAATCATGCCGCAGTGCAGTGACGATTTACCCTGTAAGCACTAGCTATCTGACTACCAGCTCCTTGACTTGCCAAAATCCGATTGTTCTAATCGAATATGCGGTATGCAAAAAAATAGTGCGGCCGCGCAGTCTGGGAGGAAAGTATGACTGTCAAAGGTCTGATGCGTGCGAGCAGTGCGCTGACAGCCCTTGCCGTGATGGCAAGCGCGTCGGCAGTGTCCTACGCACAACAGGACGATGTGATCATCGTGACGGGTTCCGTCATTCGCGGTACCCCGGAGGACGCGGCCCTGCCTGTCGATGTCCTCTCTGCCGAAGAGCTCGCGCGTCTGGGCAATCCGTCACCGGTCGAGCTGATCAAGGCGCTGCCGGTTTCGAGCGGTGTGATCGGCGATACCAACCAGTTCGACAGTCGCTCGCAGGCGACCGAGGGCATGGCGTCGGTCAACCTGCGTGGCCTGAGCCCGCAGCGGACACTCGTTCTGCTCAACAACCGGCGATTGGTTCCGGCGGGGACGGGGGTCCCGTTTGTCGATCTCAACCTTCTGCCGGCTGCCGCAATCGGCCGCATCGAGATTCTCAAGGACGGCGCCGCAGCGATCTACGGATCGGACGCAATCGGCGGCGTGGTCAACTTCATCACCCGCTCGGGCCAGGAAGGCTTCCGCTTTGGCGGCGACTATTCCTTCATCTCGGACACGGATGGCGATTACACCCTGCAGGGCAGCTTCGGTCACCAAGGCGACAATATGCGCCTGTTGATCGCGGCCGGCTATCAGCACCGTTCCGAACTGCTGGCACAGGATCGCGACTTCGCGGTCCAGCCCTTCGAGGCCAACCCTGAGGGTGGCTGGACGGGCGGTGGCAATCCCGCAACCTTCCTGCCGCTCGGCATTATCCCGGGCGTTGGCTTCGGTCCGATCGGTGGCCTGCGGGCCGACCCTGACTGTGAAGTCCTGGGCGGTTTCGTCACCACCGCCGGCTGGTGCCGGACCCAGTACACCGGCTTTGATGCGCTGGTCGAAGAAGAGGACCGCTACCAGATCTGGGGCGAGCTGGGCATTGATCTTTCCGACAATGTCGAATGGGAAATCAGCCTGCTCTACGGCAATGACGAGGTGCCGCACTACCGGACCTCGCCGATGTACATTCTGACCCAGTCGCCGTCGGTCAGCGTTGGCGGCTCACCAAGCGGGTTCGTGGTGCCGGCCAACAATCCTGGCTTCATCCAGATGGTCACCGAGAATCCGGGTATCGTTCCGGCCGGGACCCTGGCGGCTCTGTTCCCGACCCTGCTTTTCCGTCCGCTTCTGGCGGGTGGCAACCCGGCCTTTGCCGGCAATCCGGACAATCTCGGGTCCTCAATCGGCCTGCGCCAGAATGAGAGCTTCCGTATTTCAACCGGGCTCAATGGCGAGTTGAACGACACCACCTCGTTCGATTTCAACGTCACCTATCACCGCTATGAGCGCTACTATGATGGCTATGACAGCTTCGGAGATCGCGTCCAGCTCGCGCTCGGCGGCCTGGGCGGCCCGAACTGTAATCCGGCAACGGGTACGCCCGGTGTCGGCGGCTGTCTGTGGCTGAACCCGTTCGGCAACCAGGCTCCGACCAATGCGGTTACCGGCGCCGAGCGCCCCGGCTCCGAACCGAACCAGAACAGCGCCGAGCTGATCAACTGGTTCTTCGTGCGCGGCTCGACCACGCTGGAGACCGAGTTGTTCGTGGCCGAGGGTACGCTGAGCGGCGAGACCGGGTGGGAGCTGGCCGGTGGCCAGGTCCTCTATGGTTTCGGCGGCCAGTACCGCCGCGAGACCTATTCGGCCGTCTATGGCGACAACAATAACATCGCCGTCAATCCCTGCCGGGACACGCCGGTCAATGGCAACACCACCTGCGACCCGCAGACGGGTGCCTGGGGCTTCCTCGGCTCCAACGCCAATGGCGACGCGGATGGTGATGTCTACGCCCTGTTCGGCGAGCTTCAGCTGCCGGTCACCGACGATTTCAATGTCCAGCTGGCCGCACGCTATGAGGATTATGGCGGGCAGACCGGCTCGACCTTCGATCCGAAGATCACGGCGCGCTGGCAGATCACCGAAGGATTCGCCCTGCGCGGCTCTGCCGGTACCACCTTCCGCGGCCCGCCGCCGCAGCAAACGGTCAACAGCAATGTGACCTCGCTGCAGGTGATCGCGTCCAGCTTCCGCCCGGTCGACGTGTTCGGCAATCCGGCCCTGGCGCCGGAATCGGCCACGAACTTCTCGGTGGGCGCGCTGTTCGCGACGGATAACTTCACCGCCAGCGTGGACTATTTCCGCTACGACATTCAGGACACCATCAATACCGAGCCGCTCTCCGGCATGGTCGCCACAATGTTTGCTGATCCGGCGAATTGTACCGACCCGGCCTTCGACGGTCTGCGGGAACGCTTCCAGTTCAATGATGGTGGTGGCGTGCCGGGTGCTGGCACTTGTGCGGCCGCCAATATCGCCCGGGTTCGCACCCAGGTGGTCAATGGTGGCGACCTCACCAGCTCCGGTCTCGATTTCATCCTGAACTATGATTTCGGTGCGGTGCTCGGCGGCGACATGAATGTCGGCCTGACCGCGACCTACATGCTGGGCAATGAGCTCGGTGATGAGGTCGTGGAAGGCATCACGGTCCAGCAGGGCTTTGATGGCGTCGGCTTCATGAACTTCCAGACCACCGCCTATCCGGTGCCGGCCTGGAAGGGGCGGGGCTTCGTGGAGTACACGATTGGCAATATCGATACCCGTCTCACCGTGACCTATTCGGACAGCTATCGTGACCAGCGGGCTGATCTCGGGACCGGGCCCTTTGCCCCGAACCCGTATCTCCCGGGCAATCCGGTGCTGATGCAGGGGGCGACGGTCGACAGCCAGCTGACGACCGATTTCAACCTGCTCTATCACTTCGGTGACGCAACGACCTTCTCGTTCACGGCCATCAACCTGACCGACGAGGATCCGAGCTTTGCCCGTCAGGACTACAACTACGATCCGTTCACCGGTAACCCGGTCGGCCGGATCATCCGGGTCGGTTTCAACACCGAATTCTGATCCGTCAGATCCGGACCGGACGAGGGCTCCGACCGCTTGGTCGGGGCCCTTTTCTCTGGCTTGGGTCTCAGCGCAATCGCCCGTTTGTTCCCGGCGCCGCCCACATCATTTCCAGAGCAAGGCACACGCATGGTCCCTTGCACCCCTCACTGCCCAAGCTGCGAGGCGTTCGTTTCGTGGCGGTCCTGGTGGTCGGGTCAGCCCTGATAGGGCTTGGGCGGAGGGGAGAACAGGCCATAGGCCAGCGTCGAGGCATAATAGGCGAAGGCAGCGGCCGGCTCGACGCCCTGGATCCAGTCGCGCAGGTCATAGGCCGAGTTCAGGGCGCCCATGATGGCCTGGCTGGCGACCAGCGGGTCGACCGGACGTACCGAGCCTTCGGTGATCCCGTCGATCATCATGCCGGCAAAGCGACGGGCCATGCGGTTGGAGCGCTCAAGCACGTCATTGCGCAACTCGGTCGGCAGGGCCTGGAGTGCGGTCGTGCGGAGCAGCGGGAACTCACTGTAGAGCTGGACATTGAGCAGGGTCGCCATCGAGGACGACAAGCGCTGCCACTGGCTGCCGCCGGCCTTGGTGGCGGCGCGCTGGACCAGCGAGACCCGGCCATAGGAGCGCCGGAAGCATTCCAGGACCAGCTCGTCCTTGGCTTCAAGGTGATGGTAGAAGCTGCCCTTGGTGACATTGAGCTCGGAGGCGATCTGCTCGACCGAGGCCCCGCGATAGCCGCGTTCGTTGATCAGGAAGGTGGCGGCGCGGGCGAAATTGCCCGGCATCCCCTCGATCCCGACCCGCAGCTCGGACTCGTTGATTGGCAGGAGCTCCGGCGTCCAGGCCGCGCCCTTGGGGGCGATGCCGTGTTCGAAGATCTCGATCATCCGGTGGATGACGCGGTCATAATCGCCGGTGGAATATTGCGACAGCCAGGCCGGCAGCCAGAACATGTTCTGGACGAGAACATGGGCCCGGATCGTCCCGAGGATCTTGTCCTCGACCGATTTCGGTGCATCGAAAAACGTCCGCAGCTTTCGAAAAACCTGCACATAACGCGTGGTGAGCTCGCTGCCATAGGGCTCGTTGAGGGCGCGAATATCCGAGATGACCGCGATCGGCCGTTCGACCTCGGCATTGATCCGGGCCTGGAGATCGAAATTAAGCCGGACATAGCGCTCGACCCGTGCTTGCGGTGTCGGTGCTGTCGCAGCTTCGGCAACCAGCGCCTCGATCCGCTCGAGGGCACGTTCGAGCACGGCCGCGGCGAGCAATTCCTTGCGCTTGAAATAGTAGGTGATGCTGGTGGTATTGAGTTCGACCAGCTGGGCGACGTCAACAAAGGTCATCCCGCGCACGCCATGCCGGTTGATCAGCGTGGCGGCGGCGTCGAGGATGAGCTCGCGCTTCTGGTGGAAGCGGCGTGTCTTCGCCGTGTCCATGTCTTTGGGAGTCGCATTCATATCATTCGCTTAGCAGAGTTTGGTGATATCGTCACGCGATCGCGCAACCGCTCTGCCTTGGGCCCCTTCCCGGCGAGATAGCAAATCCGGTATGGATCGATCCGGTCCATGAGTTGCGCTCGAAATCATTGTCTTGAAACGATTTCATGTGCGGTTTGCAAGTCTGCCACAGAGCAGTCTAACCATTTACCGAGGAAACGGTATGGACTAGTTTTGCTGCACCGCGGGATATCCGCCTTCTGCCTTGCACACCCGGGATGGACCATGACTGCAGCGCCTGACGCATCGCCGCGCGACGACATCGACCTCAATCGCCTCGAAGCCTGGCTGAAGGGTGAAATCGAGGGTCTGCAGGGGCCTTTGCGCCTGACCAAGTTTCCGGGCGGGCAGTCCAATCCGACCTATCGCCTCGACGCCGGAGGCGCGGCCTACGTGCTGCGCCGCAAGCCCTTTGGTCCGACCTTGCCGTCGGCCCATGCCGTCGACCGGGAGCATCGTCTGATTGCCGCGCTCCATCCGACCGGATTCCCGGTCGCACGGCCTCTTGCGCTGTGCGAGGACGACAGCGTCATCGGGTCGATCTTCTATGTCATGGAACTGGTTGATGGTCGCTCACTCGCTGACGGATCGCTGCCCGGCGAGACACCGAGGGCGCGCGGCGAGATGTATCGCGCACTGACTACCGCCCTCGCGGCGCTTCACAGTGTTGATCATGAGGAAGCCGGTCTCGCTGACTATGGCCGTCCGGGCAATTATTTCGAGCGCCAGGTCGGTCGCTGGACCAAGCAATATCGCGCCGCCCAGACCGACGATATTCCCGAGGTCGATGGCCTGATCGAATACCTGCCGCGCACCGTGCCGCAACAGACCCGCACCTCGATCATTCATGGCGACTACCGCATCGACAATGCGCTGTTCGAGCCGGACGGCACCCGCATCAAGGCAGTGCTGGACTGGGAGCTGTCCACGCTTGGCGATCCGCTGGCCGATTTTACCTATTACGCGATGCAATGGGCCATGCCGACCGGCGATGGCGGTGCCGGGCTGGATGGCGTCGACTTTGCTGCGAGCGGCATTCCGACGCTGGACGAGACTGTTGAGCTCTACTGCCAGCTCACCGGGCGCGATAGCGTGCCGACGATGGACTGGTATTTCGCCTACAATCTCTTCCGCCTGGTCGGCATCGTCCAAGGCATCAAGAAGCGGATGATTGACGGCAACGCTTCAAGCGACAAGGCGGCGGCCACGGTCGCTCGGCTCGAGCCGCTGGCAATACGGGCATGGGAGTTTGCGCGCCGGGCCGGCGCCTGACACAGCTCGGGGTCAGAGCAATGAAATCCGATGGGGGAGGGACAATGTCCATTTTCAGTCTGGCGGGAAAGACCGCCCTTGTCACCGGCGCCGCTTCCGGTATCGGCCGGGCCTCTGCCCTGCTGTTCGCCGAGGCGGGGGCTCGCATTGTCGCCTGCGACCGGGCCGATGCGGTTCGCGAAACCGTCGAGGCCATCGTCGCGGCGGGCGGTGAGGCCGAAGCCGTTATCATGGATGCCGGCGATGAGGATGACGTCGCGCGTGCCGTTGCCAGAGCCCTCTCGGTCTATGGCCGGCTTGATGTGGTCTACGCCAATGCCGGCATCACCGGCGGTTTGCCGGAATTCTTCGACACGACGGCGGAGACCTGGGCGGATGTACTGCGGATCAACCTGATCGGGCCCTTTCTCGCCATCAAGCACGCGGCACCCGCGATCATGAAGGCCGGTGGTGGCTCGATCATCTGCACAGCCTCGGTTGCCGGGCTGCGCTACGGCGCCGGACCCGTTGCCTATTCGGCCTCCAAGGCCGGGGTGATCAACCTCGTCCAGCACGCCTGCCAGAGCCTGGTCGGGATCAATGTCCGGGTTAACGCGATCTGCCCGGGGCTCACCGAAACCGGTATGACGAAGCCGCTCTACGACCAGGTCCGCGCCGTCGGCAAGGAGGACCGGATCGGTCAGCTCAACCCGCTGCAGCGCGGCGGCGAGCCGGAAGAGATCGCGGCCATGGCCCTCTTCCTCGCATCGCCGGCATCCAGCTATGTCAATGGACAGGCGATCGCCGTTGATGGCGGATTGTCGACCTCCCATCCCGTGGCGCCTGCGACGCAGAACGCCGTCAGGAAAGCCCTCGCCCAGCTCAAGGACGATTGATGTCGTTACCCCAAATCCTCGCCGCCGCCACGACCGGCGACGACACCCTGACCGCCGTCATCCCGGATACCTGGATGCAGGGTCGGACCGCCTATGGTGGACTGTCCGCCGCGATCGCGCTGGAAGCGGCGATGCGTTCGCAGGACGAGCTGCCTCCTTTGCGCTCAGCCCAGATCGCCTTTGTCGGACCACTCGCCGGGGAGGTCACGGTGAAGACCGAGCTCCTACGTCGCGGCCGGACCGCCGCCTTTATCGAGGCCAATGTCTATGGCGACGGCAAGCTGGGGCTGAAGGCGCTTTTCGTCTTCATGATCGGGCTCGAGTCGAGCATCGACTACGCCGCCGCTGTGAAGCCGGACGCGCCTGACCATGCCAGTGCAGCGCCGGCACCGACCCATCCGGATCCCAAATTCTTCACCAATAATCTGGAATTCCGGCACGCCCTGCCGATCGAGCAGCGCCATACGCCGGACTTCCTGCGCTGGGTGCGGCTGAACGAGCGGGGCGGGCTGCACCCGATGGTCGAGATGATGGCCATTGGTGACGCCATGCCGCCCGCCGCCATGGCATTGTTCGACAAGCCGGGTCCGATCAGCTCGATGACCTGGCAGGTCAATCTGCTGACCGATGCCCCGGTTACGACGGATGGCTGGTGGCTGACCCGCTCGACGGCGGATCTGGCGCGGCACGGTTCGTCGAGCCAGGTGATGCAGGTCTGGAATGCCGACCGTGAGCCGGTCATCACTGGTATGCAGAGCGTCGCCATTTTCGTCTGACGTGAAAGCGGGGCGGATCGTCTGATCCGCCCCGCGTCCGTCAGCCACCCCAGCCCCGGGGCGGTGTCCTGTGACCGGTTTACTCGCTGTAGGCGTCGGCCTGGCGGGCAATGAGGTCGATCAGATCGCCTTGGGCAAGGCCGACATCAAGCAGGTGCAGGCCCCAATCCGCGAGGATCGTGCCATTGACCACCACGTCGCCGACAATGTCGTCGACCCGCGGATCGCTCGGGTCACCCGTCACGGTGATGGCGAGATAGCTGCCGTGTTCATTGTTGACACACTGGCCTGTCAGCATCCCGGGAATCTGGACGAAGTCCGTTGTGATCTCGGCGCCGCCCTCGACCCAGGGGGTGGGCTCGGCGGATGAGGTGAAGGCGCCGCCCGCCGACAGATAAGCATTCAGTGCAGCGTCACCATTGCCCACGAGGTCGGCCGGGTTGGTGCAGGCAACCTCGACGGACGGGTCCTCCAGATTGCCGAAGCGCGCGCCTTCCGGCGGCGGCGCGTCGGCGCGGAAAGAGACATAGCTGATCAGGCAGCCGGTCTGGTCGGCGGACTGGCAGGTCGGCACGGACTGGAAGGCGCCGCCGACGCGTTCGCCTGGCGGCAAGGCGACATTGTAGCCGATCAGCATGGCGGACAGCATGCGCTCCTGGATCGGCTGGCCATCAATCAGGCGAGCGACCAGCGGCTCCAGCATGCGTGCGCCCTGGGAATGTCCGATCAGGACGAAGGGGCGCCCGTTATTGTCATGCTCGAGATAGTGCTGGAAGGCAGTCTGAACGTCGAGATAGGCGGTCACGCCATCAACCTCGACCGGTTGACCGGCCATCATGGTCCGCAATGCGGTCAGGGTGATCTGGCGATACATCGGAGCGAAGGTCCGGCAGACTTCGCCAAAGCGCGCGAACTGGGCCGAGATCACACTGTTTTCCTCGGTATTCGCGATCATGTCCGAATTCGGTGTCAGATCATTGGACACGGTCGGATAGACGTAGAAGCAATCAACCCCGGGATCACTGGCGGCCGTGAAGGCATCGACGCGGGTCGACCCGTCCGCTTCCACCACCGTGCTGTCGAGGTCGACGGTGCAGGCGTCTTCCCGACCGGGCCGGCACAGCCAGGCGTCGGCGGCGTCGTAGTCGGGGGCTGAATAACCGGGTGGTTGGGCGAGCAGGCTGGTTCCCGCCATCATGAGTGTTGCGATCAGCATTGTGTGTCTCCCGTTGAAAGGGCCGGTTGATCCGGCTCGGTTCAGGCGTGTTCCTTGGCAAACAGAGGTCTCAGCTCGGTCTTGATGATCTTGCCATTCGCATTGCGCGGCAGGGTCTCGTCGGAGAACAGGATGCGGACCGGCGTCTTGAAGACGGCGAGGCGTTCGCGAACCCAGGCCTTGAGTTCGTCCTCGCTGGCGCTGGCGCCGGGAGCGAGGTGGACCACAGCAGCCGGCTCTTCGCCGAGGGTGCGATGCGGGATGCCGACAAGGGCGGCGTCGGTGACGGCCGGGTGCGCGTAGAGAACATTCTCGACCTCGGTCGAATAGATGTTCTCGCCGCCCCGGATGATGATGTCCTTGGCGCGGTCGACGATGAAGCAGAAGCCTTCCTCATCGAGCCGCGCGAGATCGCCGGTACGGATCCAGCCATCCTGAAACGTCTCGGCTGTCGCCTCGGGATTATTCCAGTAACCAGCGACGATCTGGGGTCCGCGCGCCCACAGTTCCCCGACCTCGCCGACGGGGAGCTCACGGTCGCCCTCCGGCGACATGATGCGCAAATCGGTGACAGCGACCGGCGGTCCACAGCTGTCCGGACGATTGAGGTAATCCTCGGCTGAGTGGCTGGTCGCGGTGCCGGCGGTCTCGGTCATGCCCCAGCCATTGCCGGGCAGGGCGCCGAACACGTCGCGAATTTTTCGGACAAGATCGGGCGCCGACGGGGCGCCGCCATAGGAGACGGTCTCCAGCGAGGACAGGTCATACTTGTCGCGATCCGGGTGCTCGATGAGCTGCCAGGCGATGGTCGGAACGCCGCCGGTCATGTTGACCTTTTCGCGCTCGATGATCTGGTAGGCTTTCACCACATCCCATTTGGCCATGAAGACGAAGGCGTGACCGGCAAACATACCGCCCATCAGTCCGGCATTGCAGGCGGTGACGTGGAAGAGCGGTATGACAGTCAGCATCACCTTCGGCGTCGGCGCCGGTGGCGTCTCGCCGCGTCTCAGACAGGCCCGGGCAGCGGCATAGGAAGAGGACAGGATATTGGTGAGGATGTTGCGGTGGGTGCCCAGCGCGCCCTTGGGATTGCCGGTGGTCCCGCTGGTATAGAAGATCGTCGCGGCGTCATCCGTATCGATGTCGATATCCGGCAGGTCGCCATCGGGCAGCCCGGCATAACGATCCGGCGTGCCGATCAGGTCTTCGAGGCGGCGGGCCGGTGTGGCTGGTGGCGTGTCGCAGCGGCTGACCAAGATATGGGCCAGATCGGGCAGGCCCGACATCTCCGGCGCGATCCTGTCCCAGCGATCTGCATCGCAGATCAGCGCTTTTGCGCCTGAATTGCTGAGGCCATACGCCAGCTCCGCCCCGGTCCACCAGGCATTGAGCGGGACCACGACGGCACCGAGGCTGGTGATGGCGAAAAAGGCGACAGGCCATTCCGGGAGGTTGCGCATCGCGAGCCCGACACGGTCACCCTTGGTGATCCCCATCGCGGCGAGTTCTGCGGCGAGGGCGCGGGTCGCGCGGAACCAGGCCTCATAGCTGACCCGCTCGTCCTCGTGGATGAGGAATGTCTGCTTGCCATGGCTGCGGGCGTGGCGAGCCAGGTCGGCAAGGCTGCCGAGGGCATGTTTCCAGACCCGGGTTTCGATACCGCGAACCCGTACGGTTTCCATCTCGAACCGGGTTCCGGGCGCGCACAAGCGTGCCCGTGCCTGTTTCAGCGTGCAGGCCGGCCAGTTGGCTGGAACGCCTGACCCGGCGGATGCGGTGCCCGCCTCTGTGCTGTTTTCCATCCCCGACGAAATCCTGTTTTCGGTTTGCTGTTCTATTTGTTGTCTGGACGATAGTGGTGAACCTTATTTATCACAAGCGCTCAGCATATTGGTCTGGCACCCGGCGTGGTTGCCTACTATATCGAATGCAGGGTATGCAGCCTTTCGCAGCGGCCTACTGGCCTGTTCAGGCTATCAAGCGGCACAGTCAAGCGCCCGGTGAGGGCTGAAAAAAGGAGATGGGGATGTCGGTTATCAGCACGCGCAAGGATGGGGATGTTCTGGTCGTCACGTCCAAGAATCCGCCGGTCAATGCGCTTGGTCAGGCTGTCCGTGCAGGACTGGCCGACGCGATCGCCCAGGCCGCTGCCGATGACACGATCAAGGCCATCGTGATTACTTGTGAAGGCCGGACCTTCTTTGCCGGTGCCGACATCACCGAGTTCGGCAAGCCGCCCGTGGGCCCGTCACTGCCCGAAGTCATCGACGCCATCGAGGCGAGTGCCAAGCCGGTCGTTGCCGCCATCCACGGCACCGCGCTGGGCGGCGGGCTGGAAGTGGCGCTCGGGTGTCATTACCGGATCGCGGCCGCGTCGGCCAAGCTCGGCCTGCCCGAAGTGAAGCTCGGTCTCCTCCCCGGTGCCGGCGGAACCCAGCGACTGCCGCGCGTCGTCGGTGTCGAGGCGGCGCTGCCGATGGTGGTCAAGGGTGACCCGATCCCGGCCGCGACCGCCGAGCGGATTGGCCTGGTGGACAAGCTGGTCGCCGACGATCAGCTGACCGAGAGCGGGGTCGCCTTTGCGCGCAGCGTAATCGGTGCATCCAGTCATCCGGTCTCTAGCGCCCGCACCGACAAGATCGACACCAGCCTGGGTGACGCCTTCTTTGACGAGTTCCGCAAGACCGAGTTGCGCCGCCTGAAGGGTTTTGAGGCACCTGAAGCCTGCATCCAGGCCGTCCGCGCGGCCATTGACCTGCCCTTCGCGGACGGGATCAAGCGCGAGCGCGAACTGTTCGGTCAGTTGATGACAGGCACCCAGTCTGCGGCCTTGCGCCATGTCTTCTTCGCCGAGCGAGCGGCCAGCAAGATTGACGGTATTCCGGCCGATACGCCGGTGCTCCCGATCGCCAAGGTCGGTATTCTCGGTGCTGGTACCATGGGCGGCGGCATTGCCATGAACTTCCTGACGGCGGGTATCCCGGTTACCATTCTTGAGCGCGAGCAGGCGGCTCTGGATCGCGGTGTCGCGATCATCCGCAAGAATTATGAGCGCTCGGCCGCGCGCGGCAAGTTCACCACTGATCAGGTCGCCCAGTGCATGGACCGCCTGACCCCGACCCTCGAGATGACAGACCTGGCCGATTGCGATCTCGTGATCGAGGCGGTGTTCGAGCATATGGAGGTCAAGAAAGAGGTCTTCACCAAGCTCGATGCGATCGTGAAGCCGGGGGCCATCCTCGCCTCGAACACCTCCTATCTCAATGTCGATGAAATGGCCGCGGTGACCAAGCGCCCGGAATATGTACTCGGCCTGCATTTCTTCTCGCCGGCCAATGTGATGCGCCTGCTTGAGATCGTGAAGGCCGCCAAGACCGCTCCGGCCGTCCTCAAGACGGCCATGGCGCTGTCCAAGAAGATCGGCAAGGTCGCGGTCGTGTCCGGGGTCTGCCATGGCTTTATTGGCAACCGCATGCTGTCGCCGCGGCAACAGGCGGCCAACGCCATGCTGATGCAGGGTATCGCGCCGTGGGCAGTCGATGACGCACTGACCGATTTCGGCATGCCGATGGGCCCGTTCCAGATGGCCGACCTCGCGGGTCTGGATCTGGGCTGGGACAAGGCGAACTCAAAGGGCGAGACCATCCGTGATGTGCTCTGCGAGCGCGACCGGCGGGGCCAGAAGACCGGCAAGGGCTTTTATGACTATGACGAGAACCGTCGCCGGACGCCGTCCAAAGAGGTCGAGGAGATCATCGCTGCCTTCGCTGCCAAGTCTGGTGGGGCCGCGCAGTCCTTCACGTCCGAAGAGATCCGCGACCGGCTGCTCTTCCCGATGGTCAATGAGGGCGCCAAGATCCTCGACGAGGGTATGGCCCAACGTGCCTCCGACATCGATACGGTGTGGATCAACGGCTATGGCTGGCCGGCCTATACCGGCGGACCGATGTTCTGGGCCGACACGATCGGTCTCGATACGGTTGTTGCCGGTCTGAAGGCCTTCGGCCACGAAGTCTCGCCTTACCTCGCCGACAAGGCGGCCAAGGGCGAGCGTTTCAACGGCTAGCCTTTGGCGGGCCAGCCGCCTTGTCGCAAGCCTGCCTTCACGGCCTCGGTGTGCTCACCGGGGCCGGGGGCTCGCGTCGTGGCGCCGGTTTCACTGCCGGTCATCCGGATGGGTGAGCGCAGGCCCGGAATGCCCTCGGAGGCAATCGCCATGCCGCGGTCCCGGACCTGCGGGTCGTCAAAGGCTTCAGCGACCGTATTGATCGGACCGCCGGGCACGCCATTGGCTTCCAGCAGGTCGAGCGCCTGCTTGCGGCTGAGGCTGACCAGCTTGTCGCTCATCAAGGCAGTCAGCGGGGCCCGATTGGCGACGCGTTGCGCATTCTTGCGGTTCGCGGCCAGCACATCGGGGTCGAGGCCGAGCGCTATCGCGAGGCGTTCGAACTGGCCGTCATTGCCGCAGGCGATGATGATGTGGCCGTCGCGGCAGGTGAATTCCTGATAGGGCACGATCGACGGGTGGGCATTGCCGATCCGGCGCGGCGCGACTCCTGTCGCGAAATAGTTCAGCGCTTGATTGCCCAGCACGCCGACCATCGAGTCCAGCAGTGACATGTCGATGTGCTGGCCCTGTCCTGTCCGCTCGCGCTGGGCCAGGGCGGCCTGGATGGCGATGGTGGCATACAGGCCGGTGAAGATGTCGGCAAAGGCGACGCCGAGGCGTTGCGGCGGGCCGTCAGCCTCCCCGGTCAGGTCCATGATGCCGCTCATGGCCTGGATGGCGAGGTCATAGCCGGCCCGGTGGGCGTAGGGGCCGGTCTGACCGAACCCCGTGACCGAGCAATAGACGAGGCGCGGGTGATCGGCGGCAAGGCTGGCATGGTCAAGCCCGTATTTGGCCAGCCCGCCGACCTTGAAGTTCTCGACCACCACGTCGGCGTCAGCGATCAGGGCGCGGACGAAGTCCAGATCCTCGGTCTTTTGGAAGTCGGCCGTGACCGAGCGCTTGCCGCGATTGCAGGAGTGGTAATAGGCGGCTGCCCGTCCGCTCTCGTGCTCAATCCAGGGTGGGCCCCAGGTCCGGGTATCGTCCCCGGACGGGCTCTCGACCTTGATCACATCGGCCCCGAGATCGGCCAGCGTCTGACCGACCCATGGGCCGGCGAGGATGCGGGCGAGTTCGACAACCTTCAGCCCGGCAAGGGCGCGTTCCGGCGGCGCGCTCATGGCCGGGTCGTCGTTCATCGGTTGATCTCGCCGGTATCGAGGAAGGGGGAGGCGTCGAGATCTTCGGCGTCCATCAGTTCGGCAATTCGCTGGAGCGAGGCAATCAGCATGTTCTGCTCCCAGGGCTGCAGCTTGCGGAATGATCGCAGAAAGCCGGCCTGGAGCAGCTCGGGTGCATTCTCGGAGGCGGCCTTGCCGGTCTCGGTCAGGCGAGCGGTCACGACGCGTTTGTCGGTATCGCTTTTCACCCGTTCGACCAGGCCGGCATGGGTCAGTCGATCGAGGATCGAGGTGATCGTGGCCTGGCTGAGCGACACGGCCCGCGCGATGGCGCTGGGAGACAAGTCGCCACGCTTGTAGAGGGTGTCGATGACGACCAGCTGCGGGGCGGTCAGGCCGGTGGCTTTCACCAGCCGTTTTGATTGAAGGTCGATGGCGCGGGTTATGCGCCGCAGGGCCACAAGAATTTCGTCGTGATCGCTCATGCCGCTCGCCTGTTGAGGGTCCGTTTCCGATGTACCCGCAGCCCACGATCTTTCCAACATGTTTGAGTGTGGCTGCGGATCGATGTTTTGTTCGATTTCGAATGACCTGTTCGGCAAACCTGGTGGACTGATGTCCGGCGGAATTTACCAAAACCTGTCACATTCATGTAACGGTGTAAATATAATGCTTTTAAGACAGTGTGTTGTGGCCTTTCTGGGGCGATGCGGGGCGCATTTGGAGCTTTGAGCTCAAAGTTTCAATTCGAAGCATGGTGGTCAGTTCGTATCTGAAACTCTACACAGCCGTTCAACCGTAAAGCCACAAGGGACTGTCATCACGTCATGCTGAAGCAACGGGCACTTACCTCAACGATTCTGACTGCAGCCACGCTGTCGATCGCCGGAGCCGGAATGGCTGCCGCGCAGGTCGATGTCATCACCGTGACCGCGACCAAGCGCGAGCAAAGCACCCAGGACATTCCGGTCGCCGTTCAGGCGCTCGGCGAAGAGACGCTGGAAGAGCTCCGTGTCGATGTCTTCACGGACTACCTCCAGCAGCTGCCCGGTGTCACCGCCGGCGGTAGCGGCCCCGGCCAGAGCACGATCTATATCCGGGGCCTCGCCTCGACGACTCCGAACCTGACCACAGCCGGCGTTGCCGGTCTCGCGCCGAACGTGGCGCTGTATCTCGACGAGCAGCCGCTCTCGCAGCCGGGTCGTAACCTTGACGTCTACGCCGCCGACCTGCAGCGCGTCGAGGTCCTGTCGGGCCCACAGGGCACGCTGTTCGGCGCCTCCTCGCAGGCCGGTACGGTGCGTCTCATCACCAATCGTCCGGTCATTGGTGAATACTCTGCCTCGACCAATTTCGGTGTCTCCTTCACCGAAAACGGTGAAATGAGCAACAAGGTGGAAGCCGTGGTCAACCTGCCGGTTGCCGACAATTTCGCGCTTCGCGGTGTGGTCTATGTCGACAATCAGGGCGGTTATATCGACAACGTGCCGGGCACGCGTGACGCGTCCGAATCGGCGCGCTTCCGCTCGGCCGGGACTGTCCGCGCCAATGGCGTGCCGGTTTCGGCGACCCGTGAGGGTTTCCAGGCGGGTGACGACCTGTCGGGTGTGAACTTCCTTGAGGCCAACAACTCCGGTCTGCTGGAGAAGGATTTCAACGACACGACCTATGCCGGTTTCCGTCTGAGCGGCCTGTATGACTTCAATGCCGACTGGACGCTGACCGTGTCGCACGCCCGGCAGCGGCTGGAGTCGGAAGGCGTATTCTTCATGGATCCCGAACTGGGTGACCTGGAAATCCAGCGCTATGAAGCCGATGAGATCGAGGACAGCTTCCATAATACAAGCTGGACCGTGGAGGGCCGTCTCGGCGCTCTGGAAACCGTCTATACCGGCGCTTACACCGACCGCGAGACCAATCAGCGGATTGACTACTCCGACTATCTCTTTGTCGGCCAGTACCTGCCTTACTACATCTGTGACGGATCAGTGTCCTATCCGGGCGGTGCTCCGGCCGGAACCTGTCAGGCCCCGAACCTGTTCGTGGACTCGGTGACCAATACCGAGGTCTTCACCCAGGAGCTGCGCTTCAATACGCCGGAAGACGCGCGCCTGCGGGCCACGTTCGGTGGTTTCTACTCCAGCCTGACGCTGACCGAGCGCAATGACTTCACCTATCCGGGCTCAACCCAGGTCGATGGCTTCGGCGTTCAGACCGGTTTCTCGCCGAACTACCCGTTCACCACGGGCTTCACCTCGGATGCCGGGCCCTTCCCGCCGGGCGTGATCTTCCGCAACGATGTGGAGCGCACGGACGAACAGCTGGGTATTTTCGGTGAAACGACCTTTGATCTCACCGATACGTTTGCGGTGACGCTGGGGGCTCGCTACTACGACATCGAGGTTGACTTGGAAGGCAGCGCGAACGCGTCTTTCTGTAACCTGTTCCAGCCCGACGTTGATGCCTACGGCACTGATATTTCCGACCTCTACAATGGCGACGGCGAAGTCACTTTCCGCGGTTCTTGCGATCCGGCAGACCACATCACCTATACCGCAGACACCGTCGACGCCTCGACGCCGGCATCCGTGGTGGCTGCCTTGCAGGCCCCGGATGCAGCCCGCACAGACGGCTTCATCTTCAAGCTGACAGGGACGTGGACGCCGGCCGAAGGCCTGCTCTTCTACGGCACCATCTCCGAAGGCTTCCGTCCGGGTCTGCTCAATCGTCCCGGCGGTGCCGCGGGTCCCGGTGGCTATACCGTTCCCTTCGCGCTCGATACCGATGATGTGACGAATTACGAGTTCGGCTGGAAAACCGACATCTTCGACAACCAGGTGCGTTTCAACGGCAGTGCCTTCTTCGTCGAGATCGAGCGTCTCCAGACCACGATCTTTGACCCGTCGATCACCAACCTCTTCTTCTCGGACAATGCGGCCAATGCCGAAATCCGTGGCCTTGAAGGTGATGTGACCTGGGCTCCGGCCTCGATCGAAGGGCTGACTGTCACCGCGGCCTACTCCTTCCTCGACACCGAGATCACCGAAGTCCTGACGCCGACCAATGACGTCCTGGTCGGGTCAGAGCTGGCCTTTGCCCCGAGCTACCAGTTCAATATCCGGGCTCGCTATGAGTGGTTCCTGGAGAACGGCTACACGGCTCACTTCATGCCGCAGATCGTTGTCTCCGATGACTCGGTCAGCGATGTGATCGAGATCAACAAGGCCGACATCGAAGGTTACACCACGCTGGCCCTGTCGGCCGGCATCACGGCAGACAACTGGTCTGTCGAGCTGTTCGCCGACAATGTGACCGACGAGCGTGGCGAGCTGGCGAACAATTTCGTCTTTGACCGCGAACGTGTGACGGTCATGCGTCCGCGGACCATCGGTGTTCGCGTCGGTGTTCAATACTGATCATCGGTTGCGACCGTTGAACCCGTATCGATAATGGAAGCGCCCTCGTTTGATCGGGGGCGCTTCACCGTTTTCAAGAACGGAGACGCACCACGTGCCCGAGGCGACTGACGCCACCGACGATCTGATGCGGACAGCTCAGGCTCACATGTATGAGGGCCGGTTCGACGCCGCGCTCGAGACGGTCCTGCCGCATCTCGAGGCGCAACCGGACGACCAGGACGCACTTTACGTGGCCGCCGTCTGCGAACGCTATCTCGGGCACCCGGATGCGGCGCGGCGCCACTTGCAGGCGCTCAAGCGCGTTGCCCCCGATTTTGGCCGTGGACATCAGGAAGAAGGCCATCTCTTCCGTGCCGAGGGGGATGGCGAGCGGGCTTTGAGAGCCTATCAGCGCGCCTGTCAGTTCAATCCGGCGCTTACCGCCAGCTGGCGGGCCCGGGCCGACTTGCTGACGGCGTCGGGCCGCCGGGCGGAGGCCGCGATGGCGACCGCCCAGGCCGACAGGATCGAGGCCTTACCGCGTGAACTCGTGGCGGTCACCCATCTCCTGCATGAAGGCAAATTGCTCAAGGCGGAGCATTTGTGCCGCGCCTTTCTCCAGAAAACGCCGCACCATGTCGAGGCGATGCGCCTGCTGGCCGAGATCGGCTCGCGCTTTGGCGTGCTGGAAGATGCGGATTTCCTGCTCGAAAGTGCGATCGAGTTCGAGCCTGACAATACCCAGCTTCGGCTGGATCACATCCAAGTCCTGCGCAAGCGCCAGAAGTTCACGGCCGCCCTTGAACAGGCCCGGTATCTCTATGAACGCGACCCCGACAGTCCCATCTTCAAGTCGCACTACGCGATCGAATGCATGCAGACCGGCAGCTATGATGAGGCGCTGGCACTGTTCGAGGAAATCCTCGCCATTCTCCCGGAAGATCCGGCGACGCTGACATCGCGGGGGCATGCGCTGAAAACGCTGGGGCGCCAGGACGAGGCCGTCGCCAGCTACCGGGCGGCCTTCGCCACAAAGCCCGATCATGGCGATGCCTATTACGGTCTGGCCAATCTCAAGACGTATCGATTCTCCGACAGCGAAGTTGAGGCCATGCAGGCCCTCGAGGCCAGCCCTGATCTCGCTTTCCAGGATCGCGTCCATATCAGTTTCGCGCTCGCCAAGGCCTTCGAGGATCGCGACGAGATTGCCTCCGCCTTCGACTTCTACGAGCGCGGCAATACGCTCAAACGCGTCCAGACCCGCTATACAACCGAGCAGATGCGGGCCGAGCTCGAGATGCAGGCCGAGATTTGCGATGCAGCGCTGTTCGAGGCGCAGGCCGGTAAGGGGGTTCCGGACCCCGATCCGATCTTCATCGTCGGGCTGCCGCGGGCGGGTTCAACCCTGCTGGAGCAGATCCTGGCCTCGCATAGCCAGGTCGACGGGACCCTCGAGCTGCCCAACATCCTGGCGCTATCCCACCGGCTGCGCGGCCGCCAGAAGCTGAGCGACAAGACCCGGTATCCGCGCGTCCTGCACGAGCTGACAGCCGAGCAGTTACAGGCGCTGGGGCAGGATTATCTCGACAATACCCGCATCCACCGTGCCGGCGCACCGCGCTTCACCGACAAGATGCCGAACAATTTCCGGCATATCGGCCTTATCAAGCTGATCCTGCCCAATGCCCGCATCATCGATGCCCGCCGGCATCCGATGGCCTGCTGCTTCTCCGGCTTCAAGCAATTGTTCGCGGAGGGCCAGGAGTTCACCTATGGCCTTGAGGAAATCGGGCACTACTATCGGGACTATGTCGCGCTGATGGATCATTGGGACCAGGTTCTGCCGGGCCAGATCCTGCGCGTGAACTACGAGGACGTTGTCGCCGACCTTGACGGGCAGGTGCGTCGGATCCTCGATTATTGCGGTTTGCCCTTCGAGCAGGCCTGCATCGACTTCCATGCCACCGAGCGTGCGGTCCGCACGGCCAGCTCGGAACAGGTTCGCCAGCCTATTTTCGACAGTGGCGTGGCGCAGTGGAAGAAATTCGAACCCCATCTCGATCCGCTCAGGCGTGCGCTTGGCGACGAGCTCCTGGCCAATGCCGGACAAGGGACGTCATGACCAAACGTTTTTACAAGACCGATTATGAGACCGGGCAGGACAATATCTCCTGGTTCGGGCTGGATGTGCACAATCCTGTCTTCTTCATCGCTGCCGTATTGATGCTGTCCTTCGTCGGCGCCGCGGTTGTCGCGCCGGAGACGGTATCCGTGATGCTGTTCGCGGCGCGTGACTGGGTTCTGGAGACGTTCGACTGGTTCTTCGTGCTCGGGGTCAATATTGTCTTCGTGTTCTGTCTGGTGGTGCTGGTCTCACCGCTCGGGCGCCTGCGGATTGGCGGCAGCGAGGCCAGGCCCGACTTCTCGACTCCGTCCTGGCTCGCCATGCTGTTCTCGGCCGGCATCGGTATCGGTCTGATGTTCTGGGGGGCAGCCGAGCCTCTGGCCTATCACACGGACTGGTTCGGTACGCCCCTGGGCGTGGAGCCGGGGACGGAAGCCTCGGCCCGGCTTGCGCTCAGCGCGACCATGTTCCACTGGGGTCTCAACGCTTGGTCGATCTATGCCGTTCTTGGTCTGGCATTGGCCTATTTTGCTTTCTCCAAAGGCCTGCCGCTGACCATGCGGTCCGCGTTTTATCCGCTTCTCGGCGAACGCATCTGGGGCTGGCCGGGGCATCTGATCGACATTCTGGCGGTGATCGCAACCCTGTTCGGTCTGGCAACATCGCTCGGCCTCGGGGCCCAGCAGGTGGCCAGCGGGCTCGACTTCCTGTTCGGCATTGATCCCGGCATCATCACCCAGATCATCGTGATCGGCTGCATCACCTCGATCGCCATCCTCTCGGTCGTCCGCGGCCTTGATGGCGGCGTGAAGGTCCTGTCCAATATCAACATGGTGATGGCGGGCGTCTTCCTGCTGTTCATCTTTATCGTCGGGCCGACCGCTGTGATCGCCAGCGGCTTCTGGGTGAACACCGTGGATTATGTCCGCGACTTCCTGCCGCTTTCCAACTGGGTCGGCCGTGATGATACCGAGTGGTTCCACGGCTGGACGATTTTCTACTGGGCCTGGTGGGTGTCCTGGTCGCCCTTCGTCGGCATGTTCATCGCGCGTGTCTCCAAGGGCCGGACGGTGCGGGAATTCCTGACCGCCGTGATCTTCGTACCGTTGCTGATCACCATCGCCTGGTTCTCGACTTTCGGTGAAACCGCGATCTTCCAATATGAAAACGGGATCGGGGAGCTGGCCGACGGCGTCGGTGAGGTTTCGCTGGTGCTTTTCCAGATGCTCGACCATCTGCCCTTTGCCGCGATCACCTCCTTCCTCGCCATCGTCCTGGTCTTCGTCTTCTTCGTGACCTCCTCGGATTCCGGGTCTCTGGTCATCGATTCCATCACCGCGGGCGGCAAACTTCATGCCCCGGTTCCCCAGCGCATCTTCTGGGCGACGATCGAGGGTCTGGTGGCTGCAGTCCTGCTCTATGGCGGCGGCGCCCAGGCGCTGCAGGGCCTGCAGGCCGGTGCGATCACGGCGGGTCTGCCGTTCATGGTCGTACTTTTGGTGTGCTGTTACAGCCTCTGGAAAGGCCTGTGGTCGGATCTGCGGGCGCAGCGGGCGCTGGAGGCGGCACGCAAGGCCGCGACCGCGTCTGGGTCAGACGCAAACGCGAAGGCTTGAGTGAGCGCCTGAGAAAGCCACCGCACACCTGCGGCATAAAGGAAATTTCAACGGGCCTCGGTTAACCCTGTTGCCATCCGGACTGCGCGTGGCGGCGCGCCAAGTGGCATGTGGGTCCGAGTGTTGGGTAAATTTAGAACAGGCTTGGCCGCTCTGGCGCTGGGTTTGAGCCTTGCGACGCCAGTCCTGGCGCAAGGCTTCGAGACCGGCGGCAAGCTTCTGCTCACCCGGGGCATCAGCACTGTGGAAGGGGCCGGCGGCGGCGGGCTGTCGAGCTGGGCGCTCATCACCGGCAACGAGACTGACCGCGGTATTGGCGCAACGGCGCACGCGACGCAGGTCGAGCTCGATGATTTTCGGTTTCAGGCGGCCGGCTTTGCGGTCGGGCTGCATGATCGTTTCGAGTTTTCCTGGACTCGGCAGCGCTTTGACACCCGTGACGCCGGGGCGGCACTCGGCCTCGGTCAGGGCTTCACTTTCGAGCAGGATGTGATCGGCGTGAAGCTGCGGCTTCTTGGCGATGCCGTGTATGCGCAGGACAGCTGGGTTCCCCAGCTCGCACTGGGTATCCAGCACAAGTCCAATGACCAGGGCGCGATTGTTCGCGCGGTCGGCGCCGCCGATGACAGTGGCTATGACGTCTATCTGGCCGCGACCAAACTCTATCTCGACCATAGCCTCCTGCTGAACGCGACGGTGCGCTGGACCGAGGCCAACCAGACCGGCCTGCTTGGATTCAGCGGTCTCGATGACCATAGCCTGCAGGGCGAGTTCACGGCTGCCTACCTGGTTTCGCGTCGCCTTCTGGTCGGTGCGGAATACCGGTTCAAGCCGGACAATCTGGGCTTCGCCACAGAGGACGATTGGGTCGACCTGTTCGCGGCCTACGCGGTCAACGAGCACCTGACGGTCACGGCGGCCTGGGTCGATCTCGGCTCGATCGCGACCTTCGATGACCAGCGTGGTTTCTATCTCTCCCTTCAGGCCGGCTTCTAGGAGCGCGTGATGACCCGACTTTCCATCCCCATGGCCAGCCTCGCCATCCTTGCCATCGGCAGTGCCGCCCTGGCCATACAGCCACCCCATGCCCATCCCGGTGAGCTGGAGGTCGATCCCTACGAGGCGTCCAATGCCCATGCCGGAGCTGCTCCGATTTCGGATCCGGCTGTGTTGGCGGCCTTCAATGGCGAGGCCGGTATCGCCCGGATCGTTGACGGGCTCATCGCCGGCATCCAGCAGGATGAGCGCATCGAGGGGATCTTCCGCGCCACCGATTGGCCGCGCCTGCGCCGAACGCTGAACGAGCAGATCTGCTACATCCTCGGCGGTCCGTGCGATTATACCGGTCGGTCGATGGCGTCCGTGCATGCCGATCATGGCATCACCACGGCCGAGTTCAACGCGCTGGTCGAGAACCTTCAGGACGCCATGGACGCGGAGGGTGTGCCATTCGGCATGCAGAACCGCCTGCTGGCGCGCCTGGCCCCGATGCATGGCGACGTCGTCACCCGCTAGAACCCGTTTCACCCCGAATGCGCGAGCGTTTACCGACATCATGATCCAGAGCTGCCTCCGATCAATCCTGACCCTTCTTGTTCTGCCGATGCTCCTGTCAAGCGCGGCGGGGGCGGAGGATCTGCGCATCAGGGTGATCACCCCGGACGGGGAGCCGGTTGCCAACGCCGTGGTGAGCGTACCGGGCGAGCTGACGGCAGGCGCGCTCCAGGTCGAGCCGCTGGAAATGGCCCAGGTCGATATCCAGTTCGACCCGTTCGTCCTGGTCGTGCCGCGCGGCGCCGATGTGGTCTTCCCCAATCGCGACCGGGTCCGCCACCACGTTTACTCCTTCGCCCGCGGCAATCGGTTCGAGCTTGAACTCTATGGCCGCGAGCAGGAACGTTCGGTCCGTTTCGACGTCGCCGGCCCGGTGCCGCTGGGCTGCAACATCCATGACCAAATGATCGCCTTTATCCGGGTCGTGGACACACCGTTCGCTGCCCGGACCGATGCCGATGGGCGCGCGGTCCTGGCCAGACTGCCGGCCGGTTCGACGACGCTGACCGTCTGGCATCCCTACGGCAATGCCGAAGACAATGTTGTCACGCTCGCCATCGATCCCGCCGACGGGATGGAGGCGACTGTCACGCTCGCCCTGCTCGGGCGGAACTGAAGCGCATGTTCAACTTCCGCTCCCTCCGGACCAAGTTGGCGGTCATCTATGCCGCGCTGTTCAGTCTCGTCCTGATCGGCGTCGGGGGCGCGTCGCTCATGTCCGTTCAGAGCAATGCCACCGATCTGGTGCGCAGCGAGATGTCGGCCACAACCGCCGTCTTCAACCGGATCTGGGACATGCATGCCCGCCAGATGGGCGACGCGGCCGACATCCTTTCCCGCGACTTCGGTTTCCGCGCCGCGGTCGCGACGCGTGACGATCCCACCACCGAGTCGGCGCTTGAAAACCTGCGCCAGCGCTTTGACTTCGATCTGGCCTTTGTGATGGACGAAGCGGGTGGCATTGTCGGTGTTGAGCCCGGAAGCCTGGAAATGCCCGATGGCGCCCTGTTCGACATGCTGTCAGGCCGCGACAATGCCGGCGGCGTGCTCTTGATCGCGGGGGCGCCGCATCATGCCGTTGCGCGACCGGTTCGGGCACCGACCCGGGTCGGCTGGGTTGTGTTTGCCTATCGCCTCTCCGGAGCGGGTCTTTCGGATCTGACCGAGCTGTCGGCGATACCGCTGGATGCGCGCCTGTACTGGCGTGAGCCGGACGGCGAATGGACTGCCCAGGACCCGACCGCCCCGTCACTGACCCGGTTTACCAACGGCGAAACCGATATCGAGGCGTTCGATACCAGCGTCCGCTTTACGCCCGATGGCGACGCGCTCGCGAGCGTGATGCCGATCGGGGCCTTTGCCGATGGCCTGCCGGTGACCCTCGTCCTTGAATACCCGTTCGCATTGGCGATGGCGCCGTTTCGCAACATGCTGGTCTCGATCGCCGCAATGGGCCTTGTCGGTCTGGTCGCGCTCATTGTCGGGACGTGGATCCTGGCGCGTGGCCTGACCAATCCGCTCACCGCCCTCGAGTGGGCGGCACGGCGCCTGGCCGATGGCGAGACCACCCGCGTCGAGCTGGCCGGCCGTGACGAGATCGCGCGACTGGCCACGAGCTTCAATACAATGGGCGAGACCATTGCCGCGCGTGAGCTGCGAATCCGGGAACTGGCCCTGCGCGATGGCGAAACCGGTCTGCCCAACCTGACGGCCCTGGAAGCCGAGGTCGAAACCCGTCTCCTGACCCATCCCGCCGGGCAGGTTTATGCCCTGACGCTGGGCATCGACCGTTTCGCGGAAATCCGCGCCGCGATCGGCTATCGGCTCGCCTCGCGCATCATCGGTCAGATCGAGCTTCGCCTGCGCACGGTTTGTCCGTCGGCGCTGGTCGGGCGGACCGCCTCGGACACGCTGGGACTGGTCCTGACCGCCTCAACCTATCGCGAGGCCCTGGGTCTCGCGGTCCAGGCCTGCGAAAGCGCCAACCAGGCGGTCACCATCGACGACGAGCGGATCGATGTGCACGCTGCTATTGGTCTGGCCTCGGCGGCCGGCGCCGACGGGGCAGGCCTGAGCGTGATCGAGTGTTCAGCCGTCGCGCTGGACCAGGCCCGCAAGGCGGATGTTCCGATCGCCTCCTTCGACCCGGAGAGCTATGGCGATCCGACCGTCAAGCTGTCGCTGATGAGCCGGATGATGGAGGGCTTGGCAAAGGGCCATCTTTATCTCGCCTATCAGCCGAAATACGATTTTCGCAACCAGTCGATCACGGCCGTCGAGGCGCTCTTGCGCTGGCAGGACCCTGAACGGGGTTTCGTCGGTCCGGATGATTTCATCCCGCTGGCCGAGGAAACCGGGCATATCCTGCCCCTGACCGAATGGGTGCTGGATCGAGCGATTTCCGACCAGGTCCGGATGGGTGCGGCCGGTCATCATCTGCAAGTGGCCATCAATATTTCCGGGCGTCTGGTCAGTGATGCGCGCTTTACCCAGCGCGCGCTGGATCGTCTGTCCCGTCATCGCGGCCGGATCTGTTTCGAGATCACCGAAACCGCCGTCATCAACAAGCCTGAGGCCGCGCTCGAGAATATCAGCGCGTTGCGCGATGCCGGCATTCCGATCTCGATCGACGATTATGGGTCCGGCCTGTCCTCGCTGGCCTATCTTCGGTCTATTCCGGCCGAGGAGCTGAAGATCGACAAGGCCTTTGTGCTTGAACTCGGCTCGGTGCAGGCCGACCGCCTTCTGGTTAAGTCGACCATCGACCTGGCCCACAGCCTCGGCATGAAGGTAACGGCCGAGGGCGTCGAAGATGCGGCCAGCATTGCGATCCTGGCCGGCATGGGAGCCGACTTTGCGCAAGGCTATCATATCGGTCGCCCGATGCCGCTGGACGGTTTCCTCGACTATATGCTCGAGCAGGGCGGTGTGTGTCGTGAAGACGACGCGGAGCCTGGCGCGGTCAAAGCCATTTCATCACCTTGAAAAACCAGATCTGCGCGGCACTGACCGCCGTCAGAATGGCGAGGAAAATCCAGAAGGCGCTGGCCATGTCAGCGCCGGGTATGCCGCCCACATTGATCCCGAGCAGGCCGGTCAGAAAGCCGAGCGGCAGGAAGATCGCGGCGACCAGTGACAGCACGTAGAGGTTCTTGTTCATCCGGTCGGCGAGGGCATTGGCCAGCTCGTCCTTGACGATCTGCGCGCGCTCTCGGATGGCATCGAGGTCTTCCAGATAGCGTGTGATGCGATCGAGGTTTTCCTGCAGACGCCGGCGATGTCCGGTGGTCAGCCAGTCCATTTCCGAGGTTCGCAGATAGGCGATCACGTCGCGCTGCGGGGCGAAATAGCGACGGAAAATGATCGCCTGTTTGCGCAGCGAGGTGATTTCCTGCCGCTCGGCAATCGACGGCTCGTCCATGACCCGTTCCTCGACGTCGTCGAGCCGTTCGTGCATTTCGGTCATCACCGGCTCCATACGCTCGAACAGGCGGGCGGAGATCTGTCCGATGAATTCGCCGGCATCTTTCGGGCCATTGCCCGCGGCCAGCCGGTCCTGGATATCGCGAACCGCCTTCAGGGGCCGTCTTTGCACGGTGATGATGCGGGACGGGTCGATCCAGAGCCGGATCGAGACCATGTCCTCGGGTTGGGCGTCGGCGTTCAGATTGACACCGCGCAGGATCATCAGGGCGCCCTTGTCAAACTCCACCAGGCGCGGGCGTGTCTCCTCGGCCAGCAGGGCATCGATGATCAAGGGGTCGAGATAGTCGAGCTCAGTCTCGATCCACTGACGGGCCGCCTCGTGCCTGCCGTCCAGATGGACCCAGGCGAGGGCGTTGTCCCGGATCTGGTCTGCGATGTCGTCGCCGCTGAGGGGGCGGCCCGTGCCGTCGCCGGTGAGCGCGGCGGCGAAGATGATGCCGGCGGTATGATCCATGTCAGCCCTCCATCGGTGATGCGGGTGAGGACGAGCGTATATGCACATCGCGCTGCGGGAAGGGGATCTCGATGCCGGCCTCGCGGAATTTGCGCCAGATCGCGAACATCACTTCGCTTTGTGGCGCCCAACGGCCTTTGACCACATCGGCGATCCAGAACAGCAGGGTGAAATCAACCGAGCTGTCGCCAAAATTGCGCAGGAAGCATTGCGGCGCAGGGTCCTCGATCGTCAGCGGGTGTTCACGCGCGGCTTCCAGAATGAGCGCCTGTGCCTTTTCGAGGTCGGAGCCATAGGCCACGCCGATGGCCACCTCGATCCGGCCGCGGGTATTGGTCAGGGTCCAGTTGGTGACGCGGTTGGTAATCAGATCCTCGTTCGGGACCAGGATTTCCTTGCCATCGAGGGTCTCGATCAGTGTGTAGCGGGCGCTCGACCGGCGGACGAAGCCGGTGACGCCATCCGGCAGTTCAATCAGGTCATCCTGCTCGACTGATCGTTCGAGCAGCAGGATGAGGCCGGAGATGAAGTTCGAGGAGATCTTCTGCAGACCGAAGCCGAGGCCGATGCCCAGCGCCCCGGAGAAGACGGTCAGGGTAGTGAGGTCGAGGCCCATCAGGTCCATGGTGACCAGGAAGGCCACCACATAGAGGGCGATCTGGAAGACCTTCGTGATCAGGATGCGGGTGGTCACGCGCATCCGGGTCAGCTTCTTGAGGCGCCCCTCGACAATCGCCGAGACAATGGCCGCAGCCCAGAAGACAACAGCCAGTACCAGGGCCCCTCGCAGAACGTCATAGGCACTGAAGGACAGGCTACCGACCGAGAAGGTCAGCATCGGCGCATCAAGATAGGCCTGCACCGGATCGAGATGGCCCGTCGTGCCGGCGAACAGGACGCCAGCCAGCGTCACGAACAGCAGAATTCCGGCCCATGCGCCGTTTGGCTTGATCAGCGACAACAGGAAGGTCTTCATGCTGGCAGGCTTCCTTGCTCGAGAGCTGCAGAGAGTGTGGCATCAGGGATCGGCATCCACCAGCCGTACTCCGCGTGCTTGTTTCAGGCAAGCGCTTGGCCAGCCTCAGTAATCGCGGCGCCAGCGTATCGCGACGGTGGCGTCGGTATCGGCAGAGACGCGGGACAGGACGCTGAGATCCGGGCTCAGCGACCATTCGATCAGGGCTTCGTTGATCGCGGCGGCACCATTGCTGCCAACCTCGACATACACATTATCCCCGAAACGACGACCGCCGACCACCGCCAGGCCGCCGTCTTCGGTCGTCGAGATGTCGAGCCGATCGATCCCGGTCAGGTCGCGCAGCTGGCCGACCACGTCGAGCAGGCCCTGTCCCGAGAGCTGTGCCGCCAGCTGGGCGGCTTCAAACGCCCCGAGCTGGCTGACCGACTGGTCGAACAGCAGCCGTGCGAGGATTTCATCCTCCGGCAGGGCAGGGTCGCTGGACAGGGTGATGGTCGGCGCCTGCACTGACCCTTCGACCCGCGCTGACGCCCGGAAGCCGGACCGGCTGTGGACGGCAGTCAGGTCGACGCGGGCATCGTCCGGGGACCCGTCAAAGGTGACGGTCCCGGAGGCGAGGGTAAAGCGCCGGTTGAACACAAAGGCAGAACCGCCGACCAGCGTCGCTGTGCCGAACACGGAGGGTTTTGATTCGGGGCCTGTGACGTGCAGGTCCACACCCCATTCAGAGGTGAAGGCGCGCGACGAGACGAAGAGGCCATTCGCAGCCCGGACGCGGTAATCAATGCGGACCGGAATGCGCGGCTCGCCATTGCTGCGTCGGTCTTCGGGCAGGTTGATTTCCACGACCTGGAGCTGGGGAATCGAGGCGGCTCCGTTAAGGGTTGGCTGGATCCGCAACTGGTCGACCCGGCTCTCGCCGCCTACCAGCATCCCATCGTCGTCCAGGGTCAGGTCCACCGCGCCGGTCGCCTGGAATGTCAGCGCAGGGCGCCGCACGGCGACAAAACGCTCATACTCAAGCCGTCCGCCCCCTGCGGGCCGTCCATCGGCGCCAAGATCGATCCGCCCGGTGCCGGACAGTGTGCCTTCACGACCATCCGAAGCCGCGAGACGGGTCAGCTCAATGCTGGTTTCGGACAGCGTCAGATCGACATCCAGACCGGTCACCAGGCTGCCGGCCGTTGTCGCATTGATGCGGCCGTCACGCAGTGCGACTGCGCCGTCGAGATGAGGCTCGCCGACGGTGCCCGAAATAGCCAGACGGCTTTCGATCTCGCCGGTTTCCAGCAGGATATCCGACGGCAGGAAGAGAGCCGCCAGCGCCATCAGCGCGCCATTGGCCTCGATCAGCCCGGACAGCGGCGTGTCGGCATCGCCTTGCAGGTGGGCAATGTCGGTGGTCGGACCAGCGCGTGTCACTTCGCCCCGCGCGACAAGACCGCCTCCGGTCAGACGCAGGACGACGTGGGCCTCATCCTCGATCGAGGCGTTGGCACTGAGGGTCAGCTCGGGCATGTCAGGCAGGTCCGCGGCGAGCAGGCCGCTGGCTTCCAGCTGCGCGCTGCCGCGCCAGATGCCTTCACGCTCGCGCAGATCCGCAGCGCCGGAAATGACCCCTGCGGTCGAGGGCATGGCGGCGATGTCGGCGAGAACCCCGACCGGCAGGCTGTCGACGGTCAGGCTGGCGATCGGGCTCAGTCCCGCCGTCTGAAGGTCGAGCTCCACGCGCCCGCCGCCCAGCGTGAAAATCGCCGAGGCCGTCAGGCCGTCTGCTCCTGTTGCGACCCGGATCGGCTCCTGTGTCGCCCAGTTATGCGTGGCCCATTTGCCGGACGGGGACAGGCTGACCGCGACGCCATCATCGCGCAGATTGACCTCCCCGGTTGCCGAAATGTCGAAATTGCTGCGCATCTGGCCGTCTGCCCGGGCGTTCACCGCAATCTCCGAAAGCGGGCCGACAAGGGTGAGGGTCGCGGCATTGAGATCGGCCGCGCCGAGGCGCTGCGGGTCGAGCGACAGACTGGCGTCGAGCACGCCGGTCATCAGATCGTCCAGCTGCCCGCCGAAGTTGGCTACCAGGGAGATGTAATCGGTCCGGTTGGCGTTCACGGTCACGGTGAGGGACTGGTCGGCAAGCCGGGCCGACCCGGTCAGCCGGACCGCACCGACCTGGCCACGGGCAAGGGTGAGCGTGGTCGCGTCGGTCGCCAGGCTCAGCTGGCCGTCCAGCGCAATGGCCCCGGCCTCGCGGTCAGCCGTGAAGGCCCAGTCCAGCGTCGGCGGCTCATCCTCGGCGGGACCGAGCAACAGGCCCTCCACAGCCAGGCGTGGTGCGCCGAGCATCACAGGGCCAGCCTGCAATTGCCGGCTTGTGGTCACCGAGCGGAGGCTGAGTCCATCGGCGTCCCGGACCAGGCGGAATGCCGTCGCCAGGCCGCCATCAATCTCGATCGCAGCTACCGGCAGGGCGCCGACCAGCGCCAGATCGCCGCCGGCCTGCCAGTCAGTTGCATCATTGAAGCGACCCGTAAGGGTCAGATCGAGGGACGGACTGCGGGCATTGAAGGCGCTGATCTCCCACCCCTCGTCAGAGGGTGAGAGGCGCGCGTCGGCGACGAGGCCATCGAGGAGGGATCGGGTGCTGTCCGGCCACAGCATGTCACGGCCATCGAGGCTCACCGCGATGGATCGGTCCGCCGCGAGCGTGACTGTTGCGCGCGCCGGGCCGCCAATCCCGGCGCGCAAAAGGGCCGTGTCGCTGATCTCTGCCGACATCTCGCCAACCGGCCACTCCGATCCGCTCGGCAGGCGGGCGTCGACGGTGGCGCTCGCGACGTCCGAGGTCAGGATAAGGCCCGGGCCGATCTGCCAGCCGGTCCCGGAGTCCGGATTGCTGACAATGCCGGACACCTGAAGCCTGTCCCCCGCCAGCCGATCAATCTCGGCCTGGCCGGTGCGCACGGCCTGCAGTCCGAGATCAAGGGCGAGGCGTGGATGCCCGCCGGGGAGGGTGATGCCGATAGCGCCTTCGACCTGACCGATCTCGAGGCCGGGCAGTACCAGTCCTGCGATGTCGGGTCGAAGCTGGATATCGAGCCCCCCGACGCGGGCGATGGTCGCGGTGCCGGTCAGGGAGCGGGCTGCAACCCGCTGGTCCGACAACCGCTCCAGCAGCGCCGGGCTGATATCGAATTCAGCCTCGATCAGCGGCGCCATCACGTCCCGCAGCGATAGCCGGCTTTCGCCGGTCTCCAGGATCAGCCGGTCGATCGCGAATCCACCGGCCCGGCTGCCTTCGGCCCGGGCCTGGACTTCGGCGACTTCTGCGGCAAGGGGTTCGGGGACCAGACCCCAGCGCGCCGCGCGAATGTCCGCGTTGACGAGCCAGCTTGCCGGGTCCCAGCGGATTTCGGCATCCGCCCAGGCCTCATCGTCTCCCGACAGGGCGAGCTGGCCACCGCCGCTCTCCGGCGTGCCGCTCAACGTCCCGTCAATGCGTACGGCATGCCCCTCCATGCTCAGCAAGGCAGCCAGCGTTCCGCCTGCCTCCCCGGTCGCCGACAGGGTCCCGGAAACGCCGTCGGCATCAATGGTCAGGGCGGCTTCGACACGGTCGCCCGGGGCGTCGAGGCGTTCGGCGTTGAGGGCGAGGCGGCTGGTCCCGGGCCGGAGGCGGCCGCTGGCGTTGATCGAAAGTGCGGCTTGCGGACCGGCCACACCCTCGGCCAGCTCGAGCCGGGCGAGGGTGAATTGCGTGAGGTCGACCGGTGGCAGGGATGCCCGTCCGTTGCTGCCGGCATTGGCTGACGTCTCCGCCGCGCCGGTCAGGATCGGTCGCCGTGCAACGGCCAGGCGTTCGATGGTGAGCGCGTCAATCCGGACCGGTTGGGTGATGACGCTGCGGGCCCGCCATCCCAGAATGATGTCCTCGGCGATCAGCCAGACACCCTCGTCATCGCTCAGGGTCAGCCGCTCGATCCGCAGGCGCGAAAGCGGATCGCCCGACACGCCGGTGATGGAAATCCGCCCGGCGCCGGGAATATCCCGTCCGTCCAGCTGGCTGGTGATCAGCCAGCGCCCGGGCGCCTGCCCGGCAGCAAGACGCAAGCCCGCCGCCAGCAAGGCCAGCCCCAGAAGCACCACACCGGTCCAAATCGCCAGGCGACGTATCAGGGTGAGCGCGGGCATGGTCAGAAAGCCTGACCGAGACTGAGATAGATCTGGAAAGCCGGCTCGCCCGAGCGCCTTTCGATCGGCATGGCGAGGTCAATCCGGACCGGTGCAAAGTCGAAGTAATAGCGTCCACCAATCCCCACAGCATTCCGCAAGGTATTGAAGTCCGGCGTATTCTGGTCCGACGCTATGGCGCTGTCGACAAAGGCGACCGCCCCCCATTTCGGCGTCACCCGCCACCGCAACTCGGTGCTGAGCTCGACGACGGACAGCCCGCCGAAGGGCCGGCCATCGCTGCCGATCGGGCTTAGAGACTGATATTCAAAACCGCGCGCCGACCCGCCCCCGCCGGCGAAGAAGCGCTGGTCAGCGCCGAGACGCGCGGCCGACGTGCCCAGGACCGAGCCGAGCCGGATCCGGGTCGCGGCCACGAGGGCATCGTTGAGCTGAAGGTAGCCGGCAGCGCGGGCATCGATCCGGACATAGCGGTCATCAGAGTCGCCGAAGGTCAGGGCCGGCGTAAGCTGCAGGGACGCGCGAAGGCCCTCGGTCGGGTCGAGTGGATCATTGCGACTGTCATAGCCTCCACTCAGGTCAAAGGCGGCCGTCACGATGTCGCGCTCGCCGGCGACATCGGTGACCCGAGAGGTGTCGAATGACAGCCCCGCCCCGTAGGTCCGGCGCCCGTCCCGCCGATTGACGCCGATCCCGGCTTCGATCTCCTCCTGGTCGTAGGCATCCGTGGTTTCCCGGACCAGGCCGGAATGCAGGAAGAGGGTCTGTGCGTAGCGCCTCCAGTGCGGCCGATCGATCCGTGCTGTCGCGGACTGGTTCAGCGTCGCCAGCGTGGCGGACAGGGTGAGTGTCTCGTCACGCCCGAACATGTTGCGTCGGGTCCAGCGCACATCGCCGCCCGGCCCTTCGCTGGTCGAGTAGCTGAGGCCGGTCTCGATCGTGTGGCGGTTGGCTTCGGTGAGCGTAATTTCGATCGGTCTTTCGTCTGTGCCATCGACCGGTGCGCCGAGTGTCACCCGAGCCGAGCGGACGCTGGCCAGGCTGTCGAGCCGTCGCTGATAGGTTTGCATCTCCTCCCGGTTCGCCACGGCTCCTCGCTCCAGCGGCGAAATGCGGGCGATGAATTGCGGATCCCAGACCGCTGTGTCGCGGCTGACCTCGCCATAGCGCGAGTACGGGCCGGGCAGGAAGCGGAAGGTAATAAGGCCGTCCTGGCCGGCATGATCGACGATGACATCCCGCTCGAGCAGCTCGGCATCCGGCCAGCCCTCATTATGCAAGGCGCGGAGCGCACGGGCTTCGGCATCGATCACGGGTTGGGCCAGCAGGGGGGCACCGGGTGTCAGGGTTACCGCCTCGAGGGCATGGCTTCTGGCGGCATTGTCGCCGGCCGCGGCGGCATCGACCTGCCGGATAGTGAACTGCTGTCCGGGGAGCACGCGCAGGCTGGCGCCCTGGCGCTCGTCGACAAAAGGGTCAACCCGGGCCGCGTAATAGCCACGGGAGCGCAACAGGCGGCGCGCCCGCTCGGCGGCTGTGCGCGCGTCGCGCATGGCGCTGGTCGCCGGCGTATCAGCCGACATGTCCCGTTCGCCGATCGCGATCACCAGTGCCGCCTGCAGCTCGGCGTCGCGCATACCCGGTATCTGCGCCAACGGTTCGGCGTTTGCCGCGGCACTGAACAGTATGACAAGGGCTGGGAGAAGGGCGGTTTTCAAACCGGGTCACCGTGGAACGCAATACGGTTTTATAGGCTTGGTACCGCGGGATGTCCTCCCCTTTATGGTGTCGGACCTATGGCGTCAGACCGCGACGCTGTGCTGTTGCGCCGCGACGCGGAAAGCCGGGTCGAGCCGGGCCGCCAGGTTGCGGACATAGGGTTTGCCCGCTGCGGTGACGGTGAGTTGGTCACCCATTCGCCTGACGAGGCCGTCAGCGATCATGTCGGCAAGGGCGTCGAGATCATCGTCGGGGCTGAGCGGCAGGGCAAAACGGCACAGGAGGTCCGCCAGTCGCAGGCCGGTCGCATAGTCATCTGGCGTACGGGCGACACCGCGTACCAGCATGTCCTGCCCCGAGCTTACCCGTTCGGCGTAGCGCACCGGGTCGGTCTCGGTCTGGACATATCCCTGCGCGCATTCGCTGATGGCCGACGCTCCGAGGCCAATCAGAAGGTCGCTGGGGTCGGTAGTATAGCCCTGAAAGTTGCGCCGCAGTCCCCCGTCGCGGGCGGCGCGAGCCAGCGGGTCCTGCGGGCGCGCGAAATGGTCGAAACCGATGGCCTCGTAACCGCCTTCGGCAAGGGCATTCGCTGCCGCCATCATCTGGTCGAAGCGTTCTGATGCGCCGGGAAGCCGGTCTTCCGGAATGGCGCGCTGATGCTTCTTGAACCAAGGCACATGGGCGTAGCCGAAGACCGACACCCGGTCGGCCCCCATATCGGTGAGGGCCCTGGCGGTGGCCGTGACACCGTCACAGGTCTGCCCCGGCAGCCCGTACATCATGTCCATGTTGATCGCCCGAATTCCGGCGACGCGGAGCATATCGGCAGCCGCCTCAACCGTGGCACGGGGCTGGATCCGGTGGATCAAGGCCTGAACCGCCTCCGACAGGTCCTGAACGCCGAGGCTGGCGCGCGTGACCCCGGCCTCTGCAACGGCGGCACACAAATCCGGAGTGACCCCGCGCGGATCGAGTTCAACGGCGATTTCGGCATCAGGCTCGACGGTGAAGCGGGTGCGGATCCGGTTCATGATGGCGATGAATTCCGCCGGGCGCAGCATGTCCGGCGATCCGCCGCCGAAGTGGATATGACACACGCGGGCATCGGCCGGCGCGAGCGCCGCCCGACGGCAGATGTCATGATCGAGGGCGTCCAGGTAGCGGGCAATGCGGTCGTGCCGATTGGGGATGGTCGTGTGGCAACCGCAATACCAGCACATCGTCTTGCAGAACGGGATGTGGACGTAAATCGATGTCTGCGGCGCGGGCGCCTGCCGGGACATCCAGTCTGCCCAGTCCGCGAGTCCGACACCCGCGTGAAAATGCGTGGCTGGAGGGTAGGAGGTGTAGCGCGGCACGGCCTCCATTGCATATTTGGCGAGAAATTCGGGGGAAGCGCCTGCCATGACCTCGGGTCTCCATACTTTTATTGTGTCATTAGCGCGTCGCCGTGGATCGTGGCATGCGCCCAAAGCGCACAGGGGGCGGGGCGTGCGTGCGTGGCAGGATGGAGATCATGGTCGACCGCCGCCGGTCTCCATGTTAGGGGTAACATGCGTGGCGCGCATGCAGGCATCGGCGCGTTGAGGACCGTCAAGCAGGAAGCCAGACATGGCCGAACTCGTTCCCGTCGAACCCTTCGATATTGTTGTCTTCGGCGCCACGGGCGACCTTGCCTTGCGCAAGCTCATCCCGGCCTTGTTCCACCGCTGGTGTGATGGCCAGATCACGGACGACAGCCGCATTATCTGCGCATCCCGCGATGCGATGGAATCGTCAGCCTTCCAGGAAATGGCGGCCACCCATGTCATCGATGGCAAGACGAAGGACCAGCGCAAGGACGCCTGGGCGACGTTTTCGCGGCGGCTCACCTATGTCTCGGTGGACGTCAGCAGCGAGACAGCCGGCTGGGGTGATCTTGCCGCCGCGCTCGATCCGGACGAGAGCAAGATCCGGCTCTACTATCTCGCCCTGCCGCCGTCGGTCTACGGGCCGGTCTGTGCCGGCCTCGCTGCACACAAGCTCAACACCCGCAATGCCCGCATTGTCCTGGAAAAGCCGATTGGCTCGAACTATCACACGGCCCGCGCCATCAATGACAAGGTCGGCGAGGTCTTCCCCGAGAACAATATTTTCCGGATCGACCACTATCTGGGCAAGGAGACTGTCCAGAACCTTCTGATCCTGCGCTTCGCCAACTACCTGTTCGAGCCGATCTGGAATGCCAACGGGATCGATCATGTCCAGATCACGGTCGCGGAATCATTGGGAGCGGGCAAGCGCGCCAGCTATTATGACCGTTCCGGCGCCCTGCGCGACATGGTCCAGAACCATCTTCTACAGCTCGCCTGTCTGGTCGCCATGGAGCCGCCAGCCTCGCTGGAGCCGGACGCTGTGCGAACCGAGAAGCTCAAGGTGCTCAAGGCTTTGCGTCCGGTCACTGCCTCGAATGTGGGGCAGGACGTTGTGCGCGGCCAGTATCAGGCCGGCGCCGTCGATGGCGAGACCGTGCCCAGCTATGCGGAGGAAGTCGGCCACGATACCCAGACGGAGACCTTTGTCGGGGTGCGGGCACATGTCGACAACTGGCGCTGGGCCGGTGTCCCCTTCTATTTGCGCACAGGCAAGCGCATGGCGTCGCGGCGCTCTGAAATCATCGTCCAGTTCAAACCGATCCCGCATGATGTCGTGGGGGCGTCCGAGGGCGCCATGCACCCCAACCGACTGGTGATCCGTCTGCAACCGGACGAGGGCGTGAAGCTGATGCTGATGACCAAGGATCCCGGTCCGGGTGGACTCAGGCTGCGCTATGTCCCGCTCAATCTCGCCTATGCGGAGCATTTCGAGCAGGACTATCCGGACGCTTATGAGCGTCTCCTCATGGCCGTGGTGCGCGGTAATCTGAGTCTCTTCATGCGCCGTGACGAGGTCGAGGCGGCCTGGCGATGGGTTGATGGCATCATCCAGTCCTGGGACGAAAGCCAGGCGAAGCTCTATGGCTATCAAGCCGGGACTGACGGCCCGACACAGTCGGCCCTCCTTCTGGCCCGAGAGGAAAGGGAGTGGTTTGATGCCCTTGGCACCTGAACGCACGGCAAGCTTGCAGGAGTACGCTGACACCTCGGCGATGGCCGAGGCGCTTGCGAAGCCGATTGCGGTGGCCTTGGACGATGCGATCAAGCAGCGCGGCCAGGCCGTTCTCGCTGTCTCTGGAGGCTCGACGCCAACCGCCCTCTATCAGCGCCTGGCCCGGGTCGAGATCGACTGGTCACGAGTCACGGTTATTCTCGTCGATGAGCGCTGGGTTGAGCCGGGCGAGCCCGGATCGAACGAGACCTTCGTTCGCGAGACCTTGATGACCGGGCCTGCCGCCAACGCCCGCTTTGTCGGGCTGAAGGCACCGGGTGAAACGCCGCTGGATGGCCTGCCGGTGGTGGCCGCGCGGGTCGCGGATGTCACCTTCCCGCCCGACGTCGTCATTCTCGGGATTGGCGGTGACGGACATACCGCGTCCTGGTTCCCGCGCGCTGACGGGCTCGATGATGCCCTGGCCGAGACCGGTGCACCGGTCGCCGCGATCCGTGCCAAGCAGACCGTCGTCACGGGGGCGCTGACCGACCGTATCACCCTGACCCGCGCCGCGCTGACGGGCTCACGAATGAGCCTTCTCCTGCTCGCCGGTCATGACAAGAAGGCCGCTCTGGACGCCGCGCTCGGCGCCGGGCCTGTTGCCGACATGCCGATACGGGCGCTGCTGCGTTCGGACAGGGATCGGCCGGACATTCACTGGGCGCACTAGGCGCGTCCGCACGCATGGAAGATGAGCATGACCCAGACAATCCACGCGACCCTCCGCGCCGTCACTGACCGGATCCGTAACCGCAGCGCAGCCACGCGTCGCGCCTATCTCGCCCAGATCGAGGCGGCGCGGGAAACCGGCCGACACCGCTCGACCCTGTCCTGCGGAAACCTCGCCCACGGTTTTGCGGCCTGCGGCGGCGATGACAAGCGCGCGCTGAAAGATGGCGGCTGGGCCAATGTCGGGATTATCACCGCTTACAACGACATGCTGTCGGCCCACCAGCCCTTCGCCCCCTATCCGGACCTGATCAAGAAAGCGCTCAACCAGGTCGGCGCTGTCGGGCAGGTTGCCGGCGGCGTCCCGGCCATGTGTGACGGCGTTACCCAGGGGCAGCCGGGGATGGAGCTGTCGCTCTTCAGTCGCGACGTGATCGCCATGTCGACGGCGGTCGCCCTGTCGCACAACATGTTCGACGCCGCCTTGTGTCTTGGCGTCTGCGACAAGATTGTGCCTGGCCTCATGATCGGCGCCCTGCGCTTTGGCCACCTGCCGGTCATCTTTGTGCCGGCAGGACCGATGCGCTCCGGTCTGCCCAACCCGGAGAAGGCGCGGATTCGCCAGCTCTTTGCCGAGGGCAAGGTCGGCCGTGACGCCCTGCTGGATGCCGAAAGCAAGAGCTACCACTCACCGGGCACGTGTACGTTCTACGGGACCGCCAATTCCAACCAGATGCTGATGGAGATCATGGGGCTCCACATCCCCGGTTCTGCTTTCATCAATCCTGCGGATCCCATGCGCGCGGCCTTTACCCGAGCCGCTGCACAGCGCGCTGCGGCCATTACCGCCGACAAGGCCGATTATGCCCCGATGGGCGAGATCGTGGATGAGCGGGCCATCGTCAACGCCATCGTGGGCCTGCATGCAACCGGCGGGTCAACCAATCATACCATCCACCTGATTGCCATCGCCCGAGCGGCCGGCATTGTCATCGACTGGACCGACTTCGACGAACTGGCCTCGATCACCCCGCTACTATGCCGGGTCTATCCAAATGGCCCCGCCGATGTGAACCATTTCCATGCCGCGGGCGGGCTGGGTTTCGTGATCCGTGAATTGCTCGATGCCGGCCTGCTGCACGAGGATGTCAGGACGGTCATGGGCCAGGGTCTGCGCGCCTATGCCAGCGACGCCCTGCCGGACGGCGATGGTCTGATGTGGCAACCGGCGGCCGAGGTTTCGGCCGACCTGTCCATTGTCCGTCCGGTCTCCGATCCGTTTTCCGCCGATGGCGGGCTGAAACTGCTCGAGGGACCGCTCGGCCGTGCCGTGATCAAGGTCTCGGCGGTCAAGCCGGAACATCGCGTGGTCCACGCCCCGGCCGTTGTGTTCGAGAGCCAGGAAAGCTTCATGGATCGTTTCAAGGCCGGCGAACTTGATCGTGACTTCATCGCGGTCCTGCGCTTCCAGGGGCCGCGCGCCAATGGCATGCCGGAACTCCACAAGCTGACCCCGGCGCTCGGATCGCTGCAGGATCGCGGTTTCAAGGTGGCGCTGGTCACCGATGGCCGCATGTCGGGCGCCTCCGGCAAAGTCCCCGCTGCCATCCATGTCAGCCCGGAGGCCGCGCTCGGCGGACCGCTGGCCCGTGTCCGCGATGGCGATGTCATCCGCCTCGACGCGAACACCGGCGAACTGGCGATCGTGGCGGACGGATTTGAGGCGCGGGATCTGGCGACCGCGCCGGCGATGGTCCAGGCCGGTATGGGCCGGGAACTCTTCTCCGGGTTCCGGCAGCTGGCCGGGCCGGCAGAGGAGGGCGCGCTTGCCATCCCGGGCCTCGTTTCGGCGTCCCGGGTCGAGGCCGGATTGATTCCCGCCTGACCTGCCATCATCCTGCCGCAGCGGCCCGATAGTTTCGGCTGTCTCGGAGTGTGCGGAAGGATGCCATGCGAGTTTCCCTCTTGGTCGTTGCGACCTGTGTCGGTCTTTCTTTGGGGCTCGGTGCGTCGAGGAGTGGCGCTGATGCGGATGCGCGTGACCCGGCGCCGCCTGTCGGCGTGTCGGGCGTTCAGCTGTCCGCGCGCTATGCGTCGTCGGTCCTGGTCTTCAAGGTCGGAGAGATCACGCTCAACGCGCAGCTTGGCCCAAATGGCTATGCGGCAGACGGCTATATCGAAGCCGCCGGTCTTGCCGCGCTTTTCACCGATTTTGACATCCGCGCCGAGGTGCGTGGCTCGGGCGTAAACGGTGAACGCGAGCCGGCGGTGTATGGTCATGTGGAGCGGACCGGATCGAAAATTCGCTCGGTCCGCGTCGACTTTGCCGGCCCAGTGGCCCGATCCGAGGTCGAGCCGCCGTTTGGATCCCTTGGCGTTCCGCCGGCCAGCGAGGCTGACCGGACCCGTGTGATCGACCCGATAACGGCCTTTTTCGAGCTATCGAGACGACTGGAGGGCGGTGAAGGCTGCACAGGGCGTCTACCGGTCTTTGATGGCAAGGCGCGCTATGACCTTCGTCTGGAAACGGTAGGGCGCGAGCGCGTCCGGACCCGCGGTTGGCGCGGCGAGGCGCTGATCTGCCAAGCTTGGTATGAGCCCATATCGGGCTATGACCCGGAGGACTACCCGAGCGAATCAGAGCTGCGGCACCCTCTGGTCCTGTGGCTGGCACCGGTCGCCGGGGACGGCGCTTATCTTCCGGTGCGGCTGCATACCCGGGCCGGGTTCGGTGGCGTGACCATCGAGCTCATCGAGCTTGAGGTGTCGCAACGGGCTTCCTGATCCAAAATATTTGAGATCGTGACCGTCATCACAGGCGGCAGGGTCGCAGGGGGATAGTCTTTCCCCACCGCTCTGCGAGCGGCCCCAAACTCCCGCCTCCGGTCGGCCGGAGCGGGATGGGCGGGGCGCACGACCTTGCCCAAGCGAAGCCCCAACTTCGCCTTGCGCCCCGCCGCCCCCGGTCTTCGACAGCTCTTGGCTGGACGAAGGTGTGTCGATACGCCGTCGGCAGCCGTCCCAACCGGAATATCAGCGAAACGATTGGCCTTGGGCTCACGTACTCGCCATCCTGGCAAGGAAAACGTGTTGAAAGCTGAGTTTGCCAAGTGTGAACGCGACCTCCAGCGGTTGCACGCGATCCGGTAAGCGCCAATGATGGGCGGGGCAGTGTTGGGGGCCGGGTCTTTTCGGGTCGGGCGCTTCGGGGAGAGGGCATGAGTGCGGGGACACGCTATCGGGCGTTTATCAGCTACAGCCATCGGGATCAGGGCTTTGCCCGCTGGCTGCACCGCCAGCTTGAGACCTATGTGGTGCCGTCGCACCTCGTCGGACGGGACGCGGCGCAGGGCCCCGTCCCGCGCCGTCTGACGCCGGTTTTCCGGGACCGTGAAGACCTCGCTGCAGCGGGCGATCTGACGGCCTCGGTCCGCGACGCGCTGACCCATTCCGACGCCCTCATCGTGGTTTGCTCACCCGCCGCTGCGGCGTCGCGCTGGGTGAATGAGGAGATCCGCGCTTACCGACATCTCAATCCCGCCGGAACAGTTCTGGCCGCCGTGCTCGAAGGCAACCCTGATGCAGGTCCGGATGCCGAACCGGGCGAGGCGTGTTTCCCCGAAGCCCTTCTTGAGGCAGGCGCCAACGGCGTGACCACCGAGCCGGTTGCAGCCGATATGCGTCGACAAGCCGATGGGCGCCGCATGGCCCTTCTCAAGCTTGTCGCGGGGCTTTTGGGTCTCAGTCTGGATGAGCTTATCCAGCGCGACCTCCAGAGACGACAACGCCGTGTGACCGCCATCACAGGTGGATTGATCCTGCTTTCGGTTATCATGTCTACACTGACGCTGCTCGCTGTCTCGGCGCGATCCGAGGCGGAGCGGCGCAAGGCCGAGGCCGAGGACCTCATTGAGTTCATGCTGAATGACCTGAGAGACAATCTCGAACCCGTGGGCCGCCTGGACGCGCTCGATGCGGTCGGTGCCAAGGTGATCGAGTATTATGATCGTCAAAGCGAGGGGGCGATGACGACTGACGAGCTTGGTCGACGGGCGCGAGCCTTCCATTTGCTGGGCGAGATCGACAGTGCGCAGGGCGATCTGGACAATGCCTACGAGCATTTTCGCATTGCCTACCAGTCGACCAGTCGCATTCTTGCGGTCGAGCCGACCATGCCGGCGCGGATTTATGAGCACGCTCAAAGCAGTTACTGGGTCGGGTATTTCGCCTGGCGCCGTGCCGATCTGGACATGGCCGAGCGCCGCTTTGTCGAGTATCGGGATCTCGCCAACCAGCTGATCGAAATCGATCCGGACAATCCCGAATGGCAGGCTGAGGTCGCTTACGCCCACTCGAATATTGGAACCCTGCAGGTCGCCCAGCGGCGTTGGCATGATGCCCTCATTCCCGCGACGGCGGCCCTCGAGCAGTTTCGTGTGATTGCCGAGGCCCAGCCCGACAGCAATGCGGCGTGGATGGAGGTCGTCGAGACCCTGGCCTGGGTGGCGTCGATTTCGGAGATCACGGACGGCCGGGACGCGGCCATCAGCATTCTTCGCGAACAGCTTGCCCTCTACGATAGCGGGCGCCCGGATCCGACCAATGACTGGCACGCAAGGCGCGGGGCGATCGCAGCAGAATATGCGCTGGCGCGTCTCCTGATCGCTACCGGTGACCAGACATCGCAGGACGATATTGAGGGCGCGCTTGAAATCCTTGAGCCGGCTTCGCTCGAAGCGGCGACCCTGATTGCCCATGATCCGGAGAACCTGGAATGGCGTCTTATCGGGGTGCGTCAACGCCTTTGGCTTGCCCAGGCCGAGATCTATGGCGGTCGCATCGAAGCCGCGCGAGATGCTTACGTCGCCGCGACCGGTTTCATGGCCCATGATTCCTGGGGCTCGGCTGAAGGCGCCCGGTTTGCTGTAACCCGACTGCACGCAAGTCTGATCGAAGCCCGTATTTTTGCCGCCCGCGGTGATTACGCGGCCGCGCAGGCCTCGGTCGAGCACATGCTTGCGACGCTGGGGCAGGTCGATGATTGGGCCGGGGCGCTTGAGCGGGCTCCCTACTACTATTCCGCCGGTGCCAACACGCTCGCCGATGCGCTCGAAGCCCAGGGCCAATTGGCACAGGCACGCCGTATCCGCGAAGATGTCGTGCGTCGGCTCGAGCCTATTCGTAACCGGATTCGCACGGATTCAACCTCGGAACTCGACTATGCGCGGCGCTCACTCGAGCGTGCGCTCCTGTCTGCTGACTAGAGACATTCGATCCGGATACCGGGTCAGGACCAGCCTACGCCTCAGAGGGAAACCCTATGGCCGGAACGATCAAGGACGCGTTTGACGGGTCCATCATGCAGGAAGACCTGTCAGGCGCCTGCGGCCTGACCCCGACCCAGACACAAATCAGTCTTATCGCCCAGGCGACTGACGGTTTCACGGTCATGAACGGCAGCGATGTCGGTCGTGAGTTGTTTGATGATGCCGAGATTTCACAGATTTTCGTTGTCTTCGCCGAGACTGTGAATGAGTTTCGAAATGCCGACGCCTCAACCTTGCGCACCGCCCTCGCCGCCGCCCTGGCGGGGCTGTGGACTCCCTGTTCTGCCGAGAATCCCTGTCCGTTCGACCAGAGCGTCCACGGGCGGACCCGCATCATCTTCAATCTTCATGTTTCCGGCTGGGGGTTCGAGAAGGCCCGCATGAAACTGCTCGATCCGGCCGCGGTAAGCCAGTTTTGCGGACTGGACTGGCTGACCCTGAATGGTGAAAGCTGCAAGCCTTACAGTTTTCAGATCCAGACCAGGCCGGTCGAAGCCGAAGCCGTTTATGAATTTGCGCTCTTCATCAATGCGTCCCAGGACGCGGGTAACCAGACCACACGGATCATCATCGATCCCGCAGTCCGCCTCTCGCCGCCCTGATCCAGCGCCCACCCGGTTGCCGGCCGCTCCGGTCCGGGAGGTTCGTTGTGCGTGAACGGATCCTGGAGCGCTTCAATCAAGGCGACCTCGCCCGGGCTTACGATCTCTGCCAGGACGGTCTGCAGGACAGCCCCGGCGACATCTGGCTGCAACACCGCGCCGTCCTTTGCCTGATCCGGTCAGGTGCCCTGGAACGGGCGGCAAACGCCTATCATGATTATCGCCTCGCCGAGGTCAGGCACGATGAGGACTGCCTCGCGATCGGGGCACGCCTCGCGAAGGCGCTCACACTGGAAACCTCGGGGTTTGAATTCGCGCGCCGCGCCCGCGACAGCGCCCGCAAATATGCCGATGTTCATACCCGGACCGGTGGGCATTATCCTGCAGTGAACGCCGCAAGCATGTTCATGCTCGCCGGTGAGCCGGGTCCGGCGGAAACCTATGCGCGGCAGGTCCTGTTCGGGGGATTTGAGGGGGCTGATGGGAGCGCGGAGCAGGCTTATTACCGACATGCGTCACAAGCCGAAGCCTATCTGCTGCTCGGAGACCTTTCGGCTGCGCGGTCGACCCTCCGCCATGCCTTCCGCCAGGATCCCGACAATCATCTCGCCCATGCGACGACCCTCCGCCAATTGCGCCTGCTGGTCGGTGTGCTGGGTCTGGATGCCGACTGGCTGACAGAGCTTGAGCCGCCGCGCCCCACCCATTTTGCCGGTCATATCTTCGGTCAGGGGCAGGGCGACGGGCAGCTTGATCCCGGGCAGGAAAACCGCTTGCGAGACGTGGTTGATGCGATGCTGTCCCGCCATCATGTCGGACCGGTCCACGGGGCACTGGCGGCCGGCTCCGATATTGTGATTGCCGAGGCGGCACTGGCGCACGGCTGCGAACTGAATGTCGTTCTGCCCGTTCCCGTGCCGGTTTTCATGGCAGCCTCCGTTCGCCCGTTCGGCGATGCCTGGGTCCGGCGCTTCGAGGCTTGCCTCGACCGGGCGGAGAAGGTCGTCGAGCTGACGACGGACCGCCGCATCCTGTCAGCGGCTGCGCTGAACTTCGCCAGCCTCGTGGCCATGGGCCTCGCCCGCATGCGGGCCGACGTGCTTGCCACCGCGCCCTTGCAGCTGCTGGTCGCCGAGGCCCCGGGCATGGAACCGGTTGCCGGGTTCGGGACCCTTCATGATGGTGAAGTCTGGGCCGGTTGCGGGCTCGAGCAGGTTCGCATTGATTATCCGGGGGTCCGCGACCCGAACCCGGGCAAGCCGCTGCCGGCGGCTGATCTGGAACCCGGTTTCAAACCTGTGATGCGCGCCATGCTTTTCCTCGATATTGCCGGCTCTTCGGCGGTGCCGGACGATCGGGTGCCTCATTTTGTGCAGACGGTCCTCAAGCCGCTCGCCCGCTGTTGCGACCAGTTGGCTGAACCCGCAGTCCATGCGGACAGCTGGGGCGACGGCATGTTTCTCGCGTTTGAAACCGTTGAGCAGGCAGCGCGCGCGGCCGAAGCCCTGCGCCAGGCTTTTGTTGCGATCAATATGCGTGATCTTCAATTGCCGACCTCGCTCGGTCTGCGGATTGCCGGGCATTTGGGGCCCGTGCATGAGGGCGAGGATCCGTTGCAGAAGCGCCCGTCCCTGTTTGGCGGGCAGGTCGCGGTGGCGGCCCGGATCGAGGCGGTCACCGTTCCCGGATCGATCTTTGTGAGTGAAGCCTTTGCGGCAGCGCTTGCCATGTCGTCTGAGGCGTTTCGCAGCGAGTATGTCGGCCAGATCCGGATTGACGCGCTGATGCCGGAATATCGCCTCTACGCCCTCAGGGCCTTGCCGCTCAATGCCGCCGCCAATCTACGCCGGAGCCGATCAGCTCGAGCCGCGCAGTCGATCTAGCTGGTCAGGATCCACAAGCTCGATCCTGTCCTTGACCTTGTCCAGCAGACCTTTGCGTTGCAGGTCGTTGACCGTGCGAGACGCGGTCTCGCGGGTCGAGTTGACCCGCATTGCCAGCTCCTTCATTGACGGCGCCGGTGTGATCGTCCGGGCCCGGCCATCGGACCCGACCGGCCGCGACATGCGCAGCAGCTCGGCATAGATGCGGCCGGGCGCTGACAGGGCAGACAATTCGAACATGCGCTGGGTTGTGTGCTGGACCCGTCGGGCCAGTATGCGCGAGAGCGCCAGGCCCAACTCGCCATGAGCCCGCATCAGCTCGAAGAAGGCCTTGCCCTCGTAGACCGCAAGATCGCACGCCGTTTCTGCGATGATACCCGAGATCCTGGGCTGCCCTGTCAGCGCCGCCAGTTCACCGAAGACGGTGCCGGCTTCAAAGGCGTCAAGCCAGATCTCCTGGCCATTCTCGGAGAGCAGGACAACACGCGCGCGGCCATCAAGAAGCAGAAAGACCCTGTCGTCAGCCTCGTCTTGCGAGATGATGACTGACCCGGCGGAGACCCGGTTCCGTTCCGCCTGGCGGGTCAGGTCCAGGCGCGCCGCACCGTTCTGGATTCCCAGATCGGTGAGGGCAGCATTCCAGGCCGGATCGGGCGTCATGCGGTCTCCTGCGGGGGGCGGCTGGCTCGTCTTGTCCGGAACCAACCACGCGAAGCCTAGTGAGCTTCGACGAAAATGCCAGCGAATTCGGTTGCTTGTCATCCAATCACTTGTGAATGGCATCGCCATTCGCGGAAAGGGTCGCTAAACTAAGGTGAACACTGTTCTCGGGAGGGGGCCATGCGGCCGATAACGCGTGTACTGGTGGGGCTTTGCCTGGTGCTGGCGAGTTGCGGGGAGGGTGTGTCCGTGCCCGCGCCGATGACCGACATGGCGGGCCCGGATGCGGCCGGATTCAATCCGGCGGACGCGTCCACAGCCCGTGCGAATTCTGCCGTGGCGGGGCGGATTGCGTCCATCGACAGCGATGACGAGGCACTGGCGATGCGCGGCTATATCGGTCGCGACGAAGCGCTCGAAATTCGTAATCCCGATGGCGAAATTATCTGGCGTCCGCAGGATTATGCCTTTTTGGAGAACGACCCCGCGGCCAGTGTCCATCCCGGTCTGTGGCGGCAGGCCGCGCTCAACCAAATACACGGCCTGTTCGAGGTGGTTCCGGGAATCTACCAGGTACGGGGCTATGACCTTGCCAACATGTCGGTGATCGACGGTGAGACCGGACGCATCATCATCGACCCCCTGACCTCGGTGGAGACAGCCCGGGCCGCCCTCGACCTGGTGAACCGGGAACTCGGTGAGCGCCCGATCAGTGCGGTCATCCTGACTCACTCTCATATCGACCATTTCGGCGGTGTCGGTGCTGTCGCGGGACCGGACACGCCGATCATCGCCCCGGCCGGTTTCCTGGAGGCTTCGGTCAGCGAAAACGTGATGGCCGGCATCGTGATGGGGCGGCGGGCCGGCTACATGTACGGAACGCAGCTACCCCGCTCGCCGCGTGGCCATGTCGGCGCAGGGCTGGGGAAACATCCCGCGTTGGGCACGCATACAATCGCGCTGCCGACCCAGATCATCGATACGACCGGCCAGACGCTGGAGATTGATGGCATCAGGATGGAATTCCAATACGCCCCCGAAACCGAGGCGCCGGCCGAGTTGACGGTCTTCTTCCCGGACCTGCAGGCCTGGTGCGGGGCGGAGCTGGTGTCGCGGACCATGCACAATCTCTACACGCTCCGGGGCGCCCAGGTGCGCGATGCCGTGGCCTGGTCGGGGGCCATCGATGAGGCCCTCCGGCGCTTTGGCCCGCGCACCGAGGTCATCTTCAACAGCCATCACTGGCCGGTCTGGGGCGAGGCCGAGAGCGCCGACTTCCTCACGGCCCAGCGGGATGTCTACAAATACATCCATGACCAGACCCTCCGGCTGGCCGCCCAAGGTCTCGGGCCGGATGCGATCGCCGAGGCGATCACCCTGCCGGACAGTCTCGCCGACGTGTTTGCCGTGCAGGGGTATTACGGGACGTTGAAGCATAATTCCCGGGCCGTTTATCAGCGCTATTTCGGTTGGTATGATGGCGTGCCCGCCCATCTCGACCCGCTTCCGCGCGTCGAGGCTGCGCAGCGCTATGTGGCGGCCATGGGCGGCGTTGAGGGTGTCAATGCGCGCGCCTTGGAGGCTCTCGAAGCGGGCGAGTATCGCTGGGCGGCGGAGCTGGCACAGCACGCAGTATTCGCCGAACCTGACAATGAAACCGCTCGCGACACCCTGGCCCGGGCCTATGAGCAACTGGGTTATGCGGCGGAATCAGCGCCATGGCGGGACAACTATCTGACCGGCGCCTATGAATTGCGGAATGGTGTGGAAGCCCTGGACGCCACGGCGGCCGGGACGGCCATGCTGCAGGCCATTCCGCTCGACCTGTTCTTCTCCGCCATGGCGACCCGTCTCGATGGCGAGCGTGCAGCCGGCCAGGACCGGGTGTTCAATTTCATCTTCTCCGATGTCGGCGAGACCCATGTCGTCAGCCTGTCGAACGGCGTCATGCATCACCGTCGGGCCGATCCGGTTGAGGGCGCCGACGCCAGCGTCACCCTGACACGGGGCTTCTGGTTGCGGCTGCTGCAACAGCAGGCCGGGGTGATGGACATGATCGGATCGGACGAGTTTTCTGTCCGCGGCGACCGGATCGCGCTGCTCGGCTTCTTTGCCATGCTGGAGCAACCGCAACCCGATTTTCCGATTGTCACGCCCTGATTTGCTGGGCCGGGGGCTTTCCCCGACGTGGCAAAACCGTATCTATTGAGGTCTTCGTTGTTCCGGGGAATTCCATGTATCGCGCCATTCTGTCTGCCAGTCTTTTTCTGATCACCGCGACCGGAGCCGGATTGGCTCAGACGTCTCCCTTCGAGGTTCGCTATGATCCGGCGATCCCGGATTCCCGTACCGCGTTCGGCTATGATTTTGGCGAGGAGATCACCCCGCCTGAAGACGCGATCGACTATCTCTACACGCTCGAAGCGGCCGCCCCGGATCGCGTCAGCGTGGTCGAGTACGCGCGCAGCTGGGAAGGCCGCCCGCTGGCCTATGCCATTATCGCCAGCCCCGATGTGCTCGCCCGGGCCGATGATATTCGTGCGGGTCTGGCCAGTCTCGCGGATCCGCGCGGGCTCGATGCGGCCAGTCGCGAGGCGCTGATTGCGGACCTGCCCGCGGTCGTCTGGCTGTCCTATGGCGTCCACGGCAATGAGATTTCCTCGACCGACGCTGGCTTGCGCACCGCCTATCACCTGCTGGCGGCCCAGGACGATCCCATGGTCGACACCATTCTCGAGAACACGATTGTGGTCGTCGACCCGACCCAGAACCCGGATGGTCGCAATCGCTTCATCCAGTCCTTCCGCGCTGCCCGTGGTCTGGACTCCAGCGACGATCGCTATACGGCCGAGCATGACGAGCCGTGGCCGGGCGGGCGCTATAATCACTACCTCTTCGACCTCAATCGTGACTGGTTCGCACGGACCCAGCCGGAGACCCGCGGACGGACCGACGCCATTCTCGACTGGCGCCCGGTCGTCGTGGTCGACGCGCATGAGATGAGCGGTGACAGCACCTATTTCTTCGCGCCCTCGGCCGAACCCTTCAATCCGGAGATCGTCCAGTCGCAGCGCGATGCGCAGGCGCTGATTGGTCGCAATCACGGTGAGTGGTTCGACCGTTTCGGCTATGCCTATTTTACGCGCGAGGTCTATGACGCCTTCTATCCGGGCTATGGTGACATGTGGCCGACCCTGCAGGGCGCGGTCGCCATGACTTACGAGCAGGGCTCAGCCCGTGGTCTGGAATGGCGTCGCCGCGATGGCTCGCTGCTGACCTATGCCGATGGTGTTGACCACCATTTCGTTGCCTCACTTTCCACCGCTCAGGTCGTGGCCGAGAACCGCGCCCGTTTCCTCTCGGATTTCGTCGCCTTCCGGGCCGGCGCGGCCTCGAGCTCGGATGATCCGCAGGCGATGATGCTGTCGATTGCCGGCAATCGCTGGGGTGCCGAGCGCATGGCTCGCAATCTGGCTGCCCAGGGGATCGAAGTCGGCCGGGTTGCCCCGGGCAGCTCCGCCTGTGGTGTAAGGTTTGAAGAGGGCGGCTTCCTGGTCCGCTTCGACCAGCCGTCTGGCCGTCTGGCCCGCACGCTTCTGGAAGCGACGACCGATCTGCCGGCCGACTTCATGGCGGAGCAGGAACGTCGCCGCGATGAGGGGCTCGGTCATGAACTCTACGATGTGACCGCCTGGTCGTTGCCACTGATGAATAATGTCGAGGCCACTACCTGCCGCCGCACGCCCTCGATCGCCACCGAGGCCGTCGAGCCGGAAATGCCGATCGAGCGTGTGACCACGACCGACAGCGCCGAGTGGGGGTATGTGATCCCGTGGACCGATGCCGGTCAGGCCCGCCTGGTTGCGGCGCTGGGGCAGGCTGGCGTCGCCATGCGCACGACGGATGCGCCTTTCCGTATCGGCGAACGTCGTTTCCCGCGCGGCTCCGTCGTGGTGCCGCGGCATGGCGCGCCGGATGATCTTGACGCCCTGATCAATCGCCTCGCCGCCGAGAGTGGTGCCCGCTTTGAAGGCATGGCCTCGAGCTGGGTCGATGAAGGCCCCAATCCGGGCAGCGCCAATTTCCGCACCCTGCGCGCGCCCAGCGTCGCCATGCTGTGGGACGAGGGTACCGATCCGACGTCGGCTGGCGCCACGCGTTATGTGCTGGAACGCCGATACGATATTCCCGTCTCGGTGATCCGGACCTCGTCCGTCGGCCGGGCCCAGCTCGGCAATTACGATGTTCTGATCCTGCCCGAGCAGGGCTATGGCGGTTTGGCCGACGCGCTGGGCAGCTCCGGCGCCAGCGCGATCCGTGATTTCGTCCGTGAGGGCGGAGTCGTGGTCGGCCTCGGTGATGCCACGCGCTGGCTGGCCTCGGCCGATGTTGCGCTGATCCCGGCCCAGCGTGAGCGGGCTGCCGATGCGCCGCGCGACGGCGCGGCTCCCTCCGGACAGGTCATCGACGGAACGGTTCTGTCGGATGAGGCCGAGCTGCGGGTGCTCGAGGCGGAAACCGGCGCCCTGCCGGATAGTTCGCCCGGTGCCCTGGTCAGCGTAGTCGCCAATCCCGAGGCCTGGATGTCAGCCGGATATACCGGGGGGGCAACGGCCCTGGTGATGGGGTCCGATATCTATGCCCCGGTCTCGATGGGCGATGCGACCACGGCGCTGCGCTTTGACGCGCGTGGCGCCCTGCTTGAGGGCGGGTATCTGTGGGACGAGTATGCCGACCAGCTGGCCCTGAAGCCCTTCGTCCTGTCGACCAGCCAGGGGGCCGGTCAGGTGGTTGCAATTACGCAGTCGCCGACCACGCGGGCTTATCTGGAAGGTCTGGACCTGCTGCTGCTGAACGCCGTTCTGCTGGGACCGGCGCAGTCACGCGCTTTGCGCTAGGCGGACATCGCAAGGCGGATTGGTCTGGCATGGCCAATCCGCCGTCCGTCCTGTTCGGGGTTCGGCGTCATCACCGCTGAGTGCGAAGGCTATCCTTCGATTTCCTCGCGCAAGGCTTCCAGCTCGAGCCAGCGGTCTTCCTTGTCGGAACGTTCCTGGATCGCGGCGCCGAGGCGCTTGGAGACCTGGGCGAAGCGCACGCTGTCGGAAAACAGCTTGGGGTCGGCCATGTCCTGCTCCAGTTGCGCGATCTCGCTGCTCAAGGCCTCGATTTCCGCCGGCAGGAGTTTGAGCGCGTAGCGATCCTTGTTGGCCATCCGGCGCCGTTCGGGTTTGGCCGCGGGGGCAGGTGTCGCAGCACTGCTCGAGGTTCTGCCAGCGGCCTTGCCACGCTTGTCGAGTGCCGAGACCCCGGCGCCGCGCTGGGCGACCATGTCCGAATATCCACCGGCATATTCCTGCCAGACACCATCGCCTTCGGCGATGATCACAGAGGTGCAGCAGCGGTCGAGGAAATCGCGGTCGTGCGAGACGAGGAAGACCGTGCCGGCATAATCCGCGATCAGGCCCTGCAGGAGATCCAGCGTCTCCAGGTCAAGGTCATTGGTCGGTTCGTCGAGCACGAGAAGGTTGGACGGCAGGGCGAGGGCGCGGGCCAGCATGATGCGGGCGCGCTCGCCGCCGGACAGGACATGGACCGGGGTGTTGGCCTGTTCCGGCGGGAACAGGAAGTCCTTCATATAGGCCATGACATGCTTGGTCTTGCCGCCGACCTCGACCTGCTGGCCGCTGCCCTGGGTGAGGGCCTCCGACAGGGTCCAGTCGTCCTTCAGGGCGAGACGTTTCTGGTCGAGCGAGGCAATCTCGAGCTTGGTGCCGAGACGGACGGAGCCTTCGTCGGGTTCAAGCTGGCCGGTCAGGATATTGAGCAGCGTGGTCTTGCCGGCGCCATTGGGACCGACGAGGCCGATACGGGCATTGCGGGCGATCTTGGTCGAGAAATCCTTGACGATGTCACGCTCGCCATAGCGCAGCGAGACCGACTTGGCCTCGGCCACGAGCTTGCCGCTCTCGGAGGCTTCGGAGGCTTCCAGCTTGACGCTGCCCTGCGGGCCGCGGTGGTCGCGGCGCTGCTGCTTGAGGGCGTGCAGGTCACCGAGGCGGCGGACATTGCGCTTGCGCCGGGCGGTGACGCCATAGCGCAGCCAGTCTTCCTCGCGGACGATCTTGCGGTCGAGCTTGTGCAGCTCCTCCTGCTCCTGTTCCAGTACCGTGTCGCGCCAGCTCTCGAAGCCGGCGAAGCCCTGGTCGAGCTGACGGGTCTGACCGCGGTCAAGCCACACGGTCTTGCGGGTCAGGTTTTCCAGGAAGCGGCGGTCGTGACTGATCAGGACGAGGGCCGAACGACAATGGCGCAATTCCTCTTCCAGCCATTCAATGGCCGGCAGGTCGAGATGGTTGGTCGGCTCGTCGAGCAACAGGATGTCAGGATCGGGGGCCAGGGCGCGCACCAGGGCCGCACGCCGTGCCTCGCCGCCGGACACGGTGTCCGGCGTTTCCTCGCCGCTCAGGCCCAGCTTCTCGAGCAGATAGTCCGCCCGGTAATCGGCATCGCCGGGCGCGAGGCCGGACATGACATAGTCGCGTATGGTGGCATGGGCCGACAGATCGGGATCCTGCTCGAGATAGCGCACGGTGGCGGACGGGTGGACGAAACGGTCGCCCTCGTCACATTCGACCAGACCGGCCGCGACCTTGAGCAGGGTCGATTTGCCCGAGCCATTGCGGCCAACCAGACACAGGCGTTCGCCTTCGTCGACCTGAAGGTCGGCGCCGGCCAGCAGCGGGGTCACACCAAAGGTGAGATGAATGTTCTGAAGCGTGAGAAGGGGTGGAGCCATAGGCCACCGCATACATTCCGCCGCCGCTCCGGTCACCCGTTTCCGGCAGGAATTGAACGGAAATCGCGAGGGGGGACATCCGGCGTTGCGCGTCCCTCTAGCGTCAAACCTGAACATACTCTCATTTGCGCCATAATCCGGCGCGGCCTAGGCTTCGCCTTCGGGACAGGAGAGGGACGCTGGCCATGGCCGGCGCAAGACAATCATGCTGACAATCAACAATCTCACGAAAACCTATGGCAATGGCGTGCGCGCCATGGACGGGGTCACGCTGGACATCCCCAAGGGCATGTTCGGTCTGCTCGGCCCGAACGGCGCCGGCAAATCGACCCTGATGCGCACCCTGGCCACCCTGCAGGCCCCGGATAGCGGCTCGGCGGTCTTCGGTGAGATTGATATCGTCAAGGATCCCAAGGCGCTGCGCGCCACGCTGGGCTATCTGCCGCAGGATTTCGGCGTCTATCCGCGTATGTCGGCGCGGGCCATGCTCGACCATCTTGCCGTCCTCAAGGGCCTGACCAATGCGAAGGAACGCAAACAGGTCGTCGAGGCCCTGCTGGAACAGACCAATCTCTCGCAGCACGCCAAGAAATCCGTCGCCTCCTATTCCGGCGGCATGCGCCAGCGCTTCGGCATCGCCCAGGCCCTGCTGGGTGATCCGCAGCTGATCATCGTCGACGAGCCGACCGCCGGCCTCGACCCGGAAGAGCGCAACCGCTTCCACAATCTTCTCTCGGAAATCGGTGAGAATGTCGTCGTCATCCTGTCGACCCATATCGTCGAGGACGTCGCTGATCTCTGCCCGAAAATGGCGATCATGAACCAGGGCAAGATCGTCGCCTCCGGCGTGCCGGCCGATCTGGTCAGCCAGCTCAATGGCAAGATCTGGTCGAAGACCGCCGCCAAGTCCGCACTCGCAGAGCTGCGTACCCGCCACAACGTCATCTCCGAGCGCCTGACCATGGGCCAGGTGATGATCCGCGTCCTCGCCGACAGCCAGCCGGGTGATGATTTCACAGCGGCGACGCCGGATCTCGAAGACGTCTATTTCTCGACCATTCGCGGCGGCCAGTCCGACGCAGCTGCGGCGTAAGCCTCAACCCAGCAGAAAGGAGCTCGTCATGCTCTCCAAGATCGCCGGGTTCGAGATCCGCTATCAGCTTTTCTCCCCCGTTTTCATCGCGGTTTTCGCGATTTTCTTCCTTCTCGTGTTCGGTGGTGTGACCATCGACAACATCCAGATCGGCGGCGGCGGCGCGACCAATATCAACTCGCCCAACGCGCTGACCATCAATGTCCTGATCTTCTCGCTGTTCGGCGGCCTGATCCCGGTCGCCTTCCTGTCGTCCGGCGTGATCCGGGACCGCAGCTTCAAGATGGAAGAGCTGTTCTTCTCGCGTCCGATCAAGGAATTCGATTTCGTCCTCGGTCGCTTCATCGGCGGCTTCCTGGCGACCGCGCTGTGCTTTGCGAGCGTGCCCTTGGCCTTCCTGCTGGGCTCGATCATGCCCTGGCTGGACCAGGAACTGATCGGCCCGACGCGGCTGGACTGGTTCCTCTACGTTTACCTGGTCTTTGGCCTCGTCAACATGTGGGTGGTCGGGACGATCCTGTTCACGGTCGCGAATTTCACCCGTTCGACCATGCTGGTCTGGGCCGGCTTTGTCGGCCTTCTGGTCCTCTACTTCGTCGGATCGGCGATTGCCGGTCAGGAGCCGGCCCTGCGCGACACCCTCGCCTTGATCGACCCGTTCGGCTTCAACACCTTCGGTGAGGCCACGCGTTACTGGACTGCCTTCGAGCAGAACGGCCAGGTCGTTCCGTTCGAGGGTACGCTGCTGATCAACCGGCTGATGTGGATCGGGATCGGGGCAGCCCTGCTCATCCTCAATCTCGTGACCTTCCGCTTCCGTCGCGGCAATGCGGGTGGCAGTGCCAAACGCAAGTCTGCCGTTGTCACCGGAGGCGCCAATCACGCCATCACGGATATCGAGCTTCCGCGGGCGACGCCCAATCTCGGCGGTGCCGCTTCGCGTCAGCAGCTCTTTGCCCGCATCGGCTTTGAGGTGAAGGGCGTTGTTCTCAACATCGCCTTCTGGATCATCCTGGCGCTGGGCCTGTTCAATACCGTGCCGGGCTTCTTCTTCGCCAACGGGATTTACGGGACCGATAATTTCCCGATCACCCGCCTGGTCATGAACACCATCGGCAATGCCTATTCGATCATCCCGATCGTGATCGTGATCTACTACGCGGCCGAGTTGATGTGGCGCGAGCGCCGCTTCGGCTTCAATGAAATCACCGACTCCACGCCGACGGAAAGCTGGGTCTTCATCACCGCGAAATTCGTTTCGATGGCGGTCGTGATTGTCTCGCTGGCCCTGGTGGCCGTGATCGCCGGCATGCTGTCGCAGCTGATCATGGGCTATTCCGATCTCGAAATCGGGCAGTACGCCCTGCGCAGCCTGATGGAAGTCATCATTCCGGCCGTCCTTCTGTCGGCTCTGGCGATCTTCTTCCAGGTCGTGCTCAATAATCGCTGGCTCGGCATGGCGGCGATGCTGGTCTACTTCATCACCAGCCTGGTGATGAGCCAGGTGGGTTTCGATCACAACCTGTACCAGTTCCCGGCCATTCCCGGCGCGCCCTATTCCGACATGAATGGCTATGGCCATTTCCTCGGGATCTCGCTCTGGTTCACGGCTTATTGGAGCTTCTGGGCCCTTCTGCTCATGGTGCTGGCCTACCAGCTCTGGAGCCGCGGCGCGCTGAGCCCGATCGGTCAGCGGATCGGACGGGTCATCTCCGGCTATTCACCGGCGACCGGCCTGCTGGCGCTCATTGCCATTGTTGGGGCCGGCGCAACCGGCGGGTGGATCTTCTACAACACCAACATCCTCAACACCTATCGGTCCGGACCGGATGCCCGGGCGATGACGGCGGAGTATGAGCGGCAATACCTGTACCTGCAGGACGTGCCGCAGCCGACCATCATCGAGACCGCCTATGATGTCGACATCTATCCCGATGAGCGGCGCTATGCGGCGAGCGGTCACTATGTGCTGGAGAACAAGGAAGACACGGCCATCGACACGCTGTGGATCTCCTACGGCAATGGCACGACTGTGGTGTCGCAGTCGGTTGAGGGGGGCGAACTGGCGACGTCGGACGAGGATTTCTACCTCTACTCCTTCGATCTCGGCACGCCGCTCGAGCCGGGCGAAACCCGCCGCTTCGACTTCGCGGTCGAGCGCAACAACCCGGGCTTCCGCAATTCGGGCAATGTGACGACCGTCAATTACAACGGCACCTTCTTCAACAATGGCGAGTCGATGCCCAATATCGGCTTCAACGGAAACTGGCGCCTGACCGATCGGCAGCAACGCCGCCGCGAAGGGCTGGAGCCGATCGAACGGGCCTTCCCGCTCGAAGACGAAACCCATTGGTACGAGAACGGGATCACCAATTCCGATTATGTGAGCTTCCGCTCGGAAGTCTGCACGTCGGCCGGTCAGACCGCGATCGCCCCCGGCTATCTCGAACGCAGCTGGGACGAGACGGATGAGAACGGCGCCGCGCGAGCCTGCTTCGAATACATCATGGATCGGCCGATCCTGAACTTCTATTCCTGGCTGTCGGCGGACTATGCGGTCGCCGAACGCGAGCGTGACGGCATCAATCTCCAGGTCTTCTATCACCCCGACCATGCCTGGAATGTCGAGCGCATGCTGGAGGCGTCCGAGGACTCGCTCGCCTATTTCTCCGAGCATCTTTCGCCCTTCCAGTACCGGCAGTTCCGGATCCTGGAGTTCCCGGCCTATGCGAGCTTCGCCCAGTCCTTCCCGAACACCATCCCGTATTCGGAAGGGATCGGCTTCATCGCGGACCTCTCGGACCCGCAGGACATCGACTATGTCTACTACGTGACCGCCCACGAAGCGGCGCACCAGTGGTGGGCCCACCAGGTCATGTCGGCGAATGTCCAGGGCGGCACGATGCTGATCGAGACCTTCGCCCAGTATTCGGCCCTGATGGTGATGCGCCAGGAATATGGCGAGGACCACATGCGTCGCTTCCTGAAGTACGAGCTCGACAGTTATCTGTCGGGACGCGGGTCGGAGGCCATCGAGGAGCAGCCGCTCTACCGGGTCGAGAACCAGCAATACATCCATTACCGCAAGGGCGCGGTGATCATGTACGCGCTGCAGGACTATGTCGGCGAAGAGGTGGTGAACCGCACCATGCAGCGCCTGATTGCCGAGCGGGCCTATTCATCCGCCCCCTATGCGACGACGCTCGATTTCCTGCGCCTTCTGCGCGAGGAAGCGGGCCCGGAGCATGAGGCGATGATCCATGACTTCTTCGAGCGGATCGTTCTCTTCGATCTCAATGTGACTTCGGCCACGGCGAGCGAGCGCGAGGATGGCCGCTGGGATCTGGTGCTGGAGATCGAGGCCCACAAATACGAGGCCGATGGCGCCGGCGAGCAGACCGAGGAGCCGATCGACTATCTGATCGATATCGGTGTGTTCACGGAAAATCTCGACGACGCCTATGAGGGCAATGATCATGTGCTCTACATGGACAAGCACCGCATCAACGAGACCACGATGCGGATCGAGCTGATCGTCGACGAAGAGCCGCGCTATGCCGGTATCGACCCCTACAACAAGCTGATCGACCGCAATTCGGATGACAATCTGATCCCGGTCACGATCGAGTAGGAACGACCTGCCCTTCCACGAGGAGAGCCGGGCCTTGCGGCCCGGCTCTTTCATTTGGGGGTCTGGACGGGATCACCGGTTGGGGAAGGGGCGTGACCGGCCGGCTCAGGCGGCGCTGAACGCCTGGACAACCGGATGCGGGATCGGGGAATGCATGCGGCGACGACCGTCACCCTGTCGGGTCTCGCTGCCTGGCACGATCCGCGTCACGCTGGCGATGAAGTCCGAGAACAGCATCACCGCCTCGCGGGCCTGCAGGAAGCCTTTCGAATTCTGTCGCGCCCAATAGCTCCAGTAACCCGGGACATGGCTGACCGCCGACAGGTCGCTGCCGACATCATAGAAGAGGTTCGGCGCTTTCAGGAGGAAGTTGCGAAAGCCGTTGGCATCCTCGCCGCGGCAGAAGCGGCCGAAGACATGCTCGTATTCATCCATGACCGAGGTCAGGCTTTTCCAGCGGTGTCGGGTCTCCTCGATGATCGAGCGGCGCATGTGCTGGAGTTCGGTGTACTCATGATCTGAAGCGCCGACGATCGAGACCGCCTTGATCTGGTTGATGAAGCCTTTGAGCGCCTCGAGGGCTTCGCTCATGCACCAGCGGTAGTAGAGAATTCCCTTCCAGCCGAAGATGCCGGTCTTGAATTCGATCTCGGTCATGTCGAGGGATTTGCGCAGGGCCTGCATCCTGCCGTCGAGATCGCCGGACAGGAGCTGGCGCGTAAAGCGCATGGCCCGTTCGTCGTCCCGCCCGGTATCGGTTTCGCCGAATGCCAGCGCGACGACGGAGACGATCTGCTTGGCGACCGATTGTTCCATCCGTTCGACCTCGGCATCGGTGATGTTGAAGTAGCAATCATCAATGGGCCGGACATGGTCACGGAAACGCTCGGCGATCAGGAAGGGGTCGAAGGAGGGCAAGGCTGCCAGTTCGCGCAGGCGGATCATGTCGAGATCCAGCAGGTGAGGCTCGTCCCTGCGCTCGAACAAGGTCCGCATCTTGGCCGCGAAACCGATCTCCTCGACGAAGACGGCATGACCGCCAAGCGACAGGTCGTCATGGGCGAGCGGCACCAGGACTTTCGTCACAACCGGCTGGCTCGACATCACATAGGGACGTTCATGAGCTCGCACCGTGTGCTTGACGATGAAACAGCGATTGAGGCGGGCGTGGAGGAAGAAGGGCTTGTCGGCGTGGGCGTCAAACTCGCCATAGCGCCTGGCGATGGAGTGCAGGTCGAGGATGCGGGACGTGGCGCCGCCCTTGACGATGTTGCGCAGATCGGACCGGACGGTTTCGCGGATACGAGACATCATCACCTCTCTTCAGAAAGGACAGGTTAGGCGCAGGCGTTTTAAGGAGAACTCTGCCCCGGCATCGGCATTCGAAACTCAATTGAGTCGAATGCCGGGTATCAGGTTGCGTGGGCAGCAGGCTTGAGCGTGGCGAAGAGGAGACCGGCAATCAGCCCGCCCAGCGACAGGGTCAAAAGCCCGGCGAGCTCCCGGCTCGAGGCAACCGGCGTGATCGTCGCTTCCAGCGCCACCTGGTAGAACAGCGTGATGCTGGAGACCATCACGATGACAGCTACCGCGCCGGCGAGGGCAAAGCCGAAATGGCGCCAGCCGGCGCCGAGCCAACGGCTGATCCAGCCGGCGACCGGGAAGGCGATGGCAAAGCCGATCGTGATCAGCACCATCAGGGTTGGACCGAAACCCATCAGGTCACGCCCGACGGCGTCAATCCGGACGGCGAGCGGGATCCGGGCGCCGATACCGGCTAGGGCCTGAAGGTCGATATGGGTGTTGGCGAGGCTGACCAGGACCGTGCCGACAAGGACGGCCAGCAGATAGATCGCGATCGTTTTCAGCACGGACATGTCAGCATTTCTCCTCGGCACTCTACAGTCGCTGTGGGAGCCTATAGTGTGGCGTCCGAAGCGACAATTCGGGAGTGATACCATGCGCGCAATCCTGGCAGGCCTGATGACGGCGACCGTGCTCGCCGGTGGGGCATGGGCGCAAACCCTGGAGACCCGGGCCAATGGCCTGGAATATCCGTGGAGCGTGGCTTTCCTGCCTGATGGTCGTCTCCTTGTGACGGAAAAGCCCGGACGCTTGCGGATCGTCGACGAGACCGGCCTCGTCGCGGCCCCCGTCTCGGGCGTGCCGGACGTTCTCCATTCCGGACAGGGCGGTCTGCTTGATGTTGCCGTCGCGCCGGATTTCGAGAGCAGCGGCGAGATCTATCTGACCTGGAGCGAGGGAACGCCGACCGACAACACCCTTCATCTAGGTCGCGGCCGGCTGGTCGATGGCGGGCTGGTCGGGTTTGAGACCCTGTTCTCGGCCGAGCCCCGACGCCGGACCGATGTGCACTATGGCGGCCGGATCGCATTCGTCCCGGACGGGCTTCTGCTGGGGATCGGGGACGGTTTCGATTTCCGCGAGCAGGCCCAGAATCCGCAGACCCATTTCGGAAGCTTCGTGCATCTCGCGCTGGACGGTGAGCCGATGCCTTCGCCCTTCGACGCGGCTGCACCGGGGGTGTTCTCGATCGGCCATCGCAACCCGCAGGCAGTCGTTTACGACGCGGCGAGCGAGACCATCTATGCCCATGAGCACGGACCCCAGGGGGGTGACGAAATCAATGTCCTCCGGCCCGGTGCCAATTATGGCTGGCCGATCGCCAGCTATGGCATCGACTATACCGGTGCGCTGGTGACGCCCTTCGAGCGTTATGACGGCATGGTCGAGCCAATCCTCGCCTGGGTTCCGTCAATCGCACCGTCCGGCATGGCGGTCTATCACGGCGACATGTTCCCCGAATGGGAGGGCGACCTGCTCGTCTCGGCCCTGATCGCCGGCGATGCTGACACACCGTCAGGGCATGTCCGGCGGGTCGATCTGGAGGACGGGGCTGTCGTCGGTCAGGACGTATGGTTCGGCGAACTTGGCGCTCGCATCCGCGATGTCCGGGTCGGGCCGGATGGCGCGATCTGGTTGCTGACCGATGCCGCCGACGGACAGCTGGTGCGCGTCAGCCGCGACTGATCACTCGGCGGGCTGGGCCTCGGTCGCAACCTGTTCGCTGCGTCCCAGAAGGCGGCGCATCATGTGACCGAGCCGCGAGGGCACGCCCAGCATGACGGGCGTGAGCAGGAGGGTCAAAAGGGTTGAGAAACCCAGACCCCAGACCACCGCCGAGGACAATTGAACCCACCATTCGCTGGCCGGTCCGCCGATCGACAGGACGCCATGGGCGAAGTCTGCATTGAGCTGGAAGACCATTGGCAGAAGGCCGAAGATTGTCGTGACGGTGGTCAGCATGACCGGACGCAGCCGCTGGGCCGCGGTGCGCACGATCGCTTCATCGACCGGCATGCCGAGGCTGCGAAGCCGCTGAAACGTGTCGATCAGCACGATGTTGTTGTTCACCACGATGCCGGCCAGCGTCACCACACCCGTCCCGAGGAAGAGGATGGAGATGTAGGGGAAGGTCAGCATCACGCCGAGCAACACGCCCACGACCGACAGGACGACGGCCTGGAGGGTCAGGATGACGTGCCAGAAATTGTTGAACTGCCAGAGCAGGATCACCGCCATCATGAAGAGTGAGGCGGTCATGGCCGCAGCGAAGAAGGCGCCGGCCTCGGCATTCTCCTCGTCGGCGCCAAGATAGTCGATCTCGACGCTGGGCGGGATGGTCCCGTCGGCAACACGGGCATCAATCCAGCCGCGCAGATCGGCGAGCAGCAGATTGCCGGCAAAGCCCTCATCGGCATTGGCCCGCACGATCAGCACGCGCTTGCCGTCGCGGCGACTGATCGAGTCGACCCGTTGCCGGGCCTCGCGGGTGACGAAATTGGAGATCGGGACAGCCCCGGTCGCGGTATTCACGCGCAGATCGTCGAGGCGTGAAATGTCTCGGTCCTCGGCCGGGAAGCGGACCCGGATATCGACCTCCTCGTCAGCATCGTCGGGCCGGTAGCGACCGACCAGCGTGCCGGTGGTGACCAGTTGAACGGCGGCGCCGAGCTGGGTCACGTCGGCACCGAAACGCCCCGCTTCCTCGCGGTCGATATCCAGTCGCCACTCAACGCCGGGCAAGGGCAGGGTGTCGTCGATATCGGTGACGCCATCCATCTGGTCGATATAGCCCCGCATCAGGCGCGCGGCAGCTTCCAGGGCTACCGGATCGTTCGAGCGCAGCTCGATCTGGATGTCCTTGCCGACGGGCGGTCCCTGCTGGAAGGGGCGGATCTCGATGATGACACCGGGAATACCGGTCATGGCCTGGCGGATCTGGCGCTCGATCAGGCGACCATTGGGGCGTTGTCCGAAGGGCTCGAACTCGACGAAAATCCGCGCCACGCTATCGGCCGGCGCGGCACCGACGCCGTCGAAGGGCGATTGCCCCGGCGGGGTGCCGGCCACGGTGTAGTAGCCCTTGATGCCCTCGATCCCGGCCAGGCGGGTTTCCGCTTCCAGGGCCAGTTCATACTGCTCGGCCGGAGACAGGTTGCCGCGGGCACGAACGAAAACGTAGAGCTGCTCCGGCTCGGCATCGAGGAAGAATTCGGTGCGCATGCTCGACGCGGTCGCGACGAAGCTGCCGACGACACCGACGACCACGGCGAGGGCGGCCAGCGAGACCATCACGGGGCGTTTGACCAGTTTGGCAATCGTGCGGGCATAGACACCGGTCAGGCCGGGCAGGTCGGCGGGATCGCTTTCCTCCTCGGCATTGAGATGGGCGACGGCACTGGATGTGTCGACCACACCGCCCTTGCGACCGAAGACCGAGCCCAGGGTCGGCAGGAAGATCAGCGCCATCACCAGTGCCGAACTCAGCACGAATATCAGGGTGAGCGGCAGGAAGGCCATGTACTGGCCCGGTATGGAATTCCAGAACAGGAAGGGCACAAAGGCGGCCAGCGTCGTCGCCGTCGAGGAGACGATCGGCCAGAACATCCGCTTCCCGGCGCTGGCATAGGCCTCCTTGCGGGTCGCGCCTTCGGCCAGTTTGCGGTCGGCATATTCCACCACGACAATGGCGCCATCGACCAGCAGCCCGACCGCGAGGACCATGGCGAACATGACCATGAAATTCACGGTCAGCCCGTACAGGTCGAGCAAAAGGAAGGAGAAGAGGAAACTCGACGGGATCGCGATGCCGACCAGCAGGGCCGAGCGCAGGCCGAGGGCGGCGACCACGATGATCAGCACCAGGATGATCGCCAGCATGATCGACGAGGTCAGGCTCTGCAGGCTGTCGCGGACATAGGTCGACAGGTCGAGCGAGAATTCGTGGCGGATGGTTTCCGGCCAGCTCTGGGAAATCTCATTGGTCAGCGCGCGGACTGCGGCCGCCGTGTCCATGATGTTCTCGCCAGAGCGGCGGACCACTTGCAGCGTGTAGGCCGGGGCGCCGTTATAGCGGGCGAAGCTGTCGGCATCCTTGAAGGTCCGGCGCACCGTGGCGACGTCCTGCAGGGTGACAACCGTATCGCCGGACCGGCTCAGCGGCAGGTTGAGGGCGTCATCGGCCTCCTCGAAAAGCCCCGGCACCTTGACCTGGAAGCGCGCCTCGCCGCTATCCAGCGAGCCGGCGGCGATCAGCCGGTTGTTGGACTGAACCGCGTTGAAGAGTTGCGAGTAGGTGACGCCATAGGTTTCCAGACGAGCCGGATCGATCACGATCTCCAGCACTTCCTCGCGCAGGCCCTGAATATCGACCTGCAGGATCTGCGGCAGGGCCTCCAGCTCGTCCTCGAGGGCCCGGGCGGTGCGATAGAGCGCGCGCTCGGGCGCTTCGCCATAGATCTGCACGGCAATGGTCGGCGCGAGCGCCGAGTTGAATTCCTGGATCACCGGCTCGCGGACATCCTCGGGGTATTCGCGCCGCGCCATGTCGACGGCCTCGCGGACGTCCAGCACCGACTGGTCGGCGTCAAAGGGAACGTCGAATTCGGCGACCAGCTGGCCCGCACCCAGTGAGGCCGTACCGTTGAGCTCGGACAAGCCTTCGATCGCCCGCATCTCGGTTTCGGTCGGCCGTACGATCAGACGTTCGGCGTCTTCCGGGGAAATGCCGTCGAGCGGTACGACCACGATCACGAAGGGGAAGGGGATGTCCGGGTCGGCTTCGCGCGGCAGGGTCAGGAAAGCGATCAGGCCTGCGATCAGGGCGCAGACGAAGATCGCCAGGATCATGCGGGCCCGGCCGATGGCAAAGTCGACAATGCCGGTCAACGGCTTGCCCCTTCGCGGCGGACCTCGACCCGGGTGCCGTCGGAGACGAAGTCCTGACCCAGGACAATGATCTCCGCCGTCTCCGGCAGACCGCTGATCCAGACCTGTTCGCCGTCATCGCTCAACAGCCGGATCGGCAGGAAGCGAACGGTGTCGCCATTCTCGATGATGCGGACGCCAAGATCGCCATTGGAATCCAGTGCGAGGATGGAGGCCGGGACACGGTGGGCCGGTTCCGGCGGCAGGTTGAGCCGGATTTCGGAGGTCACACCCGACCGGATCGCACCGTCGGGATTGGGCACTTCCAGTTCGACGCGGAAGGTTCGTGTCGCCGGATCGGCGCGCCGCTCGACAAACCGGATGGTTCCATCAACCCGCTGACCACTCAGCAGGCGGGCTTCGCCGGGCATGCCCGGTTCCAGACCGCCGACATCGCGCTCGGCAACTTCCGCAACGATCAGGATCGGGTCGAGCTGAAGCACGGTTCCGCACGGGTCACCGGTCCGCAGGAAATCGCCGATCTCGGCGTCGCGACCGTCAAAATAGCCGTCGAAGGGCACGCGCAGTTCGATATTGGCGAGCTCCTCGCGGGCAGCGCGGAGCTGGGCCCGGGCGCCATCGCGGGCGGCCTCCAGCGCGGCCACGCTATTGGCCGAGCGGTGACCACGGGCCTGCAGCTCGACGGCGGCATCATATTCAAGTTGCCGGGCCCGCAGGTCGGCAGAGGCCTGGTCGACCGCCGCGCCGCGGGCATCGACATCGAGCCGGCAGACCACGTCGCCAGCCTGGACCGGGCTGCCTTCCAGAATCGGTGCCTCGACAACGCGTCCACCGGTTTCGGCCCGGATGGTGACCGCACGGATGGCCTGCGTCCGGCCACGCAGCCGCAGCTCGGCCGGGCGCGGCGAGGCGGTCACGGAGCGGCTGACGACTTCAAACAGGGGATGCTCACCCACCGGCGTGCCGGGCTCGGTCACGGCATCGCCCCGGAACACGGTCCCGAGGGTGAAAAGGAGAACGACTGCAACGAAGATACCGGCAGCGGCCAGGTAGGACGTATTCAACTTCATGGTCACACTGGTCTCGTCGGGATGCCAATGACGATCCGCCGGTCAGGCGAACGCCGTTCACTGCCCCTGAGATACCCCCCATCCCGTTTCATGGCGAGAACAAATACGCGGCCATGTGGTCGCGCCCTGTCGCGTTCGCCGTTTCCTAAACCACCTGTCCGGCGCTCCAGCCCGACGACCATGCCCATTGGAAGTTGTATCCGCCAAGCCAACCCGTCACGTCAACAACTTCGCCGATGAAATACAGTCCCGGCACATCGCGGGCCTGGAGCGTGCGGCTGTCGAGACCATCGGTATCCACCCCGCCCAGTGTCACCTCGGCGGTGCGATAGCCTTCCGAGCCGGTCGGGGTTAGCGGCCAGGCGGCCAGATGGTCGGCGAAGGCGCGCAATTTCTTGTCCGACTGATCCGCCAGATTGCCGGTCAGCCCGACCTCCTCGACCAGCATCTGCGCGAGCCGTTTGGGCATGTGCTCGGCCAGCGCCGTCTGCACGGCCTGGCGCCCATTGGCTTGCCGGGCGTCGCGCAGAAGGGTGTAGAGGTCGAGGTCGGGGCGAATGTGAACCCGGATGTCCTCGCCTTCCCGCCAGTAGGAGGAAATCTGCAGGATGGCCGGTCCGGAGAGCCCGCGGTGCGTGAACAGCATGGCCTCCTCGAACCGTGTCCTGCCATGGCAGGCGACCCCATCAACGGCGACCCCGGCGAGCGGCTTGAACCGGGTCAGCGTATCGGGATCAAAGGTCAGCGGGACGAGGCCGGGCCGGGTTTCGATGATGTCGAGGCCGAACTGCCGGGCGATGTCGTAGCCAAAGCCGGTCGCGCCCATCTTCGGAATCGACTTGCCGCCCGAGGCGATGACGAGGGACTGGCAGGTCAGGGTCGAGCCGTCCGAGAGCATCAGGAGATAGTCCTCGCCCTGGCGTGAGACCGTGTTGACTGCGGTCGACAGGCGCAGCTCGCCGCCGGCCTGCTTCAGGTCAGCGAGGAGGGCGGCGATGATGTCCTTGGCCGAATGGTCGCAGAACAGCTGGCCCAGCGTTTTCTCATGCCAGGCAATGCCATGGCCATTGATCCAGTCGATGAAATCCCACTGGGTGTAGCGCTTGAGGGCTGACTTGGCGAAATGCCGGTTATTCGACAGGAAGTTTTCCGGCGTCGCGTGCAAATTGGTGAAATTGCAGCGTCCGCCGCCGGAGATGCGGATCTTCTCGGCCGGTGCCCTGGAATGCTCGATCAGCGTGACCGAGCGTCCGCGCTTGCCCGCCTCGATGGCGCACATGAGACCGGCCGCACCGGCCCCGATGATGACGACATCACGTGCGGGCATGGATCAGCCGGTGACCCGGTCGAGCCAGTCGGCGAAGGCGTCGGTCTGAGCGTCGCGGCCGATCTCGTTCATCGTCTCATGGCGGAAATCCTTGAGCACTTCGAGCCGGACATCGGTCAGGCCGGCCTTCTTGAGACGCTTTGCCAGCGTCGCCATCGAGGCGCCGCCCTCCGTCGCCGGGTCCTTGGAGCCGGCGATCAGGTGCAGCGGTATAGCCTTGGGCAGGGCAGCCAGGTGGGCGTCATCCTCGGCATAGGCGACGCCGGACAGGAAGTCGCGCCAGAGCGAGACCGTCGACGGCCAGCCGCAGGCCGGGTCATTCACGTAGGCGTCGACCTCGTCGGTGTCGCGCGACAGCCAGTCGGCATCGCTGCGGCCCTCCGGGAAACGCTTGTTCCAGGCCTTGAAGGTGAGATTGTCGAGCGTATGGCTGGTCGCCGTTGCGCCGCCGCCGAACAGGGCTTCGAAAAACAGCACGAAGCGCATCACGCCCTTCAGCCCGCCAAGCGCCATATTGCCGTTCCAGATTGCCGCTGCGGTGACGCTGTCGGGTGCCCGCAGGATATGGTTGAAGGCGATCACCGAGCCCATCGAGTGACCGAAGATGACCAGCGGCAGGCCGGGCCAGCGCCGTCGCGCCTCGGCATGGACCGCGGCGACGTCCTGCATCAGCTTGTTCCAGCCATCGGTATCGGCAAAGCGGCGCGGACCGCCATCGCTGGCTTGTGTTTCGCCATGGCCGCGATGGTCCTGGGCGATCACGTGATAGCCCCGTCGTGCCAGGTGCGCCGCCATGCGCGCATAGCGACCCGCATGCTCGGCGAGGCCGTGATTGATATGGACGATACCGCGCGGCGTGCCCTCGGCCTCCTGCGTGTAGATCGCCAGATCGGCACCGCTGGTGCTGGCCAGCCGCTCAAGCCTGAATGTCGCGTCGCTCATGCATCCTCCCGTTTGGGTGTGAACCTAGCGCGTTTTCTCCGGTGCCGTCAGGGCTATAGTCACCTGTTCGCTCCGCGAGAGGGTGGCATATGGGGAGGATGGCGATGTTTTCCAAACGCAAGGCCTTGCTGGCAATCGACCAGGGCACCACCAGTTCGCGGGCGGTGGTGTTCAAGCCTGATGACGACGTCGTGGCGACGGCGCAACGCGAATTCCAGCAGATCTATCCCCGGCCGGGCTGGGTCGAGCATGATCCGGATGTGATCTGGGCCACCGTCCGGGCCACTGCCCGTGAAGCGCTCGCCGCCGCCGAGAAAGCCGGGTATCGGGCCGAGGCGATCGGTATCACCAATCAGCGCGAAACCACGCTGGTCTGGGACCGCATGACCGGCGAACCGATCCACAACGCTATCGTCTGGCAGGACCGCCGGACTGCCGAGACCTGTGCCGCCCTGCGGGCTGCCGGCCATGAGGCGCTGGTCACGGAGAGGACCGGGCTTGTCCTCGATCCCTATTTCTCGGCGACCAAGATCGCCTGGATCCTTGATCATGTGGACGGGGCCCGGACCCGTGCCGAGGCCGGGGAGCTGGCCTTCGGGACGGTCGACACCTGGTTGATCTGGAAGCTCACCGGCGGCGCGGTGCACGCGACCGATGCGACCAATGCCAGCCGGACCGCGCTCTATGACATCACCGCCAATCGCTGGGACGAAGACCTGCTCGCCCTGTTCGGTGTGCCGGCTGCCCTGCTGCCGGATGTGCGCGACAGTGCCGGAGATTTCGGCGTCGCCGCCAAGTCGGTACTGGGCCAGGCGCTGCCGATCACCGGTGTTGCCGGCGACCAGCAGGCTGCCGCTATCGGCCAGGTCTGCCTGGCACCGGGCGAAATGAAGTCGACCTATGGCACCGGCGCCTTCGTTCTGATCAATACCGGCGACGCACCGGTCCGGTCCCGGAACAAGCTTCTGGCCACCATCGCCTATCGCATCGCCGGTCAGACGACCTATGCGCTGGAAGGCTCGGTGCTGTCGGCCGGAGCGACGGTACAATGGCTGCGTGACGGGCTCGGCCTGATCGCCAAGGCGTCCGAGATCGAGGCGCTTGCCGAGAGCGCCGACCCTGACAGCGGGGTCTATCTGGTGCCTGCCTTTACCGGTCTGGGTGCGCCCTACTGGGATGCCGAGGCACGCGGTGCCCTGATCGGTCTGACCCGCGGCTCAGGCCGGGCCGAGATCGCGCGGGCGGCGCTGGACAGTTCGGTCCACCAGACCTGCGACCTGCTCGATGCCATGGCCGCGGACGGGGTCGAGGCGCGCAGTTTGCGGGTCGATGGCGGCATGGCCCGCAACGCGGCTTTCCTGCAACGGCTCTCTGACCTGACCGGAATCGACGTGGTGCGGCCGGCCAGTGTCGAGGCGACCGCCTGGGGGGCGGCCTTCCTCGCCGGTCTGGGGTGTGGCCTGTTCAGGAGCCTCGAGGATGGTCGTGCCCTGTGGGTCGCCGACGCCGAGTTTGCGCCGACCCGGGACACCAGCCGCCGGGACGCTGACCGGGCGGGCTGGCATGCCGCTGTGGCCCGGGTGCGCTCGGACGCGGTCTAGCTCATCCCGCCGACAGCGCCCGGTCGAGATCGGCGATCTGGTCGGCGGTGCTTTCCAGCCCGACCGAGAGCCGGATCAGGCTGTCGGCGACGCCGGCTTCGGCGCGCGCTTCCGGTGACATCGAGGCGTGGGTCATCAGGGCCGGTATGCAGCACAGGCTTTCCACCCCGCCGAGCGACTGGGCCAGGGTGAAGATCTCCAGCGCCGAGACGACCTCGCGCGGATCGGGGGCGTTCCTGGCCAGCTCCAGACTGATCAGCTGACCGAATCCGTCCTGCTGACGGGCCGCTAGCTCATGGCCGGGATGGCTGGCGAGGCCGGGATAATCGACCCGGGCCACACGCGGATCGGCGTCCAGCCAGCGGGCAATCTCGAGCGCGCTCCGGCATTGGGCCTCGGCGCGCAGTGGCAGGGTGCGCAGGCCGCGCAGGGCGAGATAGCTGTCGAAGGCGGCGGCGCCGACCCCGACGCAATTCGCCCACAAGGTCAGTTCGGCGACACGTTCGGGATCGGCGCAGCAAACCACCCCGCCGACCATGTCGGAATGACCGTTCAGGAGCTTGGTGACGGATTGGACCGAATAGTCCGCGCCCCAGTCGAGCGGACGCTGCAGCACGGGTGACATCACGGTGTTGTCGACCGCGAGCTCGGTTCCCGAATTGCGCGCCAGCCGGGCCAGGCCCTTGAGGTCGGAGATGCGCAGACGTGGATTGGACGGTGTCTCGGCAATGATCAGGGCGGCGTCCTCATTGAGCGCGTCGGCGACCTTGTCGAGATCGGAGGTGTCGACATAGACCGGGATCAGTCGGCCGCCGCGACCGCGGGCGTCGAGCAGCCGGCGTGTGCCGCCATAGGCATCGTGCGAACACAGGACGCGGGCCCCGTGCGGCAGGCCATGAAGCAGGAGATCGATCGCCGCCATGCCGGAGCCGGTGACCACCGCGCCGGCAGCATTCTCAAGCTCGGCGATGGCATCGGCCAGGAGGGAGCGTCCCGGATTGCCGGTGCGGGCATAGTCGAAGGCCGGCTGGATGCCCGGGTCCTCGCGCCGATAGGCGGTCGAGAGCGAGACCGGCGGAATGACGGCGTTCCAGCTCCGGTCGGTGTTCAGCCCCGCCCGGATGGCCTTGGTGCGTTGATCGCTCGACATGTCAGCTCCCGAATATCTCGTCCAGTGTGGCGCCGATGATAGCGTCTTCCTTGAGGAAGGCATCATGGCCGTAGACAGAGCTGAGGGTGATGAGTCGGCCTTTGGGGGTGTGACTGGCGGCCTCGGCGATCTGGTCGGCGGGAACCAGCCGGTCTTCCAGGGCAGCGAGATAGGTGACCGGACAGCGGATCTGGCTGACATCGACCCGGTGCGCGTCCATCGAGCGGGACAGGGCGAGAAAACGCTGTGGATCGACTGTTTCGGCCCAGGCCTTGCCGCGGGCACCGAGATAGGCGGTGACCCCGTCGGCATCGCGGCTGTTCGCGTCCGGCGCGGCGAAGCGGTCCTCGAATTCCTCCGGCGTGCGATAGGTCGTCATGGCGAGGCGTCGGGCCAGGTCGAGCCCGGCCTTGCCGTCGCCGAGACGAATGGCCAGCTCAACCGTGTCGCGCTGGATCGAGCGCCAGGCCTTGGCCATCTCGCTGGAGCGGTCGGCGGCCGAGATCACAACGAGTTCGCGCACCCGCTCCGGGGCCAGCGCGGCGAGGGCGAGCCCGATCATGCCGCCATAGGAGGACCCGACAATGGCGAGGTCGCGAATATGGGCGGCGTCGGCCAGCGCCAGGATGGCGCGGGCCTGGTCCTGTGTGCTCGGGAAGGGGGGAATGTCCGCCCCAATGAAATCGAAGGAGAGAATGCGATAGCGATTGGTGTCGATCGACTTTCCGGCGCCGGCCTGCTGCCGCCACCAGCCTTGCCCGGTCACCGTGTCGGACACACGGCGATCCGAGGATATGCCGCCCAGCACGAGGACCGCCGGTGCGCCCTCCGGACCGGCGACCCGTCCCGTGACCCGGACCGGCGAGCCGCTCGTGGTCAGGGCAATGGTCGAGATATCGCGACAGCGCAGGGCGGGCGGATGTTCCAGGGTGACGCTCATCGCGGCGCTCCATCGGCCAGCAGGGCGCGGACATCGGACAGGACCGAACCCGCCGTCGGGGCCTGACCGGCGCCCTTGCCGTTGAGGATGATCGAGATGCCGCTGGCACAACTGACCTCGACCGCATTCTCCTCGTTTTCGACCCGGGCCAGGGCGTGATCTTCCGGCAGAGCAATCAGGCGGACGCTGGCGGAGATGCCGTCTTCGGTCGCGACCAGTTCGGCGACCTGGCGATAACGCAGACCGTTCTCGCGGGCACCGAGGATTTGCCCGACCGAGAGGTCGAACAGGCTGTCGGCTTCAATGGCGTGCGGATCAGGGGCGATGTCGAAGGCGGCGCGGGCGATCAGGGCCAGTTTGGCGGCGGCATCCAGCCCGTCGAGATCGGCGCTGGGGTCCTCCTCGGCAAACCCGGCGGCTTGGGCGGCGGTGATCGCCTCGTCAAACCCGACCCCCTTTTCCAGCAGGCCGAGCACGAAATTCGAGGTGCCGTTGAGGACGCCGCGCACCCTTGTGACGCGCTCGCCGGAGGCTTTCAGGCGGGCCACGGTTTCCAGCACCGGCACGCCGCCGCCGACTGCTGCGGAATAGGCAAAGCCGTTGCCGGCCTTGCGGGCCCGGGCTTCGAGATCCGGGCGACGGGCAATGACCGCCTTGTTGGCCGAGATGACATGAATGCCACGCTCGACGGCGAGGGCGAGCGCCTTCTCGGCGGTCGCACAATCGGGCAGCGCGTCGATGACCAGATCCGGGCCGGTGTCGAAGGCGGCGTGGATATCAGTCAGCCAGGCATAGCGGTCATCACCCTTGCGACGCGGCTTGCGGGTGATGATCGCCGCGATCTCGACCCGGTCAGCCATCGCCTCGAGGCCCGCGAGAACACCGGCATTCACCGTCCCGCATCCAAGCAGGACGACGCGCAGGCGCGGCGCATGGGCCGCCACCGGCGCGGGGGAGAGGGGGTAGTCAAGCGCTGCAACCAAAGTCATCGCGACACATTCCGTCTGGGCGGAATGCGCGGCACGCCGATTGCGGGATACTGCCGAGGCGAAAGGGATGTGTGGCGATTGCCGCTGCCTCGTCCGATCCGCTTTAGCCGCACTTGTTCCGCGCCCGCAAGCTAGACATCAAATCGGCGCGACTTCACGTATAAAGATATGTTTATATGTGTCAAGCGCGCCGCTGCACGCATCGAGATCGCCACGGTGTCTCCACCTGGCGGTCTGGGCAGTAGAGGGGTGCGAGGTGCCTTGCCGGTGCCTTGCTATGGAAGTTGTGTAGGTGGCGCCGGGGGCACCTCGCACACGGAGATTTGGTCGGCGCCGTTACCGGCCCCGTCTCGAAACCGACAGGAACAAACGGTCGAGCTTTGTGCCGCCGTCCTGCCGATGGCCACGCCGGGTTTTGTGGTGGTCAAATCCACAAGACCGGACGAGCTCCGCAATCCCCGCACCCCCGGATAACCGGTCCGAGCCTCGAGTTGGCGCGGGAACACGAGGAGTATGCGCCGGGTGCCACGGGGCGGGGACAAGTCTTGTGATTTTTTTCTTCACACACCGTCATTCCGGCGACGGCCGTGACCCAGATTGCGACGCAAGCTGTTGCCATGTTTGGCGAAATCGCGTGTGCGAGACTGGGTCCTGACTTGCGTCAGGATGACGGTTTGTGGGGCGCACAGCGGGGATAAGCTCGAACTTTTCTTCCCCATTCCATGGGGAAGTGGGCCGAGGCGAAGCCTCTGGTCGATGGGGTCCGAGCGGAGCGAGGAAAACCCATGCCGCTTGCGGCGTCACCCCTCCGTCTCGCCCTTCGGGCGCGACACCTCCCACGATGTGGGGAGGAAAAGATCACATTTTTCCCGGCCGCAGTCCCGCAAAAGCGGGGCGAAGAGCCGGGACCAACGAAACCCTCTAGCAAGCGATGAGTCTCCCGTCGGTCCCGGATGGCGCTGTGCGCCTCCGGGAAAAATATAGGGTGATGAAAACGAGGAGAAGCCTCATGCCGCCTGCGGCGTCATCCCACCGTCTCATCGCTTCGCGCTGATCCCCCTCCCCACGATGTGGGGAGGAACAGGTCCAGCCTCTAGGTCGCCACAAACGCCTTCTCGACGACGAAATCCGCCGGGGCCGCATTCGAGCCTTCGACGAAATTGCGGTCGAGGCAGATCTGCTTGACGTCCTTGAGCAGGCCTTCCGAGCCGCAGATCATCACCCGGTCGACGGCCGGGTCGAGCGGCGGGACGCCGAGGCGGTCGAAGAGTTCGCCGCTTTCGATCATGTCGGTGACACGACCTTTCACCGGCCCGTCCTCGCGAGTGACCGAGGTGAAGTGGACCAGTTTCTCGCGCGCGAACTCGCCGATCAGCTCGTCATCCTTCACGGCTTCGACCAGCTCGATGCCATAGGTCAGCTCGGCATTTTCGCGGCAGGTCTGGGTCAGGATGACCTGGTCGAATTTCTCATAGGTCTCCGGGTCGCGGATCAGGCTCGCGAAGGGTGCGATGCCGGTGCCGGTGGAAATCATGTAGAGCCGTTTGCCCGGCTTGAGGGCGTCGAGCACCAGCGTGCCGACCGGCTTGCGGCCGAGCAGGACTTCATCACCGGCCTTGATGTGCTGGAGGCGCGAGGTCAGCGGGCCGTCGGGCACCTTGATCGAGTAGAAATCGAGTGCCTCATCCCAGAACGGGCTGGCCACCGAATAGGCACGCAGCAGCGGTTTGCCGTCTTCCTTGGGCAGGCCGATCATGATGAATTCGCCCGAGCGAAACCGGAAGCTGTCCGGCCGCGTGATGCGGAAATGGAAAAGCCGGTCGGTGTAGTGGGTCACCGACAGAACCGTCTCGACCGTATAGGGGCCGGGCTTGGCGGAAATCGCATTCTTCGGGGCGGGCGCAGTCGCGGTCATCGTCGGGGTCTCGTGCTCGGGTGGTCGGGGCGTGGCGGTCAGGCCGGCAGGCGCGGCGTCTCGGTATCGGCCCAGGACGGGACAGGCAAGCCCCGTGAGGACAGGAAGTCCGGGTTGAAGAGTTTGCCGGCATAGCGCGAACCACTGTCACACAGGATGGTGACGATGGTCTTGCCCGGTCCCAGATCGCGCGCCAGCCGCATGGCGCCGGCGATATTGATCCCGGCCGAGCCGCCCAGCGACAGGCCTTCGCGCTTCACCAGGTCGAACAGGATGGGCAGCATCTCGGCGTCCTCGATGCGGTAGACATGGGAGACATCGAGGCCTTCCAGATTGCCGGTGATGCGATTGACGCCGATGCCCTCGGTGATCGAGGAGCCTTCGCCCTTGAGCTCGCCCTTGGTGTAATAATTGTACAGCGCTGCCCCGGCCGGATCGGCGGCGCCGATGGCGATATCGGGTTTGTGGGCGCGCAGGGCCTGCGCGACCCCGGCGAGCGTGCCGCCCGAGCCGACCGCGCAGATGAAGCCGTCGATCTTGCCGCCGGTCTGCTCCCAGATTTCCGGACCGGTGGACTGGATATGGGCGCGCTTGTTGGCGAGATTGTCGAACTGGTTCGACCAGATCGCGCCCTGGGGCAGGCTCGCATTGAGCTCCTCGGCCAGGCGGCGCGAATAATGAACGAAATGGTTGGGGCTGGAGAAGGGCGCGGCATCCACCTCGATCAGGCGCGCGCCGAAGGAGCGGATTGCCGCCTTCTTTTCCTCGGACTGGGTGCGCGGCATCACGATGGTGACGTCATAGCCGAGCGCGCCGCCGACCATGGCGAGCCCGATACCGGTATTGCCGGCCGTGCCCTCGACAATCATGCCGCCCGGCTTGAGCGAGTCGTCGGCGACCGCCTCGCGGACGATATTGAGCGCCGCGCGGTCCTTGACGGAACCGCCCGGATTGAGGAATTCGGCCTTGCCGAGGATTTCGCAGCCGGTCGCATCGGACGGGCCATTGAGCCGGATCAGCGGCGTCTTGCCGATCAGGTCGAGCACATGTTGGGCAGACACGGGGCGTGTCCTTTCTTCAAGTCTGACTATTCCGCAGCGACCCGGGCCGGCGTGTGGATTCCGCACTCGGTCTTGTCCTGGCCAAGCCAGCGACCGGATCGGATATCGCCCTCGCTCTGGACCGGTGCTGTACACGTCCAGCAACCGATTGAGGCATACCCCATATCGGTCAGCGGGTGTCGCGGCAAATCGAAGCGCTGGAAATAGGCCTCGACCGCGGCCGCATCCCAGTTGGCGAGCGGATTGACGCGGATATGGCCATCAATGCGCTCGACCACCGGCAGCCGCATCCGGCCGCCGCCATGGAAGCGTTTGCGCCCGGTGATCAGGGCGCTGTAATCGCCAAGTGCCTGGTTCAGCGGGCGGACCTTGCGCAGGGCGCAGCAGGCATCGGGATCGCGGCGCCACAGGCGCTCGTCACTGTCCTCGTCGGCCAGCTCCCCGGCATCCGGGCCCAGCACCCGGATCGCGGTCAGGCCGAGCTTGTCGGTCAGGGCGCGCTGGTATTGTTCCGTCTGGGCAAACAGGCGGCCGGTATCGAGGAAGATGACCGGCGTCGCCGGGTCGATCTGCGCCATCATGTGCAGGCCGACGGCTGCTTCGGCGCCGAAGGAGGACATCACGGCGATCCGGCCGACCCACTCGCGCTCGATGGCATCACGCAATATGTCCTGCGGGCCCATCTCGCGATAGCGCGCATTGAGGGCAGCAAGATCGTCCGGTGCCGGACGATTGGCGGCGGTGGTGTGGCGATGGCGAAACAGCGGCGTGACGTTGTCGCGCGCCGGCTGGTAGGCGTGGGTGAAACGGGTCCGGGCCCGGGCCCAGTCGGCATCGAGGCCCTTGCGGTCCGGATCGACATCGTCGAAGCCGACGCGGATCAGGTGCCGGGCCTGGTCGGGAATGAGATCGCCGACGGCGCGCAGCCTGCCGGTATAGCCGACGCGCTGGCGCAGCTGGGTCGCGAGCGAGAAGCCGCGCCCGTCATTGAATTTTGCAAAGCGGATATCGACCCGGATGGCCCCGGCGATTTGCTCGCCGACCTCGCGCCAGTCGGCATCGCCGGGCAGTTCGACGACATGTCCGCCACCGGCGGCCAGTTGGGCTTCGGTGATCGGGTTTGTGTCGGCGGTGCGATCAAGCGTCAGCATAGATGGCCTCCTTGAAGGCGTCAGACCCGACACGCCGCAGCGTGTCGATGAAGCGCTCATTTTCGGCGCGAATGTCGAGATAGGTTTCCAGCGTGCGGGCAATGGCGGCGGGGACATCCTCGCCGGCCAGGCCCTTGCCGATGATCGAGCCGATGGCGGCATCCTTGCCGAAGGCGCCACCGAGCGTGATCTGGTAGAATTCCTCACCCCGCTTGTCGACGCCGAGCACGCCGATATGGGCGACGTGATGGTGTCCGCAGGCATTGATGCAGCCGTCGATCTTGATCGTCACATCGCCCGCCTTGTCGGACAGGCCGGTTTCCTCCAGCAGGCTGGAGATCGCCTGGGCGATGGGGATCGAGCGAGCATTGGCGAGGTTGCAATAGTCCAGTCCCGGGCAGGCGACGATATCAGTGGCGAGACCGGCATTGGCGGTTGCCAGGCCGGCCTCGACCAGGCCGGTCCAGACGGCTTCCAGGTCACCATTGCCGACATGCGGCAGGATCAGGTTCTGGTCCGGCGTGGCGCGGATCTCGTCAAAGCCGAAGCGCTCGGCCAGATCGGCAACCGCCTCCATCTGGACGTCCGTGATGTCGCCCGGCGTGCCGCCGATCGGCTTCAGGGAGATGACCAGCGACGACAGTCCGTCAACCGCATGGTCGCGGCGATTGCGATCGAGCCAGCGCGCGAAGGCGCGGTTCTCGCTGACCGGGACCGGCGCGGGGGCGGCGCTTTTCGGCTTGTCGAAGAAACTGCGAATACGGTCGATTTCGGCGGCGGGAAGCCTGAGCTCGCCATCACGGATGACCGCCCACTCGTCGGCAACCTGGCGTCCGTATTCGTCGGGACCGAGCGCCTCGACCAGGATCTTGATCCGGGCCTTGTAGAGATTGTCGCGGCGACCGTGCTGATTGTACACGCGCAGGCAGGCGGTGAGGTAGGACAGGAGGTCCTCCGGCGCCAGAAAAGGCTTGATCAGATGGCCCAGGCGCGGCGTGCGGCCCTGGCCGCCCCCGACCCAGACTTCAAACCCGGTCTCGCCGGCGTCGTTCCTTACAATTTGCAGACCGATATCATGGACGCGGATACCGGCACGGTCGGCGCTTGCGCCATTGACGGCAATCTTGAACTTGCGCGGCAGGAAGGTGAATTCCGGGTGGAAGCTCGACCATTGCCGGACGATTTCGGCCCATGGGCGGCCATCCTCCAGCTCGTCGGCGGCGGCACCGGCAAACGGGTCGGCGGTGACATTGCGGATGCAATTGCCCGAGGTCTGGATGGCGTGCATCTCGACGGCGGCGAGGCGGTCGAGAATGTCCGGGATGTCGACCAGGGCCGGCCAGTTGTACTGGATGTTCTGGCGGGTGGTGAAATGGCCATAGCCCTTGTCATACTCGCGCGCGATCGCGGCGAGGGTACGCATCTGGGCGCTGTTCAGCGTGCCATAGGGGATCGCCACCCGCAGCATGTAGGCGTGCAGCTGCAGATAGACGCCATTCATCAGGCGCAGCGGCTTGAACTGCTCCTCGGTCAGACGGCCATCGAGGCGACGTTCCACCTGGTCGCGAAACTCCGCGATCCGGTCGGCCACCATGGCGTGGTCATAGCTGTCATACTTGTACATGGGTCAGGCCGTCGCTTGGGCATGGGTGGAACCGGTCGTCGGACCGGACAGACGGATGCCTTCACGGCGCCATTTCTGGCCGCCGGGTTTCTCGTCCTCGAGCTCGATCAGATAGGCACCAACGGCGATATGGGTCTCGTCCGAGGCGGCCTCGAGCACGGCGTCGGCCTCGTCCGCGTCGAGACGGGCAGCGTCGGAGAGATCGGTTGACCAGCTGCCGGATACGGTGCGGTAGATCACGCGGCCATCGGTGAGGCGGTTGGCGGTCACGGTTTTCATGCGAATTGCTCCTCGCCGACGCTTGTGGTCGTGCGGGCAGTGGCGGCAAGCGCCGTCCCGGCCACCTCGCCGACAATCATGATGGTGGGGCCGGCAATCGCCTCGCGGGCGACCAGTCCGGCAAGATCGCCGAGTGTTCCGAAGACGCGGCGCTCATTGTCCAGCGTGCCGTTCTCGATCAGGGCGACCGGGGTCGAGGGGCTGCGACCGGCGGCGATCATCTTGGCCTCGATCTGCGGCGCCGCGCCGACGCCCATGTAGAAGACGGTGGTCGAATTGGCGGCGGCGAGGGCGCTGTAATCGGCGTCCGGCCCATCCTGCTTGACCACGCCGGAGGCAAACGTCACCGACTGGGCATGGTCGCGATGGGTCAACGGAATACCCGCGGACGCGGCGCAGGCGATGGCGGCCGTGATGCCTGGCGTGACCTCAACGGCGATGCCGGCCGCGCGGACCACGTCCAGCTCCTCGCCGCCGCGTCCGAAGACAAACGGGTCGCCGCCCTTGATGCGGACCACGCGCTGACCCTTGCGGGCCTCGCGCACAAGGATCGCGCTGATCTCGTCCTGCGGAATCGGATGGTGGCCCTTGGTCTTGCCGACATCGATACGCAGCGCATCGCGGCGGGCGAGATCCATGACGCCGTCGGAGACGAGGCGGTCATGGACAATCACATCGGCCTCGCGCAGCAGGCGGGCGGCCTTGAGGGTCAGGAGGTCGGGATCGCCGGGACCGGCGCCGACCAGATGCACGATCCCGGCCGCGGGACCGGTCTCGCCATTGAGCTCGCGCAGCATTTCGCGGCGGGCGCCGGCGCTGTCACCTGACAGGGCGAGATCGCGGGCCTTGCCACGCAGGGCGCGTTCCCAGAAGGCGCGGCGATCGTCGAAATTGCGCAGCACCGACTTCACCGTCCCGCGCAGCTCGCGGGCGAGATCGGCGATGACACCGATGCGCGCCGGCAGGATCTGCTCGATCGCGGCGCGGATATCGACGGACAGGACCGGCGCGGCGCCGCCCGAGGCAATGGAAACGACAATGCCGTCGCGGTCGACAATGGCCGGGGTCTGGAAATCCGAGGCCGCCGGGCTGTCGACGATATTGACCCGAGCACCCTGGCTGCGGCCCCAACGGGCCATCCGGGCAATCGCCCGATCTTCGCCACCGGCGATGAAAATCATTGTCGCGCCACGAAAGTCCCGCCGGGTCGGCACACGGGGGATGATCTTCGCATATCGGGCAATATCCGAAGCGACAGGATCGATGGACTCACCGGTGAACCAAAGCAACCGGGCTGGGGATGACGCAAACAGGCGTGCTTTCGGTTCGGCCATCGGGCCATGCCCGACAACGATCACCGTCTGCCCCTCCAGGGGGATGGATGCAGGGAAAACACGCATGGTCACTCGTCCAATCCTGCGCCTTCGTGGCGCGACGAGTTCAATATTTCTATTCGATGCAGCGATTACAAACGACGATTATTGGCTTTTGAAGTTAGAAAAACTAAACTGATCCCATGGCCCAGACATCCCGCCTTCCGCCGCTCAATGCCCTGCGCGCCTTCGAGGCCGCCGCCCGGCTTGAGAGCTTTGCCCGCGCCGCCGACGAATTGGCCGTCACCCCGGGGGCGATCAGTCAGCAGATCCGGCAGCTGGAAGAGCATGTCGGCGCACCGCTGTTCGTCCGCCAGGGACGCGGTTTGAGCCTGACCGAGGCCGGCCGTGCGGCGGCCGGGATCACCTCGGAGGCCTTCGAGACGCTCGAGCGGGCGGTCTCGCTGATGCGCCAGCCCGTGCACCGTCGCGCGCTGACGGTTTCGGTCGCCCCTTCCTTTGCCGGCAAATGGCTGGCCCCGCGCCTGTTCCGCTTTCAGGAGGAAGTGCCGGGCGTCGAGGTGTGGATTGCCGCGACGTCCGAGCGGGTTGATCTCGCCGCCGGTGCTGCCGATCTGGGCATCCGCTATGGTCCCGGTGGCGACATGACGCTGAATGAGGAGACGCTGCTGGCCGAGGAAGTCCTGCCGGTCTGCTCGCCGGATCTCCTGCGCGATGGCCCGCCGCTGACCCGCGCCCAGGACCTGCAGGGCCAGACCCTGCTGCATGATGCCTCACCGGAGACCGAGGTCAACGGTGCCGACTGGGCCTCCTGGCTCAAGGCGCGCAATGTGCGCGGGGTCGATGTCGCCGGTGGCGTGCGTTTCAACCAGTCCGCCCTGGTCATCGATGCGGCGGTCGCCGGTCGCGGCGTCGCCCTCGCCAAGCGCGCCCTGGTCCAGAACGACCTCGCCAGCGGCCGCCTCGTCGCCCTCTTCCCCGACGGCACCACCCCGGTCCGCTCGGCCTATCATATCGTGACGGCGAGAAACCGCCCGCTGAGCCCTGATGCGCGGGCGTTTATTGCCTGGCTGAAGGCGGAGGCACGTGTGCACGAGCATTCTGTGGATGAGCTTTAGGGCAACGTGGACGAGGGGCGTTCTCGCACTCTCATCCATTCATCGCTTGCCGGGAGTTCGCGCTATCCGGTTTTCAAGGTCAAGGGCGCATACGCGCCGCTTCGCGGTTTCACCCTTGAGCTTGAAAACCGGATAGCGCCCGCTGGCTGACAAGCGATTTATGGGCATTTCCGCGCGAGGCGCTACCAGTCCAAAGCTCATTTTTCCCGGCCGGAGACCTGCGCAGGCAGGTCGCAGAGCGGGGACCGACCCGCCTTTCCGGTGGTGATGAGTCTCCCGTTGGTCCCGGATCGCGCGATGCGCGTCCGGGAAAAATGGGAGGGATTGCTCGCCAGTCTCGCAAATCGCTTTCACCCTTGAGCTTGAAGATCGGATGGAGCCGGCTAGCGGACAAGCGATTTATGGGTAGTTCCGCGCGAGGCGTCGCGCTCCAACAAGTCTCCCTCTGCACCGTCATCCCACGGTCGCGACCGTGTCGCGATCCGGGGGACCTCAGCCAAACCGTCGACAGGGAAGCGCAGGTCCCCCGGATGCCCGCTTCGCGGTCACCGTGGGATGACGGTTGAGTTTAGGCGCGTGCTTCATCTGACGGTTCATCATTCCCCGTTACCGCCACCATTTTGCACTTGCTTCGCACTAACAAACAAAGCCGTGCGCAATCGGTCGCTTAAAGGGGAAATCGCTTGACCCTTGCGGCGTTCACCATGTGAGAATGGACGTAATTCTGCGACCCTCGACGGTCGCCGGCCCACAGCACAGAGCGGGCGCGAGCCCGGGGTGAGGACGATGAAGCCGACTGATACGCGCGATCCCGACTATTTTCACAAGGTCGTGGATTGCCAATGGGCCTGCCCGGCACATACGCCGGTGCCCGAATATATCCGCCTGATTGCGCAAGGTGAATTCACCGAAGCCTATCTCGTCAACCGACGCTCGAACGTGTTTCCCGGCATTCTCGGCCGGGTCTGCGACCGTCCCTGCGAGCCGGCCTGCCGGCGCGGGCGGGTCGAGGAGGAGCCGGTTGCGATCTGCCGCCTGAAGCGGGTCGCCGCCGACCATCGCGACGAGGTCAAGCATCTGGTGCCGCAAAAGCCGGAGCGGACCAATGGCAAGAAGATCGCCCTGATCGGGGCCGGTCCGGCCTCGCTGACAGTCGCCAATGACCTGGCGCCGCTGGGCTATGAATGCACGATCTTTGAAGCCCATCACCGCCCCGGCGGGCTGATGATCTCCAACATCCCCTCCTTCCGCCTGCCGGAAGAAGTGCTGGACGAGGAGATCGGCTATATCCTCGACCAGGGCGTGGAGCTGAAGACCGGTCACCGCATCGAGAGCCTCAAGGCGCTGACCGAGAGCGGCTATGACGCCGTCTTCATCGGTTCCGGTGCGCCCAAGGGCAAGGACCTCAATATCGAGGGCCGCGAGGACGCCGACGCCAATATCCACATCGGTATCGACTGGCTGGAAAGCGTCGCCTTCGAGCATGTCGACAAGATCGGCAAGCAAGTCCTTATCATTGGTGTCGGCAACACCGCGATGGATTGCTGCCGTACCTCGCTGCGCCTCGGCGCCTCCGATGTGAAGGTGATGGCCCGCAAACCGCGGCAATTCTTCAAGGCCTCCCCCTGGGAGCTCGAGGATGCCGAGGACGAGAATGTCGAAATCCTGGTCAATCATTCGCCCAAGCGCTTCGTCGTCGAGAACGGCAAGCTGACCGGGATGGAATTCGAGCTGATGGAATACGAGCTCGATGAAGACGGCCGGATCACCGATACCCGGACCACCGGGACCAAGATCATCCCGTGCACCGATGTCATCCTGGCGATCGGCCAGGAGAATGCCTTCCCGTGGATCGAGCGCGATATCGGTATCGAGTTCGACAAGTGGGGCGTGCCCATTGTTGACGAGAAGACCTTCGAGTCGACCGTGAAGGGCGTCTTCTTCGGCGGCGACAGCGCCTTCGGTCCCAAGAACATTATCTGGGCGGTCGAGCACGGCCACCAGGCGGCGATCTCCATCCACAAGCATTGCGAGGGCTCGGCGCTGGATCAGCGCCTGCCGCGCGGGGTCAATCTGCAATCGGCCAAGATGGGCGTGAATGAGTGGATGTATTCCAACAGCTATACCGGCGAGCATCGCCGGCAGATGCCGTTGGCCGAGCTCAAGGCGCGTCTCTCCAACCGCAAGGTCGAAGTGGAGATGGGCTATACCGCCGAGCAGATCGCGACCGAGGTCCAGCGCTGTCTGAACTGTGACGTACAGACCGTGTTCGAGGCACCCTTGTGCAAGGAATGCGATGCCTGCATGGATATCTGCCCGGTCGACTGCCTGTCGATCGTGCCGGTCGCCGAGGAGGCCGAGCTGCGCCAGTCGCTGCGGGTACCGGCGACCAACAAGGACCAGGACCTGTTCGTCTCGGAACCGCTCAAGGATACCGGGCGGGTCATGGTCAAGGACGAGAATCTCTGCCTGCATTGCGGCCTCTGCGCCGAACGCTGCCCGACGGCTGCGTGGGACATGCAGGACGCCGACATCTTCATTCCGCATGTCGATGACGAAATCAGGAAAGTGGCTGCCGAATGAAGGATCTCGTGGATGTCTCCGGTGACGTGCGGGTCAATGACTTCGTCATCAAGATCGGCAATGTAAATGGCACCGGCTCGGCCTCGGCCAATGGTCTCCTGATGAAGGCCATTTTCCGCATGGGCGTGCCGGTGGTGGGCAAGAACCTCTTCCCCTCCAACATCCAGGGCCTGCCGACCTGGTATGAAATCCGCCTGACCAAGGACGGCTATATGGCCCGCTCCGGAACGGCGGAATTCATCGTTGCGATGAATGCCGAGACCTACAAGCAGGACCTCGCCGCGGTCAGCCCCGGCGGCTTCCTGCTCTATGACTCGACCTGGCCGCGCCCGGACCTGCATGCCCGCGCCGACATCACCGCCATCGGCGTGCCGCTGGCACGCCTGGTCAATGCCGCCTTCGACAATGCCCGCACCCGCGTTCTGATGAAGAACATGGCCTATGTCGGCGCTGTCGCCGGCCTGACCGGTCTCGATGTCGAGGTCATCCGCGGTCTGGTGAAGGAGATGTTCGGCACCAAGGAACACCTGATCGACGCCAATATGAAGGCGATCGGGCTGGGCCTCGACTATGTTCGCGAACACCATCCCGAGCCGCTGCCGCTGCATATCGAGGCGATGGACAAGACCGCCGGTCACATCATGATCGACGGCAATACCGCCGCTGCGCTGGGCTGTGTCTATGCCGGGGCGACGTTCGGCGCCTGGTATCCGATCACACCCTCGACCTCGCTGATGGATGGCTTCAAGTCGTTTTGCGAGAAATTCCGCGTCGATCCGCAAACCGGCGAGCACAATTACTGCATCATCCAGGCCGAGGACGAGCTGGCCTCGGTCGGCATGGCGATCGGTGCCGGCTGGAACGGGGCCCGGGCCTTCACCCCGACCTCGGGGCCGGGCATCTCGCTGATGAGCGAGTTCATCGGCTTTGCCTATTATGGCGAGGTGCCGCTGGTCCTGTTCGACGTCCAGCGCGCGGGCCCGTCGACCGGCCTGCCGACGCGGACCCAGCAATGCGACATCACCCTGGCGGCCTATGCCAGCCATGGCGATACCAAGCATATCCTGCTCTTCCCGGCCAATCCGAAGGAATGCTTCGAGATGGCGATCCAGAGCTTCGACATCGCCGAGCGCTTCCAGACCCCGGTCTTCTTCATGACCGATCTCGATATCGGCATGAATGACTGGATGATCCCGGAACTGGAATGGGATGAGAGCTATACGCCCGATCGCGGCAAGGTCCTGACCGCCGACGAGATCGAAAAGCTTGAGAAATTCTACCGTTATGAAGACCGTGACGGCGACGCGATCCCTTATCGCACCCTGCCGGGGAGCCATCCCAAGGGCGCCTATTTCACCCGCGGGTCGGGTCATAACTGGAAGGGTGGCTATACCGAGGACAGCGCCGAGTACAAGGAAGTGCTCGACCGTCTGACCACCAAGTGGAAGAACGCGGCCAATGCCGTGCCCGCGCCGGTGATCACCCGCTGCGGCCGGAACGCGCGGCGCGCGATCATCTCGGTCGGCGGCTGTGACGGGGCCGTGCTGGAAGCGCTCGACCGCTTCGCCGAAAACGGTGTCGAGCTGGATTACCTGCGCGTTCGCGGCTTCCCGTTCAATGCCGAGGTCGACGCCTTCATCGCCCAGTACGAGGAAGTCTTCGTGGTCGAGCAGAACCGCGACGGCCAGTTGCGATCCCTGCTGGTCAATGAAACCGCGGCCGACAAGACCAAGCTCATCCCGATCCTCGATTATGCCGGGATGGCGGCCAATCCGAAATTCATCATCGAGGGCATCTCGGCCCATCTCGAAGCCCTGGGAGACGTCGCATGACCTCCATGAGCAAGCCTTTCATCGACAAGCACCTGCCCAAGAACAAGCTGGGCCTGTCGGTGCGTAATTATGAAGGCGTGATGTCGACCCTGTGCGCCGGCTGTGGCCATGACTCGGTCACCGCGTCCCTTGTGCAGGCCTTCTGGGAGCTTGATCTGGCGCCCGAGAGCGCGGCCAAGATCTCCGGCATCGGCTGCTCGTCCAAGACGACGGCCTATTTCATGGGCCAGTCGCACGGCATCAACACCGTGCACGGTCGCATGCCGTCGGTCGCAACCGGTGCCAATGCCGCCAATGGCGATCTCAACTATATCGGCATTTCCGGTGACGGGGATTCGCTGTCGATCGGCTTCGGCCAGTTCGCCCACGCCATCCGGCGCAATCTCAACATGCTCTACATCATCGAGAATAATGGCGTGTACGGGCTGACCAAGGGGCAATTCTCGGCGTCCGCCGATTACGGCTCCAAGTCCAAGAAGGGCGTCGCCAACGAGCAGACCCCGATCGACCCGTGCGTCCAGGCGCTGACCCTCGGCGCGGGCTTCGTGGCGCGGGCGTTCTCCGGCGACAAGTCGCAGCTCATCCCGCTGATCAAGGCCGGTCTGAAGCACAAGGGATTTGCCCTGATCGACGTGATCTCGCCCTGCGTGACCTTCAATGACCATGCCGGCTCGACCAAGAGCTATGCCCATACCTACAAATACTATCACCCGCTGGTGCACACCGATTTCGTCGCCCATGCCGACGAGGTGACCGGCTCCTATGACAAGGACGGGGCGATGCGGGTGACCATGCAGGATGGCGGCGAGCTCTTTCTGCGCAAGACGGCGGATGATTATGATCCGCGCGACCGCGCCCAGGCCATCGAGACGCTGTTGATGAACAAGACCGAGGGCGAGATCCGCACCGGGCTTTTGTATCTCAACAGCGATCTGCCGGACATGCAGGCGGCCAACAAACTGCCGAAAATCCCGCTCAACCAGGTGCTCTATGAGCGCCTGACCCCGGGCAAGGCAGCGCTCGCCAAACTGCAGGCGCGCTACCGCTGACCCGTATCGTGGAGGCCTGAGGTGAGCCTGTCAGGGCTTTTCAGTCTGGCGCTGGTTCTGCTCGGCGCACAAGTGATCGAAAGCGGCGACGCGGCCGGGTCAGTCGCGGCGGAGCCGTCGGTATCGACCTGGCGCCCGACGGTTGTCGCCTACCATGCGCCGATCTATCCGGCCGGTCCGATGAGCCGGGGCCTGGAAGGGGCGTGCACCGTCTTGCTGCGGGTCGACCAGGCCGGTCTGGCGGTGATCGAAACGGTGAGCTGCAGCGATGCGGGCTTCGAGACCGCCACGCGGGAGGCCGTCGCCCGTTGGCGCTTCACGCCCTTCCCGGGGCCCGAGCCGCTCAGTGAGCGTTTCCAGCAGCCGGTCACTTTCCGTCTCGAATAAGCGGCGTCAGCGTTCACCAGTTTCGCTGAATCGTTCAATCCGCGGTGCGGCGTCATTGGCCGCTGCCCGCGCGGCCGGGCTGTCTTCCAGGCCGGCCAGGGTCACATGGATGAAGCTGGCACCGGTTTCGTCGCGGATCGGTGTGTAGCGCACCTGCCAGAAGCGGTCGGCCTGTCCGGGATCGGCCCAGACCGCCGACGCGCCGAGTATCTGCCCATCGTCGATACCGCCGCGAGCCAGCAGGTTCAGATCGCTGATCAGGCGAGCCAGCGCCGGAGCGTCGCAAATCCGCGCCCGGCCGCCCATGAAATCCCGGCTCATCTCAGCGCTGATCGCCTCGACCTGCGGGCCCTTGTGGCCGGTCTGTACCAGCAGGCAAGGGAAGGGGCTGTGGTCGACCGTCGCCCGCAGATCGTCAAACAGTGACCGGGTGCGCGGGTCTGCGGCCAGCTTGGTCAGGGCCTCGGCGACCGCCGGTGGCGGCGAGACGGTTCCCGCTTCCAGGCGTGAGACATAGGTTTGGCTGACGCCGATGAGTTCTGCCAAAGCGCCTTGCTTCAGTCGCAGCCTCAAGCGAAGCGAACGGACCGTCTTTGCCCAGTCAGTTTCCAAGGACCGTCCCCAACCCCTTTGAAATTCAGGGTATTATGTTGGCCCTTCACGCGCGAATGGGCACTCATAAAATATGAATGCCTGTTGTCGTCGGTGCGCGTGGTCACAAACCCAGCGCGCGACCAACATATCCCGGCAGGTCCGACATCAGCACGCCGAGCTCGCCGCGGGCCCAGGCGGGCAGGAAAATCGCGAGGACAACGCTGATGATCAGGCCGAGGAAGGCCCGCAACACGTCCGAGGTGACATCCCACAGCGCCGCCAGCCTGGAGCGCAGTCCGGCGATATAGGCGATGGCGATCTCACGGCCCGCCAGCATGCCGAGGAAGACCCAGGTGGTGCTCATCGGCACGTCGTTGAGCTCCTTGAACACGAACAGGATGATGCCGTAGATCACATCGATCGCGGTCGCGGCGCGGATATCGGTCGAATTGGTCTTGGACAGGACGATCTTCTGGATCTCGCCACCGCGATTGCGGAAAATGATGGCGTGCAGGGCCAGCATGACAACGGTCGCAAAGACCAGCAGGAGCGGCGAGAAGCTGACCTGGGTCTGCATCACCGCCACCCCCTCGCGCAGCAGCGGCGCGCCGCTGCCGTCGAGCACCGGTACCAGCTCGGTCGTGCGGGGCAGGAAGATGAAGATGTTGGCGAGGTCCTGCATCAGCCACTGCGACCACAGGAAGGCTGTGGCCGCCCATTGGGCGGCAAACCAAGCCGGGTGATGGGGCTGGTCCTTGGTACGATCGATCCAGCGCTCGAAGACGCGCGAGATCAGCAGGTAGACGAAGAAGGCGGCGCCGATCGCGACGATGTAGCCGAGGCCGGATTTCACCAGCATTTTCGGCAGCACACCTTCCGTATTGGCGCCGCCGGTCAGGGCAAAAATGGTCAGGACGAGGAAGGTCGTCGATACCGGGATGCCGTAGCGGGTGAGGATGAGCAGGAAAAGCGGCGGGATGGCGTGCCACCACTGCACACCGCCTTCCGGGTAGGGCAGGGAGTTCAGGCGGTCGAAGGCGATATCGCCATTGCCGCCGAAAAAGCCCCACAGCATGACCGCGACGATGATCGAGCAGGCATAGGCCCACAATACCCACCAGGGCCGCTTCGCGTTTGAGCTCAGAAACGTGCCGAGCGTCTGGATCGCGTCATTGGCGACAATGGAATAGGCGGCAATGAGGAAGCCGAGGATGGAGAAAATCCAGACCGTGGTGTTCAGATCGGCCATGGCCGGACATCCTTTTCAAGAGCAGTTGTCGGGGCAGGTAGCAAACAGCAGGGCCCTCGATCAATCAGCGTCTTGCCGCGCGCGTGCAATTTCACGCAGGTGTCACAAATAAGCGCTCCTGCGGCTGCCGGCTGTGCCGGGTCACCCCGACCAGTCTCCGAGCCCGCGAAGGTTCCTTTGACGATTCGACGGAAAGCGTTGAAAGTACGGCACGCTATTGCTTTGGCCATTCACATGGTAAATGCGATATCGGGTCCGTGCAGGGGTTGTGCGGATCATACGTGGCCGATGATGCACTGATTCAATGATGCAGCGATCCAGCGCATGATGATCGTGGATCGGATCGGGTCGATGCGGCACTGCCTGGGCTCCAATGGATCGGGCCTGCAAGGGGGACGGATTTGGTAGATGATATCAAATTGTCGATGACGTCGAGCAAGGTGAACTGGCCAGCCGTGATCCGGAATTTCCGGATGTCCAAACGGCTCAAGCAAGCTGCGCTCGCCGGTGATCTCGGTGTCACCCAGGCCATGATCTCGCGCTGGGAAAACGGGGATAGCGAGCCGCCCGAGCGGATCAAGCGCCGGATGGCTGAACTCGTCCAGGACGCCTTCGTGATCGCGCCCGCGCCGACCTGGGTCGATCTGGTCTCACTCAATCCATCCGTTGAATTCGTCACCGACGCCATGGGGATGATCAAGGCGATCTCGATCGGGGCGCTCGACCTGTTCGGCCTCAAGCGCAACGAAATCGAGGGGCGCAATGTGCGTGATTTCCTCGGCGGCGATTTTTCCGCTGCGCTGGTGCAGTTGCGCGCCGAGGGCATGTTCCAGAACAATCTCGCCTTCGCCCAGAGCATGGGCACGCTGGAAGTGAATGTGTCCTCGGGCATGCAGTCGCTGCTGTGCGACTTCATCCACTGGCCGCGCATCTCCGAGGCCCGCACCGTCTATTGCATCCATTCCGGCGCCACTCTGGACGAGAAGCGTTATTCAAAGCGCCTCGAGGAGCGGGGCGACAAGGTCGTGGTGCGGCGGACGTTCTGATACGCCCGCGCGCCGTGCAGACATGACACTTGCGGACATGAAAAAGGGCGACCCGGCGGGCCGCCCTTTTCCGTTCAGTCCAGCAATATCGCTATTCGCCCATCTGCGCATCGCGCAGGGCGCGGAACTCATTGCCCTCATACCAGTTCGGCCAGTCGTCCGAATTGGCCAGCCTCGAGCCGACATTGAAGAACAGCGTGGTGTCCTCGATCATGCCGGACATGTCCCAATCGGCGGAATATTCATCGCCCGGTGCGTGATAGCGATTGGCGCGATAATCCTCGCCCATCGCCTCGCCGCGTTCCGAGCCTCCCTCGCGCAGATCGAACCCGCCATCGGCGTAGAGCATCGGCACGCCCTTCTTGGCCAGCGAGATATGGTCCGACCGATAGAAATAGCCGGCCTCCGGGGTGGGGTCGGGTACGATGTAACGGTCCTGTTCGGCCGCGGCCTCGGTCAGCAAGTTTTCCAGCTCTGACGCGCCATGGCCGACCACGACGACATCGCGCGCCCGGCCGGATGGCAGGATGGCATCGATATTGATCCCGCCCACCGTCTGGTCGTAGGGCACGATCGGGTTTTCGCCGTAATAGGCCGAGCCGAGCAAGCCGGACTCCTCGGCCGTCACGGCGAGGATCATCACCGAGCGCTCCGGCGGATTGGCGACAAAGGCCTCGCCGATCTCGAGGATGGCGGCAGTGCCGGTCGCATTGTCGACGGCGCCATTATAGATGCCGTCCTCGCCCTCGGGCACGTCACGGATACCGATATGGTCCCAGTGCGCCGTGTAGAGCACGTATTCGTCCGGCCGCGTGGTTCCCGGCACGATGCCGACCACATTGCGCGAAGCCATCGTGCTGGTCGTGTTGACCAGGGTGCCCGAAGCGGTCAGCCCGGTCATCGGCACGGCCTCGAAACCCGGCTGGGCGGCGGCCGCGGTCAGGGCGTCAAAGTCGAGACCGGCGAGGGTAAACATCTCGCGGGCCCGGTCTTCCGTGACCCAGCTTTCGACATCGGCGAAGCGGCCCTGACCCGGCTCGCGAGCCAGGTCGAGCTGGGTGCCGGACCAGGATCCGGAGACCACGTTCCAGCCATAGGAGGCCGGGGCAGTCTGGTGGATCAGGATGGCGCCGGCCGCGCCCTGGCGGGCCGCTTCCTCATACTTGTAGGTCCAGCGGCCGTAATAGGTCATGGCATTGCCGTTGAAGAGGCCGCTATCGGGATTGGCGTAGCCGGGATCATTGATCAGCATCACCACCGTCTTGCCCTCGACATCCAGCCCGGCATAGTCGTCCCAGCCATATTCCGGTGCGACAACGCCATAGCCCACGAAGACCAGCTCGCTGTCGGTGATCGAGACTTCGGGCGCGTTCTGCTTGGACCAGTAGACCACATCCTCGCTCATGCTGAGGCCAAGCGGTTCGCCCTCAAAGGCAATGTCGAAACTGGACTGGTCGGTCTCGAGCGTCACCGAGAGCAGCGAGACGGGCTGGAAATAGCTGCCCTCATAGCCCGGCGCGAGGCCGATGCGCGCCATCTCGTCGGCGATCCACTGGCTGGCGGCAATGCCGCCCGGCGTTGCCGGAGCGCGGCCCTCGAAAGCGTCATCGGCGAGGGTGGAAATGCGATAGCGCAGATCGGCCTCGGTGATGGCGGCGCTTGTCATGCTTTCGGTATGGCTGGCCGCGTCGCCCGTTTCGGGTGTGGCGGCGGTGTCCATGCCGCTCTCGCTGGCTGGCGTGCAGGCCGCGATTGCCAAACCAATCAGCGCTGCAGGAAATCCGGTATGTTTCATCTCAATCCCCTATCAAGCCTTGGGCATTGCCCGCTTTGTGTGCAACATCGTGCATTCGTCGCGTCGGGCCGCAAGGTATCGCACGCAGGGGTGACATGGAAATCGGGTTTGACCAAACCTGAATGACCATTCATGTTTGCGGCGCCTTCATGTTTGCGTCGACGGAGAGTGACGCAATGCACAGTCGATCAACGGCTGGCAGGCGAACAATGACCGGCAGGCCTTGAGGGGAGACATCATGGCGACTGATAACGGGAGCGGCGCACTCGGCGCCGAGAAAAAAGCCAGTGCAGGCTATCGCAGCGTCGTCATGCTGCTGCTGTTTCTGGTCTATGCCTTCAACTTCCTTGATCGCCAGATCATTTCCATCCTCGCCATTCCGATCAAGGAAGATCTCGGCCTGACCGACGAGCAGCTCGGCCTGCTTGGCGGGATCGCCTTCGCGCTGCTCTATTCGACGCTTGGCGTTCCGATCGCCTGGTTCGCCGACCGCATGAGCCGGACCTGGATCATGACGATCGCCCTGACCGTCTGGAGCGGTTTCACCGCCGTCAGCGGTTTCGCGCAGAACTTCACCCAGCTCTTCCTCGCCCGCGTCGGCGTCGGCGTCGGTGAGGCGGGCGGGGTCGCGCCGGCCTACACGATCATTGCTGACTATCACCCGCCGGAGGAACGCTCGCGGGCCCTGGCGATCTACTCGCTCGGCATCCCGGTCGGCAGCGCCTTCGGTGTGATCGCCGGTTCGCAAATCGCCGGCGGCGGGATCTCCGACTCGCTCGACTGGCGCTCGGCCTTCTTCATTGTCGGTATCGCCGGCATCGTCCTGGCGCCGATCTTCAAGCTGGTCGTGAAAGAGCCCAAGCGCGGCCAGTTCGACAGCGGCCCCACCAAGGCGGCCCAGTCGCGCCAGGAAGTCGGTGTCTATTCCGACCGGAAAACCCGCATTCTCTCCATCGCCGGCGCGGTCCTGTTCGCGCTGCCGAGCCTGCTCTCGATCTTCAATATCCTGGTTTTCGGCGCCACCTCGATCCAGTCCGTGCCGCTGCTGCTGGCCGCCTCCGTGGTCGGTGCCCTGTCCGGCTGGATGGCCGGTCGCTGGGTTTCGCGCACGACCAGTCCGGCCATGCTGATGCTCGGTCTGGCGGTGCTCCTGCCGCTGTCGGCGCTGGTCGCCTGGGTCGTTCCGGCCCTGAGCGGTGCCGGTTTCGGCGTCTCGGCGATTGGCTGGCTGGTCGGTCATGTCGTCGCCGGTGCCATGATCGGGGCCTTCTTCGCAGCCTTCCGTGACTTCATGTCCCTGGCACTCGAGAAGCCGAGCTTCTGGCTGATGATCATGGGCGCCTCGGCCTCCTCGATGATGGGCTATGGCGTCTTCTTCTGGCTGCCCTCCTTCTTCTCGCGCAGCTTCCAGCTCGGCCTTGTCGAGACCGGCTGGCTGTTCGGCGGCGTGCTGTTCGTCGCCGGTAGCCTCGGCATCTTCCTCGGTGGCGTGATGGGCGATCTGATGGGCAAGTCGAAGCGCTCGGCCTTTGCCACCGTTCCGGCGATCGCCTTCCTGCTCAGCGCACCGCTGTACTGGGCCGGGATCATGGCGCCGTCGCCGCTGCTGGCCGTCATCATCCTGTTCATCCCGACCGCCCTTGGCCTGGCCTGGCTGGGACCGGTCCTGTCGGCCTTCCAGCACCTGATGCCGCCGCACATGCGGACCAGTGCCTCCTCCGTCTTCCTGCTGATCAACAACCTGCTCGGCATTGGCGGTGGTGTGTATGTGCTCGGCCGGGTGTCGACTGTGCTGCAACCAACCTTCGGGGATGGCTCGCTGCGGATCTCGATCGTGATCGGTGCCAGCATCTATCTGGTCGCGGCCTTCTTCATGTTCTGGGCCGCCCGCTACCTGGCCAGGGATTGGGAAGGGGGCGGCGAGACCGTTCCAGTCCCGCAAGCCGAACCGCCGACGGAGGCCGAACCGTCCTGATGACTGACGTTGACTTCACCGAGCATTTCTTCACGACGGCGGATGGTCCGCGCCTCAACTGGCGGGACTATCCGGCGATCGGCCCGGAAACCGGCCTGCCGGTGCTCTGCCTGCACGGGCTGACCCGCAATGTGAAGGACTTCGAGGACCTCGCCCCGATGATCGCGGCGACGGGACGGCGGGTCATTGCGGTCTCGGCCCGCGGTCGCGGCCGCTCCGATCATGATCCGGTCGCCGAGCGCTATCAGCCGCCGGTCTATGCCGGCGATATCCTGGCCCTGATGGCCGAGATCGATCTGCCGCGCGCGGTCTTTGTCGGCACCTCGATGGGCGGGTTGATGACCTTCATCATTGCCGGCCTGCACCCGGAACGCATCGCGGCGGCGGTGATCAATGATATCGGTCCGGAAATCGCTGTCGAAGGGCTCGACCGGATCAAGGCGAATGTCTCCAGCCGCGAGCCGGTCTCGAGCTGGGCGGAGGCGGCGGCGCGGACCCGTCAGGCGAATCTCGCGGCCTTCCCGAAGCGTGCCGATGATGAGGCCTTCTGGGAGGACTTCGCGCACAAGACCTGGGTCGAGCGCGCGGACGGCATGATCGCGCTGGCCTATGACGGGGCGCTGGTGGCGCAGATGGAGGATGGCGCGCCGCTGCCGGACCTGTGGCCGTTCTGGACACCCTTCGCCGAAATTCCGGTGCTGGTCGTGCGTGGCGGCATCTCGGACCTGCTGACGCCGGCAACCATTGCCGAGATGAAGCGTCAGAAACCCGACCTCCGGGTCGTGGAAGTGCCCGATGTCGGACACGCACCCTTCATGACCGAGCCGGAAGCCTGGACCGCGATCAAGGCGCTGCTGGCCGACTGCGACTGATCAGCTGAAATAGCGGCCGATCACGGCCGCGTTCGGCGCCTCATTCCAGCAGATCCGGGTGCCGGTCCCGCCGTCAAAGCGGGCGCCGCAGACATGTCCGGTCTTGACCTTGGCATTGTCGTCATACCCGTCGAGCGCAGCGTGCATGTAGCGCAGGATGCCGTTCGAGGTAATGACCACGGCGAGGCCGTCTGTCTTTGCCGCGTCGGCGAGGGCGGCGAGGGCATTGGCCTTGAGCTCCTCGTCCGGGGGCGACCAGTCGACGCCGTCCGGGCGGGTATGTCGCTTGTCCCAGCAGTCCAGTGTGTCCTGGCCGAATTCGGCGACGATCTCGTCATTGGTCTTGCCGCCCCAGGAGCCGTAATCAATCTCGGTCAGGCGGGTGTCGATCTCGATCGAACCGGCAAATCCGGTCAGCTCGGCGACGATTTCCGCAGCGCGGCGGGTCCGCTTGAGCGGGCCGCAGATGAGGCGCGCCGGCGTCAAACCCTTTTCGGCGAGCGCCTCGCCCAGCGCGCGGGCCTGGGCTTCGCCGCTTTCGACGAGGGGCAGGTCTTCCTTCGCGCCCACCCAGACCGGGGTGTCGCCGGGGCCGAATGTATTGCCGTGGCGGGCAAGCAGGACGCGTCCCATCAGACCAGCTCCCCTTCGCGTGCGATGATTGCCGCGACGCGCTCGGCGTCTTCCGGCGAGTCGACGGACCAGGCCGACCGGCCGCGATAATCGGTCAGCACGACGCGGATCGGGATACCGTTCTCCAGTGCCCGAAGCTGCTCCAGGCTCTCGGTCAGCTCGAACGGCGTCGGTTCCAGCGCGACCAGTCTTTCCAGCGTCTCGCGGCGATAGCCGTACAGGCCGATATGCTGATAGGCGGGTGCACCTTCGCCGGCCTTGCGGCGGAAGGGGATGACCGCCTTGGAGAAATACATCGCGTCCATGGCCTTGTTGAAGACAACGGTCGTACCCGAGGCCGAGCCCTTGGCCTTGTCCTCGCGCATGCGCGCCTCGGTCGCCTTGGGCAATTCGATCGCCGGGGTCGCCATCTGCAGCGACGGATCGGCCCGCAGGGCTTCGGCGACGCCGCCAATGACCCAGGGCGGGATCAGGGGGGCATCGCCCTGCACATTGATGATGATCTCGGCATCGCTGTGCAGGCGGCGGACGGCGTCGAGCGCACGTTCGGTCCCGTTGCGGCAGGCCGGATCGGTCATCACCGCTTCGCCGCCGGCAGCCGTGACAGCGTCGGCGATCCGGTCGTCATCGGTCGCGACCACGACCCGGTCGACCCCGTCGGCGGCGGCCGCGATGCGCCAGACCCGCTCGACCATCATCTGGCCGGCGATGCTGGCCAGTGGCTTGCCGGGGAAGCGGGTTGATCCGTAACGGGCGGGAATGACGGCGAGAACGGACATCGGCGATCCTCAAATCCTGTGGTCTCCGGCTTGTTCCACACACGGCGGCGAAATTCCACTCCCGCTTCAAGGCTGACGCTGCGCCATGCTGGAATTTTCCGTGCGCGAGCGGCGCTGATGTCTTAGAGAGTTCGGGCGCGCCGCTTGGCTGACGCACAGATTTGCCCCCCAACCCGCCAGAAGGACCGGACATGCGCCATTTCCTTTCGACCGCAGACTGGACTCGCAACGAACTTCAGGGCCTGCTCGACCGAGCCAGCGCTTTCAAGTCCGGCGAGCGAAGCCGTGCGCTTGAGGGCAAGTCGGTGGCGCTGGTCTTTTTCAACCCGTCGCTGCGCACCCGTTCCTCCTTTGACATTGGCACCCATCGCCTCGGCGGTCATGCCATCGTGCTCGACGCCAAGGGCGCGACCTGGCCGATGGAGTTCGGGGATGGCGCGGTGATGGATGGGGACAAGGAAGAGCATGTCCGCGAGGCTGCACGCGTCCTGTCCAGCTATGTCGACCTGATCGCCATTCGCTGCTTCCCCGAGTTCAAGAACTGGCAGACCGAGCGCGAGGATCCGCTGATCGAGGCATTCGCGCGGCATGCGACCGTGCCGGTGATCAACATGGAGACCATCGTCCACCCTTGTCAGGAACTGGCCCACATGCTGGCCCTGCAGGAGCGGATGGGCCCGATCGCTGACAAGACCTATCTGCTGACCTGGGTGCCGCACCCCAAGCCGCTCAACACGGCGGTGGCCAATTCCTCGCTCCTGATCGCCTCAAAGTTCGGCGCCAATGTCCGCATCCTGGTCCCGGACGAGGCCTTCCGTCTGGATGAGCGCTACATGTCGGCTGCCGAGCGCTTTACGGCCGAGGGCGGCGGCTCCGTGACCCTGACCACCGATGTCGAGGCGGCCTATGACGGCGCCGACGTGGTCTATGCCAAGAGCTGGGGCGCCTTGCCGTTTTATGGCAATTGGGACGCCGAGGCGCCGCTGCGCGCCAAGGGGGCCGATTTCATGATCACGCCGGAGAAGATGGCGCTGACCAATAACGCCGCCGTCAGCCATTGCCTGCCGATGCGCCGCAATGTGAAGATTGCCGACGCGGTCGTGGACAGCCCGGCCTTCATGGGCATCGAGGAAGGCGCCAACCGCCTGCCGGTCCAGATGGCGGTGATGGAGGCGCTCGCCGCCCAGGCGGGAGGGGTGGAATGAGTTCGAACCCGCCCGGCGTCCGCCAGACCATCGTCCAACTGCTGTCGCATATGCGCGACGGCAAGGAGATCCGCGAATATCTCCATCGCTTCTCCGGGATCGACCAGGAACGCTTTGCCGTTATCAAGGTCGGCGGTGCGGTCATCCAGGACGATCTCGAGGGTCTCGCTGCTGCGCTCGCCTTCCTGCAGACAGTCGGACTGACGCCGGTCGTGGTGCATGGCGGTGGGCCGCAGCTGGATACGGCACTGGAAGCGGCCGGGATCGAAACCGAGCGGGTCGACGGCCTGCGGGTCACCCGTGACGCCGCCATTCCGATCATTCGGGACACGTTGACCCAGGCCAATCTCACCCTGGTCGATGCGATCCGCAATGCCGGGGGCCGCGCGGCGGCCGTCCCGCGCGGCGTGTTCGAGGCCAGGATCGTCGACGAGGCCCGTCTGGGCCGGGTCGGTGAGCCGAGCCGGATCCATCTCGACCTGGTCGGCTCGGCGGCGCGGGCCGGTCAGGCCGCCATCCTCGCCTGTCTCGGCGAGACGGCCGATGGCAAGCTGGTCAACATCAATGCCGACGTGGCCGTGCGCGCCCTCGTGCACGCACTGCAGCCCTACAAGGTTGTCTTCCTGACAGGGACGGGCGGTCTGCTCGACGAGGATGGTGACATCCTGTCCTCGATCAACCTGGCCACCGATTTCGCCAGCCTGATGGAGGCCGACTGGGTCAATGGCGGGATGCGGCTGAAGCTGGAAGAGATCAAGCGTCTGCTTGACGACCTGCCGCTCTCCTCCTCGGTCTCGATCACCCGCCCGGCCGAGCTGGCCCGCGAGCTGTTCACCCATGCCGGGGCCGGCACGCTGATCCGCCGCGGCGAACGCATTGTCGAGGCCGACAGCAAGGACAGTCTTGACCTCGGCCGTCTCGATGCGCTGGTGACCAAGGCCTTCGGACGCCCGGCGATTGCCGGGTACTGGGACGCGCTGACCGTCGACCGGGCCTTCGTGACCGAGAGCTATCGCGCGGCCGCCATCACCACCCGGCTCGATGGCTGGGTCTATCTCGACAAGTTCGCGGTGCTCGACGACGCCCGCGGCGAAGGCCTGGGCCGGACGGTCTGGCAGCGCCTCGTCGATTACGCCCCGCGCCTGATCTGGCGCTCGCGCACCAGCAATCCGGTCAATGGCTTCTATTTCGAGGAATGCGACGGCGCGGTGCGGCGCGATGACTGGACCGTGTTCTGGCGCGGTGACATGGGCCCGACCGAGGTTGCGGGCGTGGTCGAGACCGCCTTTGCCTTGCCGCCAACCCTCGAGGCGCCGCAATGAGCGTCCGGCGGGTCGGCCTGGTCGGCGCGCGCGGCCATACCGGACGGGAACTCCTGCGTCTGATCGCCGACCGCGATGATGTCGAGCTGGTCTTCGCCAGCTCGCGCGAATGGGCCGGGCAGCCGGTGTCCGAAATGGCACCGGAGATCGCCACCGACCTCGCCTTCGAAGCGCTCGGCCCGGACGATGTCGCGGCACGGGCTGTCGACGCCGTGATCCTCGCACTGCCGAACGGTGCGGCGGCGCCCTTTGTCGCCGCCCTCTCGCCCGGGACGGTGATTGTCGACCTGTCGGCCGATTATCGCTTTGATGATGCCTGGACCTATGGCCTGCCGGAAATCCATGGTCGTGAGGCCCTCGCCGGTGCACGGCGGATCGCCAATCCCGGTTGCTATGCAACCGCCGGCCAGCTCGCCATCGCGCCGTGGCGCGGCCGGTTGGCCGGGGATGCCCATGTTTTCGGTGTGTCCGGCTATTCCGGTGCCGGGACGACGCCCTCACGCAAGAACGACACGGCAGCCCTGGCGGACAATCTCATGCCCTATGCGCTGAGCGGGCATCTGCACGAGCGCGAGATGACCCGGCATATGAGCGAGGGGGTGCGCTTCACGCCGCATGTCGCCGCTTTCTTCCGCGGGATTGTCGCGACCACGCATCTGACGCTCAAGGCGCCGGTGACGCCCGCCGAGGTCGCACAGGCCTATGCGGCTGCCTATGCCGGCGAAGCCCTGATCCGGGTCATGGACGGCATTCCGGAAGTGCGCGATGGCGCGCTTCAGCCGGGTGCCGTGATCGGCGGTTTTGCGCTCGATGAGAGCGGCCGCAAGCTGGTCGTGGTGTCGGCGCTCGACAATCTGCTCAAGGGCGCCGCCGTCCAGGCCATGCAGAACCTGGCCCTGGCCCTGGGGCTGCCTGAAGGCGTCTACTCGCCGTCCCCGCTATAGCCGCGCAGCGGGGTCGTCTGGTCGGCCTCGTCAAAGGCGCGCCAGCGGATTTCATAGGCCTCGTCACGGACAACGCGCTGATGGCCCTCGGCCACCCAGAGCGTGAAATCGCGCGTATAGGGACCATCCAGCTCGATCGCCAGGTCCCCGACCGGCTCGAAGCGCTCGAAGTCCTCGCGCATACGGGCGACTTCGCGGGGCCGGTTGGAGACGATCAGCAGGCGTCCCGCCTGATCCTCGGCCAGCGGCCAGACATCCTCGGCATGATTGGTCGGGCCAGCCTGGCGCAACCACATGGCCATGCGGCCTTCGAGCGCCGGCGCATACCGCTGCATCTGGTGAAAGGCGTTGCGATCATCAAACACGATCATCGCGTAGTCGTCGGCGTTGGCGGCGGCGAGGATGGCGTCGGCGGTGTCGTCCCAGGCGCGGATACGCTTGGTCGCGTCGCCGAGACCCAGGGCCTCCACGAGCGGCGGGCTGGCCGCGATCGAGACCGCAAACAGGCCAATCGCGCTATGCACACCGATGGAGCCGAACAGGACCCAGCGCCGCCAGTCGGGGCCGCGCAGGAGGAAGGCCAGTACGAGGAGCGTGCCGGCGACATAGGTCGCCGCAGCCCAGTTGGCGTGGGCCCGTGAAATGAAGGCCTGGACCGACACCACCAGCAGGGGTGGCAGGGCGTAGAGGACCAGCAGGCGCTGGTCGGCGTCGACCCGGAAGAAGCGGGCGAGGGTGAGGCCGAACACCGTCAGCAGGATGACGAAGGTGACGGGCCCGAACACGCCCGGCTGGGCGCCGAGGAACTCGATCAGCTCTCCGGGATGAAAAAGGTCGCCGCCCCAGTTGGCGTTGGCTGCCGTATGGCTGACCGTCGCGAAGTCATGGGCGGCGTTCCAGACCAGGTTCGGCGCGAGCAGGGCCAGGAAAATCGCCAGGGCAACAAGACCGCGCAGGCTGACAAGCGCCCGCCGAACCGGGGCGTCGAAGATGATCGCCAGCCCGGTAGAGAGCAGGAAATAGATCATCGCGTATTTGGACAGGAAGCCGAAGCCGAGCGCGGCGCCGAGCCCGACAGCGGCACCCCAGCCTGCGCCAGCGCGCAGGCGCAATAGCGCATAAAGCCCGCCGGACCAGGCGCTGAACAGGACGGCATCGGTGGAGATCACGAAGCCGGACAGCCAGATCCCCGGCATCGTCAGATACAAGGCCGCTGCCCAGAAACCGGTTCGGGCGTCCCACAGCTGGCGCGCGCTCAGCATCAGGAAAGTCGCCGTCGCGGTGTGCAGGAGCGGGGCGGGCAGGCGGATGGCAAAATCGCTGTCGCCAAACAGGCCGGTCGACAGGCTGATCAGCCAGGCGATCATCGGCGGCTTTGAGTAATAGCCCCAGTCAAAATTCCGCGACCAGACCCAGTACTGGGACTCATCCTGGTAGAGCGAGACCGGGCTGACCGCGAGCGCGAGGATGCGCAGGACCGCGAAGCCCAGGATCAGGACGATGGCAGCCTGCGTCCACGAGAATCGACTCGGCAGGATAGAGGTAGGCGACTCGGGCATGGCGGGTCCGGAGGCTGTCAAAAAGTGTTACATTTTCGCCGCAGGCTATGCGCTTTTCGACTCCGACCGTAAAGGGCCGCGTGGATAAAATTCTGCGCGCAAAAAATCTGAAGGTGGCGGATTTTGAGGTTTTGTGCGGCTGCACACACATATCTTGCGGTTTGCTGCGATCGCGAATGGCCGCGTCGCGGTCTATCCGGACGCGGACTGTCACAAAAGGTTCGTTTATGTGTCTTGGAAAGTTCGACCCCGCAGCGTAGATCGCCCCTGCTTCGTACGGGGACCTGTGTCCCTGCTCTTCGGTTTATCGGGGGACATGCTCAATGTCTTTTACTAAGAAACTCTCTCTCGGCACGGCGGCCATCGCCCTGCTCGCCGCGGCCCCGGCTGCGGTTCACGCTCAGCAGACGTCGTCTCAGCTGCGCGGCGTCGTTGTCGATGCAAGCGGTTCGCCGGTTTCCGGTGCCGCCATCACGATCATCCACGCTCCGTCGGGCACGGCTTCTGTCGCGACCACGAACGAGTCGGGCAGCTTCGTGCAAACCGGCCTTCGCGTCGGCGGTCCTTACAGCATCACGGTTTCCGCGTCCGGCTTTGACGGCCAGGCGATGGACGGCATGTTCCTCCAGCCGGGCAGCCAGGCTCCGATCACGGTCACGTTGAACTCCAGCGTCGAGACGATTGTCGTCACCGGTGCCGCGATCAACATGATCGACCTGAACAACGGTGTTGGCTCGAACTACTCGGCTCGCGACATTGCGAACCAGCCGGCCGCCAACCGCGACGTGCTCGCCACGATCGCCCGCGACCCGCTCGCTTTCTCCGGCGCTGAAGGTCAGCTGACCGTCGCCGGCGTGAACCCGCGCTTCAACGGCCTGTCCATCGACGGCTCGCTGCAGCAGGACGATTTCGGTCTCGGTTCGAACACCTACGCCACCGCGCGTTCGCCGATCTCCCTCGATGCCGTTGAATCGGCCTCGCTCGCCATCTCCGACTACTCGGTTACGGCGTCCGGCTTCACCGGCGGCCTGGTCAACATCACGACCCGCTCGGGTACGAACGAGTTTGACGGTTCGGCTTACTACTATCGCCAGAACGAAGAGTATTTCGGTGACGAGTCCGACGGTCGCCCGGTGACCATCGCTCCGTTCGACGAAAAAGAATACGGCGTCACCCTCGGTGGCCCGATCGTTGAAGACACGCTCTTCTTCTTCGTCTCCTACGATGAGTTCGAGTCCGGTTCGGGTTCCGACTTCACCGTTGCCGACGCCAATGACGACATCGACGCCGGCTTCTACTCGGCGCTCAACGACCTCGTCCTGACCGAGCTCGGCTACGACATGGGCGGCCGCCCGTCGACCGTCTCCCTGCCGGTCACCTCCGAGCGCCTGCTCGGCAAGATCGACTGGAACATCAACGCCGATCACCGCGCGTCGTTCACCTACCAGTCGACCGAAGAAGGTGGCAGCTCCGTCAGCCGCCAGAACTTCACCACCGCATGGTATGACGTCCCGGTCGAGCTGACCGCCTATACCGGCCAGCTGTTCTCCGATTGGACGCCGGAATTCTCGACCACGCTGCGCGTGAACTACAAGGAATTCTCCCGCGGCCAGATCTGCGGCGGCGGCACCACCAGCCCGCACCTCGAATTCCGCCTCTCGCAAGCCGACATCGCCGGTACGGCGCTTGACGGCCTGCTGACCGCTCCGGGCGAAGAGACCTTCGTCGGTGGTTGTGACCGTTTCCGTCACGCCAACGAGTACAATGATGACCGCCTTCAGATCCTCGCCCAGGGTGACTATGTCTATGGCGATCACCTGATCACCTTCGGCGCCGAGTACGAGCAGTTCAACCTGTTCAACCTCTTCGTCGCCGGTTCGAATGGCCGTTTCATCTACAGCGATGTCACGGAAATCCTGAACAACACCCCGCAGATCGATTACGTCAACGTGCCGAGCAACGTGGCCGCCGACGGCGCTGCGGCCTGGGGCTATGACCAGCTTGCCCTGTTCCTGCAGGACACCTGGCAGTTCAACGCGGACCTCGAACTTGGCTTCGGCATCCGCTACGAGCGCTTCACCCAGGGTGACGTTCCGGCCAATGATCCGTCGATCCTCGCCACCTATGGCCAGTCCTCGACGGAAAACCTCGACGGCAAGGACCTCATCCTGCCGCGCGCCAGCTTCCGCTGGACCCCGAGCGAGCGTACGACCGTGACCGGTGGTTTCGGCCTGTTCGCCGGTGGTGAGCCGAATGTCTGGATTTCGAACGCGTTCCAGAGCCCGACCGGCTTTGCGCGCCAGAATGCCGGCACGCCGATCACCAATTTCGACATCCCGGCGGCCCTGCTCGCCTCGGTGGCCGGTTCCACCGGTAACGCGATCGACGTGATCTCCCCGGACTTCGAAATCCCGTCCGATTGGAAGGCTTCGATCCGTTTCGATCACGAGCTGAACCTGAACCGCTTCGGCTTCAACCTCGGTGACGGCTACAACTTCTCGGCCCAGTACCTCTACACTGCGCCGCGTGACGCCTTCATCTGGACCAACCTGGCCCAGACCGAGCTGGCCGCAGCCCTGCCGACGGGCGTGGCACCGGATGGTCGCACCATCTATGCCGACCTCGACGATCTCGGCATTCGTAACCTGACCGAGCTTGGCAATGCAGACGGCAGCGACAGCCACGTCTTCTCTGTCAGCCTCTCCAAGGAATACGAGAACGGCTTCGGCTTCTTCGTGTCCTATGCCTACCAAGACGTCCAGTACGTCTCCGAGGGCAGCTCTTCGCGCGGCATCTCCAACTGGCGCGGCATCACGGCGATCGACCGGAACAATCCGGAAGTTCGTACGTCTGCCTACCAGATCTCGGACGCCTTCAACGTCGCGCTGTCCTACGAGCGTGATTTCGTCAGCGACCTGACCACGCGCTTTGACATCTTTGGCCAGATCACGTCGGGCTCGCCCTACACGCTGACCTATGACGTCAACAACTCCAACGCTCTCTTCGGCCGTGCCGGTGACGGCGAAGGTCCGTTCGACAACAACCCGCTCTACATTCCGCTCTCCGGGACGGATGCGCGCGTTGTTTATGCGACCGGCTTCGATCAGACCGGCTTCTCGAACTTCGTCGACTCGATCGGCGCAGCTCGCGGCAGCATTCATGAAGTGAACTCGGCCCAGTCGGCCTGGAACCAGCAGTGGGACTTCCGCGTCTCGCAAGAACTGCCGGGCATCCCGGGTGCTGACCGCTGGGTCGGCGAGAACAGCTTCTCGATCGTTCTCGACGTGATCAACTTCCCGAACCTGCTGAACAGCGACTGGGGCACCCAGACCAATGGTCCGGGCAATGGCCAGCTGGGCGTGGTTCGTGCTGACCTCGTCAGCGCGGCTGACGTGGCTGCCAACGGTGTTGACGGGGCCACGGCTCTGACCGGCGACGCACCGCGTACCGCCTGCCTCGCGGCTGGTGATTGCGTGTATCGCTACAACTCCTATCGCGACAGCGACACGGCGTTCGCGAGCAACTTCAACTCGGTTTACCAGGTCCGCGTGGGTCTGCGTTACGAGTTCTAGTCACTCGACAAAACGTGAAGTCCGGAAGGGCGGCCCTCGGGCCGCCCTTTCTTTTTGCCGGTTCGAACAGGCGGCTCGCCAAGGTTCAATCTGCGTGATAGAGGCGCGATCATGATGATTGATCTGCCTCACGAAACCGCCCCCCAGTCCCGCCTGTTCACCTGCTGGCCGTCCGATGCCTCGCTGTGGGAAGAGAATCTCGAACCGGCCCAGGCCGAGTTCGCGGCCTTCCTGAAAGCGGTGATCGCGCCGTCTGCGACGGGCCGGACACTCGATCTCACCATTCTCGCCTCGACCGGCCAGGCCGAAGCGTCGGCCCGCAAGGCGCTGGGGAATCGGGCCAAGGTCGTCCGGGCGCCGTTCGGCGATGTCTGGGCCCGCGATACCGGTCCTGTCTTCCTGCGCGAGGACGGCGAGCCGGTTGCTGTACGTTTCCGCTTCAATGGCTGGGGCGGCAAGTATGAGCTGCCGGGGGATGACACGATCGGCGGCGTGATCGCCCGCCTGGCCGGTGCGCCGGAGCGTCGGATCGACCTCGTCGCCGAGGGCGGGGCGCTGGAGTTTGACGGCGAGGGCACGCTGATCACCACGCGGCAATGCCTGCTCAATCCCAATCGCAATCCGGGGCTCGGCGAAGCGGACGTCGAGGCTCGCCTCAAGGCCGCCCTCGGTGTCGAAACCGTGCTGTGGGTCGATGAGGGCCTCGTGGCCGATCATACCGACGGGCATATCGACAATATCGTCCGGTTTGCCCGGCCGGGCGTGGTCGTGTGTCAGAGCCCGTGGGGCGATGACGACCCGCAGGCCGAAGTGCTCGAGGCGATTGCGCGGCAGGTGTCGCGGATGAGCGATGCGAAGGGCCGGCGTCTCCAGGTCCGGCGTATTCCGTCTCCGGGCCGGGTCGACCTGGGCGATGGCGAGGTCGTTCCGGCGAGCCACATGAACTGGGTGATCGGACCGCGACGGGTCGTCGTCCCGACCTATGGCACAAGCGGCGGCGAGGCAGCCGTCCGGGCCCTGCGAAGGATTTTCCCCGATCATGAGGTGGTCGGAAGCTCGGCGCGTGCCATATTGTCGGGTGGGGGAGCCTTTCACTGTGTGACCTGTCACCAAGCCGGAGACTAGGGATTGATCCGATCCGCCCTGACTGCCTTCACGACTGTCTTGTGTGCGGCCCTGACCGGTCTGGCGGCGTCGCCGCGGGCCGCGGCCCAGCTGACGGCCCTGGTCGCCGAGCCGGCGCCCGCGGTGCCGTCTGACAGCGTGACCCCGTCGGATCAGGCCGGGCTGGCGGTGCTCTATCCCTACCGGGCGACCTTCCCCTATCTGGAAACCCTCGAGGCGCGGCTTGACGAGGCGCTGGCCGACCGGCGCGTGGTCGGTCTCGTCGCGGCCGTGATCGAGAATGGGGAGCCGGTCTTCATCTATACTCATGGCGAGACCGCGGCCGGTTCCGGCGAGGCGGTGACGCGCGAGACGCTGTTCCGAGCCGCGTCTGTCTCGAAGACCTTTACCGGCACGCTGCTCGGTGTTCTCGAAGCCGAGGGCCTGCTCGACCTGTCAGCCCCGGTGCCGGGCGATGTGCTGCGGGTCCGCGGCAGCCGACAGCCGACGCTGGAAGAGATCGCCAGTCACCGGACCGGCCTGCCGCCAAACGCCTATGATCTCGATCTCGAGGCTGGCCAGGCCCCGTCGCGGATCCGGGAACGCCTGTCCGGCGTCGAGCTGATCTGCCCGGTGGGCGAGTGCTATACTTACCAGAATATCGCCTTTTCGGCGCTCGAGAGCCTGGTCGAAGACGCCACGGGCGAGGACTTCTCCAGCGCCTTGCGCGACCGGCTTCTGGAGCCGCTCGGCTTGCCCTCGGCCTCCATTGGCACAGCGGCGCTGACAGCGTCACCGTCCTGGGCGCGTCCGCACAGTGGCTGGCGGCGGCTCGGAAACCGGCCGGGCGATCCGGCGACACCCTATGACACCATCCCCTCGGCCTCGGGGCTCAACCTGTCGCTGGACGATATGATCGTGTGGGCGCAGGTGCAGATGGGCACGCGGCCGGGCCTGTCCGAACCGGTCCGAACCCGCATCCATGCGCCTCTGACCGATACCGTGCGCGAGACCCGTCGTCTTGGCGATCTGCGCACCCGGGTCGACCAGACCTGGTACGGGCTGGGCTGGCGGGTGTATGACTGGGAAGGGCGGACCCTGGTGCTGCATTCCGGTTACCTGTCCGGCTATGGCGCGCAGATCGTGCTTGAACCGGAGACCGGTTTCGCCTTTGTAGCGCTCTGGAATTCGGATAACCGCCCGGCCTGGTGGTTATGGCCGACCGTCATGGACCTGCGCACCGGAAATGGTCCGGGAACCTGGCTTGATCGCTTCGTGGAGGACTGACCCTCATGGCACGTACACTCACTGTCGCCGGCCTTCAGGCCGCTTTCGGGACCGATATGGCCGCCAATATCGCGACCGTCACCGCGTTGGTGCGCGAGGCGGCGGCCAAGGGTGCCCAGGTCATCCTGCCGCCGGAACTCTTCCAGGGGCCCTATTTCTGCAAGGTCCAGGACGAGGCCTTCTTTGCGGCGGCCTATCCGGCTATGGAGCACCCCTGTGTGACGGCCCTGCAGCCGCTGGCCGCCGAGCTGGGCGTCGTCATTCCGGTCTCGATCTATGAGCGCGACGGGCCGCACTACTACAATTCCATGGTGATGCTGGATGCCGACGGCTCGGTGCTGGGCGTCTACCGCAAGAGCCATATCCCCGACGGGCCGGGCTATATGGAGAAATTCTACTTCCGGCCGGGCAATACCGGCTTCAAGGTCTGGGATACGAAATTCGGCAAGATCGGGGTCGGTATCTGCTGGGACCAGTGGTTCCCGGAAGCGGCCCGGGCCATGACCATGCTGGGCGCCGAGGTGCTGCTCTACCCGACCGCGATCGGGTCGGAACCGCATGATGACAGCCTCGACACCGCGGCGCGCTGGCAGCGGGCGATGCAGGGCCATGCCGTCTCCAACGTGATCCCGGTGATCGCCGCCAACCGGATCGGTGACGAGGGGGGGCAGGTCTTCTACGGCTCATCCTTTGTCGCCAGTCATACCGGCGAGAAGACCGACGAGCTGGGACGCAGCGAGAGCGGGATCGTGTCGGGCACGTTTGATCTGGATTACCTGCAGCGCCACCGCGCCGCCTGGGGTTTTTTCCGTGATCGGCGTCCGGACCTCTACGAGCCCTATTTCACGCCGCGCTCGTCCTGACGGTGTCGGTCGTGGCGGGCCCGGTCACGGCGCTTGCCGGTCGGCAGTAGCATGATGATGACGAAGGCGACCGCGATGGCGGGCCAGCCAAAGGCGATGGCCTGGTCGGTCTGACCCTGGGTCAGGCTGAACGCTGACGCCGTCAATCCGCCGGCGGTTACGGTCGCTGCCGTGAGCAGCATGGCAAGGCTGTAGCCCATGCATTCCTCCAATACCCCCGCGTGGTCGTTATCATCGACCCCTCTGTGGCATCACAATGGCAGAAATCGGCTAACACTTGGTTTCCGCAAGGCTTGATCTGTTTCGGGCAGTCGGGTGGACGGGCGGCGCTCGAATCCCGCTATCAAAAAGTACTTTGTAATGTAAAGTACTCTTGCATCAGTCAGTGGAGATCGACATGCAGACCGAAATCACAGGAACTCCGGCCCCAGCCGGCCAGGCACCGCGCGCGACGGGCCGCAGCAATTTCGCCGGGACCGTCATGTTCGCCTGTCTCGCCATGACAGGTATGGGGGCGCCTGCCGCTGCGCAAGTGGCCGTGCCGGATATCCTGCCCGGAGACGCCCTGGCCAGCATGGTCGGGGAATGGCAGGGCACCGGCTGGTCGGCCATGCCGGATGGCAGTCGAGAGAGTTTCGACATTTTCGAGCGCGTCGAAAGCATTGGTGGCGGCAATGCGATCATGATCCGCGGCATGGGCTATGCCCCGGCAGGTCAAGGCCGCAACGGTCGATTGGTCCATGATGCCGGCGGCTTTGTCAGCATCGCGGACGGCGGCTACCAGATGTTCGCCGCAACCGCGCGGGGCGCGCCGGAAAGCTATCCGATGACGATCACCGAGACCGGTTATCAGTGGGAAATCACGCTCGGGCCGCAGGGCCGGATGGTGTTCGAGGCCTGGATCGAGGGCGACAGCTGGGTCGAGACGGGCCAGTACTGCAATCCGCAGGGCACGTGTTTCCCGACCCTGGAAATGACGCTGACCCGGGTCGCCGACTAGGCGTGACCGGTGACCAGGGCGCCGAGAATGCCGTCGATGATGAACTGGGCGGCGAGGGCGGCCAGGATGACACCGAGGATGCGCGTGATCATGGCGGCCATCGAGTCGCCGATCACCCGCATCACCGGGCCGATCAGCAGGAAGGTGACCAGGCAGACCACCAGGATCACACCGGCCGAGGCCAGCACGACACCGCGTTCCATCCAGCCACTGGCGTCGGACATGTAGAGCATCACCGTGGCGATGGCGCCGGGACCGGCCAGCATCGGGATGGCCATCGGGAAGACCGAGATGTCGTCCCAGGTCTCGGGGTGCTCGTCATGCTCGCCGATGATCGTCTCGGCCCGTTCCTCGCGGCGCTCGGTCCGCTTCTCGAAGATCATTTCCAGCGCCATCAGGAAGAGCAGGACACCGCCGGCGATGCGGAAGGCGTCGAGGCTGATATGCATGGCATTGAGCAGCCAGCCGCCGCCCAGCGCGAAGCCGAGCAGGACACCGGTCGCGATGATCACCGACTTGATCGCCATCCGGCGCCGGTGCGCGTTCGGCGCACCATCGGTCAGCGCGGCAAAAATCGGCGCCACGCCGGGCGGGTCGATGGCGACAAAGAAGGTCACAAGGGCGGAGGTGAAGAGTTCAAGCATGTCGGCGGTCCTGTCTGAGCCGCCCGCATATCGGTTCGGCGCCGCGGCGTCACCCCCTGTTTCGGCGGCGAGCTGCATGGTTCCCATGCCAAAACGCTGCAACTTGCTTCCCAAGTCTTCGATAATTGCCTGATCACTGGCGAGCCGGGCGGTTTTTCTTGCCCGGTCCGCCGCGCCGGTCCACGCTGCTGAGGAGCAGGGGGGATTGCCATGAAGCGCCTGACCGGATTGATGTTTGCCGCGCTGACGGCCTCGCTTTTGCTGGCCGCCTGCCAGCCCGCTGCCGGCGGTGGCGAGGCCCGCACGATCTATCGCGGCAATACGATCGAACCGCTCAGCCTCGATCCCGACAAGGCCCATATCATGGACGAGCGGGTCATCATCGCCGACCTCTTCACCGGGCTCTACGAACCGACCGCCGATGCGCACCCGATCCCGGCCCTGGCCAATACCGCGGATGTTTCGGAGGACGGCCTGGTCTGGACCTTTACCCTGCGCGAGGCGCTGTGGTCGGACGGCACACCGATCACCGCCGATGATGTCGTCTTCGGCCTGCAGCGCGCCCTCGATCCGGCGACCGGCAACCAGTTCGGCGCCCCGCTCTTCCCCATCGCCAACGCCCAGGCCGTCTATGAGGGCCGCGTGCCGGTCACGTCGCTGGGCGTGCGGGCGATTGATGAGCGGACGGTCGAGATGACCCTGGAAGGGCCGACGCCCTTCCTGCCCTCCATCCTCATGTTCTGGGGGCAGCCGGTGCCGCGCCATGTCGTTGAGCAACATGGTGACGCCTGGATCCGGCCGGAAAACATCGTCACCTCGGGCGCCTTCACCCTGGTCGACTGGCGGGTGAATGACTTCATCCACCTGCGCGCCAATCCGACCTTCTTCGACGCCGCCAATGTCTGCCTGACGGATGTCTATTACTTTCCCACCGTCGACACCGCCGCCGCTGAACGCCGCGTGCGTAGCGGTGAGCTCGATCTCAACAATGATTTTTCCAGCGGCAATACCGCCTTCCTGAACGAGCGCGCGCCGGAGATCGTCCGGGTCGCGCCGGGCACGCTGTCGCGCACACTCGATTTCAACACGACCTCACCGCCCTTCGACGATGTCCGGGTCCGCCGGGCCCTGTCGATGGCGATCGACCGGACCTTCATTACCGATACCGTGCTCGGCGGCAGCGACATGCCGGCGACCCGCGTGGTCGCCGAGGGTATTGCCGGGCGCCGCGATGATGTCCGCATCGATTATCTCGACCTGTCGATGGAGGCCCGCCGGGCCGAGGCGCGGGCCTTGCTCGAAGCCGCCGGCTTCGGCCCCGACAACCCGCTCGCCTTCACCCTTTTCTACCAGCCCTCGGCCAGCTGGCCGCGCACCGTGCCGGTGATCCAGCAGGACTGGGCAACGATTGCGCCCTGGGTCCAGGTCGAGCTCGCCGGGCGTGACAGCCAGCTTCACTATGACGCCATGCGGGTCGGTGATTTCCAGGTCGCGACCTCCGGCTGGGTGCCCGATTTCGACGACCCCTATGCCTATCTCCTGCAATGGGAAACGCGCGCCGGCGAGATCAATTACGCGCGCTATTCCAACCCCGAATTCGACGCACTCACCGCGGCCGCGGTGGCCACACCGGACCCGGAAGAGCGCGCCGACCTGCTGGCGCAGGCGGAACGTCTCTTCCTCGCCGGCAGTGCCTCGACGCCGATCCTGTTCGAAGCCAGCCGCGACCTCGTCAGCCCCCGCATCACCGGCTGGCAGACCAATCGCGTCGGCATCAACCAGAGCCGCTGGCTGTGCACGACAGATGTCGTGGAGACGTCGGAGTAGGGGCCCGGGGGAGATGAGGCGAAGGCGGCCGCCTCACGGTTTGCCTTCGCCCTTCCGGCGTCCACCGACATGCGCCCAGCTCGCCTCCCAGCGGGGTTCCTCCACCGGGTATCCGGCCTGACGGGCGCGGCGGATGCGTTCGGCATCCTCTTCGATCTGCAGGTCGATCTCGACCTCCTCGACCGTGGCGCCGACCGCATTGTACCAGGCGACCCTCGCGGCGCGCCGGGCGGCTTCGGTCTCGTCATTCAGGCGGATCTGCTCGCGGGCCAGTGCAACACTGGCCCGTGACTGGGCAATGAAAGTCCCGGCCAGATCGAGCAATTTGCGGGCGACCCTGTCATCGCCCCTGTCCAGCGCCAGGGCCGCCGCTCCCAGGCAGTGCCGTCCGACCCGCGGCGCATCGGGCGGCTCTCCGCTCAGTCGTGACTGGAGCGTCATCGGGCACTTGCGCTGGCGCTGACGATGGCGGGCGGGGAGCCGACGTGACATGGGCGATCCTTTCCTGAAGGTGTGCGTGGCAGGGGCGGGCAGGTTTGCCCGCGCCACGGTGTTGCCACCTGGCGATATGAGGGGTGCGGGGCCCGGCCGGTGCCGGATGGCTTGTGTTTATGTGAGTGGCACCGGAGGTACCCCGCACACGGAGATTTGGTCGGAGCCGTTACCGGCCCCGTCTCGAAACCGACAGGAACAAACGGTAGAGCTTTGTGCCGCCGTCCTGCCGATGGCCACGCCGGGTTGGTCTGGCGGTGTTTCCAGACAACCGGACGAGCTCCGTCCTCCCAGCGCCCCCGGATCACCAATCCGGGCCTCGAGCAGCGCGGGACGGGAAGGAGTATGGGGCGGGCGAGAAGGGGGGCGGATAAGGTAGGTGGGAAAGCGAGTATTTGCAGTGGGTTAGGGCGGCGCGGCGGGGGATAAGCCGGTCGACTTCGATCCCTTTGATCGCTTCATACCCACCGTCATCCCACGGTCGCGGCAAGGCCGCGATCCGGGGGACCTCAGCCCGGCCGTCGACGGGGAAGCGCAGGTCCCCCGGATGCCCGCTTTGCGGTCACCGTGGGATGACGGTGGGGTTGGGTTTTGCGAAGTGCGTGCTGGCGCCCGCTTCGTCCTTCAAACCTTGCCGGGATGACGCAATATCCGCTCCAACACCATCACCCCCAATTCCCCACCGTCATCCCCCGGCTTGTCCGGGGGACCTCAGCCAGGCCGTCGACGGGGAAGCACAGGTCCCCCGGATGCCCGCTTCGCGGCCACCGTGGGATGACGGTGGGGTTGGGTGTTGCGAAGAGCGTGCCGGCGCCCGCTTCGCCCTTCACCCCTTGCCGGGAGTGCGCCGCATCCGCTCCAACACCATCACCCCAATTCCCCACCGTCATCCCACGGTCGCGGCACAGCCGCGATCCGGGGGACCTCAGCCAGGCCGTCGACGGGGAAGCGCAGGTCCCCGGATGCCCGCTTCGCGGTCACCGTGGGATGACGGAGGAGTTGGGTGTTTCGAAGAGCGTGCCGGCGCCCGCTTCGCCCTTCACCCCTTGCCGGGAGTGCGCCGTAGCCGCTCCAACACCATCACCCCAATTTCCCACCGTCATCCCACGGTCGCGGCAAGGCCGCGATCCGGGGGACCTCAGCCAGGCCGTCGACGGGGAAGCACAGGTCCCCCGGATGCCCGCTTCGCGGCCACCGTGGGATGACGGTGGGGTGGGGGGTGAGGTGGAAACAAAAAAAGCCCCGGCGTCACCGCCGGGGCTTTTCTCGTCAGAGCTGAGCCGAAGCCCTAGTCCTGGAACATGTCCCCATAGCGGTGACGCGGGCGTTTTTCCCAGTCGCGGCGGTGGTAGACGTCGGAGGCGATGACCGGGGCGACCGTGCTGGCTTCGGCGAAGACCATCTGTTCCAGGGCGACGTCGACCTTGCCCCAGGAGCAGGCTTCCTTGAGCGTGGAGGAGGAGCAGGCACCGTCGCGGACGTCGGCGACGGTGATCTGGACGGCATAGGCGTGCATCGGCACTTCGACGCCGAGGATTTCGGCGCAGACGACGGTGTCCTGGGCGAAGTTCTTGGGCACGCCGCCACCGACCATGAAGAGGCCCGTCTTGCCGGCCTTGATCTTGATGTCGGTGAGCTCGCGGAAATCGGCGACGCTGTCGATCGAGAGATAGGGCTTGTTGGCCTTCATGCGCTCGACCTGGTGCTTGACGAGGCCGAAGCCGGCCGAGCAGTCGGAGAAGGCCGGGCAGAAGATCGGCACGCCCTGCTCATAGCATTCCTGGACCAGCGAGCCTTCTTTCTTGGCATTGCCGTCGGCCAGCCATTTGCCCATCGCCTTGATATAGGAGCGCGAGGAGCGCGGACCCGGCTCGAGCAGGTTGGCGATTTCGAGCGTCGCGGCGTCGCAGGCCTGCAGCTCTTCCTCGTCGATATAGGTGTCGTAGATGCGGTCGATATAGAGATCGCGCAGCTCGCGGTCGTCGGGGATTTCCTTGGCCTGGTAGTGCTTGAAGCCGAGCGCTTCGAAGAAGTCCATGTCGACGATGGAGGCACCGGTCGAGACGATGGCGTCGACCATGTTGTTGCGCACCATGTCGCGCCAGACATGCATGCAGCCGCCGGCCGAGGTCGAGCCGGCCAGGGTCAGGATCACCGAGCAATCGGGATCGGCGACGGCCTGCTCCAGGATGCGGGCAGCGCGCGCGGCATCGCGCGAGGTGAAGGACATCTTCTCCCAGGCGTCGATCATGTGACGGCCGTCGAAGGCGGTGATGTCGATATGTTCGACCGGGCTGGAGAGCAGCTCGGCCTTGCGGTTGGACGTGTCGGTCATGGAAATCTCCTCGGTCCTGACGGATCAGGCTCGTGTTGCAGGGACCTGACCCGCCGGGTCAGGCCGCCTGACAGATCAGGCGCGTCGTTTCAGACGCGGGCGGCGCCGGCGGGCGCGGGCGAAATTGATGACCGTGGACTGGTCGTCCTCGGCCTGGTCGGACTGGACCTCGAACATCGACGGCCACGGCATGTCCTCGACGGCGACGAACTCGACCGAGCCGAAGCCGTTGAAGTCGGTCGCCAGCGCGGTGCCATAGGCGCCGAGCATGCCGATCTCGATGACATCGCCTTCGCGGATGTCGGCCGGCAGTTCGAACGGTCCGGGAATGGCATCCAGGCTGTCACAGGTCGGTCCGAAGAAGCGGAAGGACGCGGTCTGCTCGCTGGCTTCGCCAACCGGCCCATGGGTCCGCGGGCGGTGCAGCCGGACCGGGAAGGGCCATTTGGCGTGCGCCGCGTCGAACAGGCGGCCATAGGCGCCGTCATTGAGGTAGAGGGCGTCGCCCTTGACCAGCTCGACCCGGGTCAGCACCGACTCGGCCTCGGCCACCAGGGCCCGGCCGGGTTCGCACCAAAGGTCGGCATTCTCGAGCACCATCATCTCCTCGAAGGCATCCTCGATGGCGGTGATGTACTCGTCCATGGGCGGCGGGTTCATGCCCGGATAGATCGACGGGAAACCGCCCCCGACATCGACGATGTCGACGGTGACGCCGGCCTGGGCAATCAGGCGCGAGGCTTCCATCATGGCCGAGCGGTAGGCCGAGGGCTGCATGCACTGGCTGCCCACATGGAAGCTCACACCCAGCTCGAAGGCGTGGGCGCGGGCCGTCCGGATCAGTTCCGCGGCCTCATAGGCCGGGACACCGAACTTGCCGGCGAGCGAGAACATTGCGCCGTCATTGGAGACCGCCAGGCGCACGATCAGCGTGACGTCGTCGGCATTATTGGTCTCTTCGCGGATCTTCGCGAGCTCGGCCTCGCAGTCGAGCGCGAAGATGCGCACGCCGAACTCGTAATAGGCGCGACGGATCGACTCGCGGCTCTTGACCGGATGCAGGAAGGCCATGCGGCTATCGGGACAATGGGTCGCGACCAGCTGGATTTCCGGGATCGAGGCGACGTCGAAGAAACGCGTTCCGGCCTTGTGCAGCGCCTGGAGGATCCAGGGTGCGGGGTTGGCTTTCACGGCGTAGAGGACTTCGCCCGGGAAATTGTCCTGGAACCAGCGGCCTGCTTCAGCAACACGCGCCGGACGTACACAGACGACCGGACTTTCTACGTGCCGCGAACGGACCAGGTCCAGGGGAGTATGGTACGTGTGCAATTCACGTGACCCCCTGCTCGTTGTTAACCCAATCCGGCATCGTCACCTCCGCCGGGAAGAGCGCGATTAAGGCCAATTTTCCGGTGTGTAAAGCAGGAAATTTTCGGGGGGCGAAATTTCGGGTCGGCATGGTGTCCTCCCTTGCTTTGCCGGGCCGGAAGCGCGGCGTTCAAATGAGGGCGGACGGTCGCGCATCGCCACCCGATAAGCAACCCCCGCTATTTCCGTCCGTGCCCGGATCAATCCCCTCGAGAGCCCGATTCCCGGTCTCGTTTCGGGCCTTCCCGAAATGGCGTCGAGGCGCGCCCGGAAGGGCTGCCTGTCACAAAAAATTCAAGCCATAACGCTTCGTAATTACCCGAAAAGACGATGAAAATAAAAAGCTGAGGCAGAACAGGGCTGAGCCGCGGCCGGGATCAGGAATCCGCGTCGCTCGCCGACGATCAGCCGCCGCTCGCGACCGGTTTGCGACGCGCCGTGTCATTCAACCGTTACAATGCTGCTGTCTACCCGCCTCCCGAGTGATCGGGGCGAAACGGATCCCCTCGATCGTCGATGAAATTCATTCCTGACCCGGGGGACTTCCATGTCGGTGAAGCCAAACTTTCGCAAGCTCCTGCTTGTCTCGACCGCCTGCTGCCTGTTTGCAGCCTGTTCGGACACGTCCATCTCCTCGCCTGGCGCGCCCAATGTCGGTACGCCTCCGGGCGGCGGTGGTGGCGGTGGCGGCGGCGGCAGCCAGACCACGATCGACCTGGTTCCGGCCGGCGGCTGTGGCACCGGCTCGATCCGCGAGACCTCGGTCACCAATGGCACGATCACGATCAATGCCTGCGAGATCACCGGCAATATCACCACCAACACCGTGGTCGCCCCGAATGCCGGCGTGATCATCACCGGCCCGACCTTCGTCGGTCTTGATGGCGGCACCTCGGTGACGCTGGAAATCGGCGCCGGCGCCACGCTGTTCGGCTCGGCCGGTTCGGATTACCTGGTCGTGACGCGCGGCTCGCGCCTCGAAGCGGTCGGCACCGCCGATGCGCCGGTGGTCTTCACCGCGCGCTCGGACATTGAAGGCACGGCAGCGCCGCTGGATCGCGGTCTCTGGGGCGGCCTGATCATCAATGGCTATGCACCCATCAACGCCTGTATCGACGGCACCGCGGTCGGCGGTTCGGCCCAGTGCGTCAAGTCCGGCGAAGGCTCATCGGGCCTGTTCGGCGGCGACAACCCGGCCGATGACAGCGGCATCCTGCGCTATGTCCAGGTCCGCTATGCCGGCTTCCTAATCAACAATGAGGACGAGCTCAACGGCATCGCCTTCCAGGGCGTCGGCTCGGGCACCGAGGTCGACTATGTCCAGGTCTCCAACAATGCCGATGACGGCATCGAGATGTTCGGCGGCACCGTCGACGTCAGCCACCTGGTGCTGACCAATATCCGCGATGACAGCTTCGACTACACCGATGGCTGGATCGGCCGCGCCCAGTTCGTGCTGGTCCGCCAGTCCGGCGATGATGCCGACCAGGGCTTCGAGTTCGACAATCGCGGCTCCAACAACACCCTGCTGCCGCGCTCCAACCCGCGCATCTCCAACTTCACCCTGATCGGCGAGCGCAACGCCGCCGAGAGTGACCAGGGCATGCTGATCCGCGCCGGCACCGCCGGTGAGCTCTATAACGGCATCGTGGTCGATTTCGGCGAGGATTGCCTCGACATCGACGACACCGAGACCTTCAACCGCATCGGCGCCTCGGGCGCGGCGGGTGATGAAGACCTGATCATGCAGTCCATCGTGCTCGATTGTACGACCAATTTCGACGAGAGCGCCGGTGACCCGGTCGACGTGTCGACCTGGTTCCTGAGCCAGCCGAACAATGCCGAGATCACCCACACGATGTCCGGCGTCTTCCCGGGACCGGTCGAGCTGGCCACCCCGGCCTTCGACATCAATGGTCTCGATCCCTGGTTCAGTGATGTCGACTATATCGGTGCCTTCTCCGGCGCCGAGACGAGCGCGTCCAACTGGGCGGCCGGCTGGACCTTCAACCTGTTCGCCGATCCGGGCTGCCCGACCGGCACCACCGAATCGTCCGAGACGATCAACAACCAGCGCGTCTGCCAGCTGACCGGCAATGTCACCTCCGACCTGCGCCTGACCCGCGGCTCGATCTACGAGCTCGTCGGTCCGGTCTTCGTCGGTGTCGACCGCGGCCCCGATCCGGCCAGCCCGCTGCCGTCCGGCATCGAAGCCCAGCTGACGATCGATCCGGGTGTCACCATCTTCGGCTCCGCCGGGTCCGACTATATCGTCGTCACCCGCGGCTCCACCATCCGCTCCAACGGCACCCGCACGGCGCCGGTGATCATGACGGCCCGCGCCGATGTCGAAGGCACGGTCGGGACGAATGATCGCGGTCTCTGGGGTGGTCTGGTGATCAATGGTCGCGCCCCGATCAATGCCTGTATCGACGGCACGGCCGTCGGCGGCACGGTGGATTGCGAAAAGTCCGGCGAGGGCTCTTCGGGCCTGTTCGGCGGTGCCACGCCGACCGATGACTCGGGCAATATCTTCTACACCCGCCTGCAATATGCCGGCTTCCTCATCAACAATGAGGACGAGCTCAACGGCATCGCCTTCCAGGGCGTCGGCTCGGGCACGGAAGTCGACTATGTCCAGGTCCACAACAATGCCGATGACGGCATCGAGATGTTCGGCGGCGCGGTGGATGTCAGCCACCTGGTCCTGACCGGCATTCGCGATGACAGCTTCGACTACACCGATGGCTGGATCGGTCGCGCCCAGTTCGTGATCGTGGCGCAGGCCGGCGACGATGCCGACCAGGGCTTCGAGTTCGACAATCGCGGTTCCAACAACACCCTGCTGCCGCGCTCCAACCCGCGCATCTCCAACTTCACCCTGATCGGTGAGCGCGGAGCCGCGGAATCGGACCAGGGCATGCTGCTCCGCGCCGGTACCGCCGGTGAGCTCTATAACGGCATCGTGGTCGATTTCGGCGAGGATTGCCTCGACATCGACGACCAGGAAACCTTCGACCGTATCGGCGCCTCCGGCGCTGCCGGCGATGAAGACATCATCATGCAGTCCATCGTTCTGGATTGTACGACGAACTTCGACGAGAGCGCCGGCGACACCGTCGACCTTTCGACCTGGTTCCTGAGCCAGCCGAACAATGCCGAGATCACCCACACGATGACGGGCTTCACCTTCATCCCGGGCAATGCCGGTGTCGTGCCGGGCGCAACCGAGCAAGCGGTCACCGCCTTCGACATCAACGCGCTCGACAGCTGGTTCGTCGACGTCGACTACATCGGCGCCGTCAAGGACGCCAATGACACCTGGTACCAGGGCTGGACCTACCAGCGCCCGTAACGCAACCGCCTGAACCGGCCGGTCCTGCGGGGCCGGCCGGCCAGGCTGCATGTCAATCGCAGTCACATGGTGATGAAGATGAAAACCACTCGATTTGCGCTCTCGGCTGCGTTGCTGGCGTCCACGACGCTCGTACCGGTCAGTGCCCTCGCCCAGGACGCCGATGAAGATGTCATCGAAGTCCGCTTCCAATACATTCCCGATGATCGCCGGGTGACCTCGGAGGTCGCGGCCTCGCTGTCGATCGATGACCTGGAAACAACCGGCGACAGCGACCTGGCCTCGGCCCTGGTCCGCGTCACCGGCCTGTCCTCGACGGGGGGCCGCTTCGTGGTCGTCCGCGGTCTCAACGAGCGCTATTCCAACACGCTTCTCAACGGCTCACCGATGCCGTCGCCGGAGCCCTTCCGCCGCGCCGCCCCGCTCGACCTCCTGCCGACCAACGTCCTCTCCAACGTCCTCGTCCAGAAGACCTTCTCGCCGGAATTCCCCGGTGAATTCGGTGGCGGCGTGATCGGCATCGAAACCTCGACCCTGCCGGATGACCGCTTCTTCAGCGTCTCGATCGGAGCCAGTGGCGATACCGTCACGACCGGCAATCACGGTCTGACCTATGCCGGTTCGGACACTGACTGGATGGGTTATGATGACGGCCTGCGCGACATGCCGGCCGAACTCGCGGCGGTTTTCGACACCACCCGCGTCGGCAACAACCTGCCCGCCGACCAGCAGCAGGCAATCGGCCGTTCGCTGGTCAATTCCGAGCTCTGGGTTGTCCAGCAGATCGACACGGACGCCAATGGCTCGATCTCGGTCGAGGCCGGAGAGCGCTTTGACTTCGAGAACTTCTCGCTCGGTGTGCTGGCCTCGGCTTCCTACTCGAACGAGTGGGAGACCCGCGAAGGCCAGCGCGGCAAGGGCGCCATCGGGGCCGGCAATGAGCTGGTCTACGAGAACGGTCCGCCCAGCGCCGATCGTCTCGGCCTGGCCCCGCTCGGCGAAGGCATCAACAACTTCTTCGGAACCGAGAACACGATCGAAGCCTCGGGCCTTCTCTCGGTCGGCGTTGATTTCTACAACGATCACGCGCTGACCTTCCTGTCGATGGTGCTGCGCTCGACCTCGAAAGAGGCCCGAATCGAAGAGCAGTTCAATGCCGGCTCCTCGGCCGTCCTGCGGGGCGATTATACCGAATGGTTCGAGCGCCAGGTGGTGTTCAACCAGCTGCGCGGCGAACACCTGTTCGACAGCCTGGGCGGCCTGTCGCTCGACTGGCGCCTGTCCGACGCCACCGCGACCCGCGACGCGCCCTATCAGCGCTTCGTGAACTACCAGTATGAAGACGCCCTCCAGACCTACCGCTATGAAGGCGATATCAACGACAACTTCACGCGCTTCTCGGAGATCGAGGACAGCACCCGGGATGCCGGTTTCGACCTGACCCTGCCGGTGTCCGTCGGTGGCCTGGATGCCGAGCTGAAGGCCGGCTACGCCAACACCAGCCGTGAGCGGGATGCCTATACCCGCCAGTTCGCCTTCGAACAGGGTTCGGACGGCATTCCGGCAGACCTCCTGTTCTCGCGGATCGACTACATCTTCGCGACGCAGAACATTGTCGATGAGCGCCTGCGTCTCGTCGAGACGGGCGGTCTGACCTTCCCGGAAGCCTATAACGGGACTCTGGACGTCGAAGCCTATTATGCCGGCGTCGATGTCGGGCTGACCGACTTCGTGCGGGCCGCTTTCGGTGCCCGTTTCGAGGACGGCACCCAGGAAGTCGACACCTATGCCTTCCCGGCCAGTGCGGCGGACAGCGGCCTCGTCGAGACCCGGATCGCGGAGGATTATGTCCTTCCGGCCCTGACCCTGACCTGGACGTTTGCCGACAATCTCCAGCTCCGCACCGGCTATTCGCAATCGATCGCCCGCCCGCAATTCCGCGAGCTGGCCTTCGCCGAGTTCTTCAACACCGATACCGACCAGCGTTTCCAGGGCAATCCCTATCTGGTGAACACGGATATCGAGAGCTATGACGCCCGTCTGGAATACTATTTCGGCCGGGACCAGTTCATCACGGTCGGCGCCTTCTACAAGGTGCTGGAAAACCCGGTTGAGGAATACATCATCCCGATCGGTGACGGGCTCAACACCTCCTTCATCAACGCGCCGGAAGCGACGCTGACAGGGGCCGAGTTCGAGTTCGAAAAGTCCTTCGACTTCTCGGATCGCTGGGACGGGGCCTTCTTCAATGACCGTGAGTGGTTCATCAAGACCAACTTCACCTACATCCAGTCCGAGGTCTCGGCAGATGGCACGGTCACGATCGCCCAGGGTGCCTTCGGCAACCCGCTGGCGATCGAGCTGAACGCGGCCGGCTTCGTCGAGGATGGCCGGGCCCTGCAAGGCCAGTCGGAATACCTGTTCAACCTGCAGGTCGGTTTCGAGACCTTTGATGGTCGGGCCCGCGGCGCCTTGCTGTACAACTATACCGGTGAGCGGACCCGGGCCGTGGCCAACCTGTCCGACGATCTCCCGGCGATCGTCGAGCAATTGCCGGCCTCGCTTGATTTCGTCTACTCGCGGACGCTCGATCTGGGCGGCAATGACTGGGATTTCGGGTTCTCGATCCGCAATATCCTGGGCGAAGACTATCAAGCCTTCCAGGCTGCCGGCGGCGTCGAACTTCCGGTCGACACCTATGATATCGGCACCTCGCTGAGCCTCTCGGTGAGCCGCACCTGGTAGCCTGCAAGCGCTGACAGGGACGATGAGAAGGACGGGGCGGACCAGGCGGTTCGCCCCGTTTTTTCATGATGAAACGACGAACCGCGAAACGTCGTAAAACTGACGGCGAACCGTCGTCAAACTGACGTACAGCGCGTGTATCCGGGGCGGATACCCACGGGTTCAACCGCGCCCCGCGCGCTCTGTCCCGGGACGCAGGCACGGGCGCTGATCGCGATGACGCAAACACCGACACTCGAGCAGGGACGCGGCGATCGCTCGCGGATGCCGGCACGGGTCCGTCTGGTCATTCGCGCGGTTGAACTGGGTCTGCTGGTCGCCCTGACCTTCGTTCTGGCCCGGCTGATCTGGCTGATCGCCTTCGGGGCCAGCGCCAGTGATTTCCAGCAGGACAGTTTCGAGGCCGGCGCCGGTGCGCGCGGCGGGTCTGCCTATGTCGCCGACCTGACCCGGCTGCGCGAGACGCATCTCTTCTCCGACCCGCGCACCGGCGCGGTTGACCGGGCCGAGCCGGACCTGGTGCCTGAAACCCGGCTCGCCCTGGTCCTGCGGGGGGTGCGCCGTGGTGCCACGCCCGAGGCCGGGGGCGCGATCATCCAGACACCGGACAATCGCCAGCGCTTCTTTCGCGTCGGCATGGAGATCCTCGATGGCGTGACGCTGGAGGGGGTGCATGTGGATCATGTCCGGATCAGCCGCCGCGGCATCGCCGAAGTCCTTTACCTGCGACCCGAGGACGCCGCAGCCGCGCGCGAGACAGCGCCGTCGGGCGTCGCCGCTCCGGCCGCCCGCAGCCAGCCTGCCGCCGACCGTCGCGGCCAGCTCCACGACGTCGCCGGCCTGTTCCAGGTTCGCGGCCTGTATGCCGGTGACAGCCTGACCGGCTACCGCATCGAGAGCGGCAATGCCGACATGCTGGCCGTGCTCGGCCTGCGTGTCAGCGATGTCGTGACCGCCATTGATGACCGCCCGGTTGCCGCAATCGGTGACCTGCAGGCCTTGCTCGACAGCAATGCCGGCGGCGAGGCGATCCGTTTTTCCATTACCCGGGGCGGTCTGCCCCTGACCCTGTCGAGGACCTTGCCGCAATGACCCTGTTTGCGAAATCCGCCCTCGCGGCGCTGTGCGCCCTGACCCTGCTGGTGGCCGTGCCTGTCGCCCGGAGCGAGGCCCAGGACCAGGTGGTCAATTTCAACCAGGCCGAGATCCAGGCCGTCATCGACGATGTCTCGGCGGTGACCGGCTATACCTTCATCGTCGACCCCAATGTGCGCGGCCGGGTGACCATCACCTCGCAGGCGCCGCTGACCGCCGACCAGTATTTCCAGGTCTTCCTGTCGACCATGCGGGTGCATGGCTACACCGTGGTGCCGACCGCGTCGGGCGCCTACCAGATCGTGCCTGACCAGGCCGGCGCGCGTTCGGCCAACCCGGTCAATTCCAATCTGCGCGGTGACCAGTACGTGACCAGCGTGGTCCGGCTCAACCACGTCGCCTCGCGTGACGCGCTGGCCGTGGTGCGGCCGTTGGTCGGCGCCCAGGGCAGCGTCAATGCGACCGAGACCGGCAATGTGCTGGTGATGGTCGACTATGCCGAGAATATCGCCCGCCTGCGTCAGGTGATCCGCGACCTCGACCGCGACACTTCGGTGGTCGAGATGGTCGAGCTGGCCAATGTCTCGGCCGCCGACATGACCCGTATCCTGCAGCAGATGCGGACCCGCTCGGCGACCGGCGAGGACGAGGTCGCGTTCAATGTCGCGATCGCGCCGATCCCGGCCTCCAACACGGTCCTGCTGCGTGGCAATCGCGCGGCGGTCGACCAGATGATCGCCCTGGTGCGCCGGGTCGACAGTGTCAGCCAGTCCAACCAGAGCTTTCGCGTCATCTATCTCAGCCATGCCGATGGCGAGGATCTCCTGCCGATCCTGCAGCAGGTCGTCGACACGCTGGCCTCGAGCGATGGCGTCAGCCGCTCGCCGTCGGTCTCGCACCATGCGCCGACCAATTCGCTGGTCATCAATGCCGAGCCTGACGTCCAGCGCCAGCTCGAACTGGTGATCCGCCAGCTCGACATCCGCCGTCCGCAGGTTCTTGTCGAGGGCATCATTGTCGAGATGTCCGATGATACGGCTTACGAGCTGGGCGTGCAGATGCTGCTGGCCGGCGGCGAGGGCGACGCCCCGCTGGCGATGACCCGTTTCTCCTCGACCAATCCCGACTTGCTGGCGATCACCGGCGCGGCGGCCTCGCCGGGGGATGACACCAGCGATCTCAATGTCTCGCTGCGCCAGGCGGCGATCAATTCGCTGCTCTCGGCAACCGGCGGCACGCTCGGTTTCGGCGGCCAGAATGGCAACGGCAATCTGTTCGGCCTGGTGCTCAACGCGGTCGAGAGCGATGTGAACTCCAACGTGCTGGCCACGCCCTCCATCCTCGCGCTCGACAATGAGGAAGCCTCCTTCCTGTCCGGCCAGGAAATCCCGGTCACCACCGGCGAGGCGCTCGGCTCGAACAATACCAACCCCTTCCGCACCGTGGATCGCCAGGAAGTCGGCGTGAAACTTACGGTCCGCCCGCAGATCACCGAGGGCAATACGGTGCGCCTCTATATCGAGCAGGAAGTCTCCTCGGTGGCCGGTGCGGTCAATGCGGCCTCGACCGACCTGATCACCAACAAGCGCCAGATCTCGACGACGGTGCTGGCCGACAATGGCGAGATCATCGTGCTCGGCGGTCTGATCCGCCAGGAGGATGAAGTCTCGGAGACCGGTGTGCCGGGCCTGCGCCGCCTGCCCGGTGTCGGACGTCTCTTCCGCTCCGAGGGAACCCAGCGCCGCCGCACCAATCTGATGGTTTTCATCCGCCCGACCATCATCCGCTCTGAAGCCGACATGCAGGCGCTGACGGACAATCGCTATGACTTCATCCGCTCGGCCCAGATCGCCGGCAGCGAGAACGGTACCAGCTCGCTGGAGTCGATCGTCGAGATGATGCTGGTCGAAATGGGCCAGGACGCCGTGGCCTCGCGGGAGACAGCGGGTGACTGAAACCGCTGACATCGCCGACGCCGCTCGCGCCGGAGCCGATGATGCGGTCGGCCGGACCCCGGTTACCTACGCCTTTGCACGCCAGAAAGGCGTCGCTTTCCAGCCGGCGACCGGGAGCGGTGAGGCGGGCGTTTTCCTCTTGCGCAGTGGTTCGGATCGCCGGGCCCTGCTGGAGCTGCGCCGTGTGGTGGGACAAAGCTGTCCGGTGCGCGAATGCGCGACGGACGCGTATGACCGGGCGCTGTCCGACATCTATGCCTATTCCGGCCTCGGGGCCGACACGCTCGACAGTGCCGACGCGGGCGATGACAGCCTGACCCGCCTGATCGACGAGATGCCGCGTACCGAGGATCTGCTCGACAGCAATAGCGATGCGCCGATCATCCGCCTGATCAATGGCATGATCGCCGAGGCGGTACGAACGGCCGCCTCCGACGTCCATGTCGAACCTTTCGAGGACCGCGTCTCGATCCGCTATCGGGTCGATGGCGTGCTTCACGAGACGGCCTCCGTGCCGCCGCGCCTCGCCGCGCCGCTGGTCTCGCGGATCAAGGTGATGGCCCGGCTCGACATTGCCGAGAAACGCATTCCCCAGGATGGTCGCCTGTCGATCACCTTGGGCGGGCAGTCGGTCGATGTCCGCGTCTCGACCCTGCCGTCGCGGCATGGCGAGCGGGTCGTGCTGCGCCTGCTGGACAATTCCGCGGCTCGTCTGCGGCTCGACGATCTCGGCATGCCCGCGGCGATGCTGGACGAGATGAAGGCGGCGCTGGCCCAGCCCAATGGCATCATCCTGGTGACCGGCCCGACCGGTGCCGGCAAGACCACCACCCTCTATGCCGGGCTCAATCGTCTCAATGAAGAGACCCGCAATATCCTGACCGTCGAGGACCCGGTCGAGTACGCCATCGACGGGATCGGCCAGACCCAGGTCAATGCCAAGGTCGGGATGACCTTTGCCGCCGGCCTGCGGGCCATCCTGCGGCAGGACCCGGATATCGTCATGATCGGCGAGATCCGCGATGCCGAGACCGCGCAGATCGCGGTCCAGGCCAGCCTGACCGGTCACCTTGTCCTGTCTACCGTGCACACCAATTCGGCGGTCGCCGCGATCGCCCGGCTGCGTGACATGGGCGTGGAGAGCTATCTGCTGGCCTCGACCCTGACCGCCATCATCGCCCAGCGCCTGGTCCGCCGCCTGTGCGGTCACTGCCGCGAGGCCTATGTGCCGGATGCCGCCGAGCACGCCCTGCTCGGCCTGAGTGGTCCGGCCGGGGTCACGCTCTACCGGCCGACCGGTTGTGCCCATTGCAAGCAGACCGGCTATGACGGCCGGACCGGTGTCTACGAGCTGGTCCGGATCGACGAGACACTGCGCAAGCAGATCCATGACGATGCCCGCGAGAGCGATATGGCGGCGCACGCCTTCGCTCATCGCCCGACCCTGTTCCGCAACGGCGTCGACCTTGCGCTGGCCGGGACGACCAGCCTGGCTGAAGTGCTGCGCGTCTGCCGCGAGGAGGGCGAGCGTCATGCCGGCGTTTGAGTATGAAGCCCTCGATGCCCGCGGCAAGAAGGCGCGCGGGCTGATCACCGCTGACAGCGCGTTGGCGGCACGGCGCGCCTTGCGCGGTCGGGCCATGGCGCCGCTATCCATTCGCGAGGCCGAGGCGCGCCGCGGTGTGGCGTCCGGTGAGGGCGCCGGGGCCAGCCTGATGGACCGCCTGCGCCAGCAGGACCTGTCGGCACGCGAACGCATGCTGGTGACCCGCCAGATGGCCAGCCTGCTCGGGGCCGGCATGCCGGTCGCCGAATGCCTCGGACTGCTCGCCGAGCAGGGCGGCCGCCATCACATGCGCCGCGTCCTGATGGCCGTGCGCGCCCGGGTCTCGGAGGGTGAACGCCTGTCCGACGCGATGCAGGCCTTCCCCAGATCCTTCCCCGCCGTTTATCGCGCCATGGTCGCGGCCGGCGAGGTCGCGGGCGGGCTCGACCAGGTGCTGGCCCGACTGGCCGACTATCTGGAGAAGGAGGAGGCGGTCGCCAACCGGATCACCGGCGCCCTGATCTATCCGCTTGTGCTGAGCACGGTCGCGGCCGGTGTGGTGACCCTGTTGATGACCTTTGTCGTCCCGCGGATCGCCGAACAATTCACCGGCATGGGCATGTCCCTGCCGGCCCTGACCCGTTTCATGATTGCCGCCTCCGGTTTCTTGAGCGCGGGCTGGCCGCTCATCCTGGCCGGCTTGCTGGCCCTGGTCGCGGGCGGTGTCCTCGCCTTGCGTCAGCCGGCCGCGCGCCTGCGACTGGACGCGGCGGTGGCGCGCCTGCCCGGTCTGGGGAGCTTCCTGCGCCAGGTCGAATCGGCGCGCTTTGCCCGCACCATGGGCATTCTGATCGAGAGCGGGGCGATCTTGCCCGATGCCCTGCGCGCGGCGACACGGGCGACCCGGAATCTCGCTTTCCGGGACCGGCTGAAGACCGTTCTCGTCGAGGTCGAGAGCGGCCGCTCGCTGACCGATGCGCTGCGGGCCCGGACCTGGTTTCCGGCCCTGATGCTGTTCATGGTCGCTGCCGGCGAACGCTCGGGCGCGCTGGGGGAAATGTTCCGCCGCGCCGCCGACCAGATGGACCAGGAAACCGACGGCGCCATCACCGTGGGTCTCAATCTGCTCGAGCCCGGGATCATCCTTGTTCTGGGCGGCGTGGTCGTGGTGATCGTGCTCTCGATCCTGCTGCCCATCCTTCAACTCAACACTTTGGCTCTAGGCTAGGGAGGCGTCGATGACCGACCATCTCGCTCACACCGCACAGGGCGACGAGACCGACCGCGAAGCCGGTTTCTCGCTGCTCGAAATCCTGATCTCGATCACCATTCTGGGTCTGCTGGCGACGATCGTCGTGATCAATGTCCTGCCGGCCCAGGACCAGGCCATGGTGCAAAAGGCCCGTACCGATATCGCGACGCTGGAACAGGCCCTCGATGCCTACCGCATGGACATGCGTGAATATCCCTCGTCCGAGGCCGGCCTTGTCGCCCTCACCATGCCGCCGCGCGACGGGGCCGAGCGCTATCGTGATGGCGGCTATATCCGCCGCCTGCCGAGCGACCCCTGGGGCAATCCCTACCAGTATGTCTATCCCGGCCGGAACGGCATGATGGATATCTTCTCGCTCGGCCGCGATGGCCGCGAGGGCGGCGACGGCCTCGACGCGGATATCGGCAACTGGCAGGGCTGATGCAGGCCCGGCCGTCATATGCCAGCCGGGAGGCCGGACTGTCGCTGATCGAAATCCTCGTCGGGATCTCGATCCTGGCGATTGTCGCCTTTGCCGTGACCCTGACCATGGCCCCCACGCGCACGCCGTTGCAGGCGGCGTCGGATGCCCTGTCGGCGCGGCTGCAGGTGGCGCGCGACGAAGCGATCATCTCCGGCACGCCGATCGGTCTCGCCATTGATGATTTCGGCACCGGTTATGCCTTCTACCGCTATCTCGACCAGACTTGGTGGCCGCTCTCCGATCACCCCGCCCTGCGCGCCCGTGTCCTGCCGGAGACGGTCCGGCTGGTGGCCCGTGAGGCGATGTATGCGGCGTCGGACAGCGACACGGCGGCGGCCATTCCGGTCATCTGGTTTGATCCGGCCGGCATGACCGAACCCTTCCGCCTCCGCCTCGAGACTGCCGAGGCCTCGGTCGATCTCGATTGGCCGGATTCAGCCGGGCGGACCTCTGGCGGGCAGACCTCTGGCGGGCTCACCTCAGGCGGGCTGACCCGGCAGGCGGGCCTCTGAGATGTCGCAATCGCGCTCCGATACCGGCTTCTCGCTGATCGAGATGATGGTCGCCCTGGCGGTGATCGCGATCGCGGGTCTGGCCCTGATGAACCTGACCCAGGTCACCACGCGCAATACCGCTGCCGTCGAGACCCGGGCGCTGGCCGCGCTGGCGGCGGAAAACCTGATGAATACCGAGTGGCTGCGCGCCGGCGCGCCGGAAGCGCGGTCCGGTCGCTATGAGCTGGGCGGGGTCAGCTATGACTGGCGGACCCGGGTCGAGCCGACCGGGGAAGCCGGCTTCGTGCGTATCCATCTCGAGCTCAGCGAAAGCGGGCAGACCCAGGTGCTCGCTGTGCTCGATACCTTCCGCCGGGTGACCGCATGACCGTTTCTGTGGCGCCCCGCGCGGACGGCCAGGCCGGCTTCTCGCTCACCGAAGTCCTGGTCTCGGTCTTCATCTTTGCGGTGATCGGCACGATCTCGGTCGGTTTGATGTCGACCAGCCTGTCGGCGCGGGACCGCAATGGCGCGGTGCTGGACCAGACCGCGCAGCTCGACACGGCGCGCACGCTGCTGCGCGAGGATCTCGGCCAGATCGTTCTGCGTCCGGTCCGCGACGCATCGGGCCGAACCGATCGGGCGGTGTTTGCCGGGGATGCCTCGGGTATCGCTGTGACGGGTCCCGCTCTGCGCGATGATGACGGCCGAACCCTGCTGAGCTTTACCCGGCGCGGACGCTCCAATCCGGGTCTTCTGCGGCCGCGCTCCAGCCTGGCGCGGGTCGATTACCTTCTGCGCGACGGCAATCTCGTGCGCCGGGTCAGGGGGGCGCCGGACGGGGCCGGGCCCGGCGAAGGCGCGGAGCGTGTGCTGGTGACGGGCGTCACGGACGTCGAACTCGACTTTCTGGTTGGCGCTGCCTGGACGCGCCGGGTCAGCCTGCAGCCGGGGCAGCGCGACGTCGCCCTGCCGAGAGCTGTCCGCCTGCGCTATACGGCGCCGCGACTTGGCGCGATGGAACATGTGGTGCTGACCTCGGAGGCGGGCGGATGAGCGCGCGGGTCGTCGATCTGTCGCATCGCGAAAGCGGGGCCTCGCTGGTCAGTGCCTTGCTGCTGGTCGCGGTCATGGCCTCGATGGCAATGATGCTGGCCGGAGACCTGCGGGTCTCGCTGCGTCGCTCCGCCAACATGGAGGTCCGCGACCAAGCCTATTGGTATGCGCTGGGCGCGCGTGATTATGCCAGCGGCTTGATCGCCGCCGCCATGCGCGATCCGGGCACGGCCTTGCGACCTGATGCGGCCTGGCTGCAGCAGGCCCGGGAGTTTCCGATCGAGCGCGGGCGCCTGGCCGGGCGTATCAGCGACGGCAATAACTGCTTCAACCTCAACGCTCTGGTCGTCGATGACGGAGCGGGCGGCCTGTCGTCTGACCCCGACCAACGCGCCCGCTTCGAACGGCTCTTGCGCGCGCTTGGCCTGCCCGGGGCCGAGGCCGGCCGCATCGCCGCCGAGGCGACGGACTGGATCGACAGTGATACGCGGCCGCTGTCCGGCGGGGCCGAGGACGCGGTCTACATGGCGCGCCCCATACCCTACCGGACCGGCAATACGTTGATGGCCGAGCGCGAGGAATTGCTGGCGCTGGCCTCGATGACGCCGGCGCTCTACCGCCGTATCGAGCCGTTCATCTGCACCCGACCCGTCGCCGCGCCGATCCCGCTCAACATCAACACCCTGACGACCGAGGACTGGCCGCTCCTGGTCGCCCTGTTCGATGGTGCGCTGGGGCGGGTTGCCGCCGAGGGCATCCTGCTCGCCCGGCCGTCCTCCGGCTTTCCCAATGCCGAGGCCTTCTGGGCGCTGGACAGTGTGCGGGCGCTCGAACTGGAGGCCGACAGGGAGGCCGGAAACGGTCCGGCCCTGGCTTCGTCGATCGGGGTCGAGACCCGCTATTTCGAGCTGGCGGTGGATGTCCTCCATGACGGCCAGAGCTATCGCCTTGAGGCGCTTTATGAATGGACGGGGGCTGAGACGCCGGCCCGTCTCAGCCAACGCTATGGACATGTGATATGAGCCAGGACCTGATCCTGAAACCGGTGCGCGGTGGCGGGGTGGCGTGGTCCATTGTGGATCGCGGCCATCGCGCCCGCCTGCAGGAGGGCCGGCTGGCGGCAGACGAGAGTCTGCCCGAGGCAGCCCTGGACGCGGTGACCCGCACCCTGATCGTGCTGCCGGCTGAAGACCTTCACCTCGCCCGGCTGAGCATTCCGGCCCGCTCGGAACGCGAGGCGCGTCTGGCGGCGCCCTATCTGCTCGAGGACGAACTTGCCTCCCGCCTCGACGAGACGACGGTGCTGCCCGGGCCCCGTCGTGCCGAGGATGACCGGCGCTGGGTTGTTGCACTCGACAGTGCGCTGCTGGCCGACTGGCGCGCGCGCCTCGCCGGTCTCGCCATTCGCCCGGCCTACCTCGTCCCCGACAGCCTCGTTGCCATCGAGCCGGGCGCTGCGCTGACCCTCTATGATCGCGGCGACAGCATTCTCTTTGCCTACGACCCGGACGCGGAAAATCCAGCTTCGCCGCTGGCCGGGGTCATGGATACTGCGCTGTTCGGCTCGGTCATCCAGCCCTTGGTCCAGGCCGCCGGATCCGGCACGGTCGCCGCGTCACGCTCGCTCGGTCTGACCGGCGCGAATTTCCGGGCCATTGGCCAGGGCGAACTCGACCTGCGCGCCAGCGGCCTCGATGACGCCTTGCTGACCGCCCTGCCGCGGCTGTTCGGTGAGGGGCTGGCGTCCGGTTTTGACGGGGCGGCGCTGATGCGACCCCTGCGCCGGCCGCTGGCGATGGCGGCCGGTCTACTGCTGGCCTTCTGTCTGCTGATGGCCGGGGAGGCGCTCTATTATCGCTTCCAGGCCGAACGCTTCGAGTCGGCAACCGTGGCGGTCTTCAATCATGCCGTGCCTGATCTCGGACGGCCGGTGATCGCCGCCGAGGCCGAGCGCCTGCTCGCTGATCGCCTCGCCCGGCTCGAGGGCAATGGCCAGTCAGCCTTCCTCCAGCTGGTCACCGCGCTCGACGATCTGACCGCCGACAGCGAGCGGATCCGGATCGACCATGTCCGCTTCGACCCGGCCGGGGGCCGTCTTTCGGTCGGTGCGACCTATAGCGATTTTTCCGATTTTGACGCCCTGAGTGCTCGCGCCGACCTGCTTGGCCTGCGGCTCGAGGACGGTGGGGCCCGCGAGGGTTCGGCCGGGATCGAGGGCGAGTTTGTGGTGAGGCTGCCATGATGTCCGCTGTCCTGAGCCCGATCCGCGCCTGGTGGGACGGGTTGTCCAATCGCGAACAGATCATGCTGGGCCTGGCCGGCAGCCTGTTGCTGGTTCTGGTTATCACTGGCCTGGTCATCCAGCCGCTGATCGGCTGGCATGCGCGGGCGCGGCATGAGTACGCCTCGGCCATGCAGCTCTATCGTGCGGTTGAAGCCGACGCCGAGCGGTTCCGGATCCTGTCCGCGGCGCAACCGGCCAGCGACGCACCGACCCAGTCGCTGCGCTCCGTGGTCGGTGCCCTGGCGCTGCGTCATGACATTGCCCTGGCCCGCATGGTGCCAGGCGAGAATGGTCGGCTGACGGTCAATATCGATCGCGCCGAGACCACCGCCGTGCTCGCCTGGCTGGTCGATCTGGAGCAGCGCTACGGCATCCGTCCGCAAGCCTCGACGCTCGACCGCGAGGCCGATGGTTACGTCTCGGCTGCCTTCGTGCTGGGCCGGGGTGGCCTGTGATGGCGGGGCGTCTTCTGCTTGTTGCCGGATTGCTGCTGATCTGGCTGATCGTGCTGATGCCGCTCAAACTGGTCGCGCTGGCGGCCGGGGGCAGCGAGACGCTGGGCTATCGCGATGTGTTCGGGACGGTCTGGCAGGGCCGGGTCTACGGGCTGCGCGTCAATGGCGTGCCGGTCCGCGAGCTGGAAGTCGCAACCGATCCGCTCGCCCTGCTGACAGGCCGGCTCGGCGGCAGCTGGCGCGTCAATGATGCCAGCCTGCGCGGCGCGGGCCGGGCGCGTCTGTCCGGCAATGGCAACAGTCTGGATCTCGGCCCGACGCAACTGGTCGCAACGCTGGATCGGCTCGGCCTTGACCGCCTGCCCGGGCTGGACCCGGCCGAGCGGGTCTTCATCCGGCTGGATGGTCTGGTTGTCCGGGATGGGCTGTGCGTCAGCGCCTCCGGCACGGCCCGCAGCGGCGCGCTGATCGCTCTGGCTCGGCTCTATGGCCATGACGGGCCGACCGTGACCGGCACCTTTGCCTGCGACGAGGGCCGGCTGGTGCTGGACTGGGCGGGTGAGGCCGAGGGGCTGGCGCTGCGGGGCCGGGTCGGCTTCCGTGCCGGGGGGTATGACTGGACCGCCCGGATCGAGACCGCCTGGCCCGAGCTCGCCGACAGCCTCGCCCTGGCTGGCCTGGAACGCGACGGGGATGCCTGGCAGGCCGCAGGGCGTCAGGCCTATGCCGATCAGAACGCCGGATAGAGGCCGGGCCCATAGGCCCGGTGCAGCCAGCCGATAAAAAAGCCGAGCGCCAGCCAGGGTCCGAAGGCCCAGGGCTGTGACGAATCGGGCAGACGGCGCCGGATCAGCGCCAGCGCGCCGATGAAGGCCAGCGCGCTCGCCGTGCCGACCAGCACGATCAGCGGCAGCAGCCAACCGCCGCACCAGGCACCAGCGGCCGCCATCAACTTGGCATCACCGCGACCCAGCCCGTCGCGTCCACGCCAGTGCCGGTAGCCGGTCTCGATGGCAACAAAGCTGCCATAACCGAGAGCTGCGCCCACAAGCGATGTCCAGGGCGTGCCAAGGAAAACCGTGTTGATGGCGACTCCCGCGGCGATCAATGGCAGGGTCCCGAGGTCGGGCAGGCGGAAGCTGCGCGCATCAATCCAGGCCAGGGTGGCGAGGGCGACCAGGAGGGTCGCTGTAGCGAGGTGAATGTGAATCATTCCCGTCCTGTCACAAAAGTGTAATACGCATGAGCCACAAGGTCTGGACTCAACAGGGGAACGACACAATGACAGACGCCGCTCTGGCGCTCCACGCTGAAAATGTCCGAATGACATTCGGCGAGACCAAGGCGCTCGACGATGTCAGCCTGTCCGTGAAACCGGGCGAGATGGTTGCATTGATCGGTCCCTCCGGCTCGGGCAAATCCACCTTGCTGCGCGTTGCCGCAGCCCTGCAGGTCGCCGACGCCGAAAGCGGACCCGTCTCCGTGCTCGGCCGGACCATGCAGCAGCACGGCAAGCTGTCCAATGGCGTCCAGCGCAACCGGATCAAGCTCGGCTTCATCTTCCAGCAGTTCAACCTGGTCGGCCGCCTGTCCCTGTTCCAGAACGTGCTGGTCGGCGCGCTCGGTCGCCTGCCGACCTGGCGCGGCGTGCTCGGCATTTTTCCCGACAGCGTCAAGCAAAGCGCCATGGACGCGCTGAGCCGCGTCGGTGTCGACGCCTTTGCCGCACGCCGGGCCTCCAATCTGTCCGGTGGCCAGCAGCAGCGCGGTGCGATCGCCCGCGCGCTCGTGCAGGGCGCCGAAGTGTTGTTCGCCGACGAGCCGATCGCCTCGCTCGACCCGGTCTCCGCCCGCAAGGTCATGGAGACCCTGCGCGAGCTGAACCTGGATGACGGGCTGACCGTCGTGGTGACGCTGCACCAGGTCGATTACGCCCAGCGTTTCTGTGATCGCATCGTGGCCCTGAACAAGGGCCGGATTGTCTATGACGGCCCGGCTTCCGGCCTCGAACGTGACAAGCTGGTCGAAATTTACGGTCCTGAATTCGAGACGGCTTTCCAAGGGGGAGAGGCGTGATGACCTCGATGTTGACCCAATCCTTCCGCATGCTGGCGAAAGCCGGCCTCCTGCTCGCCGCCCTGTCCTTGGCCGCCTGTTCCGGCAGTGCCAATGAGCCGCGCTCCTCGACGACCTCGTCCGAGACCGCCCAGCCATCGGACGGTAGCCGCCGGGTGCTCAATTTCGGCATTATCGCGACCGAATCCTCGGCCACCCAGGAAACCAACTGGCGCCCCTTCATCGATGCGATGTCGGAATGGACGGGCTATGACATCCAGCCCTATTACGCCTCGGACTATGCCGGCGTGATCCAGGCGATGCGCTATGACAGCGTGCAGTTTGCCTGGTTCTCCAATTTCTCCGGTCTTCAGGCCGTGCGCCGCGCCGGCGGCGAGGTCTTCGCCAAGGCCACCTATCCGGACGGCTCGGAGGGCTATCATTCGGTCCTGCTGGTGCCGACCGATAGCCCGATCCAGACCCTGGACGACATCCTGGCCTGTGACGGCAGCCTCGATTTCGGCATGGGCGATCCCAATTCGACCTCCGGCTATCTGGTGCCGTCGGCCTTCATCTTCGCCCCGCGCGGGATTGACCCGAACGAGTGCTACAACTCGGTGCGCAACGCCAATCACGAGGCCAATGCGGTCGCCGTGGCCAATGGCCTGATCGATGTCGGTACCAACAATACCACCAACATGATCCTGCTGGAGCGCTCGCGTCCGGACATGTACAACCGTCTGCGCGAGATCTGGCGGTCCCCGATGATCGGCACCGATCCGATCATCTGGCGCGCTGATCTCGACGTCGAAGCCAAGCAGCGCCTGCAATACTTCTTCATGAATTACGGCCGCATGGGCACACCGGAAGAGGTCGCTGAAGCCCGGGCGGTCCTCGACCCGCTCTACTTCGGCACCTTCCTGCCGGCATCCAATGCCCATCTGGATCCGATCGTACAGCTCGAAATCGTGCGCGACCTGACCAATGTCCGCAATGATCCCGATCTCACCGATGAGGAGCGGGCGACCCGTATCGCCGAGCTGCAGGCGCGTCTGGCCGAGGTCGAGGCCGGTAATTCCGGACTGACCAGCCAGGGTAATTCCTTCGAGCAGATCACCAATGAGGCCGAAGGCCAGATCCATGCCGAGGCCGCCGGCGTCGACTGGGTGATGGGCGGCGTTCTGATGATCGTCGCGGTCGGCGGGCTGGTCCTGCTGCTGTGGGCGTCCGCGCCGCGCGGACCAGGCCCCAAGGTTCCGCTGATGGAGCGCATCGCCAATGCGGTGATTGCCGCTGGCGTCGTGGTCATCCTGGTCTGGAGCTTCGACTCCGCTGACATGGACCGGTCCTACCTGCTGGTCGAAAACGCCGGCGATATGGGCGAGTTCATTGGCGGTTTCCTGCCCGATGACATCGCCGACAGCGCCTCCCGCGCGACCTATTGGGAAGCCCTGTCGAACGGCTTCGAGGAAGCCATTCCGCAGATGATCGTGACCGTCCAGATCGCGATCTGGGGGACCTTCATCGCCGTCATCTCGGCGATCCCCTTCGGCCTGCTCAGCGCCCGCAACGTCGCGCCGGGCTGGCTGGTCCAGCCGGTGCGCCGCCTGATGGACGTGTTCCGCTCGATCAACGAGCTGATCATCGCCCTCGTCTTCATCGCCGCGGTGGGCCTCGGCCCGCTGGCCGGGGTGATGGCGCTCGCGGTCCACACCACCGGCGTCCTCGCCAAGCTGTTCTCGGAAGCGGTCGAGTCGATCGATCATGGTCCGGTCGAGGGTGTCCGGGCGACCGGTGCACGGCCGATCCACGAGGTGATCTGGGCGGTGATTCCCCAGGTCGCACCGCTGTGGACCTCCTTCGGTCTTTACCGGTTCGAGTCGAATGCGCGTTCGGCGACGGTGCTGGGCCTGATCGGCGCCGGCGGTATCGGACAGATCCTGTTCGAAGCCGTCCGGGCGTTTGACTACCAGCGCACCGCGGCCATCGTGATTGTGATCGTCATCGCCGTCAGCGCGATCGACATGATGTCGCAATTGCTCCGCAAGCGACTGACCTGATTTTACGAGGATAATCGAAGAAAGCCCGGGGCACTGACGTCCCGGGCTTTTTTGTGCGCGCAATGAAATGCAACAAAGGTGTCACGAGGCTGTAGCAAAACCGTCATCGAGTCGAAGTACGAAAATTCGCGAAACAACGAAATCGTAGCAAAACCTTCACTCAACGGACGCCTCTTTGACACATTGTGCCTATAGCGCAACGGATCAGACAGGTGTCCTGACAACATCAGGAACACCAGCGTGACCCGACGTTTTCTTGCGAGCACCCTCTTGGCCGCCAGCGCTGCCCTTGTCGCCACCGCCACAGCAACTGCCCAGGAGGCGGGGGGCTGGGAATTTGACGGCGTACCGTCCTGGTCGAACCCGGACAGCGGTGACAGCTTCACCTTCCGTGGCCGCGTCTTCCTCGACTATGGCGATATCGATTTCACGTCGGGTGGCACCCGCACCGGCTTTAACGACAGCGAGCTGCGCACTGCCCGCCTCGGCGTCACCGGCAGCTTCCGCGGCGTTGACTACGTGGCCGAGTTTGACTGGATCAACGAGGAAATCGCTGCCAACGACGTCTATCTGACGTTCGATGCGGGCAATTTCGACGTGATGGTCGGTCACATGAAGACCACCAACTCGGCCGAGGAAATCACCTCCTCGCGCTACATCACCTTCATGGAGCGCGGCCTCGGCACCGACCTGTTCGGCCTTGATCGCCGGGTCGGCGTCACGGTGATGCACAGCGGTTCCAATTACAGCCTCGCGGCCGGCATCTATGGCGGCCGTCCGGGCGATCTGTCCCAGACCCTGGAGCTTGGTGACAGCTCGGCGATCTCGGCCCGGGCCACCCGTGCCTTCGTCGGCGAGGGGACCACGGTCCATCTCGGCGCTTCGGTTCGTCACCTTGATTATGGCGGGGCCGGGACCCGCGTCCGCGTCCGTCCGCAGACCCATATCACCGACCGCATCGTGACCGCCGACTTCCGCCCGGGCCGTCCGCTCGGCGAAGCCGACACCTCCTTCTTCTGGGGCCTCGAAGCCGCCGTCATCCACGGACCCTTCCATGCGGAAGCCGAGTGGATGAACATGACGGTCGACGGCCCGGCCGGTAATCCGGACTTCAACGCCCAGTTTGCCAATTTCGGCTGGTTCCTGACCGGCGAGACGCGCAGCTATTCGGCCGGCTCCGGCAAGTTCGGCCGCACCCGTCCGACGACCACGGTGTCGGAAGGCGGGCCGGGCGCCTGGGAAGTCGCCGTCCGTCTGGACCGCGCCGACCTCGACACCGTCGCGGCCGGCGAACTCACCAATTTGACCCTGGGTGTGAACTGGTACCTTGAGGACCATTTCCGCATCATGGCCAATCTCGTCGATGGCACGCTCTCGGTTCCGGGCGCGAATGACACCGACGTGTCGGGCGCACAAGTTCGACTGCAATGGGATTTCTGATCAACGCGGGCCCGGTCATGCCGGGCCTGCATCGTTTAGTGGCAAGGAATTGAAGACATGAAACTCCACGCTCAACTCGCCGTCGCTGTGGCGGCCCTGGCGATCGCCGGTGGTGCCCAGGCACAGCAGCGCGACCAGATCCGCATCGTCGGCTCGTCGACCGTATTCCCGTTCTCGACCGCCGTGGCTGAAAGCTTCGGCGCCAAGACCGGCTTCGCCACCCCGGTTGTCGAATCGACCGGGTCGGGCGGCGGTCTGCGCCTGTTCTGCTCCGGTGTCGGCACCGAGCACCCGGACATCGTCAACGCCTCGCGCCGCATGCGCGGCTCGGAATACGAGCGCTGCCAGGACAATGGCGTGCGCGAAATCACCGAAGTGCGTATCGGTTTCGACGGGATCGTCCTGGGCTCCGCCGACCGCTCCATGTCGGAAGTGGACATGACGCTCGAGCAGGTCTGGCTGGCCCTGTCTGCCGAAGTGCCGGCGGACGAAACCTGCTCCAGCTTCATTCCCAACCCGTATGAGCGCTGGTCGGATATCGACCCGTCGCTGCCGCGTCAGCGGATCGAGGTCTTCGGCCCGCCGCCGACGTCCGGAACGCGCGATGCCTTCGTCGAGCTCGGCATGCAGGACGGTGCCCGTCATGTCGCGTGCATGGATGCTCTGCGTGACAGCGACCGTGACCGTTTCGAGCAGATTGCCAGCCGCATCCGTGAAGATGGTCGCTGGATCGATGCCGGCGAGAATGACAACGCCATTGTCCAGACGCTGGTCAACACGCCGACCGCCTTCGGCGTCTTCGGCTTCTCCTTTCTCGACCAGAACTCTGACCGCATCTCCGCGGTTTCGATCAATGGCGTTCCGCCGGAGTTCGAAAACATTGCCGATGGCAGCTACCCGGTCTCCCGCTCGCTCTTCTTCTACGTGAAGAACCAGCACGCGGCGATCATCCCGGGCCTTGTCGAATACGTCGAGGAGTTCACCTCCGAGGACGCCTGGGGCGAGTTCGGCTACCTCACCGACCGCGGCCTGATCCCGCTCCCCGATGGTGTGCGCGACGAGACCCGTGACCGCGCCGTCAACCTCTCGGCGATGACGCAGTCTCCGGAATAGACCTGTCCTTTTGACGGGTGTGCAAGCGGGGATGGCCAGATGGCCGTCCCCGTTTTCACGTCTGGTCCAAGGCAAAATGGGGCCAGAGCAAATGGGGACAGGTCGGCCTAACCTGTCCCGACTGCGTCGGTGGCCCTAGTAGAGGGACTTCTGCCGCCTCAGGCGGCGCCAGAAGCGACGGCGCTCGGGCTTGGGGTGCGGTGTCAGGTTCTGCACGAAATCGATCGCGCACTGGCGCCAGGAGTGTTTCTCGGCGTGGGCGCGCGGCGCGGCGCGATCAATCTCGAGACAATCGAGGCAGGCCTGGCGCAGGTCATCATTGATGAAGCCGCCGCCGGAGCCGGGGATGATGTCCTTGGGACCATGCGCCGGGAAGGCCGCGACCGGCGTGCCGCAGGCCATCGCCTCCAGGTTGACCAGACCGAACGTGTCGGTCCAGCTGGGGAAGACGAAGACGTCGGCGTCGGCGAACCAGCGGGCGAGGTCATCGCCGAATTTCGGTCCCGGGAAGACAGCGTCGGGATATTTCTCCATCAGCTCTTCGCGCTGCGGGCCGTCGCCCACCACCACCTTGGTGCCGGGCAGGTCGAGCTTGAGGAAGGTCTCGATATTCTTCTCGACCGCGATCCGGCCGACATTGACGAAGATCGGGCGCGTCAGGCCGGCAAAGACATCCTCGCCGCCGACAAAGCGCTTGTCCGGATTGAACATGTCGATGTCGACGCCGCGGGCCCAGGCCGTCAGGTTCTTGAAGCCGCGCGCCGCCAGATCATCACGCATGGACGGCGTGGTCACCATGATCCGACCCGAGGCGTTGTGGAACCAGCGCATGAAGGCATAGCCGGCGGACAGCGGGATGAAGGGGAAGCGGGCGTTGATGTATTCGGGGTATTTGGTGTGATAGCTCGTGGTGAAGGGAAGCTTCCACTTCACGCAAATGCGCCGGGCCGCCATGCCGAGCGGACCTTCCGTGGCAATGTGGATGGCTTCCGGCTCAAAGGCCTTGAAGCGCTGTGCGATATCCTTGCGGGCGCCGAGCGCCAGCTTGATTTCCGGATAGGTCGGCATCGGGATGGTCTTGTAGCCGAGGCCGGGATGGATGACCTCGACCTGATGGCCCATGGCCCGGCATTCCTCGACCGTGCGCGACAGGGTCCGCACCACGCCGTTGACCTGCGGCTCCCAGGCGTCCGTGACCAGCATGATGCGCTGGGGGCGGTCTTCGCCCTCCTGATGGGGTTCCGGGGCCTCGGGCGGCGTTTCGATTGCGTCGGTCATGGCATCCTGTGTTGTGTCGGGCGCCCAGGGCGCCGGGTCGTTCGGGGCACGGTTCTGCGCGTGTAGCGGAGCCGGCCGACAAAGTCAGCCTTTAACATACTGGTGAATGGCGCGGCTTGAAGCGAAGAAAGCGGTTGCCCCGGCTTGCGCCAAAAAAGCAGTGCCGGCGGGGTGGCAGACTTGCTCGGCAGCGCTAGCTGGAGACGCAAGGAAATTGTTGCGGAGCCGGGCTTGCGCCGCGTGCCGCGCAATGTTTGGTTCATAGACGAAGAGCGTTCCCTGTTTGGACCGCTCAAGGTAATTGTGCGCGAAGACAAGAGCGCGGAAGACTTCGCTTGCTCTTGTTAAAAGGCTGGACCATCGTCCGCGCGTTTCATTTGCCGGGTAAGGAGCTCAGCCATGAACATTCAGGCTCGTGAGATGCTGCGGTGGGACGACCTCGACACCGGGAAGTTCGCCGACGAGACGGCAAGCGTGCGCGATCTTGCTGCTGCCACAGGCCTCGACGAGGAGGCGCAGGCGCGTATCCGCGAGGCGGCGATCGCCCTGGTCACGACCGCGCGCAAGACCGTCAAGGCGCGCGGGCTGATGGACAGCTTCCTGCAGGAGTTCTCGCTGTCCAATCGCGAGGGGCTGGCGCTGATGTGCCTGGCCGAGGCGCTCCTGCGTGTGCCCGACGCCGCCACAGCCGACAAGCTCATCGCCGAGAAGATCTCCGACGGCGCCTGGTCCGAGCATATGGGCCGGTCCGAAAGCTGGCTGGTCAACGCCTCCACGCTCGGCCTGATGCTGACCGGCAGCCTGATGGATGTGGACCCCGAGGCGCGCAAGAGCCCGGGTAGCTATCTGCGCAAGCTGACGCACAAGATGGGCGAGCCGGTGATCCGCGCCGCGGTCTATCGCGCCATGGGCATCATGGGCGAGGAGTTCGTTCTTGGCCGGAGCATCAAGGAAGGCCTCAAGCGCGCCGCCAAGGGCGAGGGCGAGCTGTGCTCCTTCGACATGCTGGGCGAGGCGGCCCGCACGGCCAAGGATGCAACGCGCTACTACAAGCGCTACCAGGACGCGATTGCCGCCGTCGGCAAGGCCCGCGGCAAGGGCAGTGTCGAAGCCGTCCATGGTGTCTCGGTCAAGCTGTCGGCGCTCCACCCGAAATACCTCGCGGTCAAGGAAAAGCGCATCCTCGAAGAGCTCTATCCCCAGGTGCTCGAACTGGCGATCGCAGCGAAATCACACGATATCAGCTTCTGCCTCGACGCCGAGGAGGCCGACCGTCTGGTCCTGTCCCTGAAGCTGCTCGACAAGCTGGCCCGGGCTCCCGAGCTGGCCGGCTGGAACGGGCTGGGTCTGGCGGTCCAGGCCTATCAGAAGCGCGCACGCCGGGTCATCGAACAGCTCATCGAGCTGGGTCGGGCCACGGATCGCCGCTTCATGGTGCGCCTGGTCAAGGGCGCCTACTGGGACAGCGAGATCAAATTCGCGCACCAGAATGGCTGGCCGGACTTTCCGGTGTGGACCACCAAGCCGGCCACCGACCTCAATTTCCTGGTCTGCTCGCGGGTGATGCTCGGTGCGCCGGACGCCATTTACGGTCAGTTCGCCACCCATAATGCCCACTCGCTCGCCGCGGTGCGCGAGCTCGCGCAGCAGGCGGGTGTGGAGTCCTATGAGTTCCAGCGCCTGCACGGCATGGGTGATGCGCTCTATGACGCCGACGCCCAGCTCAATGCCGAGGTTCCGGTGCGCGTCTATGCGCCGGTCGGCAGCCATGATGACCTGCTGCCCTATCTGGTCCGTCGCCTGCTCGAGAACGGCGCCAACACCTCCTTTGTGCACTCCTTCCTCGATCCGGACGTCCCGGTCGAGAAGGTGGCGAGCGGTCCGTTCGAGGCTGCCGAGACCATCGACCGTCACAAGTCGATTGCCCTGCCCAAGGATCTTTATGGCGAGGAGCGTGACAACTCGGCCGGTCTCGACCTGTCACAGGCCGCCGCCCGCGAGCGGGTTGCCCGCGCCTTCGAGGCCTTCAATCGCGAAGACCAGCTGATGGCGTCACCCTTGGTGGCCGGCCATGCCGTGGATGGCGCGGCGCACCAGGTCATGTCGCCGGTGGACCTGGCGCGCCAGGTCGGCTCTGTGGTCGATGCGTCCGTGGATGATGTGAATACGGCCTTCGACAGCGCCGTCGCGGCCCAGCCCGGTTGGGACCAGCGCGGCGGCAAGGCCCGCGGCGCCATCCTGCGCGCCATGGGCGATGCGCTCGAGGCCGACATGGACCGCCTGCTGGCGATCATGTCGATCGAGGCGGGCAAGACCCTGGCCGACGGTATTGCCGAAGTTCGCGAGGCGGTCGACTTCTGTCGCTATTATGCGGCCCAGGCCGAGCGTGAATTCGATACGGACATCCGCCTGCCGGGGCCGGCTGGCGAGACCAATCATTTCGGCATGAAGGGGCGCGGTGTCTTCGTCACCATCAGCCCGTGGAACTTCCCGCTGGCCATTTTCACCGGTCAGGTTGCGGCCGCCCTGGCGGCCGGCAACACGGTGCTCGCCAAGCCGGCCGAGCAGACGCCGCTGATTGCCTTCGAAGCCGTGAAAATGTTCCAGGCGGCGGGTCTGCCGGCTGATGTTCTGCATCTGGTGCCGGGGCGCGGCGAAATTGTCGGCGCGGCCCTGACCACCGACCCGCGGACGGCCGGCGTGGCCTTTACGGGCTCGACCGAGGTTGCGCGCCTGATCAACCGCTCGCTGGCGGCCCGTGAAACGGCAATTGCGCCATTGATCGCGGAGACCGGCGGGCTCAACGGCATGTTCGTCGATACGACCGCGCTCAAGGAGCAGGTCATCGACGATGCCATCAACTCCGCCTTCGGGTCGGCCGGTCAGCGTTGTTCGGCGCTGCGCATCATCTTCCTGCCGGAGGATACGGCCGACGACATCATCGAGGGCCTCGCCGGCGCCATGGACGAGCTCCAGATCGGTGATCCGAGCGATCCGGCCACCGATGTCGGTCCGGTAATCGACAATGAGGCGCGCGAGATCCTGCTGCGTCATCTCGAGCGCATGGAGGCGGGCGCCAAGGTGATCAAGCAGATCGATATCGGCGACAAGTTCGAGAGCGGCTGCTTCTTTGGCCCGACCCTGGTGGAGCTGCCGTCACTCGACCTGCTCGAGCGGGAGGTGTTCGGACCGATTCTTCACGTTGTGCGCTACAAGCGGAAGGAATTGTCGGCCATTGCCGCGGAGCTGGCGGGCAAGGGCTATGGCCTGACCCTCGGGGTGCATTCCCGCCTGACATCTTTCCACAGGCAAATACAGTCGCTGGTTCCGGCCGGGAATATCTACGTCAACCGCAACATGGTGGGGGCCGTGGTCGGGGTCCAGCCATTCGGTGGCGAGGGCTTGTCCGGCACGGGTCCCAAGGCCGGTGGCCCGCACTATCTGCATCGCTTTGCCGGCGAGCGGACGGTCACGATCAACATCGCGGCCCAGGGTGGCGACCCGGAATTGCTGAACCTCGACTAGGGCCAGGGTTAACGACTGTTAAGCCTTGTTGGATGCGGCGATGCGCCCCGTTAACCAAGTGTGACGGGGCGCATTTCTTATTAGCAGTTCGTTAACCAAAAAATCCGCTCAAGGACCATTCTCCCCGTTGACCAGTGCCCCGCCTTTGATCCACTATATGTTGGGTCGGCTGGTAACGGCGACACACTATACAGATTTTTAAACGACCTTTGGGTTTGTTCGGTGCGCCGCATTGGGGCTGGCGCAACAGGGATTTTTTGCCTCGGGCTTGGGGAGTAGACTGACCATGACGCCACTGGATACAGCCGCGAAACAAACACCGGACACGGCCCGGCAGACGGTATCGACGACTCGTCGCGGCAAGCCCAAATCGGCTGGCGCCAAGGGCGAGGCGGCGACCCATCTGCGCGTCGTCGAAAGCGTCAAGGTCGACCGCTCGCGCGATGCGCTGCTCACCGAGTTCGGCAAGAAGACGATGGAAGATCGCTACCTCCTGCCGGGCGAAAGCTATCAGGACATGTTTGCCCGGGTGGCGACGGCCTATGCCGACAATACCGAGCACGCGCAGCGTCTTTATGATTACATCTCCCGCCTGTGGTTCATGCCCGCCACGCCGGTCCTGTCCAATGGCGGCGCCGATCGCGGCCTGCCGATTTCCTGCTTCCTCAATTCGGTCGGCGACAGCCTCGACGACATTGTCGGTACCTGGACGGAAAACGTCTGGCTGGCCTCCAATGGCGGCGGCATCGGGACCTATTGGGGTGACGTCCGTTCGATCGGCGAGAAGATCGGCGAGATCGGCCAGACCTCCGGCATCATTCCCTTCATCCGCGTGATGGACAGCCTGACCCTGGCCATTTCCCAGGGCTCGCTGCGCCGCGGGTCGGCAGCCGTCTATCTCGACGTGCACCACCCGGAAATCGAGGAGTTCCTCGAAATTCGCAAGCCGTCCGGCGACTTCAACCGCAAGTCCCTCAACCTGCACCACGGCCTGAACATCTCCGATGCCTTCATGGAAGCCGTCCGCGATGATGCCGAGTTCGAGCTGAAGTCTCCGAAGTCCGGCGAAGTCGTCAAAACCGTCAATGCCCGCAAGCTGTGGCAGAAGATCATCGAGCTTCGCCTGCAGACCGGCGAGCCCTACATCATCTATTCCGACACGGTAAACCGCGCCCTGCCGGCCCACCAGCGCAAGCTCGGTCTCAAGGTCCGCCAGTCCAACCTGTGCGCCGAGATCATGCTGCCGACCGGCTTCGACAATAATGGCAAGGAGCGCACCGCTGTGTGCTGCCTGTCCTCGCTCAACGCCGCGAAATACACCGAGTGGAAGGACGAGCCGGACTTCATCGAGGACATCTACCGCTTCCTCGACAATGTCCTGCAGGACTTCATCGACCGCGCGCCGGCGGAAATGGACCGCGCCGTCTATTCGGCGATCCAGGAACGCTCGGTGGGTCTCGGCCTGATGGGCATGCACACCTTCCTGCAGCAGATGAATGCGCCATTCGAGAGCGCCATGGCCAAGTCCTGGAACCTCAAGCTCTTCAAGCATATCCGTACGGCGGCCGATGCCGCCTCGGTGAAGCTGGCCGAAGAGCGCGGGGCCTGCCCGGACGCCGAGGCCTCTGGTGTGAAAGCCCGCTTCTCGCACAAGCTGGCGATTGCCCCGACGGCATCGATCTCGATCATCTGCGGCGGTGTCTCCGCCGGCATCGAGCCGATCCCGGCCAATGTCTACACCCACAAGACCCTGTCCGGTTCGACCACGGTCAAGAACCCGCAGCTGGAAGCCCTGCTCGAGAGCAAGGGTCTCAACACGCCGGGTATCTGGGCCTCGATCCTGGAAGCGGAAGGCTCCGTCCAGCACCTCGATTGCCTGGACGAATTCGAGAAGGCGACCTTCAAGACCGCCTTCGAGATCGACCAGCGCTGGGTCATCGAGCATGCGGCGGACCGCACGCCCTATATCTGCCAGTCGCAGTCGCTGAACATTTTCCTGCCGGGCGATATCAACAAGTGGGACCTCCACATGCTGCATTGGACGGCCTGGGAGAAGGGCGTGAAGTCGCTCTACTACTGCCGCTCCAAGTCGATCCAGCGGGCCGCCTATGCCGGCTCGGAGAAGAAGGCCGACGTCGAAGTCTCGATGGCCGACGCCGCGCCGACCGACTACGAGGAATGCCTCGCCTGCCAGTAGGCGGGACCCAACACCGCCGGTCCTTCGAGGGGGAGAGACCGGCCGAAAAAGGAGCGCGGCAAGGCGCTCCTTTTTTGTATCCGGACCCGGCGGGACGGAGACGTCCTTGTCGCACCGCAACACGCCTTTCATTGGACCGCTGCGCCGGCCGCCATTAACCTTTTCGCGTGAGGGGTGAATCAGCATGCGCAACCCGCACTGATCTGCACTCTGATGCGCTGGGGCAGTCACGCGAGGGGAGAGGCGTGATGAGAATGGGACGGACCGCAGAGGTCATGACTGCCGGGCTGATAGCGCTCGGCGGCGTGTCCTGGGTGTTCATGCAGGCGGGGGAAGCCGAGTCTGACTGGGTGAGCACGTCGCAGATGATCCGCCAGAGCCTGGCGGCCGAGGGCGAGGTCCAGCCACTGTCGCCGGAAGCGGCGCGGGTGGCCCTGTCAGCCCTGGCACTCGATGAGGACCCGCTCGCGGGCGCTTCCCTGGCCGGCCTGACCCCGAGCGGAGGCACTCGCTTTGATCTCGGCCGCGCCGGCGTGATCGAAGTTGCGGTGCTCGAGGATGACCGGCCCGACCGGGCCAACCGGCTCTTCGCGGCCCGGGCCAATACCTATTCTCCGGTCGTGCTCGAGCGCGGCCAGCGCGAGGCGACGGTGGCTGTCGCCTATCAGCGCGCCTTCGAGGCTGCCGGGGCCGGCTCGGAGCTTGATGTCAGCATCACACCGCGCGCCGCCGTCAGTCTGGGTCCGGATGGCTCGGCCACCAGTGCCGGTGCCGAGGTTCGGATCGGTCAGTATCTGCGGAGCAGCCTCGCGGAAAGCCCGTCCTGGTACGTCTTTGCCGGTGCCGACCGCCGGACCCTGCAATATGACCCGGGCGCCGGGGTCGATTTCCGGAACGCCATGTCGCTGACCCAGCGCGAGGTCGTCGGCGACGCCCAGGCCGGTATCGCCCTGCGCCTCGGCGAGGCGGATCTGTCGCTCGCCTATGTCCGCCGTGAATACCGCCATGTCGCCGGTGTCCGCGCCTTCGACGAGAGCGAGGAATTCGCTGCCGTCACGGTCAATTGGCGCTGGTAGCGACTGGACCGCGCCGGACCGGGATCTATCTGCTGACTGACAGAAAACGTGATGCGCCCAAGCCTGCCCGCAGGCTCGGGAATCTGGCACAGTCCACAGGTGAGGCGTCTGGCCACATCATCAAGCTGTAGACGATTTGGAAACCACGACCACAATATGTGGTGTACATCGCATTGATTCGGGCGCGGGCCATTTGGGTTGCCGTCGCCAGGCAGGAGAGCTGAGACATGAGCACTGAAACCGCCACCCTTCCGGGCCTGCTGACGACCAGTCATTCCTACAAGCCGTTCCGCTATCCGTGGGCCTATGACTTTTGGAAGAAGCAGCAACAGGTCCACTGGATGCCGGAAGAAGTTCCGCTCGGCGAGGACTGCAAGGATTGGGCGACCAAGCTCAATGATGGCGAGCGCAACCTCCTGACCCAGATCTTCCGCTTCTTCACCCAGTCCGATGTCGAGGTGAACGACAATTACATGGAGCGCTACAGCCGCGTCTTCCGCCCGACCGAGGTGAAGATGATGCTGTCCTCCTTCTCCAACATGGAGACGATCCACATCGCCGCCTACGCGCTCCTGCTGGAGACGATCGGCATGCCGGACAGTGAGTTCTCGGCCTTCATGGAATACCAGGCGATGGCCGACAAGCATGACTACATGCAGCGTTTCGGCGTCGAGGACGATGCCGACATCCTGCGCACCGTGGCCATGTTCGGCGCCTTCACCGAGGGTCTGCAGCTCTTCGCCTCCTTCGCCATGCTGATGAATTTCCCGCGCTTCAACAAGATGAAGGGCATGGGCCAGATCGTGACCTGGTCGATCCGCGACGAGAGCCTGCACTGCGAGGGCATGATCAAGCTCTTCCACGCCTTCGCCGAGGAGACCGGCGCCCTGACCCAGGAGGTCAAGGACGACATCACCGAGTGCTGCCGCACCGTGGTCGGCCTGGAAGACAAGTTCATCGATCTCGCCTTTGAAGCCGGCGAGATCGAGGGCATGACGCCGGACGACATCAAGAACTATATCCGCTACATCGCCGACTGGCGCCTCGGCCAGCTCGGCCTGCCCAAGATCTACGGCGTCAAGGAGCACCCGCTGCCCTGGCTGTCGGAAATCCTCAACGGCGTCGAGCACGCCAACTTCTTCGAAGCCCGCGCCACCGAATACTCCAAGGGCGCCACCAAGGGCGACTGGCACGGCGATGAAGGCGTGTGGGGCATGTTCGACAAGATGAAGACGGAGAAGACGGAAGAGCCGGCGGAGTAGTCGGAGCTCTACGGCTGACACATGATCAAGGCCCTCGGCAGATGCCGGGGGCTTTTTTCATGTTGGCGCCAACGCGCACAACCACCCATAAACCTCATGCCAGCAAGCGGGCCGTATCGGGTTCTTCAGGTCAAGGGCGCGTCGCGCCGCTTCGCGGTTGAAACCCTTGAGCTGAAGAACCCGATACGGCGAACTCCCGGCAAGGGGTTCAAGGCTGGGACCGCGCCGTGCGCGCCTGTCCCGAAACCCGAACGTCTCCACACCATTTTTCCCGGACGCGCGGCAGCGCGATCCGGGACCCACGGGAGACTCATCGCTCGCCGGCCAGGCCGGTTGGTCCCGGCTCTGCGCCCCGCTGTTGCGGGGCTTCGGCCGGGAAAAATGGTTTTCGGTGTCGGGATGTGAGCGTGGTGGGACGGTGAAAGCTGGCATCACGAACTTCCGGCGAGCGGTTTAAGGTGCAGCTCGCCCCGCGCGCGCCTCTTCCGAAACCAGTCCCCATTCATTTTTCCCGGACGCGCGTCCGCGCGATCCGGGACCCACGGGAGACTCATCGCTCGCCGGCCAGGCCGGTCGGTCCCGGCTCTGCGCCCCGCTTTCGCGGGGCTCCAGCCGGGAAAAATGGTTTTCGGCGTCGGGGTGTGAGCATGGCGGGACGGTGAGAAAAGACGGGAAGGTCGCCCCCTAAATCACCGCCTCACCCGCGGGCTCGCGCATGTTGTAGCTCGATGCCATGACGCGGCCATAGGCGCCGCCATTGCCGATCAGGATGACATCGCCCTCCTGGGTTTCCGGCATCAGGCGCTGGGCGCCGAGGCGGTCGGCGGTTTCGCAGATCGGGCCGACAATGTCGGCGACATAGGCCGCCGGCTCGTCGAGCCGTGTCAGGTTCACGATCTCGTGGCGGGCGCCGTAGAGCGCCGGGCGGATCAGCGAGTTCATGCCGGTATTGATGCCGACAAAGCGCGCATCCGGCGTGTGCTTGAGCTGGGTCACCCGGGCCAGCAGCACCCCCGATTCCGCCGAGATATAGCGGCCCGGCTCGATCCAGAGCTGGTAATCCGGGTGCGCCGTCTTGAGGTCGGTGAGGACCTGGTCGAGCGCGGCCATGTCGATCCGGCGTACGCCGGAGGCCTCGTCGACCGACAGACCGCCGCCCAGATCGAGGATTTTCACGTCCGGCATGTCGCGGGCGGTCTCGACCAGGAAAAGGCCGACGCGACGCCAGTGGTCCGGGTCGGAAATGCCCGAGCCGGAGTGCACGTGCAGACCGTTGATGATGGCCCCGGCATCAGCGGCCAGCTTGCGGGCTTCGACCAGCTCGTCGGCATGCAGGCCGAACTTGGCTTCCGGCCCGGCCGTGCGGACATGCTTGTGATGGCCTTCCGGGCGCTGCGGATTGATCCGCAGCGTGATCTTGCGGCCCTTGAAGATCTCCGGCCAGGCGCGCAGCGGGTGCAGACCGTCGAGCGTGACATGCACACCCATCTCGAGGGCTTCGGCGTATTCAGCCTTGGGTGCGAAATTCGGGGTGAAGACGATGCGGTCGGCATCCAGTCCCGGCACAGCCTTGCGGGCGGCATGGACCTCATTGATCGAGACGCATTCGACGCCGAGCCCGGCTTCGACCGCGGTACGGATCATGTCGGGATGGCCATTCGCCTTCATCGCATACCAGCCGCGATCGAGATCCTTCAGGCCGGCGACCGCCAGGGCCCGCTCGCGGACGGTGGCGAGGTCATAGACATACAAGGCCCCATCGACCGGGCAGAGATCGAGCAGGGCCTGGCGCTTGGCGCGCCACCAGGTGCCGGTACCGACGGGGGTGGTCCCGGTGAGGTTCTCGCCGATCTCGCGCCAGGACGGGCCGAAAGTCTTGTCCAGCGGGCGCGGCTGGATCAGCTGGTCATGCAGGCGGCGACAGAGCGGCTTGCCCTGGTCGCCATCGACGACGACGGTGAGGTTGAGGTCATTGGCAGCCTGGGAGACCAGGCGCACCGGATAGTGGGCGAAGGCCTCCATCGCCGGGCCGAACTGGGCCAGCAGGGCGCGCACGCCGCGTCCGACCAGGCTGACCGCGGCACAATTCTCGATGATCTCGACACGCGCAATCTTGCCAAGATCATCCTCCAGCGCCGCGAGCACGTCGGGCGTCAGGCCGGGATCATCGTCCAGCGAGACCGTGACCGAGGTCTCCGAAGTCGAGACCAGGTCGATCGACACGCCATGGCGGGAAAAGGGTTCAAAGGCCGTCGCCAGGAAGCCCGAGGCGCGCCACATGCCGTCGGTCTCCAGCGTGATCAGGCGCACGCCCTGTTTGACCGAGACCGCTTTCAGCCGCGGCGCATCTTCCGACGGCGTCTCCGAGATCGTGGTGCCCGACATGTCCGGGCGATGGGTACACAAGACCTGCATCTCGATCCCGGCCTTGCGTACCGGGCTGATGGCGCGGGGATGCAGCACGCCGGCGCCCATCGAGGCCAGCTCCTGGGCTTCGGCATAGGCGAGGGAGCGGATCTGCCGGGCAGCGCCGGTCAGCCGTGGATCGGCCGAGAAAAAGCCGGGCACATCGGTCCAGATCTCGATCCGCTCGGCGGCCAGCTTGGCGGCGAAATAGCTCGCCGAGGTATCGGATCCGCCGCGACCGAGCAGGGCCGTGTCGCCATCCTCGCGCCGGGCAATGAAGCCCTGGGTCACGACAGCGCCGGCCAGACCGGCGCACTGATCGCGCAGACGGTCATCCCGATCATGGGCACAATCTACCGCCAGATAGCCGCGCGCGCCTGAAGCGGGCAGGGCGGCGAGATGGTCGCGGGCGTCGAGCCAGGCCGAGGCGACCCCCGTCGAGGCCAGCCAGGCCTGGCCAAGCCGGGTCGCCATCAGTTCGCCCTGGGCCATGATCCGCGCTTTCAGGCGCGGGCTGGCATCGCCGGTCAGGGCGAGGCCGGCGCGCAGCCGGGTGAGGGCGTCGAAATGCGGCGCCAGCAGGGCCTCGCCGTCGACACCCAGCTCCTCGGCCAGCGCCAGATGACGCGCCTTGATGGTCTCGAGTTCAGCTTCGCCTTCGCCGGAAACCGCCTTGGAAACAAGCGTGTCGAGGAGATCGGAGATGGTCGCGATGGCCGAGTGCACGACGAAGGCGCGCTTGCCCTCGGCCTGCACGGCTTCGATGCGTTTGGAGATCACACGCCAATCAGCCAGCGATTTAACGCTGGTGCCGCCAAATTTCAGGACGACCCAATTTTGCGCATGTTCCATGTCCAACTCTCCAATTCCCTGCCCCTGTGGGGCAAGGCGCGTGCATATCTGCTTGCAGTCGGATCGCCAATCCCCTGCAAGACTTGTCATGGAGTTTTGGCAGTCTGCAGACGCGGGGCGCGGGTTTGCCCTTTATCCGCGACGCAAATTCAGGCATGAGAGCGGCGATGAAAAAAGACTATAAGGTCGCAAAGACACCCGCTGAAGCGGTGGAGCAACTCGAAGCGCTCTACCAGACGTCCGTTGAACGCCTCCAGATCGCGTTGAAATCCTTCCTCGATGGCGGACCGCCGCCATCCGACGAGGAACGCAAGTCGGGGGCGTTTGTCTATCCCGAACTGCGCGTGACCTATTTGCCGGACGGCCCGCCGCCGCCGGTCAGCCGCGCCTTCGGCAAGTTCACCGATACCGGCTTCTACGCCTCCACCATCACCAATCCGGCCCTGTTCGCCGATTACCTGATCGAACAGCTCACCCTGCTGCTCGACCAGTATGAGATCACTATCGAGACCGGGCCGTCGGACACCGAGATCCCCTTCTCCTACGTGCTGGACGGGGCGGATGACCTGGACATGGATGCGGCCTCGCCGGCCGAGCTGGTCCGTCACTTCCCCTATGCTGACCTGTCCAAGGTCAATGATGACCTGCCCAACGGGCTCAAGGTTAGCCAGCAGGAAGCGGTCAAGCCGCTCTCCCTGTTCGAGGCGCCGCGGGTCGATTATTCGCTGCAGCGCCTGCGCCACTACACCGGCACGCCGTATGAGGACACGCAGCAATTCATCCTCTTCACCAACTACCACCGCTATGTTGACGCTTTCACGGCCTGGGCCATCCGCCAGCTGAAGGAAGACAATCACTACGAGGCTTTCTCGGCGGCGGGCAATGTCCGCGTCGATGCCTCGACGCCGAACGCTCATGCCGTTGTCGAGGGCGCGCCGTGGCGCCGCTTCCAGATGCCGGCCTATCACCTGATCGCCCCGGGCGGTCGCGGCATCACCCTGGTCAATATCGGCGTCGGCCCATCCAATGCGAAGACGATCACCGACCACCTCGCCGTGCTGCGCCCGCAGTGCTGGCTGATGATCGGCCATTGCGGCGGCCTGCGCCACTCGCAGCGCCTCGGCGACTACGTGCTGGCCCACGCCTATCTGCGCTATGACGCTGTGCTCGACGAGGATTTGCCGCTGGAAGTCCCCATCCCGCCGATCGCGGAAATCCAGATCGCCCTGGAGCAGGGCGTCGCCTCGGTCTCCGGTGATAGCGGCGAGACGCTGAAATCCCGCCTGCGCACCGGCACGGTCGCCACCTATGCCGACCGCAACTGGGAACTGCGCTACGCCGCACAGGCCAAGCGCATCAACCAGTCACGCGCCATCGCGGTGGACATGGAATCGGCGACCATCGCCGCCAATGGCCTGCGGCTGCGGGTGCCGTACGGGACCCTGCTGTGTGTCTCCGACAAGCCGCTGCATGGCGAGCTGAAACTGCCCGGCGCGGCCAATCTCTTCTACCAGCGCTCGGTGTCCGAACACCTCGCCGCCGGGATCGAGACCATCGAGATCCTCAAGCGCGATGAGGGGGCAGCCCTGCACTCGCGCAAGCTGAGAAGCTTCGACGAGCCGCCGTTCAGGTAAGGAAGCCGCCTCCGACGTCACCCTCCACCGCTTCGCGGTTCCCCTCCCCATGAAATGGGGAGGAAAGGTGGGGCTGGCTTTTGGCGCTAATCCGAGCGCTAGGTGTCGTTTCTCAAGACGTTGTTCAGCAGGTCGTTGAGCCTATTGGCTGGCGATTGCTTGGCGAGAGCATAGTGCGGTCTGGCGGTGTTGTACCAGTCGAGATAGCGCTGGAGATCGAGATTTCGGCTGTCCGATGAGCGGTAAGGGATGGCATAAGCCCATTCTCTGAGCAGGGTCTGGATAAAGCGCTCGGCCTTGCCGTTGGTGCGCGGGGTGTAAGGCCGGGTACGGATGTGGCGGATCTTGAGCCAGCCCAGCACCTTTGCGAACAGGCGCGAGACGTAGGGGCTGCCATTGTCTGTCATGATGCGTTCGACGATGATGCCGCGCGCCTTGAACCAGCGCAGCGCCCGGACCATGAAGCCGGTCGTGGTGGCGCGTTTCTCGTCGGGCAGGACCTCGACATAGGCCAGCCGGGTCGCGTCATCGATGGCGACGTGGACACACTCCCAGCCGGCACCGCGATTGCGGTTGCCCTTGCGCTGTCCGGTGACGCGATGACCCGGTTTTTCGAAGCGTCCCAGCTTCTTGATGTCCAGATGGATGAGCTCGCCAGGCCTTTCGCGCTGATAGCGGATTACCGGCGCACGCGGTGTCAACGCGCCCAGCCGGCCCAGGCCGAGCCGCTTGAGCCAACGGGCCACGGTCGAGCGCGCCAGCCGCAGCCGCTCGGCGATCTCGGACGCCGTCATGCGGTAATCCCGGCGCAGCTGCGCGGCCGCCTCAACCCACCAGTTATCGTAAGCCCCGGCAGGCCGGGCGGGCGCGCTTGCGCCATCTTCAAGCGCCGCGCACCCGCCCTCGCGGTGACGCGAAATCCACTTGTAGACGGTGCGGACGGAGATGCCCAAAGAGGCGGCAATCACCTCAACACTCTCGCCCGACAGTCGGCGTTCGACAATCAGGGCTCGCGAAAACGGTGTGGTTCTGGCATTTCTATGGCTGTTCATCGGGGGCGATCCTCCTGCTGATTGTGTCGCAACAACCAGTCTCAAGGACTCAATCCCGATGAACAACCTTATGAGAGTTCACAGCTAGGGCGCACACCTGACCTCAAGAACCGGAGACGGCCCGCTGGCTGACAAGCGATTTAAGGACGCCTCTGCGCCGGGCGCAGTACGAGCACGCAGCGTCCTTCCGGTTGTTGTCACACCGCAAGTCTGCGTAGTCTTGCCTGAAACAACACCGGACCTGCCCATGTCGACCACCAAGACACCCTCCCTGCCATCCTGGTTCGGCCGCGCCGTTGTCGAGGCGGCGCTCATCGTGTTTGCGGTGGTGCTCGGTTTCATTGTGAATGAATGGCGCGAGGGGGTGGCCGACAGGCATGCCGCCAATGCGGCGATGGTGCGCGTGGTCGCCGAAATCGAGGGCAATATCGAGCAGCTGGAGTCCGTGGTCGATTATCACGAGGCCGTGGTGCAACGGATTGATGAGCGGCTGGCCGAGATCGCGCTGGCGCCGGAGACCGGCCGGGGCGTTCTGTTTGACGCGTTTCCGGTGATCCTGCCGCGCGGGGTCAACGCGCCCGGCCTGAGCCGCTTTGCCTGGGACCATGCCCAGCAGCATGGCAAGCTGGATGTCCTGCCCTATGAGCAGGTCGCCGGCATTGCCCGGGTCTATGCCCTGCAGGACAGTGGTGTCGAGGCGACCTGGCGGCAGATTGTCGAGCTGATTTTCGCGGGTCCCCAGGTGATGCGCGAGCAGGAGCTGGAAGCCAGCCTGCGCTTCACCCGCATCGGTTTCGTCGAACTGGCCGCCCAGGAACGCTTCCTGATCGAGCGATCCGGCAGGCTGCTGGACGACTTGCGCGCGCAGATCGACAATTAGGTCCTCCTCGCCGCAAGCCTGCTCGAACGGGCCGCAAAGCGGTGTCTCAACGGCAAAAACGCGGTTCCGGACTTGCCGGATACGGAGTGAGTGCGTACCTCCGTGGCATGACCCGTATTACTCCGCTCGCAGGCGTTCATAATTTCCGGCACTTCCATGGCTATGACGGCCTCGATGGCGCGCGGGTGAAAGAGGGGCTGTATCGCTCCGGTCATTTCAGCCGCGCCAGCGAGGAAGACTGGAGCCATATCGGCGGGCTGGGTATCCAGGTCGTGGCCGATCTGCGCAAGCCGCGCGAGCGAAGCAATGAGCCGTCGAACTGGCCCGAGCCGATCGCGCCGCGTGTGCTGGCGTCCGACAAGGGCGATAGCGGCGAGCCGCCGCATCTGCGCTTTCTGCGCACCGGGGTGCATACCGCCGAGGGTGTCCGCGACTACATGCTGTCGGCCTATCGACGCATTCCGATGGAAGCGGGCAATCAGGATGTCTATCGGGACGCCTACCGGGCGCTCGCCACGGGCGAGGCCGAGACCGGCTTTCTCGTCCATTGCGCCGCCGGCAAGGACCGGACCGGCATCTTTTGCGCCCTGATCCTCGACGAGCTGGGTGTCGATCTCGATACCGTCATCGCCGACTATGAGATGACCAATGAGGCGGTCGATTTCGACGCGCTCATTCCGCGTATCCGCGAACGTGTCATGGCCGAGCATGGCCAGGCGATGGAGCCGTCGATGATGCGCATCTTCCTCGGGGTGGATGGTGATTATCTGCGCCAGGCCTTCGAGACGATGGGCGGGGTGAACCATTATGTCCGAGAGCATCTGGGGATTACCGAGGACGAGCGGGCGGCCTTGCGGGCGCGCTGGCTGATCGGCTAGCCCGACCCCGTCATGGCTCCGACATCCCACGCACACGAAATCGGCCTCGCCTGGCGTGATCCGCTCGCCGTGTTCGAGCCTTGGGCCGGAACACCGAACGCACTTCTCCTGCATGATGGTCGCCAGGGCCGGGCCCGGATCTTCGTGTCGCCGGATGCGGTTATGACCGGCGCCGACCGGGTGAGCTTTGATGCGCTGGCCGCATCGGCGCGGGCGGGGGGCGGCGTCTGGGCCGGCCTGTTCGGCTATGACCTTGCGGCCGCCTTCGAGCGCCTGCCCCATCTTGATCCGCGCTGGCCACCGCTGGCCCTGGCCCGCTATCCGGCCTGGGCCGAGTTTGACCGCGACGCCGCAACGCTGCGGGTGCGCGGCCAGTCCGCCGATGCCGTCGCAGCGCTGGCCAAGGCGATCGAGGCATCGCCGCCGGAGCTTTCCGCCCCGGTCGAGGTGCGTGCCGCTGACTGGTCGGCCCGCTGGGATCGCGACACCTATCTCGCGGCCGCGGGCCGCGCGCGCGACTATGTCCATGCCGGCGATGTCTTCCAGGTCAATCTTTCACAGGCTTTCGATGTCCGGCTCGGAGCCGCGGATACGCCGTGGCAGGTTTTCCGTCGTCTTTGCGAAGGCTCGCCAGCCCCGCACGCCGCCTATCTCTGCCTCGATCCCGATCACATCGTGCTGACCAATTCGCCGGAGCGCTTCCTGCGGGTGGCGGCGGGGCGGGTCGAGGCGCGGCCGATCAAGGGCACCCGGCGCCGTGCTGCCGATCCGGTCGAGGACGCGGCGCTCGCTGCCGAGCTGTCTGCCAGCGCCAAGGACCGGGCCGAGAACCTGATGATCGTCGATCTCATGCGCAATGACCTGTCGCGGGTCTGCCGGCCCGGCTCGGTCAGTGTGCCGGTGCTGTGCGAGATCGAGAGCTATGCCAATGTCCACCATCTGGTCTCGGTGGTGGAGGGGGAGCTGTCGGGCGGGCAGGATGTCTTCGACCTGCTCGCGGCCAGCTTTCCGCCCGGCTCGATCACCGGCGCCCCGAAAGTACGGGCGATGGAGATCATTGCCGAACTCGAGGGCGAGCCGCGCGGTGCCTATTGTGGTGCTCTGGGCTGGATCGACATGGCGCGCGGCGATATGGACCTGAACGTCATGATCCGCACGGCGGCGCTGCGTCGCGATGAGGGCCGCGCCTGGCGCGCCAGCCTGCGATCGGGCGGCGGGATTGTCGCCGACAGCGAACCGGTGGCGGAGTATGAGGAAACCCTGACCAAGGTCTCGGCCTTGCGCCGGGCGCTGGGGGCGGCAGATCAATGACCAACGGTATCGCTTTCAAGGATGGCGCCTGGGTCGAGACCGGCCGGACCGGCTGGGCGCTCGGGGATCGCGGCGGTCTCCTCGGCGATGGCCTGTTCGAGACCATGCATGCGATCAAGGGCAAGGTCGCGCGCTTCGACCGCCACATGACGCGACTGGGACGCAGCGCGACGGAACTGGGCCTGCCGGGACCGCGCGAGGCCGAGGGCATTGCCGAGATCATCGGCGAGCTGGTCGCGCGCAATGCGCTGAAGGACGCCATTGTGCGCCTGACGCTGACCGCCGGTCCCGGGCCGCGCGGCCTCGATCGGCCGGACGAGATGGTGCCGTCACTCACCCTGACAGCTGCGCCGCGCGCGAAGCCGCCAGCGTCAGTCAGTCTGGCGCTCAGTGAAATCCGGCGCTCACCGGCCAGTCTCGCGGCGCGCCACAAGACGCTCTCCTACATTGATAACGTGCAGGCCCGTCGGCAGGCGCGCGGGCAGGGGTCAGACATGGCGCTGCTGACCGATACCCGCGGCCACCTGTCCGGCTGTGACAGTGCCAACCTGTTCTGGCTGCGCGGCGGCGAGGTGTATACGCCTGCAACCGCGTGCGGCGTGCTTGCCGGGACGGTTCGGGCCGAGATCCTCGACTCGATGCCGGTTGAGGTCGGCGCCTATCCGGTGGAGATGCTGGAGGAGGCCGAAGCCGTCTTTGTGACCAATGCCGCGTTCGGCGCTGTCCCCGTGACGACGCTCGACGGCCGGCCGCTGGGAACGGGTGAATTGCCGGCCCGGATCCAGGCCCTGTTCAGCTAGCCTGGTCCGGCTAGCTTCGTGTCACCACGATGGAACGCCGCGGGCGCAGGTAGAAGACTTCCGAGATATTGAACTGGTTGACGCCGAGCTCGCCGAACATGGTGTCGTACTGGTAGTCGACCTCGACCATGATCACCGAGCGATTGCGTTCGAGCACACCGCTGGGCATGGAAATCGAGCTGCCTTCGGTATGGGGTGCCATGCCCGAGGCGTCCGACCATTGGACTTCGATCGAGCCATCACCGGCCATCAGCACCGAGGTGATGCGGATTTCCAGCGGTGTGGGGTCGAAGGGCGCCACAATGACGGCGCCGGCATTGAGAATATCGGCAATCTCGTCATCGGTGATGATGTCGTCCTGTGCAACAAGGTCGGCCAGGGCGCTGGAGATGCTGGTGATCTTGCGGTCGATCGACAGGGCCAGGCTGATCTCGACCGAGCCGAGATAGAGCAGGATCATGAAGGGCGCGATCAGCGCGAACTCCAGTGCGGCGAGGCCGCGTCGGTCATCGCGCAGGCGCCGGAGGGTCTGAAACAGCGACTTAATCATCGAAGGGCTCGTTGCGGAACACCGTCGCCGCCGTGATCAGGCGCTGGTTGTTCTCCATGTTGGAGAGGGCGCCGCCGAAATTCGGGGTCATCAGGGACCAGCGATAGAAGACACGGACCAGCACGATGTCGCCGGCATCACCGGGCGCCCAGCCAAAGCCGTCTGTATTGACCGAGCCATCGCCCTGGATCGGGCTGGTCTGGTCGACCGTGTCGAAATCCTCGAACACCTGGACGTCGATTTCCAGATTGTCGCAATCGGCGACGGCGGCGATGAGGTCGCAGACTTCCTGGCGGAAGCCGGCCTGGGTCATGCCGCCGGCCTGGGCTTCGCCGGTGCGGATCTTGCGGGCCGCCTCAAGCACGGCGTTTTCCAGAACGGTTCCGGTAAAGAAGACAGCCGCGATCTCGATCATCGCAAAGAGCAACAGGAAGAACGGCGCCGCGATCATCGCGAACTCGACGGCCGTTGCGCCCGAGCGGTCGCGCCCGAAGCGGAAAATCCGGCTATGGGTTCGGGACCTGGTCTTGGCAGCGGGTGCGGCGGTCATGATGGGAACCTCGTGGCGAGATCCGGCTTCGGGCCGGCTCTGCCTTGCCTCCTGTTACTGCGGGCTGTCGCCGGCCATCGCGGCATCGGCCGTCGTCAGGCGGGCATTTTGCTGCTCGGTCAGAACATCCGTGCGGGCGGCGTCGCCACCGACGCGCGGGACTTCATCGCAGACAGCACCGCAGGAATAGGTCGACTGGTTCGGGCCGCGGAAGAGGGCAACCTGGCCCTCGACCGGATTGGAGACGACGATATCGCGCTCATAGATCACCCGGCCAATACGATCGAGGGCGATCACATTGGTGCGGCCCTGCAGGCGGCCGGTCACGATCAGGGTGCGGCCGTCATGGACCATGGCGTCGGCGATCGACGGATTGCCGACGACGATGGCGGAGGCTTCGGCCGGCAGGCGGACGACCTCGGCGTGCTCGACCGGGATTGCAAGGTCGTGGGCCGCGACGGGGGCGACGCAGACAATCGCCAGGGTGAAGGCTGTGGCAATCCGGTTGAACATGGCAGGGGCTCCGAGCCGCTTCAGGAAACTGGAGGCCATCCTCGCGCGCGCGTCTGAATCTTTTCTAAACGCAACTGAGAATATTTGAGTTCTGAATTCGCCAAGCTTGTTATTCAAGTGTTAACTATAGCGGAGGTTCCCGCATTTATATATTTTGTTAAGCACGAATTTTTACTTCGCCGAAATCCTTCTCGTGTTTATTGATCATCATTCAGGAGGGGTCGGGACGGATCGGCTCCTGATGGTTGGGAAAATTCACGGGAGTAACCAAAATGAAAATGATTTCTCGCTTCTTCAAAGACGAATCTGGCGCCACCGCAATCGAGTACGGCCTCATCGCCGCCCTCATCGCCGTTGTGATCATCGGCGCAGTGACGACCCTCGGTACGGGCGTCACCGACAACTTCAACACGGTTGCCGGCGCGATGTAAGCGTCCGTCACACGTGACCAAGACAAGCGGGGTCGCTCCTTCCGGAGCGGCCCCGTTTCGTTTTGCCAACTGCTCATTAAGTTTCGCCGGTCACTGTGCCGACTGACGACGAAACGGGGGCACGCATGGTGTTGCAGATCACGATCCTGGTCCTGGCCGGCCTGATGCTGGCGGCCGCGATCTTTGATGCCGGCAAATTCATCATTCCGAACTGGCTGTGCGGGCTGGTCCTGCTGACCTTTCCGGTCGCCGCGCTGGCGGCCGGGCTCGGCTGGCCGGAGGTCGGCAATCATCTGCTCGGCGGTGCGGTCGCCCTGGTGATCGGCTTTGCCCTGTTTGCACCGGGCTGGATTGGCGGCGGGGATGCCAAGCTGTTCGCGGCCGCGGCGCTGTGGTTCGGCTGGCCTGAAATCCTCGCCTTTCTTATCCATACCGTGTTCGCCGGAGGGGCGTTGGTGATCATCCTGCTGGTCCTGCGCTGGCTGGCCCCGCGCATCCCGGCCCTGGCCGGACGAACCGATGGCACTGCCCTGGCCAATAATGCACCGGTTCCGTATGGAATTGCGATCGCGGCAGGGGTTTTCTGGAGCCTGCCCAACACGGTTTTCTGGAGCGCGTTTTAGACGCATTTGCTCCATGTTTTAGCGGTGTTTTAGAGGTGTTTTAGCGGCTCTGAGAAAAGCGGACCTTAGACCGCATTCTCCCTATAGCATTAACGCGACTTTGAGGAATTCAGGGTCTCCTGTCACGCGTATCCGTGTGCCTGAGAGGTTCGAGACGCCTGATGAACGCCGTCCGCATCGCCATTTTGCTCGCCGCCGGCCTTGCCGCCGTCGCCGTGGCCTTTTTTGTCCGCCAGGCCACGTCCAGCAACGAAATTGCGCAGGTCGTCCAGGTCGAGGAAGCGCCGTCTGTACGCATTCTGGCCGCGCGCCGCGACGTCGCGATCGGCGAGCGAATCAGTGCCGCCGACTTCTACTGGCAGGCCTGGCCCGATGAGGCCCTCGCGCCCGGCTATATTATCGAGAACCGCGGCCAGACGATTGCCGACTTTGCCGGCTCCGTTGTTCGCGCCCCGATCAGCCAGGGTGAGCCGATCACCGGTCGCCGTCTGGTCCAGCCCGGTGATGCCGGTTTCATGGCCGCCGTGCTGACGCCCGGCATGCGCGCTGTCGCGGTTCCGATTTCCGCGGAAACCGGGGCCGGCGGCTTCATCCTCCCCAATGACCGCGTCGATGTCATCGTCTCCTTTGAAGAGGAGTCGGAAGGGCGCCGCGGATCGAGCCGAGCCTTCGTGGCCCGGACCATCGTCGAGAACGCCCGCGTGCTGGCGATCGACCAATCCTTTTCCAGTGACGAAGATGACGAGGTTGCGGTCGGCGAGACGGCAACGCTCGAGCTGACCCCGGACCAGGCCCGTGCGGTCTCGGTCGCGGTCGCCCGTGGCGAGATCGCGCTGGTTCTGCGCAGCCTGACCGACAATACCGGCGAGCCGGTTCTGGTGTCAGGCGGAGAGCTGCCGGAAGCGCCCTCGCAAAGCTTTGACGAGCGGCGCTCCAGCTCTGTCACCCTGATCCGATATGGCCGCGCCCAGCAAGTCGCGCTGGGTGGGGACGAATGAGGACCATGATGATGATCCGAACCCTCATGCTGCTGGCCAGCCTGGCCGTTGCCGCCCCCGTCGCCGCCCAGCCGGCTGACACCGAACGCGGCAATACGATGCAGGTCTATATCCGTGAGCCGGGCAATGGCCCGGTCTCCGAGAGCCTCGACCTGCCCTTGTCGAAAGCCGCCGTGGTGCACTTGCCGGTCGATGTTGCCGATGTCCTGGTGACCAACCCGTCGGTCGTGGAAGCCATCGTGCGCACGCCGCGCCGCGCCTACATCATGGGCATGGGGATCGGTCAGACCAATGCCTTCTTCTTCGACGCCAACGGCCAGCTGATCCTGGACCTCAACCTGCGTGTCGAGCGCGATCTGTCGCCGCTGCAGGAATCGATCACCCGCTTCCTGCCAAACGCACGGATCGAGGTTGAGGCGATGAATGATCACATCGTGCTGTCGGGCCGCGCGCCAAGCGCCGCCGATGCCGATGCCGCCCTGCGCATCGCCCAGCGCTGGGTCGATAATCCGGACCACATCCTGTCGATGATCACGGTTGAAGCCCGCGAGCAGGTCATGCTGCGTGTCCGCATCGTCGAGATGCAGCGCACCATCGTGCGCCAGCTCGGCGTCAACCTGTCGACGGCCGGCACGACCGGCGAGTTCGGCTTCGGTGTCTCGACCAATCCCGACTTCTCCCGCGTCGGCCGCTTCCTCGGCGGCACCAGTGCCACGCTGGACTGGATCAGCGGCAATACCGGCGGCGTCGAAAATGTCAGCGCCATGCTGCAGGCGATGGAGCGCGTCGGCCTGGTCCGTACGCTGGCCGAACCGAACCTGACCGCGATCACGGGCGAGAGTGCAAACTTCCTTGCCGGCGGCGAGTTCCCGGTCCCGGTCGGTCGCGATCGCGATGGCAATATCATCATTGAATACAAGCCTTTCGGTGTCGGCCTCGGCTTCACGCCGGTGGTCCTGTCGGAAGGCCGCATCTCGTTGCGCATCTCCACCGAGGTCTCGGAGCTGACGAGCCAGGGCTCGCTCACCTTCCAGTCCAATAATGTGACGGATGACAATGGCAATATCATCGGCACGGTGCCGGGCCTGACCATTCCGGCCCTGAATGTGAACCGCGCCGAGACCACTGTGGAACTGCCCTCTGGCGGCAGCCTTGTCCTGGCCGGTCTGATCCAGGAAGAGACGCGCCAGAATCTCGATGGCGTTCCCGGTGTCCAGAATCTGCCTGTCCTGGGCTCTCTGTTCCGCTCGCGGGACTATGAAAACCAGGAAACCGAGCTGGTCGTGTTGGTGACGCCTTACCTGGTCGATCCGACGAACCCGAACCAGATGCAGACGCCTGCGGACGGATTCCGCGATGCCAGCGAGGCCTCCGCCCTGCTCTTTGGCCGCATCAATCGCGCCTATTCGGTCCCCGGATCGGATACGGGCGATCGCGGCTGGAGCGGACCGGTCGGTTTCCTGTTCGAGTAGTGGAGTTGGTGATGGTGGCGTACAAAAAAACAATCGGTGCCCTGATCGGTCTGGCCGGACTTGTGTCGCTCGGCGCGTGTGCGTCGACGCCGACCGGACTTGGCGTGCCGCAGGCCAGCGCGGTCGCGGAAACCTATCGTGCCGCCTTCGCTGTCGATCCGCGCGACAATGGTCTGACCTCGGCCCAGCAAAGCCTGCTGGCCTCGGTGGCCTCCGAGTACAAGGCGCGCGGTCATGGTCCGCTGGTGATCAGCTACCCGCAAGGCGCCGCCAATGAGGACGCCGCGATCGGCGCGATCGCCGAGGCGCGCTCCTATTTCTATGACCAGGGCATTGACTGGCGCCTGATCGCCGGCGGCGCTTATGACGCCCGGGGCCAGCAGGCGGGTGACCTGATCTTTTCCTTTACGCGCTATGCCGCCCAGGCGCCCGCCGAGTGCGATGGCAGCTGGGATGATCTCGCGGTCGAGTTCGACAATCAGCATCACAGCAATTTCGGTTGCGCCATGGCTGTGAACCTTGCCGCCATGATCGCCGATCCGCGCGATCTGATCGCGCCGCGTGACATGGAGCCCGGTGATACCGGCCGTCGCCAGACGGTGCTCGACGGCTATCGCGCCGGTGAATCAACCGCCAGCGAGCGCAGCGACTACGAGAGTGGCGCGGTGTCTCGCGTCGGCAATGGCAATTAGGGAGGGCTGATCATGACGGATGGCAATCGCGCACTGAAGCAAGACCCTTTCCTCGACGGGGATGATCCGTTCCTGGACGCGGCCGATGTCGAACGCCTGCTGCTGGGCGAAGCGACCCGCGAGGACATGAACCATACGGCCGCGGCCCGCCCTGCAGCGCCCGATTTTGATGATGATTTCGGCGACGCGGATCCTTTCCTCGCCGAGACCGACCTGGCACCGGCCCCGCAACCGGCCGAGCGCGTGGTCGATCCGATCTTCGAGGATCTGCAGGATGAAGTCGCCGGTCTGTCGGTCGGCGAAACGCTCTACGGTGAAGTCGGCAATGAGGTCTCGGACCAGCCGATCCCGCGGATCTCGATCGGGGCTTTCTGCGAGCGCCCGGAGACTGGCGCGCTGATCCACAATGCGGCCAATGACCGCCGCCTCGCCAAGGCCCATGTGACGGTCGAGCTGGGCGGCCTGCCGGCTGCCATCGAGCGCTATCACGACGAAACGACGCCGAACCTGCTGATCATCGAGAGCGGGATGCGCGGTCGCGGCCTGTTCGATCAGCTCGAGGAGCTGGCCGGCGTCTGTGACCCGGACACCAAGGTCATCATCGTCGGTGCCTCCAATGATATCGGTCTCTACCGGGAACTGATGAAGCGCGGGGTCAGCGAATACCTCGTGCCGCCGATGACGCCGATGCACGTCATCCGCACCATTTCCGAGCTCTTCCTCGATCCCGAACAGCCTTTCGCGGGCAAGACCATCGCCTTTATAGGCGCCAAGGGCGGTGTCGGCTCGTCGACCGTCGCCCATAATTGCGCCTGGGCGATGACGGAAGGCCTGCAGTCCGACGCCGTTCTGGTCGATCTCGACCTGTCCTTCGGCACCGCGGGTCTCGATTTCAACCAGGACCCGGCGCAGACGCTCGGTGACGCTCTGGCCGAACCGGACCGTCTCGACGACGCCTTGCTGGACCGTCTCCTCGTTCGTTGTACTGACCGCCTGAGCCTGTTCTCGGCACCGGCCACGCTCGACAAGGAATGGGATTTCAATCCACAGGCCTATGAGATGGTGCTCGAAAAGGTTCGCCGCCAGGCGCCCTTCGTGGCCCTCGACCTGCCGCATCTGTGGATGCCCTGGGTCAAGCAGACGCTGCTGGCAGCCGATCAGGTTGTCGTCACCGTGGCGCCCGACCTGGCCTCATTGCGGAACGCCAAGAATCTTTTCGACCTCGTGGCGGGCGCCCGTCCCAATGACGAGCCGCCGCGTGTGGTCATCAACATGGCTGGCATGCCCAAGCGGCCGGAAATCCCGATCAAGGATTTCGCCGACGCCCTGGGGACGCCGCCGACGCTGGTGCTGCCCTTCGAGCCGCAATTGTTCGGCAAGGCTGCCAATAACGGCCAGATGATCACCGAGCTCGATCCAAAGTCGAAAGCCGCAGACGGCTTCTCGCACCTCGCAAGCCTCGTCTCCGGCCGGACACCGGTGGCGATGCCGAAACGTTCCTTCATCGCGAAACTATTCGGAGGCTAGACAGCCCATGTTCGGCAAGCGCGCCGGAGGACCGACACCCACAACTGCCCCGATGACGCCGCCCGCTGCGGCGCCAAAGGCGGAGGCGCGCCCGGATCCGGCCTCCCGCCGCGAGGCCCTGTCAGCGCCGGCATCGCGGCCTGCCGCCAAGCAGGCCGCCGCTGCAGCCGCGCCGAAGCCTGTCGCGAAGCCCGCGCCGGGTGCCTATACCGGGCCCAAGGCCGCCAAGCGGACCGTGCGCGCGGCCGAGCCCAACGGGCGCTCGGAAGAGTACTATGCGATCAAGACGACCATCTTCAACGCCCTGATCGACACCATCGACCTGGGCCAGCTGGCGCGTCTGGACAACGAGACCGCGGCCGAGGAAATCCGCGACATCGTGACCGAGATCATCTCGATCAAGAATGTTGCCATGTCGATCGCCGAGCAGGAACAGCTGCTCCAGGACATCTGTAATGATGTGCTCGGTTTTGGCCCGCTCGAGCCGCTTCTGGCCCGCGATGACATCGCCGATATCATGGTCAACGGGGCCGACAAGGTCTTCATCGAGGTCAATGGCAAGCTCGAGGAAACCAATATCCGCTTCCGCGACAATGCCCAGCTGATGAATATCTGTCAGCGGATCGTCAGCCAGGTCGGGCGTCGGGTCGATGAAAGTTCGCCGATCTGTGACGCCCGCCTGATGGACGGTTCCCGCGTCAACGTCATCGCGCCGCCGCTGTCGCTGGATGGCCCGACGCTGACCATCCGGAAATTCAAGAAGGACAAGCTGCAGATGCAGAACCTGGTGGAGTTCAACTCCATCACGCCGGAAGGCGCCAAGGTCCTGTCGATCATCGGCGCGTCCCGCTGCAACGTCCTGATCTCGGGCGGTACCGGTTCCGGCAAGACCACGCTGCTCAACTGCATGACCGGTTTCATCGAGGAAGACGAGCGCGTCGTGACCTGCGAGGACGCCGCCGAGCTGCAGCTGCAGCAACCGCATGTGGTGCGGCTCGAGACCCGGCCGCCGAACCTGGAAGGGTCCGGTCAGATCACCATGCGTGACCTGGTCAAGAACTGCCTGCGCATGCGTCCCGAGCGGATCATCGTGGGTGAGGTGCGTGGCCCGGAGGCCTTCGACCTGCTGCAGGCCATGAATACCGGTCACGACGGCTCGATGGGCACCTTGCATGCCAACTCACCGCGCGAAGCCATGTCGCGGATCGAGTCGATGATCACCATGGGCGGCTATAATCTGCCGGCCCGGACCATTCGCGAGATGATTGTCGGCTCGATCGACGTCATCATCCAGGCGGCCCGCCTGCGCGACGGCTCCCGCAAAATCACCCACATTACCGAAGTGATCGGCATGGAAGGCGATGTGATCGTCACGCAGGATCTCTTCCTGTACGAGATCAAGGGCGAGGACGAGCACGGCAATATCATCGGCCAGCATGCCTCGACCGGAATTGCGCGTCCCAAATTCTGGGACCGGGCCCGCTATTTTGGTCTGGAACGTGAGCTCGCCAACGCCCTCGACGCGTCGGAGGCCTGACGCGATGAACGGTGATCTGGCCTTCATTCTCGCTGCCGCGGCCGCCTTCATGGCGGTCGGGGGAGTTGGCTGGGTTGCGGTCGGTGCGGCCGGCGATGCGCAGTCCAAGAAGCGCATCAACCGCGCCGTCGGCCCGGGCAGCTTGCAGCGCGGCCGCCGGCACACATCAGCGCTCGATCAGGCCGCCCAGCGCAAACGGCAGGTCCAGGAATCGCTCAAGGATCTCGAGCAGCGTCAGCGCGACCGGCACAAGAAGTCACTCAGTATCAAGGCCCGCATCCAGCAGGCCGGCATGTCCTTTACGCCGGCCGTGTTCTGGATGGTGTCGGCCGGCATGGCCGTCGGGGGCCTCCTGATCGCCTTCATCACCGGCCAGAACCTCTATGTTACCGCCGCAATCGGTGTGATCTCCGGGCTTGGACTGCCGCGCTGGTGGCTCGGCTTTCTGCGCGGGCGACGCCAGAAACAGTTCTCGGCCGAGTTCGCCAACGCGCTCGACGTCATTACCCGCGGCGTCAAATCCGGCCTTCCGCTCAATGAGTGTCTGAAAATCCTCGCCCATGAGAGCCCGGAGCCGGTTCGGACCGAGTTCGAGAAGCTGGTCGAGGGCATTGCCGTTGGCGTCGCCCTTCCCGATGGCCTCGATCGCATGTGCGAGCGCATGCCGCTGCCGGAGCTGAACTTCTTCCGGACGGTTCTGATCATCCAGCAGAAGACCGGTGGCAATCTGGCGGAAACGCTCGGCAATCTCTCCACCGTGCTGCGCTCGCGCAAGATGATGCGCGAAAAGATCGGGGCGCTGTCCTCGGAGGCCAAGTCCTCGGCCGCCATCATCGGCTCTCTGCCGCCCGGCGTGCTCGGCATCGTCTATGCGACAACCCCGTCCTACATGGGCCAGATGTTCACCGATCCGACCGGCCAGCTCATGCTGCTCGGTGGCGTCACCTGGATGTTCATCGGCATCATGGTCATGCGCGGCATGATCAACTTCAAGATCTGAGGCGGGCATGTTCGGCATTGGCTTCACCGATATACGCGATTTCCTGACCGACCCGGCGTCCCTGATTGCCCTGCTGGCGGCCGCTCTGGTCTTCGCGACGATCGTGACGCTGTCGGCTCCCGCGATGAGCACCGACCGGCTCGACAAGCGGATCAAGTCGGTCAACAACCGCCGCGAGGAAATGCGCCGCAAGAACCGCGAGGCCCTGGAGGCCAATGCGCGGGGCGGGAAGGGATCGATCCGTGGCGCCGAGGCCAAGGGGCTGGTCCACACCGTCGTCGATGCGCTCAACCTGCAAAAGGCCTTCGAAGACCCGGCATTGCAGGAAAAGCTCGCCCAGGCCGGGATGCGGGGCAGCCGGCCGGCGGTCACCTTCTATTTCTTCCGCCTGCTCTCGCCCTTCATCCTGTTCGGCATGGCCCTGTTCTATGTCTTCATGATCAATGATTTCGGCCTGCCGCAGGTCACCCGCGTGTGTTTCTCCTTCGGGCTCGGCCTGCTGGGCTATTACGCGCCGAACCTCTACCTTTCCAATCTCGCTGCGAAGCGCCAGCAGTCGATCATGGGTGCCTTCCCGGATGCGCTGGACCTGTTGTTGATCTGTGTCGAAAGCGGCATGTCGATCGAGGCGGCCTTCCACAAGGTGTCCAGCGAGGTTGGTTCGCAGTCCATTGAACTGGCTGAAGAATTGTCGCTCACCACCGCCGAGCTCTCCTATCTGCAGGAGCGGCGGGCGGCCTATGAGAACCTCGCCAAACGGACCAACCACCCCGGCGTCAAGGCGGTGGTGACCTCGCTCATCCAGGCGGAGCGTTATGGTACACCGCTGGGACAGGCGCTGCGCGTCATGGCGAAGGAAAACCGCGACATGCGACTGGCGGCAGCCGAGAAGAAGGCGGCGTCCCTGCCGGCCAAGCTGACCGTGCCGATGATTGTGTTCTTCCTGCCGGTCTTGTTCGTGGTCATCCTCGGCCCGGCCATCATCCGCATCAATAGCATGTGACGAATCCGTTCTGGCGCGCTACTTGAATAGCCAGGTGGATGTTGAACAGGTGGACACAGCCCATGTTTTCCGGGCGCAAGACAGCCGAAAAGCTCCGCGAGGAAATCCGCAGCGCCGATGCCGCTGTGGGTGAGGCGATGAGCGCGCTGGCTGCCAGTGATATCGACGCCGCCCGCAAGGCGCTGTCGCACGCGCCGAAAACCCATTTCGTCGACATGGGATGGAAGGTCGCGCTGGCCGCCGCGATGATCGAGTTGAAGGCGGGCAAGCGCAAGCCGGGCCTGCAAAAGCTGATCGCCGTCTGTTCACGCCTCGAAGACACCTCGCTGTCCCGGGATGACAAGAATTATCTCCACCTGTACGCTCTCTATCGCGGCAGTGAAGCCAGCAAGGATGGTCGTGCGCCGGTCGAGCTGCGCGAGCTGGTCGAGGATTTCCGCTTCGATCACACGCTGGTGACGCCGTTGCTGCGCAAGGATTTCCCGCTCAAGGTGGTTGATGACATCGAGGTCGCGCCGCCACCGCCGCCACCGCCTCCGCCGCCGCCGCCGGTTCCCAGCGAACCGGGCTGATATTTTCCCCTCACGCTGGCGCTCGTACTTGCGCTAAAATGATGACGAGCGAGGCGACGATGCCGGTCTGCGGGATCACACAATGAAGATAACACGCGCGGCTGCGCTGTACTGGGGAACCGTTCTGCTTTGCGGATACGGGGCGTTCACCTATGGCCGCTGGGCTGTTCTCGAACTCCTGGTGCGAACCCGCACCTGGCCCTCTGAGTGGTTCAGTTTTGACGCCTATGGTTATGTGGCCAGCATGTCGGTCGCGCAGGAAGTGGTTTTCTGGATCGCGGTGATTCTCGCGGTGGCGGCGCTGGTCATGTTGTTGCGGCGTTCGAAATGGTCCGCCTTCGCTTATGGCGGGTTCTTCATGGTGTCGCTGGTCGACTGGCTGATGCTGGTCGGCAACCCGTTCATCGGCATGGGCATGAACGGCTATCTGGGGGTGACCGTCAATGTCATCGCCCTGTCGGCCGTGGTCATGATCACCGTGCTGGGTGTTCTCGGGACGCCCCCGCCCCGCCGGTCCTAGTTCTCGCGAACGGCATCATACCGCCGCCGCGATGTCAGCATGGCGCGGATATAGGCCATATTGGCCTCCGCCATCTGCGGCGAGACATCGACGCGGGCCAGTTCCTCGGCTTCGGCGAAGCGGCCCTGCAGGGCAATCACCAGGGCCAGATTCTGGCGCACGGTGGCGTCGGCACCGGGACGGACCATGGCTTCGCGCAGCATGCGCTCGGCTGTGTCCGGTTCGCCCATCGTCACATAGGACATGGCGAGGTTCGACAGGATCGAGGGTTGCCCCGGCGACAGGGTCAGGGCGTCGCGAAAGGCGCCGCGCGCGGCTTCGCTCTGACCGGCCTGTTCGAGGGCGATGCCGAGGGCATTCATGATCTGCCAGTTCGTGGCGTCGATCTGGCTGGCCCGGCGCAGTGATTCGACACCGGCTGCCCCGCGACCGGCGGCAGCAAGGGCGGTGCCGTGGGCCAGCAGGAGATCGGCATTGTCGGGGTAGAGCGCGAGCGTCTGCCGGGCGACTTCGCTGGCGCGCTGGTAATTGCCAAGCTGGCGAAGGGTGCGAGAAAGTTCCAGCGCCGCTTCAAGGTCGGACGGGTTGAGCTCGTGCGCTTCGGCCCAGAACGCCGCCTGGGTCAGCACATCCTGGCTGCGCACGGCCTGGCGCTCGCTGGCCGAGGCCGGCACGATGCTGTTGGCGTTCATCGAGTCGATGACGGCCTGTTCCTGTTCGGTCGGCGCGGTGGTCGCGCAGGACGCGAGAAGGAGCGCGCTGATCGGAGCGAGAGCGAAGACATTACGCATGGTATGAACCGGGCCACTGTTAAGCATGACTTGAATCTGGGCTGTGCCGGTCAAGAATGCGTTAATCCGCCCGATCCCTTCGGGTCCATGAAAGGAAGTGCCATGACCGCCCTGATCCAGACCGCTCCCAATGCCCGCATGCTGCGCCTCGTCGGCGAGGCCGACGCGGCTGCGGTGATCGCCGATCTGCCCGCTGATCAGCGCGGCCTCGGGGCCGGTTTCAAGGGTAAGCCGGGGCAAATCGTGCTGCTGCCCGACGGCGGTGAGGCGTCGGCCCTGTTGGGCATCGGCAGCGGCAAGGACGCTTTCGTCCTCGGCGCGGCGCCGTTGACCCTGCCGGAAGGCGACTGGCAGATCGAGGCGCTGCCCGCGGCGATGGATGCGACCCTCGCCACGACCGCCTGGGGACTGGGGAGCTACAGCTTCACCACCTACAAGCCGGCGCCGCGCGAGGCCGCCCGCCTGGTCGCGCCGGAAGGTGCCGACCTTGAGGAAGCCCGCTCGATTGTCCGCGCGGTCCATCTGACCCGTGACCTCGTCAATACGCCGGCTGACCGGATGGGGCCGGAAGGGCTCGAGGCTGCCTTCCGCGCTCTGGCCGAGACGTTTGGCGCGACCGTCCGGGTCACCCGCGGCGATGATCTGCTGGCCCAGAACTACCCGATGATCCACGCGGTCGGCCGGGCCGCCGGCGAAGCGCCGCGCCTGCTCGAACTGGAATGGGGCGAGGCGGACCATCCGCGTGTGGCGATTGTCGGCAAGGGCGTCTGTTTCGACTCTGGCGGTCTCGACATCAAGGCCGCTCAATTCATGCGTCTGATGAAGAAGGACATGGGCGGTGCGGCGAATGCCATGGGGCTGGCCCGTATGATCATGGCCGGCAAGCTGCCGGTCCGTCTGCACCTGCTGGTCCCGGCGGTCGAGAACGCGATCGGCGCCGACGCTTTCCGGCCCGGCGACATCCTCGACTCCCGCAAGGGCCTCACGGTCGAGATCGACAATACCGATGCCGAGGGCCGACTGGTGCTGGGTGACGCGCTGGCGCGGGCGACCGAGGAGCCGTGCGATCTCCTGCTCGATTTCGCGACCCTGACCGGGGCAGCCCGTGTCGCCCTTGGACCTGAAGTCGCGCCTTTCTATACCGATGATGATGGCGTCGCCGAAGCCTTGGCCAAGTGTGCGGGGGCTGTGTCCGACCCGGTCTGGCGGATGCCACTCTGGGACGGCTATGAAAGCGAAATGGACGGCGAGATCTCGGATCTGGTGAACAGCGCCGCCACACCGATGGCCGGCTCGATCACTGCGGCCCTCTTCCTGCGCCGCTTTGTCGGTGATGCGCGCTGGGTCCATTTCGACATTTTCGCGTGGAACCCCAAGCCGCGCCCCGGTCGCCCGAAAGGCGGCGACATGCACGCCGCGCGCGCCGTTTACCAAATGCTCAAGGAGCGATTCCAGAATAAGGGCTGATCAACCCGATCAGGCCGCCCCTGGAGTTTCGTCATGCCGTCACAGGCGATGACATCGCTTGAGATGATGCGTCGCGTGTCCGCGGACGCTGTCCGCGGGGCTGCGGCCGATCTGACCGCGCGGCAATTCGCCTTGCTGCTCGCCATTTTCATGAAGCCGGGACCGCATGCGATCCGGGATCTCGCGCGTCAGCTCGACCTGCCCAAGCCGGCCGTCACCCGGGCGCTTGACGTGCTCGAACGCCAGGGTTTTGTGCGGCGCAAGCGCGATCGCGCGGACGGGCGCGATGTTTCGGTGCATCGCACTGTAAAGGGAGCGGTTTTCCTGTACGATTATGGCGAAGCCGTCGCTCATCGTGCCGAGGAAACGCGTTCATGTCCCAGCTGGATCCCCGTCTTACGCCAGCCCGCCCCGATCTCGCCGCCACTGAATTGAAGGGCCGCGTCGAGGCGGAGCGCTATGTCGATCCGGTTGACTATCAGGTCGTCATTCCGGCGGCGCCGATCCGCAAATCCGCCGACGCCCATGCGGCAATGGACGATCAGCTCCTCGCCGGTGAAGTCTTTGCCGTGCTGGAGACGGTGGATGGCTGGGCCTGGGGCTTCTCGCGCGCCGACGGCTATGTCGGCTGGGTCGATCTCGCCGGCCTGTCTGCCGAAATCCATCCGGTCGACCGCCAGGTCAGCGTGTTGCGCACCTATGCCTTCAGCGAACCGAGCATCAAGACCGCGCCCAACCATTTGCTCAGCCTCAATGCCCGCTTCCGGGCCGGCCGTCGCGACGGGCGCTTTGTCGAGGCTGTCGGGCTGGGCTGGGTGATCGAGGCCCATACGGCGCCGATTGGCGAGACCGCCGGAGATTTCGTGGCGGTGGCCGAGGCCTTCCTCGGCGCGCCCTATCTGTGGGGCGGCAAGGAGAGCCTCGGGCTGGACTGCTCCGGGCTTGTGCAAATGGCGCTGCAGGCTGCCGGTCAGATCATGCCGCGGGATGCGGACCAGCAGGAGGCTGCGCTGGCGGCGGCCTGGTCAGATGTCACGGGAGTTTCCGAGCGTCAGCGCGGCGATATCGTGTTCTGGCCCGGCCATGTCGGCATCATGACCGATAGCGAGCATCTGTTGCACGCCAATGCCAGCACCATGGATGTTACGCTGGAGCCCTTTGTCGAAGCCGAGGCCCGGATCCGGGCGGCTGAAAATCCTGTCCGGGCGATCTACCGACCGGTTTGAGTATCGGCCGGGTGGTCGCCGCGAGGTCAGGGTCGGCTCCCCGCGCAAGAAAAAAGCCCCGGCCAATGACCGGGGCTTGATTCTGTCCGCTGGAGGCGAAGCCTACTGGCCGTCGCCTTCCGGCATGTCCTGGGCGGTTTCGCCCATGTCTTCAGCATCGTCCGACATCGTGCCCATGGCGTCGTCGACATCGTCTTCCGATTCCATCTCGGCCAGCGGGGCCGGCAGCGGCATCGGATTGTCCGACAGCGAGCGGAGATAGGCGATCAGCTCATGACGGGTATCGTCATTGCCGAGGCCGCGGAACGACATCGCCGTACCCGGAGCGTAGCCGGCCGGATTTTCGATGAAGGCGTCAAGCGCCGCATAGGTCCAGCTGCCTTCGAGGCCCTGCAGGGCGCCGGAATAGCTGAACCCGGCATGGTTGGCGATGTCGGCGCCGACAACACCCCAGAGATTCGGGCCCACGCCATTGGCGCCGCCCTGCTCGAAGGAGTGACAGGCTGCACAGCGGCGGGCCGCGCGCTCACCGGCGCCGATATCGGCGGAAGCGAGGACGAGGCCGTAATCAGTCGGGCCTTCTTCGACCACAGCTTCGCTGCTGGCACCGCTTTCAAGCGCAGCCCAGTCAACCGGGTAAGCCGTGTTCTCGGCCGTCAGTTCGTCTGCGGCGTGCGACGGAACCAGGAGATGCCCCAGTTCGGTGATCGCCAGGACACCCAGCACTGTTGCAAGCACGACGCCGGCAACCTTGTTCCAGAAGAGTTCGCCCATGGACGCCCCCAAATTCAATCAGGTTGAAAAATCGACTTGTGTTTGGCACGGGCCGCGCGGACAGGCAACACCGCAACGCGCTCTTGTGCATGCGTTATCACGACGCACGGGCAGTTTTGCACGGGATAGCGGTTCTCGGTGAGACCCCGATCAGATCACCTCATCGGCCCAGAGCTCGGCCAGGCGCCGGGCAATCGCGATCGAGGCCGGCATGGCGGCGTCCGGATGCCGGGCGGCCAGCATGTCCCGGACCTCGTCGCGGGTGAACCAGCGCGCCTGTTCCAGCTCGTGCGGGTCGACGCTGATGGTCGCGTCTGTAACGGGGGCCACGAGGCCGATCATCAAGGAGGAGACGAAGGGCCAGGGCTGTCCCATGACGTAGCGGATACCGGCAATGTCGACCTTGACGCCGGATTCCTCCTCGAGCTCGCGGGCGCACGCTTCTTCCAGCGTCTCGGCGGGTTCGACGAAGCCGGCCAGCGCCGACCACATGCCGTCCGGCCAGGCGCTCTGGCGGCCCAGCAGGCAGCGATCACCATCGGTCGCCAGCATGATCACGACCGGATCGACCCGGGGAAAGTGCTCGGTTTCGCAGCCGGTGCAGATCCGGCGCCCACCGCCGGACTTGATACGGGTGGCCGTCCCGCACGCCGGGCAGAAGCCGTTGCGGGCATGCCAGCCGAGCAGGGCCTTCGCCTGGGCATAGATCGCGGCCTCGTCATGGCTCAGGGCCATGGCGGCCTGGCGGGCCGGGACGATCTCGCTACCCAGTGGCAGCATGTCGGCCTGTGTGATTGTGGCAGCAAAGCAGGGCGAGCCCTTGTAGTGCCCGAGGAAGAGCCCGGCCGCCATGTCAGCCAGGGACGCAATCTCGCTCCGACGGAACCAGTACAGCCCGCTTTCGCCCTGAAAAACCGGGTCGCCCTCGACAACGCCCATCCACCAGCCCTCATCGCCGGCGAGAAGCGCCTCGACACGGGCCTCGTCGCGACGCAGCTGGTCGCCACGATCGAGCGGGGAGCCGGCGAAGACGAGCGGGTCCCGGCCGGCGAGCAGGCTGCGATCATTCATGGCGTTCTCCGTCGGACAAACCGCGACGCCGGAGCGCCGCCTTGCTCGCAGGCATAGCCAGCTCCGGCATGGGCAGCAATATGGGGCTTGTTATTGAGAATGATTCTCAATAAGGCTGATGCCAGGAGGAAGGATCATGAAGTCTGATAATGGCAGCAGCTGTCCGACGAGAGCTATCCATACCCGGATGGCGGTGCGGGACTGGCTGGAAACACAAGCCCGGGTGACCGGCTATTGGCGTGATCTCCTGCTTGAGGCGGGTGATGATGCGGGCCTTGTCGAGGCGCTCGATGAGCATGTCCGTTTCCTGCGGGCGGCGGCGCTGTGCGGTGAGGGCGATGTCCTGCAGACACAATGACGGCACGCCTTGCACACCAGCCTCTGGCGGGCGATATAGGGGGCGGAAGATCGGCGGTGGACGAGCGCCTCGCCAACCCGGTCAGGTCCGGAAGGAAGCAGCCGTAACGAGTTTTCGTTCGGGTCGCTGTCCGGTCTTCCACCTTCTCTGCGCAGCGCGGCTCACGCCCGCCGGCGCGGCCCTGGAACCGCCAACCCGATGAGCTGTCATGGATGATACGCCGCTCCCGACTGATGCCGACGGAGCGGGCGACGTCCTTATGCCCGGGCTGGACCTGCCCGCGACCGAGCCGGGAGCCGGCCCGGCGCCGGGTTATCAGGTGCTGGCGCGCAAATATCGGCCCAACACCTTCGAGGACCTGATCGGCCAGGACGCGATGGTCCGGACGCTGACCAATGCCTTCGCCGCAGGCCGCATTGCCCACGCCTACATGCTCACCGGTGTTCGCGGGGTCGGCAAGACCACGACCGCGCGCCTGATCGCGCGGGCGCTCAACTTCGAGACCGATACGGTCGACGCGCCATCCATGGCGCTGGGTGAGACGGGCCGTCATTGCGACGCCATTGCCCGCTCGGCCCATGTTGATGTGATGGAGATGGACGCTGCCTCGCGTACCGGGGTCGGCGACATTCGCGAGATTCTCGAGGGCGTGCGCTACGCCCCGGTCTCGGCGCGCTACAAGGTCTACATCATCGATGAGGTGCACATGCTCTCCACCTCCGCCTTCAACGCCCTGTTGAAGACGCTGGAGGAGCCGCCCGAGCACGCCAAGTTCATTTTCGCCACGACCGAAATCCGCAAGGTCCCGGTGACCGTGCTGTCACGCTGCCAGCGCTTTGACCTGAAGCGGATCGACCGCGAGGTCCTGACCGATCACCTCGAGCGGATTTGCGGTCTTGAGGGCGCGTCGGTCGAGCGCGACGGCCTGTCGCTGATCGCGCGCGCCGCCGAGGGCTCGGTCCGTGATGCGCTCTCCCTGCTCGACCAGGCCATCGTTCAGGGCAGTGATGCCGATGGGCCGGTCAGCGCACCGCAAGTGCGCGACATGCTCGGTCTCGCCGACCGCGCCCGCGTGCTCGACCTGCTTGAACAGACCCTGACCGGCAAGACGGCAGCGGCGCTGGGGGAGCTGACGTCGCTGCACGATGCCGGCGGTGACCCGGTGGTGATTACCCGCGACCTGCTCGACTATGTCCATGCCACCGCCCGTGTAAAAGCAGCTGGTCCTGAAGCCGATCTGGGCGAAGCGGCGGACACCGTGGCGCGCCTCGTCGCACTGGCCGAAAGCCAGTCGCTGGGTCAGCTGACCCGGATGTGGAAAATCCTGCTGACCGGGCTCGATGATGTGCGCGCTGCGCCGGATGCGCTGGCCGCTGCCGAGATGACGGTGCTGCGGCTCGCCTCCGCCGCATCCCTGCCGCCGCCGGAGGATGCCGCCCGCGTGCTCGCGGGCCTGCCGCGCGCTGCTGCGCCTGCGGAGGCGCCGGGAAAGCCTGAGCCGGCCGCTGCGCCGGCCCCGCCGGATACACCGCACGCTGCTGCTGCGGATGGTCCGTCCGAACCGGCCCCCCATCGCGCCCTTACCGAACCGGAACAGGTCAGTGCGGTCGAGCAGGAGGCGCCCGCCATCTCGGGGCCCCAGACCTGGGAAGCCCTGATGACAATGCTGCGCGAGAAGCGCGATATCGGTCTGCAATCCGACATGGAACGCTATGTCCGCCCGGCGGCCTTCAAGCCCGGCTCGTTCAGCTTCCAGCCGCTGGAGGACGCACCCCGCGACCTCGCCCAGCGCCTGTCGCGCCGTCTGCTCGAATGGACCGGCGAGCGCTGGATGATCCTCGCGGATGGCTCACTCAAGGGCGGCGAGACCTGGGCCGAGCGCCGCGAGCGCCTGAAGGCCGAGCGGCTCGAGGAAGCCCGCCGTGATCCGGCGGTGACCGAAGCCTTGCGGCTCTTCCCGGGGGCCGAGATCATTGCTGTCCGCGATCCCGTGACGGATGACGAGACGGCCAGCGACGCAACAACGGAGAAACGCGCATGAAAGACCTGATGGGCCTCATGAAACAGGCGCAGGCCATGCAGGAGAAAATGGTCGAGGCGCAGGCCCGGCTTGGCGAGACCGAGGTGACCGGCGAGGCCGGTGCCGGTCTGGTCAAGGTCGTGCTGACGGCCAAGGGCGACATGGTCTCGATCGATGTCGACAAGAGCCTTCTCGATCCGGAAGAACCGGAAATCCTCGAAGACCTTCTCAAGGCGGCGCATGCCGACGCCCGCCGCAAGGGCGATGCCGCCCAGCAGGAGATCATGAAGGAAGCCGCCGGCGGCCTGCAAATGCCGCCCGGCATGCAGATGCCGTTCTGAGCGCGCTGTCTCCGCGATGAAATCCGCCTCTGCCGGCCCTGAAATCGAACGCCTGATCTCGCTGCTCGCGAAGCTGCCCGGGCTTGGTCCGCGCTCGGCGCGGCGCGCCGCCCTGAACCTGCTCGGCAAGAAGGACGCGCTGATGCGTCCACTCGCCGATGCACTGGCTGACGCGGCCGACAAGATCCGGGCTTGCAGCGAATGCGGCAATCTCGATGTGGCTGACCCCTGCACGGTCTGCGCTGCGCCCAACCGGCTCGATGCCGCCATCTGCGTGGTCGAGACCGTTGGTGATCTGTGGGCGCTGGAACGGGCCGGGGCGTTCAAGGGGCGCTACCATGTCCTCGGCGGCGTGCTGTCCGCGCTCGACGGCGTCCGTCCGGAGGACCTCAACATCACCAAGCTGGTCGAGCGGGCGGCGCGGGACGAGGTCACCGAGATCGTGCTGGCGCTCAACGCCACCGTCGACGGCCAGACCACAGCACATTACCTCGCCGATCGCATGGCCGGCTGCGGGGTCTCGATCACGTCCCTGGCGCGGGGCGTGCCGGTCGGGGGTGAGCTGGACTATCTCGACGACGGGACACTCGCCGCAGCCTTCCGCAGCCGGTCTAGCGTTTGACCGATCCTGTTCTCCGGGAAATTTCGCCCTATCCTTTTCATGAAATGGAGGGGATTTCGGGGTGAGGCCGATGACCAATCAAGACGCCGGTGGGCCGGAGACGCTGCGCGTGACACCGCGCACCTTCATCCTGTTTTTCTGCACCGGCCTGTTCATGGTCGCGCTGGTGCTGGCCGCGATCACCTCGGTCAAGATCCAGGCCTTTCATTTCGGTCCATTGACCGTGCTCGTGCCTGCCGGAACCATCGCCTTCGGCCTGACCTATCTGGCGACGGATGTGATCTCGGAAGTCTGGGGCCGCGCCTATGCGCTGTGCGTCGTGATCGTCGGCGTTCTGATGCGCTTCCTGATCCTGCTGCTCCTGCTCTACGCCATGCACGCGGAAGACGTCTTCCCCTTCATCACGGCGGCGGGTAACTGGACCGAGGTCCAGCAGGCCGCCTTTGTCGATGTCTTCTCGTCGGGGAACCGCATCAACCTTGCCGGCATGGTTGCTTTCGGTCTGAGCGCGCTTGCCGACGTGCTGATCTTCCATCACCTGCGTCAGAAGGATGCCGGCAAGAACCGGCTCTGGCTGCGCAACAACATCTCGACCATGGCGTCGCAGATCTTCAACAGCATGATCTTCGTGACCGTCGCTTTTGCGGGCACCCAGGGCTGGTCGGTGATTGGCAGCCTGATTCTCGGTCAGATCATCGTGAAGCTTCTGGCCGCCGCCTTCGATACGCCGTTGGTCTACCTTCTGCGCAATATCGCGGAAGGCCGGAAACTGACCGATCTGACGGGGTGATCGCGGTGCCGGGCGGCCGGCTCAGGGAATGACCGGGACCAGACGCAGAACGGCACCTTCCAGATCATCGGTCAGCAGGTAGAGATTGCCATCCGGGCCGGTCGCGACATCGCGAATGCGCTCGCCGCGCTCGACCAGCAATTCCTCACGCGAGATGATCCGGTCACCTTCGACCTCGAGGCGGACCAGCATGGAGCCGGCGAGGGCGCCGACAAAGGCATCGCCCTGCCAGTTGGCGAAACCATCACCGGTATAGAAGGTCAGGCCGGACGGCGCGATCGACGGATCCCAGAACCAGATCGGCTGTTCCAGGCCTTCGCCATGGGTCGCGTCGGAGACCGGTGTGCCGTTGTAATTAATCCCGTAGGTGATCAGCGGCCAGCCGTAATTATTGCCGGCTTCCAGGATGTTGATCTCGTCACCACCGCGGGCGCCGTGCTCATGTGCCCAGACCGACCCGGTCTGCGGGTTGATCGTGATGCCCTGCACATTGCGGTGGCCATAGCTGTAGATCTCCGGCTGGGCGCCGCGAGCACTGGCAAACGGATTGTCGAACGGGACGGTGCCGTCGTCATTCAGGCGGATGACACTGCCCAGATGATTGCCGAGATTCTGCGCTTCGTCGCGATGCAGGCCGCCATCACCGAGCGTCAGCAGCAGGGTGCCGTCGGGCAGGAATTGCAGTCGCCCGCCGAAATGGAAGCCGCGCTCCTTGTCGAAATTGACCCGGAACAAGGTCTCGACGCTTTCCAGCGTGGACGCATCATCGCTGAGCCGCCCGCGCGCGAGCGCAGTATGGTTGGCATTCGCACGGCCTTCGGCATAGGCGAAATAGACCAGTCGGTTGCTGGCAAAGTCCGGGTGGACGGCGAGGCCGAGCAGCCCCCCCTGTCTCTCGACGAGGATATCCGGCAGGCCGCTTATCGCGTCGGCGCGCATCGTTCCGTTCTCGATCAGCCGCAGCCGGCCCTCGCGCTCGGAGACAAGCATGTTGCCATCCGGCAGGAAGGCCATGGACCACGGGAATTCGAGCCCTTCGGCGACGGTCTCGACCCGGAAATCCGCCTGTTCGGTCTCATGAATGTCCGATTGTGCCAGGCCGGCCGATGTCATCACGGCCGCAGCCGTCAAGCCCATGAGGAAACGCATGCGATACTCCCTGCTCCACGCGACAGCACACAAACTAGCGCATTGGCGCGAGCGGGGTAGGCAGGCATGCACCTGATCCGCCGATTTTTGGCGGTGTTGTTAAAGCGCGATTGAGCCGGCAAAGCTGGCGAGGCGGGGCGCAAGTTGCGGCTGGAAGGCGCTGACCTGGGCCCAGCGCCGACGCAGGCGCCCGGGCAGGGCGCCGATCTTGCCCGGCACATGTTCGACGGTCTGTTCCGCCAGCTCCCAGGTCCGGATGCCCAGGGCCGCGAGGCCCGGCGACAGGACGCGGCCCTGCCCGAGGGGCACTGTGTGGCTGGCATAATGCTTCTTGTAATGATCGCCGCCGGTGCCGAGATCGACGCGACGAATGCCGCGCGCCGGGGCCTGTTCAAACAGGCCGTGCAGCAGGAGCAGGCCGGGTGAATAGCGCGACAGCTCCGGATCATAGGCCGGAAACCAGGAATGGTAGATATCGCCGGCAACCAGGCCAAACTCGACTGCAGCCAGGCGATCACCGAACCACAGGGCGGCTGTCAGGCCGGAGAATTCCTGGCCCTCGCGGCGGCGCAGGTCGGTCAGCACGGTCTGGACCCAGTCGATCCCGAACACGTTGAGCTTGCCGGTATCGCGATACTGGTTCTGTTTCCAGGTGCTCAGGGCGCGAAAGGCGCTGCCTTCCGGATCCCCCAGTGTGACGCGGACCGGTCCGAAATCACGCTCGGCAGCGCGGGTCCGGCGGGCGGTCTTCTTGAAATGATCCTTGTGCAGGGCGCGACGGGCTTCGAGGAAGTCCGCGCCATCGGTGCCGATATCGGCGACATGGCTGCCGCTGGTGTCCGCATTGTGGGCGTCGAGGGGCTCGAGCGGACCGTGCCAATTGTCGAAAACGAGTGCCGAACCGCCGGCGGCGCGGACCACCGGCTTGGGATCAATCAGGGACGGGTCGGCGGCGATGATACCCTGATAGTCGCTCATCGGCGCGCCGATCGGCCGGACAATGCCGCCATGGGCCCTGTGATGCGGGAAGAAGCCGATGGTCTTGCCGGCCGTCTCGATCACCGCGACCCGGACGTCGGGGCGGGCGCGGGCCACCGTCTCGGCGAATTCAAAACGCAGATAAGGGCTGATGAGCTTGCCATTCGGGCACGCCCACTTGTTCCACTGCACGACCTGGCTGGCTGAAATGTCCTCGATTGAGACGATTTTCGTCTGCACCTTGTCTCTCCCGCGTTTCCCTGACGGTCGTCAAGCAAGCCGCGTGCCGGGTGCCAGGGCACAAGCCGGGGTTGGGTGACAGGTTTTGTCGCGGGCATCGGGCAGGGTGGGCGCGGATGAGGGCTGATTGCTGGTCCGCTTCCTCCGACTCATCCAGAATGCCCGCAAGCAGGAAAGTGAAACCGACCGTGACCCTCACCGATATTTCTCTCGAGACCTGGCTCATTCTCGGCAGCGTCGCTGTCGTGCTGGTCGTCCTTGTTGTCCTGCTTGTCCGCAAGCCGGCTGAAACGGGTCCGGTCGATACCTCGGAGCTGGATCGGCTGCGCGAGGAACGTGATGACTGGCGCCGTCGCCAGGAAGCCACCGCGCTCGATCTCGCCTCAGCCCGTGAGGCCGCGGCGCGGCTCGACGGCGTGGTCGAGGAGCGCGATCGCCTGCGCGCGACGCTGGAGACCGTGACCGCCGAGCGCAATACGCTCAATGCCCGCCATGAAGCGCTCAAGACCGAGCATGACGCTGCTCAGCGTCATCACGGCGAGAAACTGGCCGAGCTTGAAAAGGCGCGTGAGCGTCTGAGCGAGCAGTTCAAGCTCACCGCGAACGAAATTCTCAAGGCCTCCGGTGCCGAACTCAACAAGCAGAGTACGGAAAACCTGCAGACCCTGCTGAAGCCGCTGCGCGAACAGCTCACCGAGTTCCGCACCAAGGTCGAGACCGACGCCAAGGAGCGTCATGGGCATGCCGGCGAGATCAAGCAATTGATGGAGACGGTGCGCAAGGACGCCTCGCGCATGTCCGAGGACGCCCAGAACCTCGCCAATGCCCTGCGTTCCTCGTCCAAGGTCCAGGGTGACTGGGGTGAGATGGTGCTGGCCTCGATCCTTGAACGGGCGGGTCTGCGCGACAATGAGCATTTCTTCACCCAGTCGACCGAGCGCAATGCCGAGGGCGCCCTGCTGCGTCCCGACGTGATCGTCGAGATGCCGGGCGGCCATCGTCTGGTGATCGATTCCAAGGTCTCGCTGACAGCCTTCGAGCGCTGCGTGAATGCCGACGACGACGAGACCCGCAATGCGGCGCTAAAACAGCACCTGGCCTCGGTCAAGGCGCACATCAAGGCGCTCGGCGACAAGGATTACGCCAAGCTTTATGAGGGCGTCGATTTCACCCTGATGTTCATTCCGCTCGAGGGCGCGGCCTCGCTGGCCCTGCAGAACGATCCGGAACTGTCCAGCTATGCCTGGGACCGCAATGTCATGATTGCCACGCCGACGACGCTGATGATGGCGATGCGGACGGTGGGAAACCTGTGGACGATCGACCGCCAGAACCGTCACGCGATCGAGATCGCCGATCGCGCCGGGGCGCTCTACGACAAGTTCGAGGGGTTCGTTTCCGACATCGATACCGTCGGCAAGCGCATCGACAGCGCCAAGGACGCCTGGAGCGCGGCCAAGGGCAAGCTGGTCGAGGGTCGCGGCAATCTGGTGCGCCAGACCGAAATGCTCAAATCGCTCGGCGCCAATGCCCGCAAATCGCTGCCGTCGGAGTATCTCGATGCGGCCGGTGCCGACGAGAGCGCCGAGACCGGTGGCGCGGACACCACGCCCAAGCCTGCTCTGACAGCGCCGGAAGCGGTCGATTCTTGATCCTTTAAGCCAGTGCCATTATCTAGGCGTCATGGCTATTCGAGATATCCTCACCGTTCCGCACCCGATGCTCAAGGAAGTGTCCCAACCTGTTGATCAGGTTGATGACGCGCTCCGCGAGCTGATGGATGACATGCTGCAGACCATGTATGCCGCCGACGGGATCGGTCTGGCTGCGATCCAGGTCGGCGTGCCCAAACGCATCATCGTGATGGATCTGGCCGGTCGCGACGAGGATCCGCAGCCGCGCTATTTCGTCAATCCGGTGCTGTCGGACCCGTCCGACACGCTCAAGCCCTATGAAGAGGGCTGCCTGTCGGTGCCGACCGTCTATGACGAGGTCGAGCGCCCGGATCGGATCCGCATCCAGTATCTCGATTATGACGGCAACCCGCAGGATGAGATCGCCGAGGGCATGTTCGCCGTCTGCATCCAGCACGAGATGGACCATCTCGAAGGCGTGCTCTTTATCGACTACCTGTCCCGTCTGAAGCGCACCCGTGCGGTCCAGAAGGTCAAGAAGATCGAGAAGGGCAAGGACCGCGACGCGGCCTGACGCTCCCCGGTCGCTGGCCTCGCCTTGCCTCCGGCCTAGCCCCGCCCGTGCGGTTCCGCGAAATTGACCATCGGTCCGGCCGGTACGATCCGGGTCGGATTGATCATGTCGTGGCTGGCGTAATAATGCTTCTGGGCATGCTCGAAATTGCACGTCCCGGCGATGCCGGGCTGCTGGTAGAGATCGCGCGTGTAGGCCCACAGGTTCGGGTAATCGACCAGTCGCCGCAGATTGCACTTGAAGTGCCCGTGATAGACGAGGTCGAAGCGCAGCAGCGTCGGCAGCAGGCGCCAGTCGGCCTCGGTCGGCGTGTCGCCGGTCAGATAGCGCTGGCTGGCGAGAAGGGTTTCCAGGTGATCGAGCGTCTCGAACAGCGGGAATACGGCCTCTTCATAGGCGGCCTGGCTGGTCGCGAAGCCTGACAGATAGACGCCGTTATTGACGGTGTCATAGATGCGCGCATTCAGGGCATCGATCTCGGCTCGCTTGTCCTCGGGGTAGTAATCACCCGGCGTGGCACCAATCCCGTCAAAGGCGGAATTGAACATGCGGATGATTTCCGAGCTTTCGTTCGAGACGATGCGTCCGGTCTGCGTGTCCCACAGGACCGGCACCGTGACGCGGCCGGAATAGTCCGGCTCGGACTGCAGGTAGACCTGGTACATGAAGTCCTTGGCGAAGAGGTGGTCGCCGACCAGACCGTCTTCGTCCGCATCAAAGGTCCAGCCGTTTTCGGCCATGTACCAGTGCACCGCCGAGACCGGGATCATGTCCTCGAGACCCTTCAGGGCCCGATAGATCAGCGTGCGGTGGGCCCAGGGGCAGGCGTAGGAGACGTAGAGGTGATAGCGGCCCGGCTCGGCCTTGAAGCCGGCGCGACCGGTTGGTCCGGCGCTGCCATCGGGGGTTATCCAGTTGCGAAGCTGGGCGACCGAGCGCTCGAAGCGGCCTTCCGATTTGGCGGTATCATACCATTTGTCATGCCACTTGCCGTCAACGAGCAGGCCCATGGGTCACTCCAGTCATGTCTGGGGGTAGTCGGGAAACGAGGGGGTAGACCTGCCCGGCACCGGGGCCGGACAGGTCCGGGGGGAGGGATCTCAGAATTTGCCGGCCTGGAAGTCGCGAACCGCCTGGTGCAGCTCGGCTTCGGTATTCATGACGAAGGGGCCATAGCGCGCGACCGGTTCATTGATCGGCTTGCCGGCGACCAGCAGAAGGCTCGCCCCCTCCGGGCCGGCCTTCAGTTCGATGCGGTCACCATCTTCCAGCACGCCCAGATCGGGATCCCGAACCTCGCCTTCGCCGGACGAAACGGCGCCCTTGTAGACCGCGATGAAGGCGGTGTGGCCGGGGTCGATGGCTTCTTCCAGGGTGGCGCCGGGCTCGAGCACAATGTCGATCAGGGTCGGCTGGATGGCGACCGAGGTCGCCGGGCCGGTCACGCCGGTCGAGCTCGATCCGGCCAGAATGCGCAGCGTGGCCCCGGTGCGGGTTTCCACAGGGATTTCGCTCTTGTCGTATTCCTGGTAGCCGGGATCGGTCATTTTCAGCTTGCCGGGCAGGTTGACCCAGAGCTGGAAGCCCCACATGCGGCCGTCTTCCTGCTCGGGAATCTCCGAGTGCACGATGCCGCGTCCGGCGGTCATCCACTGGATGCCACCGCCTTCGATGACGCCGGAATGTCCCTTGTTGTCACCATGCCGCATCTTGCCGTCGAGCATGATGGTGACGGTCTCGAAGCCGCGGTGCGGGTGATTGGGGAAGCCGGCCATATAGTCCGAGCTGTCGTCCGAGCGGATCTGGTCAAGCATCAGGAAGGGGTCGAGATCCATCAATCCGCGATGACCGAGCATGCGGGTGAGTTTGACGCCGGCGCCATCCGAGGTCGGCATCCCGCGCGACACCTTGGTGATGCGGCGGGCCTTGGCGAGGGTGTCGGTCGCGGTCATGGTCATCTCGACGTGCTCCTGTCCGGACAGCCTTGGACGAGCTGTTTCAGGCCACAAGATAAGGATTTTCCGGGCCGGTGCCATGGCGGGCTGCGAAAGTCATTGTTTCCAACATGGAAGCGATAGGGCAGACTCAGGTTCAATCGAGGAGACCATCATGCAGAAAGTTTGGCTGGCAGCGCTTCCCGTGGCTCTTGTGGCGTGCTCGCCGGCGGAGCAGCCGACAGAGAGCACGCTCTTCGCGTCCTTGTCCGAGCTCTGTGGTCAGGCCTTCGAGGGGCGCGTGGTGAGTGATGACCCGCGCGATGCCGACTGGGCTGCCGAGACCCTGGTCATGCATGTGCGAACCTGCACCGAGGACCAGATCCGTATTCCGCTGCATGTCGGCGATGATCGCTCCCGGACCTGGGTGATTACCCGGATGGGCGACCGGCTCGAGCTGAAACATGATCATCGCCACGAAGATGGCAGTGAGGATGTCGTGACCCAGTATGGCGGCACCACGCACAGCGTGCTGACCGCCAGCCGGGCTGAATTCCCGGCGGACCCGTTCTCGCGCACCCTGTTTGACCGCGAGGGCATCGCCGTCTCGATGTCGAATGTCTGGTCGATCACGCTTGAGGACGGGCGCTTCACCTATGCCCTTGACCGGCCCGACCGCCATTTCGCCGCCGAGTTCGATCTGACCGAGCCGGTCGACGCCCCGCCACCACCCTGGGGCTCGCAATAACGTCAATCCGGCTTGACGCGGGCCCCGTGTTCGCGCTCAAACCCGCGCCATGACCTTACGACTTGCCTTCATGGGCACGCCCGACTTTGCGGCCCGCTCGCTCGCTGAAATCACCGCCGCCGGACACGAGGTGGTGCGCGTCTATACCCAGCCGCCGCGGCGTCGCGGCCGTGGCCAGTCCGAGCAGAAGACGCCGGTCCACCAGCTCGCCGAGGTGCTGGGCATTCCTGTTTCGACGCCGCAGAGCTTCCGCGACCCGGATGTAATCGCCGAGTTCGCATCGCTCGAGCTGGATCTGGCGGCGGTCGTCGCCTACGGCCAGATCCTGCCGCAGGCGGCGCTCGATGCGCCGCGCCTGGGCTGTCTCAACCTGCACGCCTCGCTACTGCCGCGCTGGCGTGGCGCGGCACCGATCCAGCGGGCCATCATGGCCGGTGATGATCTGACGGGTGTTCAGCTGCAGCAGATGGAGGCCGGTCTGGATACCGGACCGATCCTGCTCTCCGAGACCGTCCGCATCGCCCCGACTGATACAGCCGCCAGCCTGCATGACAAGCTGATGGACGCCGGCGCCCTGATGTGGCCGCGCGCCCTGGCCGCGCTTGAGCGCGGAACGCTGGAAGCCGTGCCGCAGTCCGAGGCCGGCGTGACCTATGCCCGCAAGATATCGTCCGACGAAGCGCGTATCGACTGGACCCGCCCGGCCCGTGAACTGGCCGATCATGTCCGTGGCCTGTCGCCCTTCCCGGGCGCCTGGTTCGAGCTGCCCACCGAAAAGGGCCCGGTCCGGGTCAAGGTGTTGATGGCCGAGCGTGGCGAGGGCGGTGGTGCGCCGGGGACTGTGCTGGCCGGGCTGACCATTGCCTGCGGCGAGGGCGCGCTTTCGCTGACCCGCCTGCAGCGCGAGGGCAAGGGTGCGATGGACGCCGAGACCTTCCTCAACGGCAATACCGTCCCGCCGGGAACGGTGCTCGGCTGATGCCCCGCTACAAGATCACCGTCGAATATGACGGCACCCCGTTCGCCGGCTGGCAGCGACAGGACAATGCGCCTTCGGTCCAGGAAAGCCTCGAACGGGCGGCCGAGGCACTCGATGGTGGGCCGGTGCTGGTCTATGGCGCCGGCCGGACCGATAGCGGCGTTCACGCGCTGGGCCAGGTTGCCCATCTCGATCTCACCAAGGACCTCGCCGCCGACAAGGTGCGCGACGCGATCAATTATCACCTCAAACCCGATCCGGTCGCGGTCGTCGAGGCGGAGCGGGTCAGCGAGGACTTTCATGCCCGTTTTTCGGCCACCCAGCGCCACTATCTCTACCGCATGATTGACCGCCGGGCGCCGCTGACGCTGGATCGCGGTCAGGTCTGGCGGGTTCCGCGCAAGCTCGACGCCGAGGCCATGCACCATGCCGCCCAGGCACTGGTCGGCCAGCATGACTTCTCCACTTTCCGCGATGCCCAGTGCCAGGCTGAAAGCCCGGTCAAGACGCTCGATATGATCTCGGTCTCGCGCTATGGCGACGAGGTCCAGCTGACCTGTTCGGCGCGCTCCTTCCTGCACCGCCAGGTCCGCTCGATTGTCGGCTCGCTGGTCGAGGTCGGGGTCGGCAAATGGTCGGCGCGCGACTTCAAGCGGGTGCTGGACGCCGCCGATCGCAGCCGCTGCGGTCCGGTCGCCCCGTCGGACGGGCTCTACCTGACCGCGGTTGATTATCCGCCCGCCGACTAGCCTGCGACCGGGGTCACCGCAAAAGCCTGGCTGATCGCGACCAGCACGATGTAGGAGACCAACGCCGGCACGGCGGCGGTGAAGGCCGAGGTGATGGTTGGCACTCCCAGCGTCACATAGGCGATGCGCCAATGCACCAGGATGCGCAGATAGCCGTAGATGAAGAACAGGAAGTCGCGGAACTCGGCATTGATGATGCCGGCGACCTGTAGCGACCAGATCGCGGTGATGATGGCGTAGAGCCAGACCACGCCCCAATTGTGCAGGATGACCCAGGCCAGGTAGCGATGGCGCGCGCCGATAATGGCAACCGATACCGCGGCCGCGATCGGGAAGCTGATCCAGGTGCCGAAATAGATCAGGAAGTACTGCAGCCCGTTGATCGGCAGGTTGAGGTGTTCGCGCTCCAGCAGAACCAGGATCGCCAGTGGCAGGGCAAACAGGACGGCAGCAAACGAGCGCCAGAAGCCCCGCACAGAGACGTCGAACATCGCCTCGCCGCCGGACCGGAAGGTCATCAGCCGCAAGGCGCCCTGCATGCCGCGCCAGCCTTCTGAAATCAGACCGATCATGCCGGGCGGTCCCTGAAATACTGGCTCAGGATGCGGGTATAGATCGCGGTCAGGGTCTCGATATCGCTGACCGGGACCCGTTCGTCGACCTGGTGCATGGTGGCACCGACCAGGCCGAATTCGGCGACCGGGGCGTAGAGCTGGATGAAGCGGGCATCGCTGGTTCCGCCGCCGGTGGTCAGGGCGGGGCGACGGCCGGTCTCAGCCTGGATGCAGTCCTGCAGCAGGGTGGTGAACGGGCCGGCCGGCGTCAGGAAGGCCTCGCCGGTGACATGGATGTCGGCGGTGATGCTACCGTCGAAGTCGAGATCGACCATCGCCGCTTCCTCGCGGATCCAGGTGGACAGCTGATCGCCGGTATGGGCGATGTTGAAGCGGATATTGAAGCGGGCGGTCGCGCTTGCCGGGATGACATTGGTGGTCGGATTGCCGACATCGATCGAGGTCACTTCCAGATTGGACGGCTGGAAGGGCGAAACGCCGTCGTCGAGCTTGCGGGCGAGCAGGCGGTTCAGCACGGTCAGGAGGGCCGGGATCGGGTTCTCGGCGCGCTCGGGATAGGCGACATGGCCCTGGCGACCGGTCACGGTCAGGGTACAGTTCAGGGAGCCGCGGCGTCCGGACTTGATGGTATCGCCCAGCACATTCGGATTGGTTGGTTCGCCGACCAGGCAGTGATCAAAGCGTTCGCCCTCCTCGGCCAGCGCGGCCAGGACGGCCTTGGTGCCATGGATGGCCGGGCCTTCCTCGTCGCCGGTGATCAGGAAGGCGATCGAGCCGTCCGGTTCGCCGCTCTCATCGAGCAGGCGCTGGACCGAGGCCACCATCGCCGCGATGGCGCCTTTCATGTCGGCGGCCCCGCGGCCCCACAACATCCCGTCATCCCCCGCTTCGGCAGCGAAGGGCGGTTTTTGCCAGTCGGCCTCGGCACCGGGCGGAACGACGTCGGTATGCCCGGCGAACAGGAAGCAGGGCGAGGCTGTGCCGCGACGGGCATAGAGATTATCAACCTCGCCGAACGGATAGCGCCGACAGGCAAAGCCGAGCTGCTCCAGGGCCGCTTCCAGCACACCCAGCGCACCGGCATCGGCCGGCGTGATCGACGGGCGACGGATCAGGGCCTGGGCGAGGGGCAGCGGGTTGGCGAGATCTTCAAGCGTGTTCATAACGGAAACATAGCCGGTTCGTTTCACCAAGCCAGATCAAGGACGCAGCCATGCCCAAATTCTCCATTGCCGAGATCGAGGAAACCGGCGGGACCGGTTATCCTCCCGAATTTGCCGGTGTTGTCGATGGCCGTCTGGTGCGCCGTTTGACCGACCCGGCCGGCCTCACCCAGTTCGGGGTCAATCTGGTTCGCCTGAAGCCGGGCGCCTGGTCCGCCCAGCGCCACTGGCACACGCATGAGGACGAGTTCGCTGTTGTGATGGAGGGCGAGGCCATGCTGGTCACCAATGCCGGCGAAACGCCGATGCGGGCGGGGGACTGCGTCGGCTTCCCGGCGGGTGAGCCGGACGGGCATTGCCTGATCAACCGGTCGCAGGCTGACTGCGTCTTCCTGGTGGTTGGCGGGCGGCTTGACGCTGACGGGGCGCACTATCCCGATATCGATCTGGAAGCCAAGCCCGGCCGCTATTCCGGCCCCGGCCGGTTCACGCGCAAGGATGGCACGCCCTATTGAGGGGCGAGCTGCTTTTCCATTGCAAAACGCTTGAAGATTTCGCCGCGCAGCTCGACCTCTTCCGGAGCCGTCACCGCAAAGCCGACCGCAGCGAAGGCGGGCCTCGCCATCAAGCTGGCATGGACGGTGAGGCGGACCTGACCGTTTTCACGGGCGATGGCCTCGACAGCGTCGTAGAGACGGCGGAACAGGCCGCGGCCCTGCCGGTCCGGCCGGATATAGGCGAAGTCGACATAATCGGGTGGCGCAAGCGTCATGAAGCCGATGATCTCGCCGCCGGCTTCCGCCACGACGATCCTCTGGCCCGACAGCCGCGAATCCCACTCCGTACCGCGACGCGGTTCGGGCACCCAGGCGACCTGCTGGGCCGGTGTGTAGCGGCTTGGCCCATTGCGGACTGCCGCGTACATTACCTCGCCCAAGGCCACATGATCCGTCGGCATGCCCCGACGGAGGATGATGTCATCGGTCATGATCGTCCGGTCCGGACAGGCTAGTGCGAGCGGCCGTGCGTCTCGCGGAAGCGTTCCATGGAGACCGAGATCTTGAAGGTCTCACGGTATTTCGGCGAGCCGACCGGACGCGGCGGCTTCTGCGAGGTCAGGGCCAGGATGCGCTCGAGCGTGTCGTGTGCGGCGCCGGACTGGCCGGCCCCGATATAGGCATGCAGCTCGACCAGGGCGTCGGACAGCGGGTCGCCGCCGCGGATGATGAAATAGGGTTCGTCCGACCCCATCCGGTGCAGCACGTCGAATTCGGACGGGTTGTCGGCCGAGCCATAGGGAGCAGCGGGATCCTTGGCTGCCGGCTTGTCGGTGGTCTTGTCTTCGCTCATGGCGCGCCCCTTGTGTGTGATTTGCCCCATGTGACCAGATTCGACGACAAAGCGGTAGCGGCGCATCAGCGCAGCACGCCCTGTCATGATGATGGCGGGCCGGCGCGGCGCGCGCTACACAGACCGCATGACCCCCACACCCTCCCGATCGATCATCATTATCGGCGCCGGCCCGTCCGGCCTGATCGCCGCCGAACAGCTCGCCACTGCCGGGCATCGTGTTGATGTCTATGAGCGGATGCCGACACCGGGCCGCAAGTTCCTGATGGCGGGGCGCGGCGGGTTGAACCTGACCCACTCCGAGCCTCTGCCCAGCTTCCTTGGCCGCTACCGCGAGGCTGGAGACTGGCTCGGGCCTGTCCTGATGCAGCACGACCCGTCGGCAGTGCGGGCCTGGTGCGAAGGCCTCGACCAGCCAACCTTTGTCGGCTCCTCGGGCCGTGTCTTCCCGGATGCCATGAAAGCCTCGCCCCTGCTGCGCGCCTGGCGGACCCGGCTGGAAACGCTGGGCGTCGCTTTGCACCTGCGTCACCTGTGGACCGGATGGGATGAAGGCGGAGCCCTGACCTTCGACACACCGGACGGTGCCGTCACGGCTCGGGCCGACGCGACCCTGCTGGCGCTTGGCGGAGCGAGCTGGCCGCGACTGGGCTCCGATGGGGGCTGGGCAGGTCTGCTGTCCTCACGCGGCGTGGATCTGGTCGGGTTCTCGGCCTCCAATTGCGGCGTCGAGATCAGCTGGAGTGCAATCACACAGGACCGCTTTGCCGGCGCGCCCCTGAAGACCATCGCGCTGACCCTCAATGGCGAACGCGTGGCCGGCGAGGCGATGATCGCGCGTTATGGCCTGGAAGGCGGCGCCGTCTATGCGCTGTCGGCACCGATCCGCGAGGCGCTTGCGTCGGGCGAGACAACAGGCGAGGCCGTGACGCTCAGCCTCGACCTCAAGCCGGCGCGCAGTGAAGAGGAGATGGCGGCGTGGCTCGGCAAGGCGAGGAAGGGCCAGTCACTGACCAATACGCTGCGCAAGGCCGGCCTGACGCCGCAGGCGATCTCGGTGCTGCGCGATGCCGTGCCGGATCTGCCCCGTGATCCCGCCGCGCTGGCGCGGCTGATCAAGGCGGTGCCTCTGACCGTGACGGCCCAGCGCGGGCTCGACCGGGCGATCTCCTCGGCCGGCGGGATTGCCCGCGATGCGGTCGATGACCGTTTCATGATCACGGCGCTGCCGGGCGTCTTTGCCGCCGGCGAGATGCTCGACTGGGACGCGCCGACCGGCGGCTATCTGTTGCAGGCCAGTTTTGCGACCGGCGTTGCCGCCGCGCGCGGGATCGAAGCCTGGCTCGGGACGGCCGACGCCGGCTAGCGCAGCAGGTCGTTGATCGCCGTCTTCGAGCGGGTCTGCGCGTCGACGCGCTTGACGATCACGGCACACGCCAGTGACGGACCGCCCTTCGGGTCGGGCAGGGTGCCGGGAACGACGACGGCATAGGACGGGATCTCGCCGCGGGTGATCTCACCGGTTTCACGGTCGACGATCTTGGTCGACTGGCCGAGGAAGACACCCATCGAGATGACAGCCCCCTGGCGCACGATCACGCCCTCGGCGACTTCCGAACGGGCGCCGACGAAGACATCATCCTCGATGATTACCGGCCCGGCCTGCAGCGGCTCGAGCACGCCGCCAATCCCGACACCGCCCGAGATATGCACATTCTTGCCGATCTGGGCGCAGGACCCGACCGTCGACCAGGTATCGATCATCGTCCCTTCGTCGACATAGGCCCCGAGATTGACATAGCTCGGCATCAGCACGGCACCCGGGGCGATGAAGGAGCCACGCCGCACGGCGCAGGGCGGCACGGCGCGGAAGCCGGCCGACTTGAACTCGGCCTCGCCCCAGCCCTCGAACTTCGACGGCACCTTGTCCCACCAGCGCGACCCGGCCACACCGCCATCAACAAGCCCCATCGGGTTGAGCCGGAAGCCGAGCAGTACGGCCTTCTTCAGCCATTGATGCACCCCCCAGTCACCATTGCCCTCACGCGAGGCAACCCGCGCCCGACCGCTGTCGAGCAGGTTGATCGCGGTCTCGACGGCCTCGCGGACCTCGCCCGTCGTGTCAGCGGAAATCCCGTCCCGATTGTCCCAGGCGGTTTCGATCGTGGTGATGAGGGCGGTATCGGTCATGAGGCGTCGTCCGGTGTGGCAGCGGTCCGGATGGACCCGAGGAAGGTGGGCAGGCAGTCCACGGCGTGGTGGACATGGTCGGGGTGTTCGTCCGGCGCGGCGCTCTCTTCGTCGCGCGGGCCTTCTTTGGCGCGAACGAGCACGGTTGTGAAGCCCATCTCGTGCGCGGTCTTGAGGTTGCGCACGCTGTCCTCGAAAAAGATCGACTGGCGCACCGGCAAGTCGAAATGCGAGACGAACTTGTCGAAGCCGGCCTGGTGCGGCTTGGGCTGGAAGCCTGACGCCTCGACATCGAAGATGTCGTCGAAGAGATGGGTTAGCCCCATGTGACCCAGAATGTTTTCGGCATGGCTGAGCGAGCCGTTGGTATAGACGAGGCGCTTGCCGGGCAGGGCTTCGATACGGGCCGCCAGCTCGGGATGGGTGATGATCCCGGTCGGGTCGACATCATGCACGAAGTCGAGGAATTCCCGCATGTCGACCGTATGGTTGGCCATCATGCCGTTCAACGTGGTGCCATAATCGCGCCAGTAGGACTTCTGGACGATGCGGGCTTCGTCCTCGGGCAGGCCGAGCGTGCGCGCGACATATTCCGTCATGCGCCGGTCGACCTGGCTCATGATCGGGGCGTCGGACGGGTAGAGCGTATTGTCCAGGTCAAAGACCCAGTGGGTGATGTGTCTCAGATCGGCCATTCTAGGGCCTCCGGAAGTCACCTTCGCCCAGCGAGATGCGGGAGCCGCCATCGCTCGGTTCGGTGATGCGGCGAAAATTGGCGGCGGCATAGCCACGTTCGGCACAGTCGCGCCGGCCTTCGGCGACGAAGCGTGCGGGCGCGACGCAGAAACTCTCCGAACCATCGATCAGGCCGCGGCGGCCGGCGGTGTTGATGCGTTCGGCGTAGAAGAAAGCGGTCGGGGTCTCGAAGCGCGTTGCCAGTACTCGCGCGCACTCACCGGCATGGATGCGCCACCAGCCGCGCGACTGCCAGATCGTGCCGACCTGATGGCCGATCGCGACCGCGATATCGCCGTCGGCGTCGTTGCACACGGTCAGGCCACTGGCCGCATTGCGGGCCAGGGCGCGCGCCTCAAGGGCGTCGATCAGGGCATCATTATCGGGCCGGCTCGACAGGCCGGCATCGCGCAGGAAGGTGGAGACAGCCCGGCGGGTCGTATTGCCTTCCAGGCCGTCCACCGTGCTGCTCGGATAGCCTGCCGATTGCAGCAGGCGCTGGATCCCGGCTGTGGTGGCGCGGCGCCCGAAATCGACCGGCTCGACCAGTACCGTACGCTCGCGATCCTCGCCCTCGCGGATGAAGAAGTCGCGGGACGCCATGCCAAGCGACGAGCAGCGTGTATTGGCGACGACCTCGAAGTCGGACTCGTCAACGCAGAGCGGGACAGTGCCGCGCCATTCGCGAACGCCGCCGAGATAGGCGATCGAGGACTTGGCGTAATAGAAGATCGGCTGGTCGCTATCGAGGTCGACATCGTCGGCGATGGTGACGCAATTGCCTGGCCGCAGCCGGGTCCAGCCTTCGATGGCAACCCCGCCCTCAACCGCCCAGGCGGCGGCGGCTTCAACGATATAGCTGGTCTCGTTGCACAGTTCGGCTGCATCGGCGCGCGGCGCGGACGTCAGGAGCAGGACGGGCAGGGCGAGAAGGCCGGCAAGCAGGTAACGCAACATGCGCGATCATCCCATGTCGGGCAGCAGGGCGACAATCTCTGCCCGCAGCTGGTCGACGCCGTCTTGCTTGGCGCTGGAGGTAGCGACAACGCGCGGGAAGGCGGCCGGTCGCTTGGCGATCTTTTCGGCGGTCTCGCCGATCAGGCGGACCACGGCGGGCGGTTTGATCTTGTCGGTCTTGGTCAGCACGATCTGGTAGCTCACGGCCGCCTCGTCGAAGACGTCCATGATCTTGAGATCGACGTCCTTGAGTCCGTGCCGGCTGTCGATCAGCAGATAGACGCGCTTGAGATTGACCCGGCCCCGCAGGAAGGCCTTGGTCAGGCGGGTCCATTTCTCGACCACCGGCTTGGGTGCCTTGGCATAGCCATAGCCGGGCAGGTCGACGATGCGCAGATCGCTGCCCTCGACCTCGAAGAAGTTGAGCTCGCGCGTCCGCCCGGGTTCGCCCGAAGCGCGGGCGAGCCCCTTCTGGTTGGTCAGCGCGTTGATCAGCGAGGACTTGCCGACATTCGAGCGCCCGGCAAAGGCGATTTCCAGCCTGTCCGGCTCGGGCAGATGATCCAGTGCCACTGCGCCCATCAGGAAGGTGCAGGGGCGCGAGAAGAAACGCCGCCCGAGGCCGGGATCGAGCTCGTCGCTACCGTCGGTCAGGACGCGTCTCCCCCGCCACGCTTCATCAGGCGGGCAATCAGCTTGTCGACCTGGGTCTCGTTCCCGTGGCGCCGCATGATGATGTATTGCTGCAGCACGGAGAGGAAGTTGTTCCAGGCCCAGTAGATCACCAGACCGGCCGCGAACGGGGCCAGGATGAAGGTGAAGATGATCGGCAGGAAGGCGAAGATGCGCGCCTGCATCGGATCCGGCGGCGGCGGGTTGAGCGCCTGCTGGGCGGCCATGGTCAGGCCCATGATGATGGGCCAGGCGCCAATGCCCAGGACGCCACCGATCAGCCAGATGCCGGACGGGTCGTAGGGGATCAGGCCGAACAGGTTCCACATGTTCGTGGGGTCCGCTGCCGAGAGGTCGCGGATCCAGCCGAAGAAGGGCGCGTGGCGCATCTCGATGGCGTTGAACAGGGTCTGGTACAGGGCAAAGAAGATCGGAATCTGCGGCAGGATCGGCAGACAGCCGGCCAGCGGATTGATCTTCTCGGTCTTGTAGAGATCCATCAGCGCCTGTTGCTGCTTTTGCTGGTCCGCCGCGTAGCGTTCCTTGATCGCCGCCATTTTCGGCTGCACGGCCTTCATCTTCGCCATCGAGGCATAAGCCCGGTTGGCGAGCGGGAACATGACGATCTTGACCATCAGCGTCAGCGCCAGGATGGCGAGGCCGAACTGGCCGGTCAGGCCTTCCAGCATGTGCAGCAGCCATACGAAGGGGCGCGCGAGGAACCACAGCCAGCCCCAGTTGATGGCCATGTCGAAGCGTTCGATGCCAACCTCGTTCTGGACCTGCTGCAGCACGTCCAGCTCCTTGGCGCCAGCGAAGATGCGGGTCGTGGAGGACAGGCTCTGGCCGCTCGGGACCGCGATGGCCTGCTCGACATAGCTGGCTTCGAATGCTGTCTCGGCGCCGCGCTCGATGGAGCGGAAGCGGGCGGTAAAGGCGCGGTCCTGATCGGGAATCGCTGCCGCCATCCAGTAGCGCTGGGTGATCCCGACCCAGCCGCCAATGCCGCTTTCCTCGGTCTGGTCACCGTCTTCCAGCTTGCCGAACTTGCTCTGCACCAGGGTGCCGTCAACGACGGCAAGCGCGCCTTCGAACACCGCCATGTTGCGGGTTTCGTCTTCCGGACGGCCCTCGTGACGGACCAGGCCATAGCGGGAGAGCTCGACTTCCTGGCCGGAATTGTTGGTGACGACGTCGGTCAGGGTGAAGAGGTAGTTCTCGTCAACCGAGATCACCCGCTCGAAACGCAGGCCCGACGGGCTGTCATAGGTGAGGGTGACGGGTGTGTCGGGCGTCAGGGTCGAACCCGAGGCCAGCGTCCACTCGGTCGAGCCGCCCGGCAGGTCGGCAAAGCCCGGCGTACCGGAGGTCCAGCCATCACGGGCGTAGAAAACATGGTCGGAGCCGATCGGGTTGAGCAACGCCACCGGGGTGTCATCATCGACCGTTTCGCTGTGGCGACGCAGGCGGATATCGTCGAGGCGGGCGCCGGTCAGCGACAGTGAGCCGAGCACGGACGGGGCGTCGATGGTGACGCGCTGATTGCCGGCCAGGGCGGTTTCGCGATCAACCGTCGTCGGTGCGGCGGGTTCAAGGGTCGAGGCGGGCAGATCCGGGTCGGCCAGCTCGGCGGCGGCCTCCACGGCGGCGGCCTGCTCGGCGCGACGCTCCTCTTCGGCCGGGGCCATGACGAATATCTGGTATCCGGTCAGGATCACCAGGATCAGACCCAGTGCGATAAACAGGTTGCGTTGATCTTCGCCCATGAAAACTCAGGCCTCTTGCGCTTTGTGTTCGCGACCGCCTGGCGTTTTGTCATCGACAAGACTGACCAGAGCGCTTTCGACATCCCCCACCAGGCGCGACCAGTCCCGATCGGGCGTCGTCGCGCGTGCGATGAATACATAGTCAATGCCGGGCTGTCCGTGGAGGGGGAGAAGCAGCCGCACAATCTCTCTCAGGCGCCGCTTGGCGCGATTGCGGATCACGGCACCGCCGATCTTGCGAGTCGCGGTGAAGCCGGCCCCGATATGCCCGGGCGAAACATCGTCGGCCCCGACACGCAAAGAGCTGCCTCTCGAGCGGGCCTGTATGACCACACCCGATCGGACGGCTTTTTTGCCTTTTGCGACGTGCAAAAATTCGCGCCGCGTTTTCAACCGTTTAACGGAAGGAAGCGGCGCTGACATCGTCCTTAGGCGGACAGACGCTTGCGGCCCTTGGCCCGGCGACGAGCCAGGATTTGACGGCCGGATTTCGTCGCCATGCGCGCACGGAAGCCGTGCCGGCGCTTGCGGACGAGCTTGGACGGCTGAAATGTACGTTTCACGGTCGCGCTCCATTGGCGTTCAATTCGAGAGCGGCGGCAATTACGCGCTTGAAGCAGCGGCGTCAAGGGTTCATGCCCCGCAGGACGCAGGAGAATGACATGCCCGAGACGCCGGTCCAGCCGCCCTCAATCCCGCCGAAAGGGCCGAATAGCGCGGCCCGCTGGCTGCGGCCAGTCATTCTTCTGGCCCTGATCGGTCTGATTGCGGCACTGCTGCTGACAGGGACCGGTCCGCAGGAGCTGCTGGGCTGGCTTCGCGACAGCCGGGGGCTGACCCGTGAATTCACCAGCGCCCATCTCTGGCTGGCGGCGTTTGCCTATACCGGTCTTTACATCGCCTTGGCGAGTTTGGCCCTGCCGGGTGCGCTCTGGCTGACCATCGGGGCCGGATTCCTGCTCGGTCCGGTCTGGTCGATACCCGTCTCCATGGCCGGGCTGACAATTGGCGCGCTGAACACGCTCATCCTGGTGCGCTTTCTGGCCGGTGACGTCCGGCGGGACCGTCTGCGCGCCCGCTATCGCCGCATCGCGGCCGGCTTTGAGCGTAACCAGTTCAGCTATGTCATTCTCCTGCGCCTGCTGCCGCTGCCCTATTTCGGCGTCAACCTGGCAGCCGGTCTGTCGAGCGTGCGCTGGGAGGCGTTCGCGTTGGGCACCCTGATCGGCTCGATCCCGTCCATCATCCTCTATGCCGGCTTTGGCGCCGGACTGGGTTCCCTCACCGAGATGAACAGCCTGCCGGGACCGGGTGCACTGCTGCAGCCATCTGTGCTCGTTCCGCTTGCGATGGTGATCCCGCTGGCGCTGGCTCCCGTGATCTGGCGGCGCTGGCAGCGCCGCGCAAAAGCGGGCGCCTTGCCGGACGAAACGCTCTAGGCTATCGGCGAAACCGATGTCGACAGACCTGCCCCCCTCCGGCGACGAGCCTGCTCGTTCGACTATCGCGCCCCTGACAGGGGCGCTCGACAATCTGCGGGCGCAGCTCCTGATGGTGACGGTGGGCCTGATCGCGGCGGGTCTGGTGCTCGTCTATTTCCCGGCCGCGGCGAGTTTCCGCCTGCAATGGATGACAGACCGGGCCGAGGCGGCGCACCTGGCCGCACTGGCGGCCGATGTCGCTCGCGGCGGGGCCTTGGGTGAGGATGAGGTGCGGGCCCTCCTGATGGGCGCTGACGCCGTCGCAGTGGCCCGTGTCCGAAATGGCATGAATGAGCTGGTCCTCTATTCCGGTCCGATCGGCGATGGCCTGGTCGAGAGCGATCTGCGCTCCGCTGGCTGGTGGACCCATATCCGCGACACCATCGACACGCTCAACGCCTCTGATGACCGGCTGCTGCGCATCCGGGCGCGTCCGCGCGGCGCGCCGGACGAGCTGATCGACGTCATCGTCCGGGAAGCACCATTGCACGCAGCCCTGCGTGATTTCTCCCGGCGCCTGCTGATCTATGCCAGCCTCGCGGCGATCGCCGTCGGTGTGGTTCTGTACTGCGCGCTCTTCTTCCTATTCGTGCGACCGATGCGGCGTCTTGCCGGCGCCATGACCCATTTCCGGGAGAACCCCGCTGATGCCTCGCGCATGATCCGGCCCGGCACCGCACGCAACGAGATCGGTCAGGCCGAGCAGGAGCTCGCCCGCATGCAGGCGGATATCCGCCAGGCCCTGCTTCAGCGCGAGCGACTGGCGGCGCTTGGCGGCGCCGTCGCCAAGATCAATCACGACCTGCGCAATGTGCTGACCAGCGCCCAGCTGGTCTCGGACCGTCTGGCCATGGATGCCGATGACCGCGTGCGGGGCATGGGCGAGCGCCTGGTCCGGGCTGTCGACCGCGGCATTCGCCTGTGCGAGGCGACGCTGGAGTTCGGTCGGGCCGAGGAAAGCGCTCCGGTCCGTCAGTTGATCCGGGCCCGGGCCCTGCTCGACGAAGTCGCTGATGATGCCATGCTGGCCGAAGGCGAGGTCATCTGGGTCAATGAGGTCGGCGCCGAAATCTGTCTCGATGCCGATCCCGACCAGGCACACCGGCTCTTTCTCAATCTCTGTCGCAATGCGATCCAGGCGATGCAGGCTGTTGAGGGCGAGCGCCGACTCACGGTGCGCGCCACGCCGGTGTCGCCCGTTGGCGACGGGCCCGACGAGGTCCGGGTCGAGCTGTCCGACACCGGACCCGGTCTGGCCCCGAAAGCGCACGAACGTCTGTTCCAGGCGTTCAGCGGCTCAGCCCGGCGCGGCGGTACCGGGCTGGGTCTGTCGATAGCCCGTGAGCTCGCCCGCGCTCATGGCGGCGATGTGGCGCTGGTCGCGACCGGACCGGACGGGACAATCTTCGCGGTGCAACTACCGGCCGCCAATCAGGGCTGACGGGCCTGGCCTTCGCGGCGCGGATCGGCGCCACCGACCAGCGTGCCGTCTTCGAGCCGCCGGACAATATGCAGACCGGAAATCTCGCCGCGATTGGCGTCCAGGGTGAAGCCGAGATCGGTCAGCCCGGACAGGATAGTCGGATCCATGCCGTCCTCGACCCGTACTATATCGCCGCGCGCCACCACATTGGGCAGCTCGATTGCCTGTTGCGGGGTCAGTCCCCAGTCCAGCATGCCGACCAGGGTCTTGGCCGTGTAGGCAATGATGGAGGAGCCGCCCGGTGATCCAGTGGCCAGAACAAAGGTGCCGTCGCGGTCGAAGACGATGGTCGGCGACATCGAGGAGCGCGGCCGCTTGCCGCCATCGGGCGCATTGGGCACCAGGGCGCCATCGGCATCTGTCGGCGTGCGCGAGAAGTCCGTCAGCTGGTTGTTGAGGAAAAAGCCGCCCGCCATGCGGTGGCTGCCGAACACGCTCTCCACCGTGGTCGTCATCGAGACCACATCGCCATCGCTGTCGACGATCACGAAGTGACTGGTGCCGGGGGAATCCGGCGTGGCATCGGCACCGGGCGCCTCGATGCCCGGAGGAATGCCGGGGACCGAGGTCGGCAGCGCCGTGGTCCGGTTGATACCGGCCGAGCGTGTGGTGATATAGTCTGCGTCCAGCAGGCCTTCGCTCGGCACGCTCACGAAATCGGGGTCGGCGACATAGGCGTCGCGGTCGGCATAGGCCAGGCGGCTGGCCTCGATGAAGCGGCGCCAGCCCTCGAGGGTCTCCGGGCCGGTTGCCGACATGTCATAGGGTTCCAGCAAGCCGAGGATCTCGTTGACCGAAATTCCGCCGGAAGCCGGCGGCGGCGCCCCGCACACGGTCCACTCGCGATAATCACGGCAGATCGCCTCGCGCCGGATGGCCTGGTAGCTGGCCAGGTCGCTCAGGGTCAGGCCGCCGGGGCGGGGCTGATCCTGGACGGCGTCGATGATCGCCTCGGCAAGCGGGCCTTCATAAAGCGCTCGCCAGTCCGCCGCGAGGGCGCGCGTGGTCTCGGCATAGGCCGGATTGCGCAGCAGGTGGCCAGCGGGCAGGGGGGTGCCGTCATCGGTGAAGAAATAGTCCCGCGAGGCCGGCCACTCGTCGAGCGGTCCGCGCGGCGCCATGCCGGCGATAAAGCCGGCCAGTCGCGGTGATATCTCGAAACCGTCCTCGGCGAGGACGGTCGCCGCCTCGAACCCGTCAGCCCAGTCCAGCGCGCCGTGATCGGCGTGGGCCATGGCCAGCATGGCGACCGCACCCGGCACGCCGATCGAATGACCCGAGAAGACCGCTTCGGCAAAGCCCAGCGGCTGGCCATTGGTGTCGATGAAGAGCTCGGGTGTGGCGGTGGCCGGCGCGGTCTCGCGACCGTCATACACGGTCAGATCGCCGGACTGCGCGTCATAATAGACCAGGAAGGCCCCGCCACCGAGACCGGAGCTTTGCGGCTCGACCAGACCCAGAACGCTCTGCACCGCGATGGCCGCATCGATCGCATCGCCGCCAGCGCGCAGGGCTTCGAGCCCGGCCTCGACGGCGTGCGGGTTGGCGGCCGCTACCATCGCCTGACCCTGCGGCGGCGCCCCGGCCGTGTCCGGCGTCTCCTGTGCATTCGTGCAACTGGCGAGAAAAAGGCCACCCGCGAGCGCGGTGGTGGCGAACAGGAAACGCAGCATCTAACTTGCCCCTCAGAATTGTCCGGTCAGACTGGAGTCCGAAGTGACAGTTAAGAGGCCGGTCATGTCAATGCCAGCACCCCGCAACAGCCTGACCGATATCGCCGGTCTGCGTGTCGGACAGGTCCATGATGCATCGGCCAGGACGGGCGTGACCGTGATCCTGCCCGACCAGCGCGCGGTCTGCGCGGTTGATGTGCGCGGTGGCGGGCCGGGAACGCGCGAGACCGATGCCCTCGCCAGTCACACCCTGGTCGACGCCGTCGACGCGGTGGTCTTGTCCGGCGGCTCCTCCTACGGCCTCGCCGCTGCGGATGGGGTTGCCGCCGCGCTGGGCGCGCGCGGTGACGGGTTCGCGCTGTTTGACCTGCCCGGCGTTCCCAAATCGCCGGTGGTCCCGTCGGCCATCCTCTATGATCTCGCCAATGGCGGCGACAAGCGCTGGGGCGAGGAACCGCCCTATCGGGCGCTGGGCAAGGCAGCGCTGGCCGCTGTCTCTGACACGGTCGAGCTGGGCGCGTTCGGGGCCGGTCATGGTGCCCGCGCCGGTCTTCATCCCGGCGGCACCGGCACCGCCAGCCTGGCCCTGTCCGGCGAGGGCGGATGCGTCGCCGCGCTGGTCTGCGTCAACAGTTTCGGCTCGGTTACCCTGCCGGGTGCCGACGATGTCTATTGGGCCTGGCCGCATGAGATCGGGGGCGAGTTCGGGGGCCGTCGTCCACCGGCCGACTGGCGTCCTGCGCCCGAGGACTGGGGGGCCGCCAAGATGCAGCCCGGCCCGCGCGAAAATACCACGATTGCCGTGGTCGCGACCGATATTGCGCTGACCCCGGCACAGGCCAAGCGTCTCGCGATCATGGCCCAGGACGGTCTCGCCCGCGCCATCCGCCCGGTTCACACACCGTTCGATGGTGATGTCGTCTTCGCCTTGTCCACAGCCGCGCACCCCCTGGGCGCGGGCGGCGAGGCCCATCTCGCCCGGCTCGGCTCGGCCGCCGCCGACTGCCTTGCCCGGGCCGTCGCCCGCGGGGTCCATGCGGCCCGGCAGACCAGCCGCTGAGAGGCGCTGCGCATCACAGTGCATTTGCCGCAATCGGGGACTTGCCATCGGGAAAACCCGAGGCTAGGTTCCGCGCCTCTTCGGGGCTGAGACCCCGGAGCCATACGGCCTGCACCGGTAGCTCAGTTGGATAGAGCACTAGACTACGAATCTAGGGGTCGGGAGTTCGAATCTTCCCCGGTGCGCCATTTTTCTTTAAGTTCCCGCTCCGCTCAACCCTAGCCCGTCACTGCTTTCGGCGATGGGGTCGATGCTCACATGGAACGCGCTCAAGGCTGTGGGGTTTGAGTCTGGTCCCGCCGGGTGCGCCATTCTTCTTTGATCTCACGGCAACTCGCTCCGCTCGACCCGAGCCTGTCGCTGACTTCGGCGACGGGGTCGATGCTCGCATGGAACGCGCTCGAGGTTGTGGGGATTGGATCTGATCCCGCAAGGTGCGCCATTTCTCCTCGATCTCACGGTAACTTGCTGCGCCAGGGCCTCCATTGAGGCTGGCTGACCGCCTGAGGGGATGGCGCGCCTGGCAGTTCGGCGCCGTGCATCATGACTTTTCCGCCCAGCGGACCGGTGACGATCTGGGCAGTGAGTGGAATCTCTGGCTGAACTTTGACCTGCCGCGCGATGTCGGCCTGTCATTCCAGTATGCCGACTTTGACGGCTCGGACAGCCCGCTGGCGCCCGCCGACCGTCGCAAGCAAAGGGTTGTTCTGACCTATAGCCGCTGATCCGTCAGAGGCCGCGAACACAAAAAAGGCCGGGCGAATACGCCCGGCCTTTTTCTGTCTGCAATCGCGCTGAGGGTCAGGCGGCTGATGCGGCTTCGCGCTGCATGCGGCCAGCGACCGCATCGATGATCTTCCAGTCGCCATCGACATCATCGCTGGCATAGAGGTGACCATCGACATAGGCGGCCGATGTCGTGCCGGCCGGGGCATCCGTGCCCGCCAGCTCGGCGATGATGGCGGCGGTTCCGGTCAGGCCGATAACCGGCTTTCCCTTGGCGACAAAAAGCTTGGCCAGCGCCATGGCGCTCTCGCTCTGGGTGACGGCATCCTCAAGCAGGACGAGGGCGTCATAAGCGTTCTCGTCGATATTGGCGACGGTCTCCGCAACTGCGAAATTGATCTCCGTGGTGCCATTCTTGCCCCGCAAAAGAGCCGGCTGCCCGGAAACCAGGACGGCACGACGATTGTGGCGGGCAAGCGCATCCGTAGCGGTCTGCAATTGCTGCACATTCACGGATTCAGCGACAAATGCCGCAACGCGGCTCGGACGGGGACCATGTTTCATCAAGCGAGAATTCTCCATTTTTGCGGGCGCAGTTCATCCGGCGCCAAATAACTATCCGAGTTAGACATAATGATCATGGGGAAAGAATCAAGTGCCGCATGTGCTGTAAAAATATATTGAAGCGATAATCCGCTATCCATCTGCGCATCTATTAAAGTTATTTTTGGGTCTGATTATAAGTATGGCCATTGTCGTGATTATTCTGCCCTTGATATTTAACAAGTGCAGTTGCTTTTTATCATGTCTGCTTGTGTCTTCTGCGCACGTTGATGGTTTCAGCAGTGCGCCCGCCGCCTGGCCCCCTGGTGCAGGAAGGGCAGCGCCGTCGGGCCGTCATTCCAGCCCCTCATCGGAAGCGGCGAGGGGATTGGGCAGGATCCGGAGGCTCGGGATCAGTCCCGAACAGCCGCGTCTTCGAAACGGGCTTCGCCTGACTCCGTCCAGGCCGCATCATCCTCGGCCCGTTCCGTCAGTTCCACCACCGCAAGCGAGGTCGTCGCAGTCGGCTCGAAGTCCGCCTTGTCCTCCGAGCGAACCGGTGCCGTTCCGGTGCGCCGGATCAGCATGAAGCCGGTAAGGCTGAACAGCGCGATGGCGGCAAACAGGAAGAGGCCGGAGGGGCCGACGAAACTCATCACCGAGGTGGCGGCGAGCGGGCCGATCATGGAGCCGAGCCCCCAGACCATCAGGATGCCGGACATCATGCTGGTCGCCTGGCCTTCCGGTGCGCGATCGGCTGCGTGGGCGACCGCGATGCCGTAGTAGGACAGAGCACCGGCGCCCCACAGTCCGGCAATCGCGAAGATCGCCAGCGGCGGCAGCAGGGTGCCGAACAGGGCGAGGACCAGTGCGGCAGCGCCCGACGTCAGCGCGAGGCCGGCGATGACCATTCGGCGATCGATGCGGTCGGACAGCAGTCCGGCAGGCCAGGTTGCGATGACTGAGCCGCCGATCATGGCGGCGTTGAAGAGGGCGGCTGTCCGGGTAACGCTGTCCCCGGCAAAGTCCTGGATGAAGACAGCATAGAGCTGGAGCACGGCCCCGGAGACGATGCCGGAAATCAGCGCGGCGATGATCGCCGAGGGTGCGAAGTTCCAGATCCTGAACGGGCTGAACGGTTTGGCGGTTGGCGGGGCGGGCTCGGCGCGCCGGGTTGCGCAGACCGGGATGAGGCTTGCTGTGAGAAGGGCGGCAACGATCAGAAAGCCGGTGGCGGTGCCAGCGGGCGCACCGGCGACCAGAAAGGGGCCGGCCATGAAACCGAGTTTTGAGGTCACCAGGTAGAAGCCGAGGATGGCGCCCCGGCTCTGGCTGGGCGCTGCGTCTGCGATCCAGCTTTCTCCCGAAGCCAGGAAACCCGCAACGGACACACCGATGATGAACTGGACCAGCATCCACCAGGCCATGGCACCGCTGATATAGAGCGCCGCGGCGCCGAGCGAGGCGGCCGCCGCGAAGCCGGCAATCGCCCGGATGTGTCCGATCTGCATGATCTCGCCCGGGGCGAGGCGGGCGCCGAGCAGGAAGCCCAGCGCGTAGGACGAGACGATCGCACCAATCTTGAGTGGAGCAGCGCCCTGTGACAGCAGGGTCAGCGGCCCGACGACCGAGAGTGCGCCGACAGCCGTCTGCATGACAGCCAGTGCGAGCACGATGGCGGCCACATTGCGATAGCTGTCGGTTCCGGTAGCGAGCGTTGTGGGAGCTTTCATGGAGTCTCGTCGACAAGGGGCGGCAGGAGGACCCGGCTGACCAGGCGGACTGGGCCCAGCTTCAGGCAGACGCGCAGTGGTTTCAAGGGGGCGTCGGCTCAAACCGGCAATTCGGTGGTATTCTTGATCGCCTCCATGGCGAAACTGGCACTGACATCGGACAGCGGCGCAATGGCGATCAGCTTCTTGTAGGCCTCATCATAGGCGCGCACATCCGGCAGACACAGCTTGATCAGATAGTCGATATCGCCGCTCAGCCGATAGAATTCGACGACTTCCGGCATGCGGGCGACGCCGTCGGCAAAGCGCTTGAGCCAATCGGCATCATGATGGCTGGTGCGGACCGTGACAAAGAGCGTGGCCTGCAGATCGAGCGCCTCGGGATCGAGCAGGGCCACATGTTTGCGGATCACACCCGCCTCGGCGAGGCGCTTGAGGCGGCGTGCCGTCGGCGTGGCGCTGAGCCCGATCAGGTCGGCCAGCTCCTGGACCGTCCGGTCGGAATCGCGCTGAACGGCCCGAAGCAGTTTGCGATCATGATCATCAAGAACCATTTATAAGCTCATCTATAGCTGAAAACACCAACATATCCCGTTACCACGCCTGAAGTTTGGTGAAAACAGCTCCTCAGGCGATGGTTCTATAGTGTCCAGCTAACCGGAGCTGCCTGATGACTGTCCTCTCCCATCGTTCTGACCGCCTCGACGAGGTCCGAAAGGGGCTGGTCGGCGCGGACCAGATGCTGGTCACGCCCTTTGGTGAAAAGCCCTTCCTATACGCCGACTACACCGCGTCGGGGCGGGCCCTGCGCCAGGTTGAGGCCGTCGTCGGGCGCTTGATGGCGGACTATGCCAATCCTCACAGCGAGGACAGTGCGACCGGTCGGGCCAGCAATCGCTGGATGCGTGAGGCCGAGACCGTCATTCGCAAGGCGGTCAATGCCGCCCCCGATGATTGCCTCCTGCCCTGTGCCGCCGGTGCCACCGGGGCGATCCACAAGCTCCAGGAGATCCTCGGACTCGCGGTTGCGCCGGCCAGCCGCGCTGCGCTTGGCGTCTCGGCGGGGCCGGTCGGGAAGACGGTCGTTTTCGTCGGTCCCTATGAGCACCATTCCAACGAGCTGAGCTGGCGCGACAGCCTCGCGGAGGTTGTGATGATCGGGCTGGATCCGGCCGGCGGAATTGACCTGGAGGCCCTCGCGGTCGCGCTGGCGGATCCGCGTTTCGACGGGTGGCGCAAGATCGGCGCCTTCTCGGCGGCGTCGAATGTGACGGGTATCCGGACCGATATCTCCGCTCTCGCGCGCTGCCTGCATGCGCACGGGGCCATTCTCTGTCTCGATTGCGCGGCCAGTGCCCCCTATCAGCCCATCGACATGCATCCGGCCGACGACCCACAAGCGTCGATCGATGCGGTCTATTTCTCACCGCACAAATTCGTGGGTGGTCCGGGCGCGTGCGGTATCCTGGTCTTCAACGAGCGGCTCTACCGGCGCGATCTGCCGCCGACCCAGAGCGCCGGTGGCACGGTCCGCTATGTCTGGCGCGATGGTCATGACTTTCTTGAATCGATCGAAGCACGGGAACGGGCCGGTACGCCGGGCCTGCCGCAACTCGTGCGGGCAGCGCTGGCGATGCAGATCCAGTCGGAGATCGGGGCCGATGTGATCAACGAGCGCGAGCATGCGGCGCTGGAGGCGGCTTTCGCGGACTGGTGTCCGCACCCGCAGATCGAGGTGCTTGGTTGCCAGCTACCCGCCCGCCGGCTCGGTATCGTCGCCTTCAACCTGCGCAATGCGGCCGGCGAATTGGTTGAGCCCCGTTTGGTGACGCTTCTGCTCAATGACCTGTTCGGCATCCAGTCGCGTGCGGGATGCTCCTGCGCCGGCCCCTATGGCCACCATCTGCTGGGCATTGACGATGAGACGACCCGGGAGATCCGGGCCCGGGTCCTGTCCGGCGAGGTCGGCGCACGTCCCGGCTGGTGCCGGGTCAGCCTGCACTGGATCATGTCCGAGGCTGAGATCCGCTATCTCATCGATGCGGTCTGTTTTCTGGCCGAGCATGTCGATTTCTTCTCCGGCTTCTACGACCGGGACGTCGTCAGCGGTGGCTGGCGCTGGGCGGGTGATCCGATCGGCAATGACGTCGTCTGGCCGGCTTCCTTGCTGGACCGCCACCTCGAGACGCCTGACGCGTCAGAGGCGAGATCAGGCGCTGATGACGCGGATCGTCTGCAGGCGCCCTTCCGGTCGGCGCGGGACATGGTCCGTGTGTTTCGCGGCACCGATCTTGGTCCGCGCAATGTGGAACTGATCGACGCCTGAGCGTCGGTCCGCCTCACATCGTCAGATCCGTGACCGGAATTTCAGGACACCACAATCCTCGAGCAGCCTGTCGATTTGCGCGCGTGCTGCGCTATCCAGAGGCGTGCGGCGGGGATAGAGCGGCGCCGCAGTGTCGCGATCATTGACCCATGGCGCATCCCAAAGCTCGGTCGCCTGGATGAAGGCCCGGGCGCGGGCTTGGCCGCCGGTCTCGAGGCAGCCAGCCAGACAGGTATCGACATAGGTCTGTGGAATGGGGTGGTTGGCGTCGGCCCTGACCTGCTCGCGATTGACCACGATCCAGTAACGCCCCTCCGGCAGGTCGGAGCGATCCTCGCCGGCGGGGTGGACGCTGGACGGGTCGAGTTCGGTGAAGACATAGCCGCGCTCGCGATGGCGCAGCGCATCGGTAATCTCGGTCGGGACGAGGGCGGCGTGAAGGATGTGGCCCGCAACCGGCCGGACACCGGCATAGGTCGCTGCCTCATCGCCATAGCGGACCGTCCACCCGCGTCGCCAACCGGTCGCGATCACCGGCCGGATCTCGCTCTGGATGCCTGAATAGGTGCGCCGGCTGTAGCTGCTGAGCAAGCTGCCATAGCCGATCATGTAGTCCGACACGCGCCTCTCCCTGCCGCAAAAGCAAAACGGCGCGGATTGCTCCGCGCCGTTTCATACTGGATGGCTCAGCGCCTGTGTCCAGCCTGCCTAGCGGCGCGAGCGCCGGGTCGAGCGCGAGGAACGCGACTCTGACGAGCTGCTGTAGGACGCCTGGGCGACCGGGACTTCCTCGGAATAGACCGAATTGTCGACCGGCATCTCGGTCCCATAGAGATAGGTGTTGGCCTGGCTCGACGGGGCCGTCTGGCGCGAGGCCATCGGCTGGACTTCCGAGCTCATCGGCGGGTTGTGGCCCGGGATGTTGATCTCGTTACAGTCCACCAGACGCCATTCCCAGCGCTCTTCCGTGCGCAGCGAGTAACGGGTGATGGTCTGGGTCTCGACCGGGACGACATGGCTGTCGACCGTGGCATGCTGATCGAGGACTTCGACGCGATAGGTGTCGCGTTCCTCGGCGATCGGAATTTCCTCGATGCGGGCTTCCTGGACCAGGACATCGCGCGTGATCTGGGCGTACTCGGCGGGGTGGTTGACCTCGCGGATGGTAGCCGGCTGCACAACGATGTTGCGGGTCACGGTCTGGTATTCGCCGGCTTCCTCGACCAGGCACCAGACTTCACCGGTTTCGCTGTCGAATCGGGTCATCGATGCGCCCGGCACATAGCCCCGGCGCCAGACCATGCGTGGTTCGCGCACGAGGATGGTTTCGGTGACGGTGTCATGGGTGGCCGGGATGACCTCGTATTCGACATAGGCCGGACGAACCTGGACGGTCTCGGTGCGGCTCTCATAGACCGGCTCGTGCACGATGTAGCGCATGCCGGCGTCACGCGAGACATATTCGCGATACTCGTCCCGCAGGCGCGGCGGTGCCACGTCATAGCGCTCATAGGAGTCCTGGGTCGTGACCTGTTCGGAATAGGTGTCGTATTCGGGCGCGACGCGGATGCGCGCATAGCACTCACCTGTTGCAGCCGTGCTCGGCGGATCCGGCGGGAACCATTCGGTGTCACCTGCAAAGGCTGAAGAGGCGCCAAGCAGCACGATGGCGCTTGCGCACAGGAGTTGGTCTTTCATCTTGGATCCCCCTTGGAAACTGTCCCGAGTCGCGCTGGCGAACGCAAACGGATGACAGAGGGTTAACGGAAACGAGGGGTCTCGTTAACCATTATTCCGCCCGTCAGTTCGCTTTCAACCAGCAGGGGAATTTGCCGGCCTGGCATCGCCTCATGGGGTAACGCCGGCGCCCATCATCGCCATCATCATATAGCCGGTCAGCATGGCCGCCCAGGTGCCGACAATATAGCCGACGATGGCCAGCAGGACCCCGACCGGAGCGAGCGAGGGGTGGAAGGCCGTTGCGACAACCGGTGCCGAGGCAGCGCCGCCGATATTCGCCGTCGAGCCAACCGCGATGAAGAAGGTGGGCGCCTTGATTAGCGAGGCGACGGCGAGCAGGAGCGAGATGTGGATGGCCATCCAGATCGATCCGATCAGGAAGAATTCGGTGTTGCGGAAGATCGCCGTGATGTCCATCCGCATGCCGATCGTCGCGACCAGGACATAGATGAAGACCGAGCCGACCTTCATGGACCCGGCACCGGTCAGGCTGCGGGCCTTGGTGAAGGACAGGCTGACCCCGATGATGGTCGCCGACAGCATCAGCCAGAAGAAGCCCGAGGCCATCCCCAGATCCGCCAGGCCCGGCGCATGCGTCGCGACCCAGGGGCCCATGATGTCGGCGATGATGTGGGAGAGGCCCATGGCGCCGAGGCCGAAGGCGAGAATCACCATCAGGTCCTTGAGATCGGGAATCCGGGCATGGGCCTGCTCGAACTCATCGGCCTTGCGGCGCAGCGCATCGACGGCTCCGGTATCCGCCTTGAGCGCGCGATCGATCCGTTTGGCGTTGGCCACGCCGAGCAGAAGGATGGCCAGCCAGATATTGGCGACGATGATGTCGACCGCGATCCAGGCCGAGTAGACCTCGCCGCCGACGCTGAAGAACTCGTACATCGCCGCCTGGTTGGCGCCGCCGCCGATCCAGGACCCGGCGAGGGTCGTCATGCCGCGCCAGACCGCATCCGGCCCGGTCACACCGATGACGTCCGGGAACAGCCAGCTGGCGACCAGCAGGGCGAGCGGGCCGCCGATCATGACGCCGACCGTGCCGGTGAAGAACATGATCAGCGCCTTGGGTCCGAGCCGGAAAGTCGCCGGCAGGTCTGCCGACATGGTCAGCAGGACAAGGGCCGCGGGCAGCAGATAGCGCGAGGCGACGAAATAGGTCTGCGAGGCCTCGGGATCGACGATGTTGAAGAGGTTCAGCAGCGAGGGCAGGAAGTAGCACAGCAGCAGCGGCGGGAAGACGCGGTAGAAGCCGCGGGCCAGCTTGCTGTCGAGACTGGAGGTCCAGAAGACCAGCCCCAGCAGGGCGGCCAGCAGACCCATGATGATGGCGTCATTGCTGAATAGCGGCGCGGCTTCGGCTTCCATGATCGTCCCCTTCGACACTTCGGTCGGCGCGATAGGACGGGTTTTGGGCGCGCGTTGCAAGCCGCGGAATGCAAAACGGCCCGACGTTTCCGCCGGGCCGTTTCGTCAGTTCTGTCCGAACCTTACCAGATCGAGACGCGCTCTTCCGGCGGCAGGTAGAGGTCGTGCTCTTCAGTGATGCCGAAGGCTTCGTACCAACCATCCTGGTTGCGCAGGGCGCCATTGATCCGGTACTGCGCCGGCGAGTGCGGTCCCTGACGCAGCTGACGGACAAGAGCCTGTTCGGTGTACAGGTTCCGCCAGACTTGGCCCCAGGCCATGTAGAAGCGCTGGTCCCCGGTGAAACCGTCGAGCACCGGCGCTTCGCCGCCATGGTCGCGGAGATAGAGCTGGTAGGCCCGGTGGGCCATCGACAGGCCACCGACATCGCCGATGTTCTCGCCAAGCGACAAGCGTCCGTTGACGAATTCGCCCTCGATCGGGGAGAACTCGCTGTACTGGGCCGCCAGCTGATCGGTACGCGCGTCAAAGTTCCCGCGGCTGTCGTCGGTCCACCAGTCACGAAGCACGCCATCGCCATCGGAGCGGCTGCCCTGATCGTCGAAGCCGTGGCCCATTTCATGGCCGATCACGGCACCAATGCCGCCGAAGTTGACCGCCGGATCGGCATAGGGGTCGAAGAACGGACCCTGAAGGATGGCCGCCGGGAAGACGATCTCGTTTGCCGTCGGCGAATAATAGGCGTTCACCGTTTGCGGCGTCATGCCCCATTCCCAATGGCGGATCGGACCGCGCAGGCGGGCCCGGCTATCGGCGCGAGCCCAGGCCGAAATACGCTCGGAATTGCCGAACAGGTCATCCGGGCGGATTTCGATAGAGGAATAGTCCGGCCACTGGTCGGGATAACCGATCTTCGGCGTGAAGTTCTCGAACTTGTCGATCGCTCCGGCGCGCGTCTCTTCGTCCATCCATTCCAGGGTCTCGAGGCGCTCACGCAGGGCCATGCCGAGATAATCGACGAGAACTTCCATCTGCGCCTTGTATTCCGGCGGGAAGTAGCGCTCGACATAGATCTGGCCCAGCGCCATGCCCATGGCTCCGTTCACGTATTGCACGCCACGGGATTCCAGCGGGCGCGGTTCGTCCACGCCCGACAGGGTGCGGTCGTAGAAGTCGAAGGAGCGCTCGTAGAATTCCGGCGTGAGCGACCCGCGATTGCTCGACAGGTAGCGGAAGGTCATCCAGTCCTGCCAGGTTTCCACCGGAACCTCGGTGAACAGGGTGGCGAGGGACTGGATGGCAGTATCCTGACGGATCACCACTTCGGTCTGGTCCGCGAAGTCCAGGGCTTCCATGAAGGCGGTCCAGTTGAAGCCCGGTGCGTCGGCGGCGAGCTGTTCCGTCGTCATCAGGTTGTAGGTCCGGGTCCTGTCACGGCTGTCTTCGCGGGTCCAGTGTACCTCAGCGAAGGCCGTTTCCAGATCGAGGATGCGCTGGGCACGCTCGGCGCCGCCCTCGACACCGATAAAGCCGAACGTATCGCCGATATAGGCGACATAGGCATCGCGGTAGCCCTGGTAGCGCTCGGTGTCTTCGAGGTAGTAGTCGCGGGTCGGCAGGCCGAGGCCACTCTGGCTGACGCCGACGATGTAGCGGTCCGGATTGCCCTGGTCGCGCGTTACGCCCGCACCGAAGATGGAGCTTGTTCCGGGCATGCCCATCAGGGTCGCGATGTCGTCATGGCTGGTGGCGGCGGCGATGCGGTCGATCATCGGCTGGGCCGGCTCAAAACCACGCGCCTGAAGCGTATCCTGGTCCATATACGACGCATAGAGATCGCCGATCTGCTGCAGCGGCTGGCCAGCAGTCGTTTCGGCCGCGACGGCTTCCTCGATGATGCCGTTGATACGCTCTTCCGACAGAAGGAAGAGCTCGGTGAAGGAGCCGAAGCGGGAGAAGCCCTGCGGCATCTCGACCGAGTCAAGCCAGCCACCGTTCACATAGCGGTTGAAATCGTCACCCGGGTGAACCGAACTGTCGACATGCTGGGTCTCGATGCCCCAGCTCCCGAGGCGCGGATCACCGGCAGACGGGTCACCGACCGAGGTCGTTACCGCGCTGGTGCCGGCCTCGTCCTGTGCTGTTGTGTCAGCAATGGGCGCTTCATTCGCAGCCGGGCTGCAAGCGGCCAACAGGGCCAGGCTCGCGCCGGCCAAGAGAAATTTCTTCATTCATACCTCCCCAAAATAGGCAAACCTTCGGGGGGGAAACTAGGGCTTTCCGGCGCTGGCGCAATACTTCCCGGGCATGTGTAACAGCCCTGTAATGAAAACGGCCCGACGTTTCCGCCGGGCCGCTTCATCATCATTCAGGCAAAACCTACCAGATCGAGACACGCTCTTCCGGCGGCAGGTAGAGGTCATTGTCCTCGGTCACGCCGAAGGCCTCGTACCAGACGTCGAGATTTCGCACGACGCCATTGGTGCGGTATTGCGACGGGCTGTGCGGGTCAGTTGCGAGGCGGTTGATCAGATTGTCCTCGCGATAGAGGCGGCGCCAGACCTGGGCCCAGGCCAGGAAGAAGCGCTGCTCACCGGTGAAGCCGTCAATGACCGGGGCCTCGCCATCACAGCAGGAATCGAGATGGTGCTGATAGGCGGTATAGGCCATCTGCAACCCGCCCAGATCGCCGATATTCTCGCCCATCGTGAATTCACCATTCACGAAGCGGCCCTCGACCGGGGAATAGCTCGAATACTGCGCGCCAAGACGGTCAGCGCGCGCCTCGAAGCGCTCATTGGTCTCCTCGCTCCACCAATCACGGATGGATCCGTCATAGTCGAAGCGGCGACCCTGATCGTCGAAGCCGTGGCCGATTTCGTGACCGATGACGGCGCCGATGGCTCCGTAATTCATCGCTGCATCGGCATTGGGATCGAAGAAGGGCGGCTGCAGGATGCCGGCCGGGAAGGTGATCTGGTTCATCAGCGGATTGTAGGACGCGTTGACCGTTTGCGGCGGGTAGGGCCAGGCATCGCGATCGACCGGGCCGGCCAGATCGGCGACCTGCTCGTTCCACTGGAACTCGTTCAGGCGCATCATGTTGCCGAACAGGTCGTCAGCGCGGATCTCGAGGTTCGAATAATCCTGCCACTCGTCCGGATAGCCAATGCGCGGCTCGAAGGTGGAGAGCTTCTGGAGGGCGTTGACGCGGGTTGCGTCGTCCATCCAGTCCAGCGCTTCGAGGCGACCGGCGAAAGCGGTGGTCAGGTTGTTGACCAGCTCTTCCATGGCGGCCTTGGATTCCGGCGGGAAGTGACGGTCGACATAGACCTGGCCGACGGCTTCGCCGAGCTGGCCACCCACCAGGTTGACGCCGCGACGATCGCGCGGGCGCTGGTCTTCGGTCCCGTTCAGCGTGGTGCCGTACATCGCGAAATTGGCGGCATCGAAGGCCTCCGGCAGGGCGCCGGCATTCGAGCGGATGAAGTGGAAGGTCATGTAGTCCTGCCACACATCAACCGGGGTTTCCGCGAAGATGGTGCCGGCCGCTTCGATCGCGCTCGGCTGGGCGACGAGATAGGTCGCTACGCTGTCGAGGCCGAGCTGTTCCATGCCGGCTTCGAAGTTCAGCTGCGGGGCCAGGGCAGACAGCTGGTCCATCGGCATCGGGTTGTAGATTTTCTGGATGTCGCGGCTGTCGGCCTGGGTCCAATGGGTCTCGGCGATGCGCATTTCCAGATCGAAAATGGCCTGGGCCTTGGTCGCACCGTCATCCATGCCGGCGAGGTCGAAGACCTGCTCGATATAGGCGAGGTAGGCATCGCGATAGCGCTGGTTGTCTTCTTCCAGATAGAAGTCGCGGTCGGGCAGGCCGAGACCGCCTTGGCCGACAAAGACCGTGTAGCGGGTCGTATCGGCGGGGTCGGGAATGATGCCGACGCCATAAGGCGACTGGTGATAGATCGTCGCGAACAGCGCGCCGATATCCTCATGGGTCTCGGCCGCAGCGATCTCGTCGAGATAGGGCTGGATCGGGGTCAGGCCGAGCTGGTCGATGGTCGAGGTGTCCATCCAGCTGCCATAGAGGTCGCCGACCTTCTGCTCGATGGTCCCGTTGGCCGCGTCGAGCGCGGCGAGCTCGAGGATGATTTCCTGGACCTGTTCCTCGGCTTCGATCGCGAGCTCGGTGAACATGCCGTAATTGGAGCGGTCGGACGGGATTTCCGTGCGGTCGAGCCAGGCGCCATTGGCGTAGCGGTAGAAGTCATTGCCGGCTGTGACGCTGGTGTCCATGCCGGTCAGGTCGAAACCCCAGGCGCCGATTTCCGGACTGGCGGTTGCGGTTGCGGTGGTTTGTGTCTCGGTCGCAGCCGGGTCGGTCGGTGCCGCCGGCTGGCAGGCCGCCGTGAGCGCCAGGACGGCGGTGCTGAGCAAAAGCTTTTTCATGCGAAAATCCCCTAATTCAGTGTTCAAGACGCAGAAACGCCCCGCATTGAATACAACGCGGGGCGTTTCGACGCCAATTATTCGGCAGGCGAGTGGTCGAGGTGACCGGCCTGCTCGCCATGGGCGAAATCGGTGTCGGTATAGTGGCCGCCGAGCGCCGGCTGTTTCTTGCCCGTCCACACCATCCGGAAGAAGCGGGCGATGTCGACCCCGATCGCATACATGGCCGGGACCAGCAGCAGGGTCAGGAAGAGGGCGAAGATGACGGCGAAGGCCAGAGCCACCACCATCGGCTTCAGGAACTCGGCCTGGGTCGAGCGTTCGGCCATCATCGGGAAGATTCCGAGGAAGGTCGTGACCGAGGTCAGCAGGATCGGACGGAAGCGCTGGACGCCGGCATCGACCAGGGCCTGGAAGGCCCCGACGCCATTGGCCCGCAGGCGGTTGACGAAGTCGAGCAGCACCAGGTTGTCGTTGATCACGACGCCCGCCGCAGCCCCGACCCCGAAATAGGAGAAGAGGGCGATCGGCATGCCGAACATGTAGTGGCCGAAGATTGCCCCGGTCAGCGAGAACGGGATGGCGATCATGATCACGATCGGCTGGAAGTAGGAGCGGAAGGCGATCGCCAGCAGCAGGTACATGGAGATCAGGGCGAACATCAGCAGCACGATGACTTCCGCCATGAATTCGCGCTGCCCCTCGGCCTGGCCGATTTCGTCGCGCGAGACGTGCGGGAAGCGGGCTTCAAACGTGTCCCAATAGTCGTCGTCGAGACTGGCATTGATGTCGCCCCGGGCGGCCGGATCCGACAGCTCGGCGCTGACCGTGATCGTGCGCATGCCGTTGCGCCGATTGATCCGGTTGAGACCCGGCGCAAAATCCGCCTCCGCGACCGTGGTGAGCGGGACTTCCCGTCCGTCCGCCGTGCGGATGCGAATGTCGCGGAAGGTATCCAGCGACCGGCGGGAATCCTCGTCCATGCGGATCATGACGCGAACGTCCTGACCTTCACGCGGCAGGCGCTGGGCCTCTTCGCCGTAGAAGGCCTGGCGGACCTGACGGGTGACGTCAGCGAGGGTCAGGCCGAGCGCCCGGGCATCCGGACGCAGGCGGACCTGCAGTTCGTCGGTCGAGGTCTGCATGGAGTCGATCACGTCATAGAGCGTGTCATAGCTGCGCAGCTGTTCCTTCAGGTCGGCAGCGGCTGCCCGCAATTCGTCCAGGCTCTGACCCGAGAGGGCGAAATTCATCGAATTGCCGCCATCATTGATCGTCGAGTCGAGACGGATTTCCTCGGCATCCGGGATCGGACCCAGGAATTCGCGGATCTTGGCGGCGACTTCCGCCGTCGGCAGGCCGCCGGGACGATCCTCGGGATCGGCCAGGGTGATCCAGGCGCGGATCCGGCCATCGGTGGCCATCGTCGAGCGGCTTTCGATCATGTCGATCTCGCCGGGGAACGCCTCGCGATAGAATTGCAGGGCCTGGTCCTGGGCGCTGTCGAGTTGCTGACGCACCTGTTCGGTCCGGTTCCACGGCGTGCCTTCGGCAAGCTGGATCGTGGTCTGGATCGTCTCATTCTCGATCTGCGGCATGAAGACAGAGCCGACGCGATTGGTCGCCAGCAGGGCAATCGAGATGCCGAAGATCAGGAAGAAGCCGATGAAGGTCGCATAGCGGTTGCGGATGCAGGCCTTGGCCGCCGGGCGGTAGACGTTGCGGGCAAAGGCCAGCAGCGAGTTGGCGATGGCGCGCTGGACCGCGATCAGCGGACCGAAGAAGCCGGTATTGGACTGCGGCTTCATGTGCGACAGGTGGGCCGGCAGGATGAGCAGGGACTCGACCAGCGAGAAGCTCAGGGCGGCGATCACCACCAGCGAGATCTGGCTGGTGAACTGCACTTCCGGACCGGTCAGCAGCATCCAGGGCGAGAACATCATGATGGTGGTGATGACCGCGAAGATGACCGGCTTGGCCACCATCTGGGTGCCGATGACGGCAGCCGTCAGGCCCGGTTCGCCGCGTTCAACCCGGTCGTGAATATTCTCCCCGACCACAATGGCGTCATCGACGACGATACCGATCACGAGCAGGAAGGCGAACAGCGACAGCATGTTCAGCGTCACGCCGAGCATTGGCAGGATCAGGAAGGCGCCGCCAAAGGCAACAAAGATGCCGATGGTCACCCAGAAGGCGACGATGGGGCGCAGGAAGAGGAAGAGGACGATGAGGACCAGCACGCCACCGAACAGGGCCGAGCTGGCGATCGTTTCCATCCGGCCGGTATACTGCTCGGAATTGTCCCACCACAGCGACAAATGGGTGCCGTCGGGCAGTTCCAGACGCTTGCGATCGATATAGTCACGGACCTGCTGGGAGGTGTCGACGACGTCGATATTCGGCGAGGTTTCGACCACGACCAGAACCATCGGCTCGCCATTATAGGTGGCTTCCAGGTTTGAATCGACGAAGCCGTCGGTCACCCGGGCGACATCGCGCACCCGCAGGGTGCCGCCATCAGCGGTCTGGCGGATGATGATGTCCTCGAATTCCGGAGCCGTGTCGGCCAGCTGGCGCGAGGTGATCGGCACTTCGCCGAGCTCGGTGCGGATGGTGCCGGCCGAGGCGTTAAGCGAAGTGGAGCGGACGGCGCGGACGATCTCGTCGAAGGTCAGGTCATAGCGGCGCAGGGTCTCCTCGGAGACCTCGATCGAGACTTCCTCGTCGCGCGTCGCCCACATGTTGACGATGGAGGCACCGGGAAGCTGGGCCACCTCGTCGCGGATTTCCCGGGCGATGGCTTGCAGGTCCCGGCGTTCGGCGGCGCCGTGAACGGCGAAACCAACGACCTGGTCCTGGGACCGCCAGGGCGTGACGACGGGGCGGAAGGCCGATTGCGGGAGGTTGTTGACCGAGTCGACTTCCAGCTTGATGGCGTCAATGAACTCGCCGACATCGACCGAGCGCTTGCCCTCGATATTGACGAAGCCGCCGCCTTCACGTGCGGTCGAGGTGATGGTCTCGATGCCATCCATGTCCGCGAGGGCTTCCTCGATGCGGACGATGATCTGTTCCTCGACTTCCTGCGGCGAAGCACCGGGCCAGGCCACCGAAACGCTGGCGCCGTTGACCGAGACGGTCGGGAAGACCTCCCGGTTCAGCGACTTGTAGCCCATGAACCCGCCGATGACGGCGATGATCATGACCAGGTTGGCGGCGACGGAATTGCGCGCCCACCAGCCGATAATACCGCCCCGCGGGGCCTCGTCATGTGTGGTGTTCGGATCGGTCATCGCCGTCTCCCTTCGTCAGCGCGGTGCGCTTAGCCGTTGCTCGCGACAGCACCGCTGTCGGCGTCGCCGGTTTCGGTTTCAGCCAGGCCCTCGGCCGGTTCTTCATCATAGGTCGCCGAATAGGCCGCCATCATCTCGCCGCTCTGGGCGAAGGTCTGGATGCGCATGCCATCATTGGCGCCACGGATCGGTGAGGTGACCACCAGTTCGCCACGCTCGACGCCCGAGGAGACGACGACGCGGTCGGAATTGGAGTCGATCACGTGGACCGTCCGGACCGAGAGCGTGCCGCCTTCTTCAGCGACATAGACATTGTCCTGACCACGCAGGGCAGAGCGGGGCAGAATGTAGGCGTTCTCGACATCGCGTCCTGTGATGCTGGCGGTCACGAACAGGCCGACAGCCAGCGGCACGCCATTGGCAGCGCCGGCACCGTAGGGATCGGTCACCTCGGCGATGGCATAGAGAACACGGGTCTGCGGATCGATGGCGCTGTCGGTGCGGATGATCCGGCCCTGCCAGGTGTGCTGGCGGTCAGCGAGCGTTGCCGTCAGCTGCACGGGCATGCCTTCACCTTCGCCACCGGCGTTATAGGCGATCGGAATACCCAGCAGGCCGAGTTCATGGTCGGTCAGCGGCAGGCGCACCAGGATGGCATCGGTCGAGAAGACCTCACCCATCGGCGTGCCCGGCGAGACATATTGGCCGAGACCGATATTCTGGCTGCGCACGCGGCCGCTGAACGGTGCCGAAATGCGGGTCCGCTGCAGGTCGAGGCGAGCCGACTGGAGCGAGGCTTCAGCGGCAGCCAGCTGGGCGCGGGCTTCGGCCATTTGCGGCTCGCGCAGGGTCAGCGAGGAGGCTTCCCCGTCACCCAGCACGGCCCATTCGCTGGCGGCCAGTTCGGATTCGGCCTGCTCGCGGATCAGCGCCTGTTGGGCCTGGGCGACCTGGGCCGAAGCGCGGGTGACGGCGAGCCGGTAGTCGGCATCGTCGATCTGAACGAGGGTTTCTCCGGCCTCGAAGAAACCGCCCTCGATGAAGTCCGGGTTCACATAGGTGATCCGGCCGGCCACTTGCGGGACCAGATTGATCTGGGTGCGCGGCCGGGCCTCGCCTTGCGACGAGACCTGCAAGGCAATTGTTTCCAGCTGGGCTGCGTCGACAAAGACCGCGACCGGGCGAGGCGCCGCATTGGCGCGGTCGGGTTCTTCCTGTGTGGCGAAGAGGCCGAAGATGACGACCAGTCCGGCGGCGGCAACAACGCCGATGATCACGAAGCGTCCGATGAGCTTACCCATGATTATTCTCCTGTCTGCGCGGCCGGGTCTGCGGACTGGGCCGCGGAGAAATCGCCGGCGAGGGCGAGGTAAAGATCGACACGATTGGTCGCGCGTTCGCGACGTGCCGAGATGTACTGGCTTTCAGCGCTGATCCGCCGCGACTGGGCGGTCAGCAGTTCAAAGATGGTCGATACGCCGCGGGCGTACTCGCGGACCACAAGGTCTTCGGCAGCGGCCGCTTCTTCATAGGCCTGGCGCAGGCTCTCGACCCGACGGGCGAGAATAACGTCGGCATGGATGGCGTTCTCCGCTTCCTGCCAGGCGGTCAGGACCGTCGCGACATAGCTCGCAACCAGCCCTTCGGCATTGGCATAGACCTGGTCACGCTGGGCCAGCAGGCTGCCACCGTCGAAAATCGGGGCGACGAGCGAGGCGGTCAGGCTGGAGACCAGCGTGTCCAGGTCGAACATGTCCGAGACGTCGAGGCCGCCCGTGCCGGAGGATCCGCGCAGGGACAGGCTCGGGATGAGAGCCTTGGCTGCGGCTTGCGATTGCAGGCCGGCGGCGTCGAGGCGGTCTTCCGCGGCACGCACGTCGGGGCGACGGGCGAGCAGGTCGACCGGCGTGCCAAGGCCGCCGAGGGCGTCAAAGCTCGGGAAGTCGGTTCCGGGTGTCAGGGTCGCAGCCGGATAGCGCCCGAGAAGGGTCTCGAGGCTGCGGGCCGAGGCCGATTCCGCGCGCTGGCGGGAGGCGAGGGCCGCTTCCGAGGAGGCCAGGGCGCTGCGCGCCGTGCGGACATCGGAACTGCGTACCAGGCCGCGGGCGAAGCGACGTTCGGTCAGGTCGAGCGAGCGCTGGCGGGTTGCGACGTCGCGCTCGGCGAGCTCGGTCTGCAGGCGGGACTCGATGAGCGAGAACCATCCCTTGGCGACCAGGCCGGCGATCGAGAGCTGTGTGGCGCGAAGGTCTTCCGCTGCCGCCTCGGCGTTCAGGCCGCTGGCGCGGGCATTGTCGCGCAGGGCGCCCCAGAGGTCGGTTTCCCAGGACGCGGAAAGTCCGAGACCGTAGCTGTTCGAGCCCGAGCCGACATTCGGCTCGGTGCGCTGGTAGCTGGCGCTGCCGTCAAGCTGGGGCAGGTAGCGCGCACCGCTGATACGGGCCGCGGCCAGGGCACCATGATAGCGCGCCAGTGACTGGTTGAGGGTTGGATTGCCGGCGAAGGCCTCGTCGATCAGGGCGGTCAGGCGGTCATCCTGCATGGATGCGACCCAGTCCCGCGCCAGCTCGGCTCCGGCTTCACCTGTGCCAGCCGACCAGGCGGTCGGTGCCGGCGGGAGGGTCCCGTCGGCACTGAACTCCCGGGTCTCGAAAGCCTGCAGCGAGCTGCAGGATGCCGTGGCCAGCGCAGTGGCGATTACTAACAAACGTTTTGCCATGCGTTGTCCCCGCACGTCTTGAGCATGAATGGATGTGCATCCTAGAAAGCGCTTAGCGAAAGTCAACATATTTTTATCGAAAAACACTAAATGCATAGCGAATGGCATGAAAACTCTCTCGAAATTCGTGATGTGGTTATTCCGCCATCACGGCTTTGATGCCGCAGGCTCGTCAATTGGATGCAAATCGGGCTAGAAGGCCTGCACGCGACCCTGTCCCGGCTTCGAACTGCCGGGTACATGACGCAAGGCTGGCGTGAAAGCGACTAAAACTTGAGCAATAATAGGGCATCTGACGCGCCGATGATCCGTATCAGACGGCGCGATACCGCTGCGGTTGCCGCGCTTGGCAGCATGGTCCTCGTGCTGTTCTGGCTGTTCGGCGAGCTCGGCCTGCTGGAGACGGTTGTCGCGATCGCGACGATCGCCGCGCTGTCGACCTTCTACTACCTGACCATCAGCACAACGCTGAACCCATTGCCGAAAAACCGGTCTGTGCGCGAGCGTGGCGAGGTTGATCCCGACGTGTCCCTGCGCGCCAAGGTCATGCTCGAAAACCTGCCAATACCGGTCTTGCTGATCGGCGCCGGCGGCCGTATCGAAATCGCCAATCCGGCAGCGCGGGATTTCCTCGGCCTGGGCGCCGTGACGGGTCATCTCTCGGCGGTACTGCGTCAGCCCCAGGTCCTCGAAGCCGTCAGCTCTGCCTTGCGGGGGCAGGCGGTTGATCAGGTGGAATACTCGATGATGGCGCCGGTCGAGAGCCATGTCCGGGCTTTTGTCGCGCCGCTTGCGAGCCGTGATGAGCCGGCCCTGCCCTGGCGCGCCATGCTGGTTCTGTCCGATGAGACCTCGATCAAGCGGGCCGACCGGATGCGGGCCGACTTCCTGGCCAATGCCAGCCACGAATTGCGCACGCCGCTGGCCTCACTGGCCGGCTTTATCGAGACCCTTCGCGGCCATGCCAAGGATGACCCCGAGGCGCGCGACCGTTTCCTAGCCATCATGTTCGACCAGACCGAGCGCATGCAGCGACTGATCAATGACCTCTTGTCGCTATCGCGGGTCGAGATGGATGAGCATGTGCCCCCGGGCGGCCTCGCCGATGTGAGCGGCATTATTGATGACGTGGTCGATGTCCTGCGGCCACAGCTCGCAGAGAAATCGATCACGCTGGACATCGTGCCGGCAGTGGCGCCCTCGGTGACCGCGGTCGGCGACCGCGACCAGTTGCTCGAAGTGGTCATGAACCTGGTCGAAAATGCGATCAAATACTCCAACGCCGGAGCGGAAATCACGCTTGAGGTGACGACTGACCTGTCGCGTGACCAGGCCGAGCGGCCGGGGCTCGTCCTGGGCGAGGGGGCCAGCCGCCTGACACTCGCGGCGCCGGCCTATGAGGCCGGAGACCGATTCGTGGCGATCCGAGTCCGCGATAGCGGCAAGGGGATCGAGCGCCGCAACCTGCCGCGCCTCTCCGAGCGGTTCTATCGGGTCGATGGCCAGAAGAGCGGTCCGCGTGAAGGGACCGGTCTGGGCCTCGCCATCGTCAAGCACATCGTCAACCGTCACCGTGGCGGCTTCACCGTCGAGAGCCTCCCGGGCTCCGGATCTGTGTTCAGCGTATTTCTGCCTATCTCGAAACGTCAGATAAAAGCGTCTTAAACGTCAATGGGTTGACGATAAGTCGACAGACTCATTGCCGGCACACCGGCCGGTGTCACAAAACTGTAGTCTGAGTGTCATAAACGGGGCGCGCACAGGGTCTATCAAATGACTCGGTGCACCGGGATCGGGACCACCAATCGGCGAGCCGAGGGGAATTTCATGTCCATTATCGCCATTGTCGCGCTCGCGATCATCGTGATGCTGGCCGGCGGATTCTATGTCGGCCGGTCGCGGGCGATCGCCGCCGTTTCCGGCGCGACGGCGCGGCTGCACTCCCTGCCCAATTATCATGGCTATTACGTTGCGATCTGGACCGGCCTGCCGGCCTTCGTGCTGCTGGCCGCCTATGGCATGTTCGGCGCGAACCTGGTCGATCGCCTCACCGAGGCCGAACTGCGCCGCGACGCCATCGAGCTGACCACGCGGTTCGAGGGTGACCTCGCCGCCGATGCCGCGACCCGAGAGCTTGAAGAGGCCCTGTCGGTCCTGCGCGAGCGCGCCGATGTGATTGCGTCATCCATGGCCCAGCTGCGCAGCGCGCGCGGCGAGGACCGGGATCCGGCGCGTCTGGAAGCGCTCGGTCGCGAACAGACCGATCTGGTCAATCAGATCGCCACCGCCGAGGAGGCCCGTCTCGGTCGCCGGACTGTCCTGCGTGACGCTGTCGCCCGTGATGCGACGACCGCCAATGCCGGCGTGCGCGCGCTGGCAGGTTTCGAACTCGCCCACGCGCCGCGCGAACGTCGCCAGCTCTTCCTGTCCGATGCGCGCCGGATCGCCACCGATGGCCTGGCCAGCCGCGCCAGTGCTGAGCTCGATGCGGCCGCGCGGGTGATGGGGCGCTATGACAATCAGTTGCGCTTCCTGCTCGCTGCGGTCGCGCTGGCAATCGCTTTTGGCGGGCTGGTGCGGACCCGCGGCCAGATCACGGCCGGATTCAGGGCTCGCAATCATGTCGAGCGACTCATCACCGCGATGCTCTTCCTGTCGTCGGTAATCGCGATCATGACGACGATCGGTATTGTCTTCTCGCTGCTGTTCGAGAGCCTGCGCTTCTTCTCGACCGTGCCGCTGACGGAATTCCTGTTCGGCCTTCAATGGTCGCCGCAGATTGCCCTGCGCGCGGACCAGGTCGGCCAGTCCGGCGCGTTCGGAGCCGTGCCGCTGTTCGCCGGTACCGCCATGATCACGCTGATCGCGATGACGGTGGCGGTGCCCATCGGCCTGCTCTCGGCGATTTACCTGTCGGAATATGCCGGACCGCGTTTCCGCCTGACCGCCAAGCCGGTCCTCGAAATCCTCGCCGGCATCCCGACCGTGGTCTACGGCTTCTTCGCCCTGTTGACCGTCGGACCGGCCATTCGCAGCTTCTTCGCCATGGTCGGCATTGATGATGTGGTGACCCAGAGTGCACTGTCGGCCGGGCTGGTCATGGGGGTGATGATCATCCCCTTCATTTCCTCGCTCAGCGATGACGTCATCAATTCGGTACCGCAATCCCTGCGCGACGGCTCCTACGCCATGGGCGCGACCAAGTCTGAAACGATCGGCCGGGTCATCCTGCCGGCGGCCCTGCCGGGCATTGTCGGCGCCATCCTGCTGGCTGTCTCCCGCGCTGTGGGTGAAACGATGATCGTCGTCATGGCCGCGGGGCAAGGCGCCAACCTGACCGCCAACCCGCTGGAATCCGTCACCACCATCACGGTCCAGATCGTCATGCTGCTGACCGGTGACCAGGAATTCGACAGTCCCAAGACCCTGTCGGCCTTCGCGCTGGGCCTGGTCCTCTTCGTCATCACCCTGGTGATGAACGTCATCGCGCTGCGCGTCGTGCAAAGATACCGGGAAAAATATGACTGATACGCCCGACATCTCGCCGATCCGGAATGCCGTCGCCAAGAATCTCGGTGCGCGCTACCGGGCTGAGCTGCGCTTTCGCGCGGCCGGACTCGCCGCGGTCGCGACCGCGGTCGGTATCCTGATCATCCTGTTGACGTCCATCGTCTCGGGCGGCCTGCCGGCCTTTACCGCGAACGAGCTGGTCCTGACCGTCGAGCTTGATCGCGAGGCCGTCGACCCGATGGGCGATGGCAGCGAGGAGTCGGTCCGTCGCGGCAGCTACAGCCGCATCCTGCAGGACGCCATGCGGGCCGAGTTTCCCGAGGTCCAGTCGCGCGGTGACCTGCGCAACCTGTTCAGCCTCTATACCGCCCTCAATGCCACGCGCCTCATGGATGATGTGCTTGAGGACCCGACCCTGATCGGAACCCGCTACGACTTCACCATGCCGCTGGCCGATGATCTCGATCTCTATCTCAAGGGGCTGCTGGTCGAGGACCGGACCCTGGATACCGACGGATCGCTCACGGTGGCGGCCGAGGGCGACACGGTCACGGTCCGTTCCACGGCGACCGACTTCCGCGATCTGGCGGCCGAGATCGCTCGCACCCTTCGGGCCCGCGCGACGGTCCTGGAAGTGGAGGCCGACAGCCTTGCCGCACTGGCCGCCGACCTGACCGGAACCGATGCGGAAGACATGCTCTATGATGCCGAGCTCAACCGCCGACGGGCGAGCGACATCCGGGCGACCCTGGAGGCCGATTCCGGCCCGCTCATGCTCGATGGCAGCCTGCCCAGCATCCTGGTGGAAACCGGTGGGCGCACGATCGCCCTGACCAGCCTTGCCCGCGACGGCGCGACCGCCAATGGCCGCTTCCTGCTGGGGAATGGCTCGGCCGAACCGACCACCGATTGGACCCTTTACGTGATTGATACGCCGGCCGAACGCCGCCGGGTCAGCGATCAACTGATCGTCTGGACCCGGGCGCTGGAAGCGCGCGGTGCGATCAGCCCGGCCTTCAATACCTATCTGTTTGCCAATGCCGACAGCCGCGAGCCGGAGCTGGCCGGGGTCAAGGGGGCCCTCTACGGCTCGATCCTGACGATGATCATCACGATCATCATCTCGGTGCCGATCGGGGTGTTCACTGCCCTCTATCTGGAAGAATACGCCCCGAAAAACCGCTTCACCGCGCTGATCGAGGTGAATATCAACAACCTCGCCGCCGTCCCCTCGATCGTGTTTGGTCTGCTGGGCCTGGCCGTCTTCATCAATGCCTTCGGGCTGCCGCGCTCGGCTCCGCTTGTCGGCGGTCTCGTCCTGTCCCTGATGACCCTGCCGACGGTCATCATCGCGACCCGCGCCGCGCTGCAGGCGGTGCCGCAATCGATCCGCCAGGCGGCCCTTGCCGTGGGCGCGTCGCGGACCCAGACTGTCTTCCATCACGTGTTGCCGCTCGCCGCGCCGGGTATCCTGACCGGTGCCATCATCGGGCTCGCCCAGGCTCTGGGCGAGACTGCGCCGCTGCTGATGATCGGCATGGTCGCCTTCATCGCCGATGCCCCGACGCTGGGGCTGGAGGGCTTCACCCAGCCCGCCACCGTCATGCCGGTCCAGGTCTTCCTGTGGTCGGATGGCGCCGAGCGCGCATTCGAGGCGCGGACGGCTGCCGCAATTATGGTTCTTCTCGCGCTGATGATCGGGTTCAATGCCCTGGCCATCTATTTGCGCCGTCGCTTCGAGCGGAGATGGTAGTGTCATGACCGATACCCCTGAAAACCCAGTCGCTGAGCAGCCGATCAAGGTGGCCGCCCGCAATGTGACGGTGAGCTATTCCGGCAAGCAGGCCCTGCACGATGTGTCGATCGACATTCCGGATCGTTCGGTCACGGCCTTCATCGGCCCGTCCGGCTGCGGCAAGTCGACCTTCCTGCGCTGCCTGAACCGCATGAATGACACGATCGATGGCGCGGTTGTCGGCGGCTCGCTGACGATTGACGGCCAGGAGATCAACGACAAGTCGATCGACCCCGTCGTCCTGCGCGCCAGCGTCGGCATGGTGTTCCAGAAACCGAACCCGTTCCCCAAGTCGATCTATGACAATGTCGCCTATGGACCGCGCATCCACGGTTTGGCGATGACCCGCCCGGAGCTGGACGAGATTGTCGAAAGCGCGCTGCGCAAGGCCGGCCTCTGGGACGAGGTCTCGGATCGCCTGAGCCATCCGGGCACCAGCCTGTCCGGCGGTCAGCAGCAGCGCCTGGTCATTGCCCGGGCGATCGCGGTCAATCCGGAAGTGATCCTGATGGACGAGCCCTGTTCGGCGCTCGACCCGATCGCCACGGCCCGGATCGAGGAACTGATCGACGAGCTGCGCGAGAATTACTGCATCATCATCGTGACCCACTCGATGCAGCAGGCGGCCCGTGTGTCCCAGCACACCGCCTTCTTCCACATGGGCAACTTGGTCGAATACGGGCTGACCGAGGATATTTTCACCAACCCGCGCGACACCCGCACGCAAGACTACATCACAGGACGTTTCGGCTAGGCCGCCGCGACCATCGAGAGGAGGGCCAGAAATGGCACTTTCCAGAACGGCCCATATTGTTACCGCCTATGGCGAGGAACTCGACCAACTCGCTGATGACCTCGCCCGCATGGGCGGTCTGGTCGAAACCCAGCTTGAGAAGGCGATCTCCGCTGTCGTCCGGCGCGATGCCAGCGTCAAGCCTGACGTCAAGGCGCGCGAAAAGCAGGTCAATGCGCTGCAGGTTGATATCGAGAAGCGCGTGCTTCGCCTCTTCGCCCTGCGCCAGCCGCTTGCGACCGATCTGCGCATGACGATCTCGGCCCTCAAGATTGCCGCCGATCTCGAGCGGGTCGGCGACCTTGCCAAGAATATCGCCTATCGCGCCGGTGACCTGGCCGGCTACGCCCCGGTGTCCCTGAACCGGCAGGTTGAGCGGCTTGGCGAGATCGTGATCAAGCAGCTGCGCGAAGTCCTCGACGCGCTGGCGTCCGCCGACGTCGAGCCAGCCGTTCGTGTCTGGCATTCCGATGACGAAGTCGATGAGCGCTACAACACGCTGGTGCGCGAGATGCTGATGTCGATGACCGAGGACTCCGGTCTTGTCGAACCGGGCGTTCACATCCTCTTCGTGGCCAAGAATCTGGAGCGCATTGGGGATCATGCCACCAATATTGCCGAAGCGGTCCACTTCATGGTGACAGCCTCGCCCCTCGTGGATGACGGCCACTCCTGACCCCCTGATCGTTAGCGCGGAGCCGATCAATGAAACCGCAAGTTCTTGTCATAGAAGACGAAGATGCCCTGGCCACCCTGCTCCAGTATAATCTGGAGAAAGAGGGTTACACGGTTGCCGTGGCCAGTGATGGCGAGGACGCCCTGATCCAGGCCGAGGAAACGACGCCGGATCTGGTGCTTGTGGACTGGATGCTGCCGAAAGTCTCCGGTATCGAAGTCTGCCGCCGTCTGCGCGGGCGCCAGGAAACCGCCAATGTCCCGATCATCATGCTGACGGCGCGTGGCGAGGAAACCGACCGGGTCCGCGGTCTCGACACCGGCGCCGATGACTATGTCGTCAAACCCTTTTCGATGACCGAGCTTTTTGCCCGGATCCGGGCCGTGCTGCGTCGTATCCGCCCGGGCCTGGCCGAGGATGTGATCGAGGCTGGTGACATCTCGATGGACCGGGTCGCCCACCGGGTGCGCCGCGCCGATCGGGAAATCCATCTCGGGCCGACCGAGTTCCGCCTGCTGGACTATCTCATGCAGCATCCGGGACGGGTGTTCTCGCGCGAGCAATTGCTCGATGCGGTCTGGGGCTCGGACGTCTATGTCGAGGCCCGCACGGTGGACGTCCATGTCGGCCGGTTGCGCAAGGCGCTCAACAACAAGGAAGAGCGCGATCCCATCCGGACGGTCCGCTCGGCCGGCTACGCGTTCGACGTCAACGCCTGATCCGGCGTGGCGATCGGATCATTGCGGACACCGAGGATCGGGGTCGCTGCGGCCCGCAAGGCGGCCGCGAGGTCGGTGAACCCGTCCTGCAAGGGCGAGGCTTCGCGCCAGATCAACGCAATGTCACGCTGCGCCGAGGCATGAGCGATGCGACGGTAGACCAGGGTCGCGTCGCGCCGGGCCTCACAGGCGACATAGAGTTCCGGCAGAATGGCCACTCCGGCGCCAAGCGCTGACATGTGCCGGATCGCGTCCAGGCTCGTGCCCTCGTAGTCGGTGGAGATATAGGCCCCGACCTGGTGTGCCAGTTCGGCGACCAGCCCGGCCAAACGGTGCCCCATACCCAGCGACAGCAAGGGCTGGCCGGCCAGGGTGTCGAGTCGGACCGGGCCGGCGCTGCTGGCCAGCGGATGGTCAACCGGCACTGCCACCCAAAGGGACTCGTTGAACAGGTGTTCGGATCGCGTCTGGGCGTGGTCCTGCGGGGTCGAGATCACAACATCCATCCGGCCGTCGATCAGCTTTTCCTGAAGCTCCACGGTGGATTCCTCGCGAATGCTCAAGCGCAGGTCCGGGAAGGCCCGGTGAAGACCGGCGGTGCAGCGCGGCAGCAGGTAGGGTCCAATTGTCGGCAGCACGCCGAGCCGGACACGACCGTAGAGGCCGACCCGTCCGTTCGAGGCGATCGACTTCATGTCCTCCATCTGGCGCAGCACGTAGCGGCCCCGACGGATGATCTCCGCACCGAGCGGGGTCAGGCTGGCACCGTGGCGCCCGCGCTCGAAGACGATCACGCCCAGATGGGCTTCCGCTTCGGCGATCTGGGCCGACAGGCTGGGCTGGCTGACATTGAGCATTTTCGCCGCGTCCGAGAAGCGACCGGTGTCGGCGGTTGCGACGAGGTATTGGAGCTGACGGAGCGTCGGTCTCATGGATAGGTATTCCCTATGATCAAGATAGATAGCTTATCATTTGGCTATTTCGGCTGCCAGGCTATTCAGATGTCACCTGAGTGTCCGTACCCCCCAGACACACGCTTCAGGTTCACCAGGGCCGGTCAGGCCCTGTCCGGGCAGGACCGATACCCTGTCTGAAACCCCTGACCGGTCGGCCCGGCTGACGCAGCGTGTCCCCGCATGCGTCGGTCGGGCCTCTTCATTCCGGGCTGACCGACGGGCGATCGTGCGAACCCGTATCCCGTTGATCTGCCAAGGGCGGGCGGAAACGAATACAAAAAGGGCCCGACCAATCCGGTCGGGCCCTTCCTGTTGGTGGCTGTATCCGGCGAGGATCAGTCGCTCAGCAGCACGTAGCGACGATTGGCCGGCAGAACCGGACGGGCATTGTCCGTAACCAGCGCCGTGAAAGCGCCAATCTGCTCGGCAGAGGCTTCAATCGGCGTCGGGAAGACGGTCCAGCTGACGATTTCCGAGCAGGGCGGGGTGGTCAGCGAGCCTTCATAGCGGAAGACCGGCTCGGCATCGGGGATGAAGCTGTCGAGGGCCAGCATGGCCGGGCCGCTGGCGGTTTCGCCTTCGGCCGGGATCGCAGCCCACAGCGCGTCAAGCGCCGGGTGGGCATCGCCCTCTTCGAACATGACCCCGACCACGGCCAGGCGACCATCGTCGGAGGCGGTCACGAAATGCACTTCCATCGGGAAGTCATTGCCGTCGATATGGTGCTCGGAACGGGCATGGAAGTGGAATTGGAGCAGGTTGAATTCGCTGCCGCCCAGCGTCAGACCGGCGTCGACCGAGTTCGCGCTGTAGGTCACGCCATGCGCGTTCCGGACGACCTGGACACCGCTCATGCTGTTCAGCGCCAGGCTCGGCGCCGCGCCGGAGGCCGAGATGGCACCGGTCAGATCGATCGGGCTTTGTTGGATCCCGGTGGCACAAACGGCCGCTTCCTCGCTGATATGACCCCAGTGCTCAGGTCCGGTTTCACCGGCATAGCTCCAGTCCTCTGCCGAGGCGGCGCTCAGACCGGCAGCGGCAACACCGGCCGCCATGACAAGATGTTTCATCGAGAAATCTCTCCAATTGATCAATGGCGCACATGTGGGGGGGGTCTGGATTAGTGACGAATACGATCTGCGTTACCTGCCCATAGGTTTTAGCTATGGAAGCTTCAGGCCGCTATCTCCCCCTTGGAACCGCACATCTGGCCGCGACAGCGAGGTGTCAGTTTGAGGTCGCGGTGCTCTCATCCGCGCCCGGCTGTGCGGTCCGCGAGAAGGAATTGGCCAGCTGGCGCGCCAGCTCGAGATTCTTGTTGCGAGCCCGGCTACCGATCAGGAAGCAATCAATCAGCTGCCACAGGCCAAGTCCGCCGAGGGTCAGCAGCTTGAGGACACCGGCCAGGATGTCACCAACCAGGAAACGGTCAACGCCGAGCGCGCCGAGAAAGATGTTGAAGCCGAAGAGCACCACCGGGTTTTTCTCGGAGGCTTGGAAGGCTGTCATGAAGGCCTGGCGATTGCCGGACGGTACGGCGGATGCCAGCTGCAGGAGTTCCAGTGTGTAAGCGCGTTGGTTCATTCTTGTCCCCTAGACCCGTGTCGCGCTGCCAGTCTTCCACGGCCGCGTCGAGGCGTTAACCCAACTGCGAAGCGCGATGTTTTGCAAACAAAAAAATGGCCGCCCCGGAAACGAGGCGGCCATGATCTGTCCCTGTACCTGGGTGAGGGGTCGGGTCAGAAATTATAGCGGCGCGTGGCAGCGATCGCATCGAGCGCAGCCGAGGCATCGGAATTGCGGCGACGACGCTTCTGGCTCGGCTGATAGGCCATGTCGGAGTGGGCGTGGCAGTAGGCCTGTCCGGTATCCGCCTTGCGGCCGCAGAAGCGGAACTCGGACTGGGAGGGATCGCCGATCGGCCATTTGCACATGCTTTCACGCAGCGTCAGCACGGTCGCAAACTCGCCGGAGGGAAGAACCGCAGGCTCCACTGGAGCGGGCGCCGCGGCTGGCGGGGCGGACGGTGCGGGGCGTGCAACAGCGCGGGCCGGGGCTGTGGTCGCAGCCGGCGTACGTGGGCGGGAGGGTTTCACGGTACGGCGGGCCGGGCGCGACGGCGTTGCGCGACCTGACAAACCAAGGCGGTGAACCTTGCCAATCACGGCGTTGCGGGTCACACCACCCAACTGTTTCGCAATCTGACTCGCGCTCAGGCCTTCCGACCAGAGTTTCTTGAGTTCTTCGACGCGTTCGTCAGTCCAAGCCATTGCCCTAGTCTCCCGTTTGGGATGCGCAGGCCTACCTTGATGGTGGTAAACCGCGCACTGCTCAATGCATGTTTAATTACACTAGATATTGTATCAACGCGAGCAGATGCCACAAGATGGGGTTAGGTTCATTCCTGTGGAAAGCTCACTTGCACCACCAATCGTTAACGAGGATGGTTACCGAGAAATTAAGGGTAATTCGATATGAGTAACGCCGCTTTAACTGATTTTCCACAGCCCAAGAAGTTTGGCCTTTTCAATGGCTTGGGGCTTTGGACGCTGTACAAGAAGGAAGTCCGGCGATTCCTGAAGGTCGGCATGCAAACCGTGCTCGCCCCGGTTGCAACGACACTGCTTTACATGACGGTTTTTGCCGTCGCGATCGGCGCCCGGCGCGGCGATGTCGGGGGTATACCCTTCGCCGAATTCCTCGCTCCGGGTCTGATCCTGATGGGGCTCCTGAACAACGCCTTCGCGAATTCCGGCTCCTCCATCCTTGTCTCCAAGGTGCAGGGCAATACGGTCGACTTCCTGATGCCCCCGCTTTCGGCCCTCGAGCTTTTCATCGCCTTTGTCGCGGGCGCCATGACCCGTGGCGTTCTCGTCGCTGCGGTGACGGCGGTCACGCTGGTCCCCTTCCTCGACATGATGCCGGCGCATTGGTGGGCCGTGCTGTATTTCGGCCTGAGCGCCGCGGCGATGCTGTCGATGATTGGCGTGATCGGCGGCCTCTGGGCCGAAAAGTTCGATCACATGGCCGCCGTCACGACCTTCGTGATCACGCCGCTGACCTTCCTGTCCGGCACATTCTACTCGATCACCAACCTGCCCGGGCCGTTGGCAACCATCAGTCATTTCAACCCCTTCTTCTACATGATTGACGGCTTCCGCTATGGCTTCACCGGCCATGCCGATGGCAGCCTCATGATCGGGGTTATCCTGCTGGCCGTGATCAACCTTGCGCTGGGCGTACTCAGCTATGCGCTCTTGCATGCAGGCTGGCGCTTGAAGAGCTGATCGGCCCGGCCTAGAGGAGAGACAAGGCCCACGCTGAGACAGGGTCACACACCCTAGGAGGACAACACATGCCCGCACCGATGATGGATACCTACGCTCCGCCGGATCTGGTCTTTGATCACGGCAAGGGGGCGCGTCTGTTTACAGGCGATGGCGAGGGGTATCTCGACTTTATTTCGGGCATCGCGGTGAATTGCCTGGGCCATGCCCATCCGAAGGCCGTGGCAGCGCTCACCGAACAGGCCGGCAAGCTCTGGCACCTGTCCAACATGTTCAAGGTGCCGGCCGGCATCGAACTGGCGGACAAGCTGACCAAGGCCACCTTTGCCGACCGTGTCTTCTTCACCAATTCCGGTGCCGAGGCGATGGAATGTGCGCTGAAGACCGCGCGCCGCTATCACTTCGTGAACGGCAATCCGCAGCGCTACCGTATCATCACCTTCACCGGTGCCTTCCACGGCCGCACCTACGGCGCCATCAATGCCGGTGGCAATCCGAAATACCTCGAGGGTTTCGGCCCGGCGATGGAAGGGTTCGACCAGGTCGAGTTCGGCGATCACGAGGCCCTGAAGGCTGCCATTTCCGACGAGACCGCGGCGATCTGCATCGAGCCCGTCCAGGGCGAAGGCGGTGTCCGTGCCGTTCCCGAGCAATGCCTGCGCGGTCTGCGCCAGCTGTGTGACGAGCACGGCCTGATGCTCATCTATGATGAAGTCCAGTGCGGCGCGGGCCGGACCGGCAAGCTGTTTGCCCATCAGTGGGTCGAGGGCGCCGAGCCGGACATCATGGCGTCGGCCAAGGGTATCGGCGGCGGTTTCCCGATGGGCGCCTGCCTCGCGACCGAGGCGGCGGCGGCCGGCATGGTTGTCGGCACCCATGGCTCGACATATGGCGGCGGACCGCTCGCGATGGCGGTCGGCAATGTCGTGTTCGATGAACTCACCGCCGACGGTTTCCTCGACCAAGTGGTCGATGTCTCGAACTATCTCGGCCAGCAATTGCATGGCCTGATGGATCGCCACCCTGACAAGATCAAGGAGATCCGCGGCAAGGGTCTTTTGATCGGTATCCAGCTCAAGGACGGTTTCGATCCGAAGAAGCTTGTACCGCTGGCCCGCGATCGCCATCTGCTGATCGGCGCGGCGGGCGACAATGTCGCGCGTCTTGCCCCGCCGCTGGTCATTACCAAGGACGATGCCAGCGAGGCGGTGGCTGTTCTCGACGCCGCGTTCGCGGCTCTCGAATCGACGGCCTGACCGGCGTTTCAACCGCCTAGCGACAAGGATGATCCCCGTGAGTGACCCGCTCGGAGAAGACGACAATATCGTTGCCGGCTTTCAGATTGAGGGCCGGACCGTGCGCGGGCGGGTCACCCGCATCGGATCCGTGCTCGACGAAATCCTGTCGGCGCACGACTATCCGGCTCCTGTTGCCCGCCTGCTGGGCGAGGCGGTACTCGTCACCATCCTTGTCGGCGATGCGCTCAAGTTCGACGGTCGCCTGATTGTTCAGGCCCAGGGCGACGGGCCGGTCCGGTTCCTGGTGGCTGAGTACGTCACCGGCGAGGGCGTGCGGGGCTTTGCCTCGATGGACCGTGCGGCGGTTGAAACGGCTCTGGCCGTCGACGTCGCGGCAGACGCGATGATGCAGACCCTGCTCGGCCATGGCTCCTTCGCCATGACGATTGATCACGGCCCGGACATGGACCAGTACCAGGGCGTCGTTGCGCTGGAAGGCACCAGTCTGAGCGCCGTCGCGGAGACCTATTTCCGCCAGTCCGAGCAGACGCCGACGCGCCTGCGCTGTGCCATCGGCGAGTTCTGGAGCGGCGATCAGGCGCGCCAGTGGCGGGGCGGTGGCGCCTTGCTGCAGTCAGTGGCGGCCGATGAGGCCCGCGGCTCGGCCGAAGACGACTGGGATCATGCCCGCGCGCTCTTCGAGACCGTCGAGGATGCCGAATTGCTGGACCCGGACCTGTCGTCCGGTGCCCTGCTTTTCCGACTGTTCAACGAGGATGGCGTGCGGCTGCTCGAGCCGGTCACGGTCACCAAGCGCTGTTCCTGCGAGCGTGAGCGCCTGCGGCGGATTATCGCCTCCTTTCCGGCCGAGGACCGGTCCGAGATGGAGACCGACGGCGCCATCGTCATGACCTGCGAGTATTGCAATCGCGACTGGCGGTTCGAACCCGCAGAGGTCGAGGCCAGCGCGTCCTGAACGCGGGCCTTTCAGCGCGGTGATTGCTGCGCTGCAGCGCAACTTCTTGCCCGAGAAAAACCCTCCGGTAACGCATCGCGTCGATAGTGCTCGCTGGGTTGGGGAAGATCGGTCGCGAGTCGCATGGATTCGAAAACACTCATTCTGGCGATCGTTCCGGTCATCCTGGCCGGTGTGTTCATTCACGTCGTCAATGCCGCCATCCATCGTGACAGTGACGGGCCGCGCTGGTGGCTGGCCGGGACGGCCGCCCACGGCCTCGGTCTCGGCCTGATCTCGCTGCGCGGCGTCGTGCCGGACCTGTTCGGCATCGTCATCGGCGATATCCTGGCGGCCGGTGGTTTCATGATCATGCTGGAAGGCCTCGCGCGGTTTGCCGGCCAGACGGTCCCGCGCTGGCAGCATGCCATGCTGGCCGCCCTGATCCTGATCGGCTTTCCGGCGCTGACCTGGATCGTCGACAATGCCGCGATCCGCTTTGCCATTTTCGGAGTTGCAGTGATCGTGCCGAACCTTCTGATGCTGCGCTATCTGCAGACGGTCGGGGCGCGGGCCGGCCAGTTCGGGGTCCGGCTTCTGCGCTACAATATCTACTTCTTTGTGCTGTCGCTGGTTTTTGTGTGCGGCGATGTTCTGCTGCTCGATCCGGACATGCCGGGCATTCTCGCACCAAACCAGACTGTCGCGGTCGGCATCCTGTCGATGATGGTGGTGGAGACCAATCTGGTGTTCGGCTTTGTCCTGTTGTCGGCCGGGCGCTCGGCCTCGGTATTGCGACAGGCGGCATTGACCGACTATCTCACGGGCTTGCCGAACCGGCGCGCGTTTGAAGCGCAGGTCGCGGCGCGCCTCGCCGAGGAGCCGGACGATCAGCCCAAGGCCGCGCTCGCCGTGTTTGATGTCGATCAGTTCGAACAGGTCAATGATACCTACGGCCATGATGTCGGTGACGCCGTGCTCCAGCATGTCGCCAACGTCCTTGGCGCTGCCCTGCGTCAGACCGATCATGTCGCGCGACTGGGCGGCGAGGAGTTTGTCGCGCTCATCCATGCCGGTTCCGGCGCCAGCGCGGCCGAGATTGCCGAGCGGGTCCGGGGCGCGGTCGAAGCCCAGCCCTTCCGCAGCGACGGTCTGGAGATCTCGGTGACGATTTCAGCCGGCCTGGTGGAGCTGGCCGAGGCGCAACCATCCCTGACACGGCTTCTCAAGCTCGCCGATGAAGCTCTCTACCGGGCCAAGGGCGCCGGCCGGAACCGGATCATCCTGGCCGCCGCCTAGGGCCGCCAGAAGCGCGGGCTGAGCAGGATCAGGACCGCGAGGACCTCCAGCCGTCCAATGAACATGTTGGCCGTCAGAACCCATTTCGCCGGATCCGGCAGGGGCTCGAATGTGCCAGCCGGGCCGATGATCGGACCAAGGCCGGGGCCGACATTGGCCAGCGTGGTCGCGGCACCGGACAGCGCTGTGACCAGGTCCAGCCCCATCGCCGAGAGGATGGCGGCCGAACCCGCGTAAACCGCAAAGAACACAAAGAAGAAGCCCAGCACAGAGTGCAGGATGCTCTCCGAGACCGGCCGACCATTATAGCGCATCGGGATGATGGCATTGGGCTGCAGCAGTCGCGCGAGGTAACGCCTGATGGCGGTGCCGGCGATCTGGTAACGGAAGATCTTGATCGAGCAGGTCGTCGACCCGGCGCAGCCGCCGATGAACATGAAGACGAAGAAGCAGGCCTGGGCAAACGAGCCCCATTGTCCGTAATCCGTGGTCGCAAACCCGGTCCCGGTGATGATCGAGACGGCATTGAAGCTGGCATGCCGCCAGGCGGCCACACCGTCGGTCGGGGTGTGCTGGATCATCAGGAGTGCGGTCAGGCCGACCGACGCAACCAGGACGACGAGCAGGAAGCCGCGCACCTGTGCGTCCCGGAAAAGATTGCTGAACCGGCCGCGCGAGGCGAGCACGTAGAGGCCGAACGGCAAGGAGGCCAGCACCATGAAAACGGTGGTGATCACATCGGCGCCGAGATGGACGTAATTGCCCATTGAATTGTCGGACGCCGAGAAGCCGCCGGTCGAGAGGGTCGACATGGCGTGGCAGATTGCATGCAGCCAGTCCATGCCGGTCGCCAGATAGGCCAGGAAGCAGATCAGCGTGAGGCCGGCATAGATCGCGGCAATGCCGGCTGCAATCTGGGTCGCACGGGGCAGGACCTTGTCTGACTTGTCGCCGGTCTCGAGCTGGAACAGCTGCATGCCGCCAATCCCCAGCATCGGCCAGAAGGCCATTGCCGTGACGATGATCCCGATGCCGCCGATCCATTGCAGGATGGCGCGCCACAGCAACAGTCCGGGCGGGCGGAAATCGAGACCGGTGATCACGGTGGCGCCCGTCGTGGTCAGGCCGGAGATGGATTCGAAGATCGCATCGGTCCAGCTCAACTCCTGGCCGGAGAGGCGCAGCGGCAGCGCGGCGCAGAGGGCCAGGCCGAGCCAGGCGCCAACGATCAGGACGAAGGCGCCGCGTGGCGGCATGTCGCCGACCGGGCCACGGGTCGCCAGCGTGATCGCGCCGCCGACGAAGACGCCGATGACCGCGGACAGGATGAAGGCGGTCGCGCTTTCCTGTTCGCCCTCGGCGAAGTCGACGAGCGCCGGGAACACCATGGTGACGGCCAGCACCGTCACCATCATGCCGATCATGAAGAGAACTTGCCTCAGGGCCTGGGTCACGGGCGCATGATTTCCGGCTGGGGACGGGTCATCGGATTGCGATCATTGCTCAGTGCAGCCACAACCGGTCGGATGGCCGGTCCAGCGAGAAGCCGGGAATGGTCGCGGCAAAGCTTTCACCATCGCCGCGGCGCATCTCATAGCTGCCGCTCATGAAGCCCGACGGGGTGCTGAGCGGGGCGCCGGATGTGTACCGGAAGCGCCCGCCAGGCTCAATAATCGGCTGCTCACCAATCACGCCCATGCCCTGGACATGCTCGGTATTGCCGTTGGCGTCGGTGATCGCCCACTGGCGAGCGATCAGCTGCACCGGCTGTTCGCCGGTATTCTCGATCTCGATCGTGTAGGCCCAGACATAGCGCCCTTCATCCGGAAGGCTCTCGTCCTCAAGATAGTCCGGACTGACACTGATCCGCACGCCGCGGCTTTCGTGCTCATACATGGAGGGCCCCTGTGACCGGCCGCCGGGTGCGAACCTGATCCTGAAAAACTGGCGCTATCATCGACCTGCGCGCAAAGCGGCTCAACCCCCACGGTCAGCATGGCTGGACAGGGCGCGCCGGATGTTGGACATCTGCCAGCCCGCAGACCTGCTGATCGTGACCCATGGCCGACACCGGAATTCTCCCCGACCATTATCTTTCTGCCCTCACCGAGCGCGGCATCGTGACCGTCGAGACACCTCTGGCGGACGGACAGGTGCAGCCGGCCAGCATTGATTTGCGTCTCGGCAACAAGGCCTGGCGCCTGAGGGCCAGCTTCCTGCCCGGGCCGGACCGGACCGTGGCCGAACGGCTTGACGATGACCTCGTCATGCACACCGTTGATCTCAGCGCCGGCGCCGTGCTGGAAACCGGCTGCGTCTATCTCGCACCGCTGCAGGAAGGCCTGAAGCTGCCCGCCGGCCTGACCGCGGCCATGAACCCGAAAAGCTCGACCGGCCGGATCGATGTCTTCACCCGTGTCATCACCGACCGGGGTGTGGCCTTCGACCAGGCGCCGGTGGGCTATGAGGGTCCGCTCTACGCCGAGATTTCGCCCTGCACCTTCTCCATCCTGGCGCGTGAAGGCGACCGGTTGAGCCAGATCCGCTTTCGTCAGGGCGCGCACTCGACCCTGCGCGACGTGACCGTCAGCGTCGACCTTGCCGGCTTCGATGACGGGATTGTCGGCTATCGCGCCCGGCGCCACTCCGGTCTCGTGGACCTGGCCAGGATTGCGGGGCATGCGGCCAGCCGTTTCTGGGAGCCGCTTTATGCGCCGGACCGGCGTCTGATCCTCGATCCGGGCGAGTTCTACATTCTGGCGTCTCAGGAAGCGGTCGAGATCGGTTTCGACGAGGCCGCCGAAATGGCACCCATCGCGACCGAGATCGGCGAGTTCCGCGCCCATTATGCCGGTTTCTTCGACCCCGGCTTCGGCAAGGCCGAGGCGGGGGGTGTCGGTGCCCGGGCCGTGCTGGAAGTGCGCGGCCGCGATGTGCCCTTCATGCTCGAGCACGGCCAGCCCATTGCGCGGCTCGTTTATGAGCCGATGCTGGCGGCCCCGGAGACGGCGTATGGCCAGCTGGCATCCAACTACCAGGCCCAGGGTCTCAAGCTCTCCAAATTCTTCAAAAGCGAATAGCGCCGATTTTCTGGGTTTTCCCCTTGATTGTCGCGTCACGAGGCTAAATCTTACGCCCCAGTAATCCATTTGTTGGGTTTTCGTAAGGGAGGGGAGTATGGCCCGTTTGCTAGGCCTTGCATCAATGCTGTTCATGGCGGTGGGGGCTGCCCATGCGCAGCCGCCGGTGCCATCCATCGACGACTACGCCGCCATGGCAAACATGTCGTCCGTAAACATTTCGCCGAATGGCGAGCGCATCGTGTTCATCTCCGGCGAGAGCCGGGCCGAACGGTCGATCGTGATCTATTCCCTGGTGGGCGATCCGCCGCAGGTGATCGATGGCGGCGATGACCAGGTTCTCGCGGCTGTCTCCTGGGCGAATGATGAAAACCTCATCGCCACCTATTCCGAGCGCCGCGACCTCGCGGCCCAGGGAGAACGCGCGGATGTGTTCCGCAACTACATCGTCCGCGCTGACGGCAGCCGGAACTGGGAACTCAACCAGTATGCCAGCCTGGCCAATCGTGACATCTCCGACCCGGATACGGCGCTGGTCTGGCTCCCGGTCCTGCAGGACAATCGGGGCTCGCGGACCGGCGGGGACTCTGTCCAGCGGGCCGTCGGCCTGTTCCGTCAGGGCTTCGGTCGCGACCGTGACCGCCGTCGCGTCTTTATCGGTGATGGCGGCTATACATATCTGCTCAATGCCGAGAATGAACCGGTTGTCCGATACGCCTTCGATGACGGCGAATTCGAGCTCTGGTCCAATCTGGATGACAGTGGCTGGGAGCGCGTCTACTCGGAAAACCTGACCCGTGAGCGCTTCCGCTTCGGTGCCCGTCGGTCTGACAGCTGGATCGGCCGGATGACCAATATGGCCGGCCTCGATTCGACCGGTCAGTATGGCTACTTCACCTCGCGCGTGAACAATGACCGCGCGGCGGTGTTCCGTTTCAACTTTGAAACCAACGAGATCGAAGGGCCGATCGTTCAGTCCGACCTGGCTGATGTCGGCAGCTTTATTCGCGACTGGCGCACCAATGCCATCATCGGTGTGCGTTGGAACGAAGAGCGGCAGCACGTCGAGTATTTCGACGAGACCTTCGCCGGTATCCAGTCCCAGCTCGAGGGGTTCTTCCCGGACTCGAATGTCTCGATCTCCAGCTTTGACCAGGATTTCCGCAAGGTGATCATTTCGGTCAATGGCGGTCAGACCAGCCAGAGCTATTACTTGCTCGATCGCGACACCGGCCAGATGGCCTTCCTGTCGGGTGCCTATGCGCGCATTCCGGATGAAGCGATTGCGCCGGTTGAAGTGGTCCACTACGCCGCACGCGACGGGCTGGAGCTGTTTGGCTATCTGACCACGCCGCCGGGCCGTGAAGCTAGAGATCTGCCGCTCGTGATGCTGCCGCACGGTGGCCCGCAGGCGCGTGACAATTACGGTTTTGATCCGTGGGCCCAATTCCTCGCCGCCCGTGGATATGCGGTGTTCCAGCCGCAATTCCGGGGGTCCGAGGGTTTTGGCCGCAACTTCATCACCATGGCTCACGGCGAATGGGGACGGTCCATGCAGGACGATGTCTCTGACGCGGTGCACCACCTTGTCGAGACCGGTGTCGCTGCTCGCGACCGTGTCTGCCTGTTCGGCTGGTCCTATGGCGGCTATGCCGCCCTGGCGGGTGCCACGCTGACGCCGGAGCTCTATCGCTGCGTGATTGCCGGTGCGCCGGTGTCCGACGTGTTTGCGATGATGGAATATGAGACCGGCCGCTTTGGTGGCGCCTCGGTGACCTACTGGGCCGAGTATATCGGCGACTGGCGCAGCGAAACCGAGTACATAACCCGGATCTCGCCGGCCCTGAACGCCTCTGACGTCCAGTCTCCGCTGATGATCATCCATGGTACGGACGATCTCATCGTGCCCTTCGAGCAGGCCGAGATCATGGCCGAGGCGATGCAGGCTGCGGGCAAGCCCTACGAGCTGGTCGCGATCCAGGACGGCCCGCACCAGTCCTACCGGATGACGGTGGACAATGTGCGCGAGCTCTACACCAATCTCGAGCGCTTCCTGTTCGAGCACAATCCGCCGGACGCTGCCACGCAGTAAGTCCAACGGACAGACCTGACGAGAAAGGGCCGGTGAAAACCGGCCCTTTTTTATGTGCGATTTTTGTGGGCCGGGGCTGCATGTGCGTGCTTCCGCCGCGTGGGTCTGTCCGTGTATGCTCGCCCCATGCGGGTGTAGCTCAATGGTAGAGCAGAAGCTTCCCAAGCTTACGACGAGGGTTCGATTCCCTTCACCCGCTCCAGCCTCCCAAATTGAAAGACGAACCGTCGCCCGCCGCGCTCACATCCGCCGCGGGCGCAGCGCTTCCGGGTCGACGCCGAAGAGCTGGACCAGATGAGCCAGCAGGGCGACGCAGAAGGCGGCGGCCATGATGGCGATCAGGGTCCAGGGGATCATGCGCGGGCCGCGCTCGGGTCGCACCGGTTGTCCGGCGCGCCAGCGGGCGAGGAAGAAGAGGCCGATGCACACGGCGATTCCGACAAGGGTGGGGATGAGAGCGAGATACATGGCGCTTCCGTCAGGGCGCTGAGGCCGTGTTCGGTCTTCTCCCAATGGTGGGGATCACTCAGGAGTTGGCGTACGGCGCGCCCCGCCGCAAGGGTCTGCAGCAGCCAGTAGACCGGCATGCCGGCCAGATCGACTGTCCGCAGCGGCAATCCGGCCCGCCTCATCGCCACACCCGCGCAGGCGATGGCGCTGGCATATCCGGTGAGCATGAAGGCCAGCGCCAGCAGGCCGGATGTCAGCGGGGCGCCGGGCAGGGTGAGGGAGAACAGGCAGGCCAGGCAGAGCGGGGCATGCAGCAGGGCAGAGGCAAAGGCGCCGCCGAGCACCAGCGCGCCGGGCCAGACCTGGCGCCAGGGCGTATCGGGGCAGCGGACAAGCACGCCGATGGTCTGGGCATAGCCCTTGATCCAGCGAGTGCGTTGCTTGATCCAGGGCGACAGGTTCAGCGGCGCTTCTTCCAGGGTCATCGGTGCGATCAGCCCGCAGCGATAGCCGGCCGCGTGCAGTCGCAATCCGAGGTCGGCATCCTCGGTGACATTCCAGGCATCCCAACCGCCGACGGCGACCAGTGCGTCGCGGCGGAAATGATTGCTGGTTCCGCCCAGCGGCAGCGGCCAGCCCAGGCGTTGGTAAAGCGGCAGAAGGGCATGGAAATGCGCGGCATATTCGAGCGCGAACTGGCGTGAGAGCCAGCACTCGTCGCGATTATACCAGTTCAGCGGCGCCTGCACGCAGGCGAGGCGCTCATTGCCAGCCAGGAAGGCCTCCGCAGCTCGCCGCAGCTGGACCGGGTCCGGTCGGTCCTCGGCGTCGTGAACCGTGACCAGGGGTGTGCGGCACAGCCGCAGGGCGTAATTCAGGGCGCGCGGCTTGGTGCGGGGCTCGCCGGGCGGGACGATGACGATCTCGAAGCGGTCGTCGAGCGCCAGGCCGCGGGCGGGCTGGATTGTTGCATCATCATCGGCCTCCAGAACCAGCTTGAAGCTGATCCGGTCCGCCGGATAGTCGATCGCCGCCAGGCCGCGCACCAGCTGTGGCAGCACTGCCGCCTCGCGGTAGAGCGCCACCAGAATGGTGGCCGCGGGGAGTTCGGCATCGGCGGCCCGCGGCGGGGTCAATGGTTTGGGCGTCAGCGCAAGGGCGGCGAGGCGCAGCGCGATCAGTCCGGTGAACAGCACACTGACCAGACCGCTTGCGGTCATCAGCGCGAGGCCCGGCATCAGCAGGGCCAGCAGGGCCGTCACTGCCAGTCCGGCCATGACACACCGCCCGAGGGCTCGCGATGTCGCGCCGAACGCACTCAGCCCGGGCGCGCGCCAGGCCAGTCCGAACGCTGCCTCGCTGGCCCACATCCGGGCCAGTTGCGGTGAGGGTGAGGCGAGCTTTGTCGGCTTGAAGGCGCGACCACCCTGCGGTCGCCAGGGATGAGGCGGCGTCGTCGGTGGTCGCCCTTGTGTCCGCGCAGCGTCATTCATCAGGACCATGTCACAGCCTCCCGAGCGCCCTTGAGCGCGCAGAAAAGCATAAATACAGCCTTAAGGCGAATCGAAGAAAATTACCCTTTAGGGTTTATACAGGCGACCAGCGTGGGCTGGCCGAGGTCCTCATTCGCCAGCTCGAAGACGCAAACGGTAGCGGTCGGATAGCCAATCGGCAGCTGGCGCGAGGCGTCACAGCGCAGCGCCAGCTTGTGGGCGAAGCCGCCAATCCCGGGGTTATGGCCGACGAGGAGAAGGGTGCGGGCCGGGGCCAGCGCGTCGCGGGTGGCCCGTTCCAGCATCTCGGTGGAGGCGTGGTAGAGCACCATCGGGTCTTCCACTGTCGGTGTCCCGAGCTGGGGGATGAGCTGGTCGAAGGTCTGGCGGGTCCGCCAGGACGGCGAGACCAGGGCCAGATCGGCGGTCAGGCCGAGCGCCGCCAGCGCATCGGCCGTATCGGCCGCATCGCTGCGCCCGCGCGGCGTCAGGCCGCGCTGGAAATCGTCTTCAGCTTCGAGCCGGTCAACGGCCTTGGCGTGTCGCATCAGGATCAATGTGGCAGTCATGGCATCCGGCAGGTTGGCGGCAGGTTGGCGATCATCAGCACGCCTGACCAGCAGGGTCTTGAACTGACCGCAGACAAGGCGCACCTACTCCTAGGCCAGTTTCGAGATGTTTTGAACCGAGGAGAAAGCCATGGGTCTGCTGTTGGGTGATATTGCCCCGAATTTCCAAACCGAGACGAGTGAGGGTCCGATCAGTTTCCACGACTGGATCGGTGATGACTGGGTCGTCTTCTTCTCCCACCCGGCTGACTACACCCCGGTCTGCACCACCGAGCTGGGCTTCACCGCCAGGCTGAAGGACGAGTTCGCCAAGCGTGGCGCCAAGGCGATCGCCCTGTCGGTCGACAGCGTCGAGGACCACAAGGGCTGGATCAAGGACATCGAGGAAACCCAGAATGTCCGGATGAACTTCCCCATCATTGCCGACACCGACCGCAAGGTGTCCGAGCTCTATTCGATGATCCACCCCAATGCCGATCCCAAGCTGACCGTGCGCGCGGTCTACATCATCGATCCGAACAAGAAGATCCGCGCCACCTTCACCTATCCGCCGAGCGCCGGCCGGAATTTCAACGAAGTCCTGCGTCTGATCGACAGCCTGCAGCTGACCGACGGCTACAAGGTCGCCACCCCGGTCAACTGGGTCGATGGTGATGATGTCATCATCGTGCCGTCGATCTCCGACGCTGAGGCCGACAAGCTCTTCCCGGCCGGCTACAACAAGATCAAGCCCTATCTGCGCGTGACGAAGCAGCCGAACAAATAGGCGGATTGTCCATCGAGACACGGTTTCAAGGCGCCCGCGGGATTCCCGGGCGCCTTTTCCCGGTCCGTATTTGACAAGTCTCCTTGACGACAAGCATCCTTTACATCATAAGACAAGGACGCTTTACAAAGGAGTGTGTGATGACATTTCGCGATTGGGTCAATGAAATGGGCGGCGCCGGTGAGACGCCAAGCCTGGTGTCTCTCGCCCTGTTCGCGGCGGTTTTCCTGCCGTCGATCTTTCTGGTCGGTATGGCCGGACCCTGGCTCGACACGATCCGCGACGCCGTCGCGGTCCTGTCACCGGAAATGAAAATGGCCGGAATGACGGTCTTCATTCTGGGCCTGATGGCCCTGGCCCGTATTGCCAGTCTCGTGTTCGGCAAAAAGGGCGCGTCATGAGCGCAACACAGCGCCAGGCATCGGTCAGCCGTCGATTCTTCTGGCGCACTTTCGCCACGATGATCACCTTCGCGGTGATCCTCGTGGTGATCGACAAGACGCTGGACCCCTCGCGCAATGGTTGGGATGCGGTCTCGGCCTGGCCGCTGGTCGTGCTCACCTGTCTGCCCCTGATGGTCTATGGCTATGAAGTGATCCGCTATGTCCGCTCCATCGACGAGATGCAGGCGCGCATGCAGATCCGGGCCGGCGCCATCGCGGCTCTCGGCATGCTGCTGGCCAGCGCGGTCTTCGGCGTGGCCGAGATCTACGGCCAGATGGAACCGCTCAACATGACCATGCTCCTGCCGATTGCAGCCGTGGTGCACAGTGTGGCGGCCCTGGTCCAGCAGGTGCAGGTGCGATGAAGAACCGGCTCAAGGAGCTGCGCGCCGACAAGGGATGGAGCCAGCAGGCGCTGGCCGACCATCTCGATGTCTCACGCCAGACGGTGAACGCGTTGGAGACCGGCAAGTACGATCCCTCCCTGCCGCTGGCCTTCAGGCTCGCCCGCCTGTTCGGCGAGCCGATCGAGAGCATCTTTGACGATGGGTGGCAGCCCTAGCCGCCAGCAGGCCTAATCCAGCGTCTGGCGATAGCGCAGCATGGCCACGGTCGCGATCACGGAGAAGATCACCATCAGCGGCCAGACCTGTGGCCAGACATGCTCCAGGCCGGCGCCCTTCAGCATGATCTCACGGACGGCCCGGATGAAGTGGGTGGCCGGGATGGCCTGGCCAATCGCCTGGGCCCAGTGTGGCATCGCAGCAAAGGGAAACATGAAGCCGGACAGCAGGATCGACGGCAGGAAGGCAAAGAAGGTCAGCTGCATCGCCTGCATCTGGCTGCGCGCCACGGTCGAGAACAGGAAGCCCAGCGCCAGATTGACCAGGATGAAGAGCGAGACCGCAACGAGGAAAGCCAGGGGAGACCCCTGGAAGGGTACACCGAACAGGAAGCGCGCGCCGGCCAGCATGATCCCCACCTGGATGAAGCCGACCACGACATAGGGCGTGATCTTGCCGATCATCACCTCGTGCGGCCGGGTCGGGGTCGACAGCAGGGCTTCCAGTGTACCGCGTTCGGCCTCGCGGGTCAGGGCCATCGAGGTCATCATCGCCATGGTCATGGTCAGGATGATGCCGAGCAGGCCCGGCACAATGTTGAGCGCTGTCCGTCCGGCCGGATTATAGCGTCGGTGCACGATTGTCTCGACCGGCGGTGTCAGGGTCCCCAGCATCGGTTCCAGGGCCTGCTGGACGATGGTCGCAAAAGCGCTGCTTCCCGAGCCGGCAGCGACCGGGTCGGTGGCATCGGCATCGAGCAGGATTTGCGGCCGCTCGCCGCGCGCGAGGGCGCGTTCAAAGCCGGGCGGGATTGTCACGATGAAAACCGCCGCGCCATCGCGCATGGCATTCTCGGTCGCGGCGCCCGGCGCGACCGTGCCGATAATGTCGAAATACTCCGACGTTTCCATGGCCTGCACGATGGCCCGACTGGCCGGACCGCTATCGCCCATCTCGACCAGGGTCGGCAGATGGCGCGGATCGGTATTGATGGCGTAGCCGAACAGCAGGAGCTGCATGACCGGAATACCGACCATCATGCCGAAGGTCAGCCGATCGCGCAGCATCTGGATGAATTCCTTGCCGAGGATGGCGAGGATGCGGGACAGGCTTTTCATGAGGCGCGGCTTGTCATTTGAAATTGTCCTCGGCGCCGCTCATCAGCCAGATGAAGGCTTCCTCCAGACCGGTCTTGGCAGGTGTGACGGTCAGGTCATCGCGGGATCGATAGGGGTTCGCGGCGGTCGCCAGCGCGTCAGCATCGCGGCCGGAAATGTGGATGGCAGCGCCGAAGCGGGCGATCTGTTCGACTCCCGGCGCGTGTTCCAGCGCATCATAGACCGGCTGCAGGCCCGGCCCCTCGATACGGATCGTGTGCAGACCAATGCGCTGCGGGATTTCGCCCGCCGGTGCGTCGATCAGTTTGCGGCCATAGGCGATGAAGGCGATATTGTCGCACTGTACCGCCTCATCCATGTAGTGGGTCGAGACCAGCACGGTCACACCCTGACGGGCCAGCCGCCGGATACGGTCCCAGAAATCACGCCGGGCCTTCGGGTCCACGCCAGCCGTCGGCTCATCAAGCAGGAGCAGCCCCGGCTCATGCATGGACGCAGCAGCAAGCGCCAGTCGCTGCTTCCAGCCGCCGGACAGATTGCCAGCCAGTTGCCTGGCGCGCGGCGCGAGCTCGTACTCCGCCAATGCCTTGTCGACCACGGCGCGGGTTTTCGGCAGCGCATGCAGACGCGCCATGAAGGTCAGGTTCTCGCGGACGGTGAGATCGCCATAGAGCGAGAAGCGCTGGGTCATGTAACCGACCCGCGATTTGATCTCGCGGCTTTGGGTAATGATGTCGAGCCCGAGCGCTGTGCCGCCGCCGCCATCGGGTTTCAGGAGTCCGCACATCATGCGGATGGTCGTCGTCTTGCCCGAGCCATTGGGACCGAGAAAGCCGTAGATCTTGCCCGGTGGCACCTGCATGTCGAACCCGTCGACAACCCGGGTGCCGCCAAACGACTTGCTCAGCCCGGTCACATCAATGGCGAGCGCTTCGCTCATGGCAGGGGCTCGAGGAAGAGCGGCGTGCCGGGCGGGGGCGGGGTGCTGTCAAAGCGCGCTTCGGCCCGGTAGACGAGGCGGGCCCGCTCGGTATCGGAATAGAGAATGGGCGGCGTGAATTCGGCCTCGGCATCAATCGTCGTGATGGTCGCGACCAATCCCGAGGCGCAGGCGTCACAGCTGACCGCGAGACGCGTACCGACGGGCCGGGCTGCCAGCTCAGGCTCGGGGATGAAGAGGGTGGCGTGCACCGCCCCGTCCGGCAGGAGTTCGTAAACGGGAGCGGTCGGTCCGGCCTGCTCGCCGGCGAAGCGCAGCTGTCGGTGAATGCGGGCCTCAACCGGCGCGGTCACCGTGCGCAGGCCCAGCCGGTAGAGGGCGCCGTCATGCTCGGCCTCGGCTGCCGCGATCTCGGCCTGCAGGGCCCGCAACTGGTCCGAGCGGGCGGGCAGCTGGACGATATTGAGCCGCTGGCGCATCTCATCGACCCGGGCGTCGGCGCTGTTGGCCGCCGCTTGGGCGGTATCGAGCCGGGCCTGGCTGATATGGCCGTCCTCGAACAGGGCCTGGCTTCGATTGCGGGCCTGGTCGGCTTCGCGCTGCGCCGCGAGCGCCTGGCGCAGCAGGTCGCGGGCGGCGGCAATTTCCGGATCGCGGGCTCCGGCGAGGGCATCATCATAGCGTGCCGTCGCGGCCTGGATGCGCGCTTCGATGGCGGCAAGGCTGGCCTGTTCCGCCCGATCATCCTGACGCAGCAGCACGGCACCGAGGCTCACGTGCTCGCCTTCGCGCGCCGATGCTTCCAGGACCAGGCCCGGCTGTTCCGGCCCGACGCGGATGAAGTCTCCCTCGGCATAGCCATGAAGGGTCTGCGTTTCTGGCGCAGAGCAGGCCGCGAGTGCAGCGGCGACGACAAGCACGAGCGCAGGCAGTTTGGCGAAGCGGGTCATGAGGTGAGGGCTCTCGGGGCGGGGGCTCTTTGGGCGGGGGTCTGGGCTTGAGGCCGTTGAGAAGGATGTCGGCGATCGCATCGGCCATCGCCACCGGATCGGTCAGCCGGTCGGCTTCGAAGGCGAAGATCGTGGTCAGCGCCATGTGCGCGATGCCCGGACCGGCCGTCGTCCGCATGAAGGCGTCGGCATCGACATCGCGGAAAACGCCGGCCTCGACACCGCTGGCCAGCAGCGCCCGAAGTGCACGCCGCGCTATGTCGAGCACATGGCTTCGATAGAAGGCGGCCAGGTCGGGAAAGCGTCCGGCCTCCGAGAAGACCAGGCGCGGCGCGGCGTTGATGTCCGGGTCGCCCATGGCGGTGAACAACATGCGCAGCAGGCTGCGAAAGGCGGCCTCCGGGTCCTGCGGCGCGCCGAGTGCGACGAGCTGTTCCGCAGCCCTGGCCAGCTGGCCGGCTGATTGCTCGACCAGCCCGTTCAGCATCGCTTCCTTGGACGGGAAATAGAGATAAACCGCGCCTTTCGACAGCCCGGCTTCGCGGGCAATATCCTCAACACGCGCGGCGGCAAAGCCTTTCGCCGAGAACACGGACAGGGCGGCATCAAGGATTTCATCCGGGCGGGCGTCCGGGCGGCGACGACGTTTCGCGAGCTTTGTCATGCCTTGTTTATAACTGACCGGTCAGTCATTAACAAGGCGTGTTGCAGATCGCCAACCCGGATGATGTAGGTTGGTGCGGCCTGATCCATCGCGGAAGGAGCTCATGATGAGCTATGATATGTTCTACACCGTCCTCAACCTGTCAGTCGTGCCGGCCTGGGCCCTCCTGATCCTGGCGCCTGGCTGGGCGTGGACGCAGCGCCTCGTGCACGGCGCGTTGATCCCGCTGGTCCTGGCGGCAATCTATCTGGGCTTCCTGACGCTGGGGATCGGCTTCGGCCAGTCCGACCCTGAGGCCGGGATGTCCAGTCTTGGCGCGGTGCACGCCCTGTTCTCGCACCCGGTCGGCCTGCTCACCGGCTGGGTCCATTTCCTGGTCTTCGACCTCTTTGTCGGCGCCTGGATCGTACGCGATGCCCGCCGCATCGGCCTGAGCCGCTGGATCGTGACGCCGGCGCTGCTCCTTACCTTCATGTTCGGCCCGGCCGGATTGTTCATCCATCTGCTCGCCCGCAAGGTCAGTGGCAAGGCCGGCTGGTCGCTGGACGAGGCCGCGCCCTGACGGGAGGGAGCGCGTCGGGGAGATGAGGGGGGGGCTTGTTGCCGTCGGCACGTCCGGTTGAACCTGTCCCTCTCCCGCGGAGGGCGAGAATGGGGAGGGGCACCAAGCCCCGCCCGCTTGACCATCCCGCGCATCCCCTCTACCTCGCGAGCCTTCTGTTCACCTGCATGAGAAAGTTGCCCGGGATGTCTGTCTCCGATCTTGCCCAAAACGCGAAAGCCTGGCCGTTCGAACAAGCGCGCCTGCTCAAGAAGCGTCTGGACAAGCTGGGGCGAAAATCCGGGCCGGTCGTGTTCGAGACCGGCTATGGCCCGTCGGGGCTTCCGCACATGGGCACGTTCGGCGAGGTGGTGCGCACCACAATGGTGCTGCGCGCCTTTGATGCGCTGACCGGCGGCGCCTACGAGCCCGAGCTGATCTGTGTCTCCGACGACATGGACGGCATGCGCAAGGTGCCTGACAACCTGCCGCAGCAGGACATGCTGAACCAGCACCTGCAGGAGCCGCTGACCGTGGTGCCCGATCCGTTCGGCACGCATGAAAGTTTCGGCGCCCACATGAATGCCCGCCTGCGCGGTTTTCTTGACGGGTTCGGCTTTACCTACACCTTCCAGTCGGCGACCGAGCTCTACAAGTCCGGCGCCTATGACGCCATGCTCAAGCGGGCCGCCGAGCGCTATGATGACATCATGGCGGTGATGCTGCCGACGCTGGGGGCGGAACGCCAGGCGACCTATTCGCCCTTCCTGCCGATCTCGCCGAAGACGGGCCGGGTCCTCTATGTACCGATGAAGTCGGTCGACGCCCAAGCTGGCACCATCACCTTTGACGATGAAGATGGAAGCGAGACGACGCTGCCGGTCACCGGTGGTCATGTGAAGCTGCAGTGGAAGCCCGATTTCGGCATGCGTTGGGCCGCGCTCGGCGTCGATTTCGAGATGTTCGGCAAGGACCACCAGACCAATGCGCCGATCTATTCGCGTATCTGCAAGATCCTCGGGGCCGAGCCGCCGACGCAATTTGTCTACGAGCTCTTCCTCGACCAGAAGGGCGAGAAAATTTCCAAGTCCAAGGGTAATGGTCTGTCGGTCGAGGACTGGCTGAAATACGCCCCGCCGACGAGCCTCGCCTACTATAATTTCGTCAAGCCGAAGACGGCCAAGCGCCTGTATTTCGACGTCATTCCCAAGGCGGTGGACGAGTATCTCCAGCATCTGGCAGCCTATCACGGCCAGGAGCCCGCCCAGCAGCTGGAGAACCCGGCCTGGCATATCCATGACGGCAACCCTCCGACCGACACCTCGCCGATCTCCTTTGCCTTGATGCTCAACCTCGCCTCGGCCGCCTCGGCCCACAATGCCGAGGTGATGTGGGGCTTTATCGGCCGTTATGTTGACGGCGCCACGCCGCAGAGCCACCCGCTGATCGACCAGCTGGCCGGTTTCGCTGTCCAGTATTTCCAGGACTTCGTGAAGCCGACCAAGTCCTTCCGCGCGCCGACCGACATGGAGCGCGCCGCCATGGAGGACCTGCTGGTTCGCCTCAAGGCGATGGGGCCGGATGAGCGCGACGCCGCGAAAATCCAGGATGAGGTCTTCTCGGCCGGCAAGACCCAGGACTTCGAGAACTTGCGCGACTGGTTCCAGGCCCTCTATGAGGTCCTCCTCGGCCAGTCCCAAGGGCCGCGGTTTGGGTCTTTCGTGGCGATCTATGGAGTGACCGAGACCATAGCCCTGATCGAACAGGGACTCGCCGGCGAACTCGCAAACACCTGATTTCCTGAGATGACCCGCTGGCCGGGTCATCTTTTTACGACCTGATGTCAGAAAAATTTGACATCAGGTCTGTTCGCTCTTACATGTCGGGTTGTCAAAAATACCTAACACGAAGAATGGAGTGCTTAACATGGGTTTTCAGGAGAAAAGCAATATCGCCATGCTGGTCCTGACCGGCGGCGTCTACGCCTGGTATTTCATCAGCTCCGCTGGCGTCCTGTTTGGCGGGAGCGTCAGTCCGGAGGAGGCGCTGGCCCTGACCAATCTCAAAATGCTGGTCACTGTCGGGGCTATCATCATCGCGTCCATCATCGCCCATATCGCCATCGCGATCGCGGCGCCGTCTGACGCCAATGAGGACGCCGACGAGCGCGACAAGCTGGTCGAGATGCGCGGCGACCAGCGCGGCGGTCTGGTGCTGGCCTTGTTTGCCCTTGCGGCGATGGCATCGGCCATGATGGCGCAGCCCTATCATCTGATTGCAAACCTGGTCCTGGCAGGTCTGGTCGCCGGTGAGCTGGTAAAGGGTGTCTCTAAGCTGATCGACTACCGACAGGGCGTATGATCATGGCCAAGCCGACCCCGATTACCAATGAGATCCGCACGCTGCGCTTCCATGCCGGCGAGATGACCCAGGCCGAGCTGGCCCGCCAGGTCGGTGTGACGCGACAGACCATCATCGCGATCGAGCAGGGCAAGTACTCGCCCTCGCTCGAAGTGGCCTTCAAGATCGCCCGGGCCTTCAAGGTCGGCCTGGATGCGGTCTTCCACTATCCCGAGGACTGATCCGTCATTCGGTTGCGAGACGCAGAATTTCGCTGCAATTGTTTGCGTGAAAGCCTGGGTTTAGACGTTGTTTATCCCATATCTCTAACCAAACCTGTGACAACCTGCGCGGAAATGTTGGGGAAGGGCACGAATTGACCAGCTCGTACTGGCACATAGTGACGTTTGCCGGCGGCCTCCTGGTCGCCGGGCTGACTCCGGCGCTCGGCCAGGGCCGGGAGTCGGAGGCCGGTGTGGCGGTGTATGAGCCCGCGGCCTTCCGCGAATTCCTGCCCCGTACCGCGCTCGATATCGTCAATCGCCTGCCGGGGTTCGGGATCAATGGCGGCGACAATGTGCGTGGCCTCTCCGGTGCCCAGGGCAATGTCCTGATCAATGGTCGCCGACCGCCGCGTGGCAGTGGCTCGCTGAGCGCTCGCATTGCCGCGATCCGGGTCGAGGACCTGGTCCGACTGGAGTTGATCGAGGCCGGCGCCCGTGATGTCGACATGCAGGGCTACCCGCTTCTGCTCAACATCGTCACCCGCCAGACTGCCGCGACCCGCGTTGATGGCCGAATTGAGATCGAGCCGCGCGAGGATGGCGGCGAGGAGCAGCAGGGTGAACTGACGGCTTCGCTGACCGGCGGCCGCCTCGAGCTGGAAGCCCGGATCGATCTTTATGACGAGACGCTGACGGACTATGGTGAAATCCGGACTTCCACAGCGGACGATCCCGAGGCGCGCGCCTCGGTGGACGAGATCGACAGCTATACCCGACGGGACTGGCAGGTCCTTGCGACCTATCACGTGGATGAACGCAATGATTTCGAGGTCTCGCTGTCGACCGAGCGGCGTGACAATACCAGCCGCCCGACACCGGACGTTGTGGCCGGGTCGAGCCTCATCGAGACCGGAAGCTCCGAGTCCGTCCAGCGTTTCGGAACGGCGCGCTGGCGCCACGACCTGACCGATGCCGTTCAGTTGATCGGCCTGGCCACGCGTCGGCAGGGCGAGGCGGTTGCCAGCGATACGCTCCGCTCGAACGGCACGTTGAGCGAGTCCGCCTCGATCCGCGAGACGTCCGAGACAGCGGTCCGGGCCGATCTGCGCTGGCGGCCGCGTGACACGCTGACCCTCGAAACCGGCCTGACCTGGGCCAGCAACATGCTGGAAGGCGCCTCCTCGGCCTATATCGATGGCGTCGAGCAGGCTGTCGACGGCGATGATGCGCAGGTTGAGGAGACCCGTTCGGCCGTGCTCGCCTCGGCGACCTGGATCCCGACCTCGCGGATATCGGCCACCCTGGGGGGGCGGATCGAGCACTTCTCCCTGGAGAGCTCCAATCAGGGCGGCGCGTCCCTCAGTCTGACCGACGTGGCGCCCCGCGCCGATCTGAACTGGACGCTGGAGAATGACTGGACGCTGCGCCTGAGCACGGAGCGGGAGGTCGGTCAGCTCAATCTCGACCAGTTCCTCGCCTCCACCGACCTCGACAATTCACTCAGCACAGCCGGGGCAGCCACGCTCGAGCCGCCGCGTGACTGGGTGCACGAAATCACGCTGGAGCGGCGCCTGGGTGAGCGCGATCTTCTGCGCCTGCGCGCCGCGGCACGCCGGGCCGACAATCCGGTCTCCAGCATTCTTGATGAGGACGGCAATGTCCGTCCCGCCAATATCGGACCGGAGCGGATTGAGCGCGCCACCGCAGAATTCGAGCTCGACCTGACCCGCTATGGCATGACCGGTCTCAGAATCGAGGGCTATGCGAGCCGCCGTTGGTCAGGTCGCCTTGATCCGTTGCAGGGTTTCGCCCGCAATACGTCGGGCCACCGTGATTTTGATCTCAGCTTTGGCATCCGCCAGGAATGGGCCGAAGGGCGCTATGTGATCTCGGCCGAGGTCGAGGATCGGGCCCCGGCGACGCACTACGGCCTGACCGCGATCCGCAAGGAAGCCAATGGTGTCAGTCTTTCCCTGGATGGCGAGCTGCGGCACGCGGCCGACTGGCGCTCGGGTGTCGATACGCGCTGGGAAGGCGACCGCAAGGATACGGTCTATGTGTTCGACGGGGTGCGCCGTCCGGGCGAGGGGCCGGTCCTGGTCAATACGCAGGATCGGTCCGAGGGGGTCTATGTGGCGCTCTGGTCAGAGTGGGAAGTGCGTGAGGCAGCCTTCTTTCGGGTCTCCCTTCGCTCGGGACGCGAGCGCACGGGGATCAGCCGAGTCGATACCCCCGAAGGCGTATTTCGCGACGAGCTGAGGCGCCAGGCCGATAATGTCCCCTCCCTCAACCTGCGCCTCCGTTTCCAGCGCTAGCGGCGCCGGATCGTCATCGGCATGTCGGTGTCCGGCTGCAGGGTGATACGCATCACCGGCACCGGGTCGCGCTCGCCGGCGAAATCGAGGCGCAGGCGGCTGGCGAGGCAGGCCATCACGATCACCATCTCCATCATCGCAAAGCGCGCGCCGATGCACACCCGTGGCCCCAGCCCAAAGGGCAGGTAGGCATCTTTCGGAATGCGCCCAGCCGCCTCGCCGAGGAAGCGGTCCGGGCGGAACTCGTCGGGGTGTTCCCAGATGTCGCGCTGGCGATGCAGCAACCAGGTCGAGACCAGGACGTCGGTCCCGCCGGGCACGGGCAGGCCGGTGACCAGATCCCATTCCTTCGAGGTCCGGGCCAGCATCGGGGCGGACGGGTAGAGCCGCAGGCTTTCCTTCAGCACCGCTTCGGTGAAAGGCAGCAGACGCGACCAGTCCGACGGCTCGGCGCCTGCGAGGTCCGCGCCGTCGATCTCGGCCTCGAGACGCGCCAGCGATGCCGGGTCGCGCGACAGGAGGTAAAGCGTCCAGGCCAGTGAGCGTGCCGTGGTCTCATGGCCTGCCGCGAGGAAGGTGAGGAGGTTGTCGATGACCGCGGTGTCGTCCAGCCCGGCACCCAGCAGGAGGTCGAGGAAGTCCGGCGTCCGTCCGGCGGCCTCGGGTGAGGGGGCGGCGCGACGGGCGGCGGCGACATCGCCGACCTGCTGCCGCAAATCCTTGATCACCTTGCGTGACTTGCCCTGACCGATGCGGGGGATCCAACCGGGAAAATGGGCCAGATCGAACAGGTGCGGAACGCCGGATATCTCCAGAAGGTCACAGATGCCTTGGGTGAAGCGGGCCTTGTCGAGTGCGTCATCGCCGGAGAACAGCGTCTCCATCAGCACGTCCAGCGTCAGCTCGACCATCAGGTCGGAGACGCTGATGGTTTCCCCGTCGCGCGCCGCGAGCCGATCGACCGTGGTCTCGCAGACCGACCGGATCTGTGGCGCAAAGCCATTGACCTTGCGCGGCGTGAAGACCGGTGAGACGGCCTTGCGGGCCGTCCTCCAGATATCACCTTCCGCCGTCAGCAGGCCGTCGCGCAGGAAGGGCCGCAGCACGGCCTGGCGGAGCGGGTTCATGCCATAATTGGCGGCGTTGGAGACGAAGCAGTGATGGATCGCGTCCGGATCGTTCAGGATCAGGCTGGACCGACCCAGAAAGCGGAAGGGTGCGAGCCGGATCGAGAAATGATGCTCGCCCCAGATTTCCAGCGGGTTGCGCTGCATGGCCTTGAAATAGGTCCAGTAATCGGACGGCATGAGCTTGCCGACGCCGCTATAGCTGGCATAGGGCGGTTTGGGTGGCGTGAAGGCGGGGGTCATGGAACGATCCTCTGATACCGGCAACCTAGCCTGATTGCGCAAACGGACCAGCGCGCGAAAAGTCGCGGATGACAGCTTGCGCGGCGTGCAGGCTGGTCTAGGTTCGGATCATGCTCAAAACTGCGCGCCTCGCCTTGCTGCTTTCGCTCTCACTGCTCCTGCCGGTGCTCCTGCCGGTCCCGGCCTCTGCCGATCAGGCGGCTGCCGAGGCGGCGTATCGCGAGGGCGCCTGGGAGCTGGCGGCCTATGAAGCGCAAAACCTCGAGACCGCGGACGGCTATGCGTTCGCGGCCGGTGCGCTGCTGGCCAAGCTCATGGTGGATCTGGATACCGAGGACCGTGAAGCGCTGGCCGAGCGGGCGATCGACCTCGCCGAATACGCGCTGCGCCTCGATGAAGACAATCTCGAAGCCCGATTGCGGCTGGCCGGGGCGCTGGGGTTTCGCGGCCGCTACATGAGCGGGTGGCGGGCCTATCTGACGCGTCTCCCGCAACGCGGGCGGACCTTGCTGGAAGAAGTCGTGGCCCGCCAGCCGGACAATGCCTGGGCGCTTGGCATGCTGGGGGCCTGGCATCTTGAGGTGGCCCGCCGCGGCGGTTCCCGTGGTCTCAACGCGCTCGATGCCTCGGTTGAGGCGGGCATGGGCTATTACTCGCAGGCCATTGCCATTGATCCCGACAGCCCGGCACCGCGCTATTTCGAGGCGCTTGGCCTCGCGGCCCTGGACGAGCCGGCTTACCAGTCGCGTATTCGCGAGTTGGTCGAAAGCGCCCGCGCGCTGGAGCCGCGCGACGCGTTTGATGCCGCCATCCTCGCCGAACTGGACGAGTTTGCTACCTATCTCGGCGATCGCCGGGCCGCCTCAAACTGGGCGGATGCCCGTCTCGAGCGTTAGGGCGCTCGTTTGCCTGCAGGCTGGCTTACTGGCTGACCCAGACAATTCGCGCCAGCCAGCCGATCTGGGTCAGGGGCAGGTTGAAATCCGGTTTCGACGGATCAAGCGGCGACAGCCGGACCGACTGAATGGTTTTCTCGGCCAGGGTCCAGGCGCCGCGTGTCCCGTCGCGGCGCTGTACCACGATACGGTCGCCAACCCGTGTTGGCGCCTCATGGGACACAACAAGCCGGTCACCGGGGCGATAAACCGGCAACATGCTGCTGTCCTGGACTGTCAGGGCGAAGGCTTCGCCGGGGGCCAGGCCGGGAAAGGGGATGGCGTCCCAATCCGCGCCGGTCGGATAGCCGGTCGGGTCAAACGGGTCGGCCGCGGCTGTGTCGGCAAGCCCGCGCGAGGGCAGGGCGCCGGTCCGCGGTGTGCCGGAGATCAGGCTGGCAAAGTCATCAAAGTCGAGATGGGCTGCGGCGAGGGCCTTGGCGATGCTCTCCGTCGACGGCCAGCGCGGTTTCTTGCCGTCGGCGGAAACCCGTTTGGAGGGGTTGAAGGTCGTCGAGTCGAGCCCGGCGCGACGGGCCAGTCCGGACGGGCTGGTCTGCGCATGCCGGGCAAGGCGGTCGATCCCGCGCCAGATGTCTTCATGGGTCAGCATGGAGGCGGGACGCTATAGGAAAATTGTCCCATGCGCGAGTCGCGCTTGCCCGAATCCGCCTGTGGGGCTAGGCCCTCCTGATGATCATCAAGACTGCATATCGCCTCGCCACCCCTGAACGCTGGTCGGAGGTCATGGCGGATGGCCGTTTCGCCGGCGATCCCCATGACATCACCGACGGCTTCATCCATCTGTCTGCCATCGATCAGGTCGAGGGCACGCTCATCAAGCACTATAATGATCACCCGCGCCTGCTTCTGGTCGAGATCGATCTGGAGGCGCTGGGGGATACGGTGAAGTGGGAAAAGTCTCGCGGTGGTGCGCTTTTCCCGCATGTCTATGGCGAGATCCCGGCCAGTGCCGTGCGTGGCATGCGCCATGTTCGCCGCAATGAGGACGGCGACTGGGTCCTGCCGGCCGATCTGAGGAGCGGATCATGATCCACGACCTGGCCACGCGACTGCTGCACGGGCTCGATCCCGAGACGGCTCACCGGATGGGGATGAAGGGTCTTAAGGCGGGTCTCGGACCGCGCCAGTTCGGACGCGATCCGGACATCCTGCGAACCCGCCTCGCGGGTCTCGATCTGCCAAACCCGGTCGGGCTTGCCGCCGGCTTCGACAAGAATGCCGAAGCGCCGGACGCCTTGCTCGCCGCCGGTTTCGGCTTTGTCGAGTGCGGCGCGGTGACCCCGCGCGCCCAGGATGGCAAGCCGCGGCCCCGGGTTTTCCGCCTCGACGAGGATCGCGCCATCATCAACCGGATGGGCTTCCCCAACCAGGGGCTGGACCGCTTTCGGGCGCGGCTCGAAAGACGGGCCGGTCGCTCCGGCATTGTCGGGGTCAATCTCGGCGCCAATCTGGATAGCGAAGACCGGGTGGCGGATTATGTCACCTGCCTCGCGTCGCTGCAGGACCTTGCGCAATTCTTCACGGTCAACGTCTCCTCGCCGAACACGCCGGGCCTCCGCACGCTGCAATCCTCAGGAGCACTGGATGAGCTGCTGGCCGCCGTCGCTGCGGTTGGGGCCAAGGCTCCGGTCTTCCTCAAGATCGCGCCCGATATCAGCGATGCCGATGCCGATGTCATGGTCAGTGCCATTACCCGCCATGCCCTGAACGGGATCATCATCGCCAACACCACGATCACCCGCCCCGAAAGCCTGAAGAGCGACAGGATGGGCGAGGCCGGTGGCTTGTCCGGCCCGCCGGTCTTTGCGCGTTCGACCGAGCTGGTCCGGATGGTGCGCAAGGTGGCTGGTCCCGAGCTGGCCATCATCGGGGTCGGCGGCGTCGCCTGCGCCGATACGGCCTATGCCAAGATCCGGGCCGGGGCCAATGCTGTCCAGCTCTACACGGCGATGGTCTATGAGGGGCCGGGCCTGGTGCAGCGGATCAAGGCCGGGCTGGTCGAGCGGCTTCAGGTCGACGGGTTCGCGTCCGTGGCCGAGGCCGTCGGGGTCGAGTGAAGCCGGCGCTCGAGCGCCGGATAGGCACTCATCAGGGCGCCCGCTCTGGCCAGATAGAAGATCACGAAGGCCGCCCAGACGCCGTGATTGGCATAGAGCGGCGACAGGACGGCATCCGCAACCAGATAGACCGCAACCGCCGCGAGGCCGGCATTGCGCAGGATCTTGCCGCTGGTCGTGCCGATGAACACGCCGTCCAGCAGCCAGGCCGGTGCGCCCAGAAGCGGGACCATGGCGCACCAGGGCAAATAGCGGATTGCCGCCGCGCGCGCTTCGGGATCGTCGATCAGGGCGGTCAGGGCCGCCGCGCCGAACCACCAGGTCGCAATCGCGAACAGGCCGCCCGCGAGCAGCATGGGCTCTCCGGTCAGACGGACGCAGCGCCGCAGATCGCGGACCGAACGGCGCCCGAAGGCCCGCCCAGCCTCGGTTTCGGCAATGAAGGCGAAGGCGTCAAGAACGAAGGCCCAGACCGAGATCACCTGCAGGAGGACGTGGTTGCCGGCCAGCGCCGCCGTGCCCTGACGGGCTCCGGCATTGGCGAACCAGGTAAAGCCGACAACCAGGGACCAGGTCCGGATCATCAGGTTCACATTGACCTGGAAGAGCTCGCGGATGGCGGCCGCGTCGAGCAGGCGGGCCCGGTCGAGTACATTGGCGGCCCAGCCGCCCTGGCCGCGCAGGGTATGCGCCATGAAAGCCAGACCAACCAGTAGCGCCAGCCATTCGGCGATGGCGGTGGCAGCGCCGACCCCACCCGGCCCATAACCCAGTCCGAGCACAAACCAGAGGTCGAGACCGATATTGACCAGGCTGAAGGCGACATAGATCGCCAGTGTCGCGGCATTGCGTCCCAATCCGATCAGCCAGCCCGACAGTGCGAAGCTGGCCAGCGCGGCCGGCGCACCCCAGGCGCGGGCCAGGAGATAGTCCGCACCCTTGTCCTCGACCCGGACCTCGCCCTGCAGGACGGCAAAGCCGGCCAGGGCAATCAGGTCGCGGAGCAGGAAGACCAGCAGGCCGAGCGCGGCAGCGATGGCCAGCGCGCGCAGCAGGATGCGCTGGGTTTCGGCGCGGTTGCCGGCGCCATCAGCCTGCGCCGTCAGTCCCGTCGTGCCCATGCGCAGGAAGTAGAAGCTCCAGTAGAAGATGGAGAACAGCGCGCCGCCGAGGGCTACACCGCCCAGGTCGGCCTTGTCTCCGGACAGGCCGAGCACGAAAGTGTCGGCGACGCCGGCCAGCGGTACCGCAGCATTGGCGAAGACGAGGGGCCAGGCGCGCTGGATGACATCGAGCCGGGTCAGGGACGGAGCAGACATGCTCCGCACCTAGCCCGGCCCGGAAAGGCAGGCAACAGCCGCCGTGTCAGCGCGGCTCTACCGGTTCGGCCGCGGCGAGTGTGACAACCGCCGAGCGATGCGCGTCGAGTTGTTCCATCGCGCGTGCTGTGGCGTCCGAGATGCAGGCTTTCAGCATCACCGGGCGCAGGAGGTCGCCCAGCAACTGCTCGCGGCAGACTTCGGTCGCGGCCATCTCGATCCGGGCTCGCAGGTCGTCCAGACGGGCCGGCTCAATGAGGTCGGCGGGCTCGAACCGGATCTCTGCCTGTGTCGCGGCGGCGGTCTGTGCAAAGGCGGTGACCGGTGTGGCAAGCGCCAGAATACCGGCCAGTATGAGGCTTGCCAGGAGGGCGGGGTAAAAGCGTTTCATGGGTAGGCTCCAACATCGTTTTCTTGATTATGCGTTTTCGCATAATCTGAGGAGCCATATTGGGTATGAGTTTTCAGAATCCTAGGTGCGATTATTCCCGGGCCGCCTCTGGCAGCCATTCAAAAATGAATGACCGTCAGGCCTATCGCTCGCAGACGCCGTCCTGGCAGGTCCGTCGGGGGCGCAGCGGGGCAAGCCAGAGGTAGAGCTGGTTGAGCGGGATGCGGATCAGGGCCGGACGGGTCAGGCGGGCCAGCCAGCGCCAGCGCCGCAGCGGCATGCGCTCCCAGATCGCGATGAACGCCGCAACGCCGTCGACGAGACGACCATCGGGAAGCCGTACATGCAGGCTGGCCAGAGCCTTGTCGCGGTCGACATCGGCCGGCAGCTCGCCCGTGCAATCCTGCAGCTGGATCAGGTCCGGCGCCTGGCGGACATAGTGGGCCATCTCCCGCTCGCAGATCGGGCACTGACCGTCATAATAGGCCATAATGGCGTTGGACTGTGTCATAGCCCGTATATGGACCGCTCTACCGGGTCCGACGATGGGGCAGGGCGTCGCAGGCGACCGCATCAGCCCCGCTGCGGCCGCGCTGCTCCTTCCCCTGGAGCGGTTCTTCTCTGGCTGGTGCTCTCGGGTCTGCCATCGAGGTGTATCGCGGCAAGCACCCACGGTGTCAGTGCGGGGCGATGACCACCGCGACGGACCGGCTGTTGGCCTGCGCGTATTGGCGGTTCAACTGGCCCATTGCATCGGCGAAGGTGGCATTGAAGCATTCTTGGCGGACCCGTTGGGCGACCAGGCCGCGCAGACCGTGGGGACGGCAAACACGGTCCGTCACAGTGCGGATGCGATCCTCAACCGCGTCCCAGCCGGCCTGGCTGTCGAGATCATCCATGTGGAAGTGGATGGTCTGGGTCTGCGGGGCCGTGTCGACCGCGACGGCCAGCGGCGTCAGGGCGAGGCTCGTGGCGAGCGCGGCGAGCGTTGATGTCAGCATGGGGCTGTCTCCTTTGGCGTGGCCGGTCACCCCTCTGCGACCCGTCACCACGCCATCGAGACTGCCCGGCACAAGCTGTCCGCGCACTGACGGACGGGCTAAACCTTTGAGAGAAAGCGTTCAGAAACTGTCGCCGATGTAAGCCTCGCGTAAGCGCGGCTCAGCCTTGTGCGACGAACGGGAGCGGAAACGTCACGGACGACACCGTCAGCGTCAGTCCTCGTCTCGCTCGCGTCGCTCCGGTGTAATCAGGAAATGCCCGTGCAGCGTGGCGACCGGCGCATCAATCCGGTTCTGCCAGGCCTCGACCCGGACATTGGCGACGCGTCGGCCGGAGCGTGCGACCACAGCCCGGGCATAAACATCCTGGGCCCGGGCGGGACGCAGATAGTCGATCGCGACATCGATCGGCTTGGGCAGACGCTCGAGCGGCTGGCTGGCGAGCAGGGAGGCCGAGGCGACGATTTCGAGGAAGGCGCCCACGGCCCCGCCGTGCAGGGCGGGGATCAGCGGATTGCCGACCAGATGTTCGTCGAAGGGCAGGACGCCTGTCAGCTCATTGCCCTTGCGCTGCAGCTGGACCCCGAAGCGCGCGACATAGGGCGCCGACATCAGGGTTTCGATCAGGGCCTGGCTCATGAGATCCGCCCCTCGGTGAAAGCGCGGCGGGCACGGTCCTGGGCCGCTTTGGACGCCTTGGTGATCATGAAGGCCGCTTGGGCGATGGCGACCGGGTCATCCGGGTCACCGTCATGGGCTGTCGCGCGGACGAAGGCGACCAGGCCGTGGGATTTCAGGCAGCTGGCCTCTGCGGTGACATCCAGGCCGGGCTTGGCCGGGCGCATATAGTCGATCCGCAGATCCAGCGTGGCCGGTGTGTCCTTGGCGCCGAAACCGGCAAAGGCGGCCATTCCGCAGGCATGGTCGAGAAGGGCCGTGATGACCCCGCCATGCAGCGTCCCGGCTTCCGGGTCGCCGATCAGGCTGTCGTCATAACGCGCACGCATGACGGCATGGCCGGGTGTCAGCGATTGAAGCGACAGGCCCAGTGCGGCGGCATGGGGTGAGCCGGTCACAATCAGCGGGGCAATGGAATCAAGGCGGGACTGGATATCGTCGGTCATGGTGATCCTGGTCAGGGTGGCTGCCTTGATAGGACAGGCCGACGCTGCCCGGAAGGGGGCTTAGCGGCGACCCATGCGCTTGGCGACGACCTGTTCAAGGCCGGTCACCACCGGTTTGCGCAGCGGATTGCCGTCTTCAGCCATCCGCATCAGCTGGGCCAGCGCGGCGCGATGCATCTCCACGACCTCGGCCTCGACCGGTGTGTAGTCGGTGATTGCGGTGATGAAGCGTTGCAGCGAGCGCCCGACCCGGATGGCAAGCGGGTCGCCGGTCAGCTGGGTCTCGTGGCACAAAGCGATAGCGGCGGCCCGGGCGGCCTCCATGGGTGTGGTCAGCCCGGCCTCAACATCGGCCATGCGCTTATAGGCCGGCCCGTACACCCTGCGCTCCCGGCGCCGCCGGTCCGGGCCGTTGAAGCGGGAGGCGCAGATGAAGTCGCGTGGTTGCCGCTCGAGCGAGTTAAGCCGGTCGTAGAGGGTGACCGGCGCGATCGGCGTGACGAGGAATTCGGAGACGCCGGCATCGCGCGCGTTTTCGATCTCGCGGCGCGAGCGGGGTTGTGAGATCAGCACGACCGGGGTGTCGCGGAAGGGTGCGTTCGCGCTTTCCCGGATCTTCCGCACCAGTTTCAGCCGGTCCTCTTCGGGATCGGCATGGGCGTGCCAGTCGGCGATGATGACGCTCGGCTTGCGTTCCGCGATATGGGACAGGGCTGTGACGCCATGCTTCGCGACCATCACGTCACGGGCACCCGCATCGCGCAGCAGGCCAACCAGCAGATTGCGCAGGAAGCCATTCGACTCGAGCAGCAAGGGAATCTCGCCGCGACCGTCAGAGCCCGGTTTGGAAAATGCTTGGGTCATGACCGGGAGATTGCGGGCGCGAGCTTTCATGCTGCAGCACTAGCAAGCCTTCCTTGCGATACGGCAAAGGAAGATGGTTAACAAAATCCGATTGTCAGCAGGTGCGGCGTGTCGGATTGAACCCGCTCAGCGTCCGCGCAGGGCACCTAGCACACGGAAGACGATCCAGATCGGGACCACGAGGATGGCCCCGAGGAGGAAATACTCGACCGCCCAGCCCGCAGAATGGGTGATGAAGTCGATGAACCGGCCCCAGGATTCCGCGATCGTGCCGAAGAAATCGACCCAGAGCCGACGCGGATTGACGTGGAAGGCCGCCAGGATGAAGCCGGCCAGGACGCAGAGCACGGCGACCCGGATCAGGTCGCTCGAGCCGACCCGGACGAGGCGCTGGACGAATGTGCTGCGGTCGGGTGTCCGACCGGCCGATGGTTCACGATCTGTCATTCGTCCAGCTTAGCCCCAATTGCGGCGCAATCGGGGCCGTCAGCCCCGATGCCCGTCGAACTCAGCCCTTGCGGGCAATATTGACGCGGTGCGGGTAGGGAATGGAGATGTCGTTCTGGTCGAACGCCTCTTTCACATTCTTCATCGCGTCGAAGTGGACGCCCCAGTAATCGCCCGTATCGCACCAGGCCCGTGTCACGATGTCGACCGAGGACTCGCCATGGGCGGCAACGGCGGTGAAGACAGCCGGATCGGCATGGACGCGGGCATCAGCGCTGATCGTGTCCTGGATGATCTGCATCGCCTTGCCGATATCGTCGCCATAATCGATCGAAAAGGTGAGATCGACGCGGCGGGTCGGATTGGCGGAGTAATTGGTGATCGTATCGCCCCAGGACTTGCCGTTCGGGATGATGATCTTCTTGTTGTCACCGGTTGCCAGAACGGTGGTGAAGAGCGTGATCTCCTTGACCGCGCCGGAGGTTCCCGCGAGCTCCACCCAGTCGCCGAGTCGGTAGGGGCGGAACAGGATCAGCATGACACCGGCGGCAAGGTTGGACAGCGTTCCCTGCAGCGCCAGGCCGATCGCCAGCGAGGCGGCACCGAGCGTGGCGACAAAGCTGGTCGTCGGAATGCCGAACGTGCCCATCATCGCAATCACGACCATGGCCATGATGCCGTAATAGGCCAGCGATCCGAAGAAGGCGCCGAGCGTGTCGTCCATGCGTTCACTGCTGTGAACGGCTTTCTTGATGCCCTTGCGGACCGAGCCGGCAATGGTCAGACCGATAATGAGAATGATGACGGCCAGGATCACATTCGTGCTGGCGGCGATTCCGGTCTCAACCAGGGTGGCGAGCGTTTCCGGATTCATGAGGTCTTCGGGATTCATGCAGGCCCCCCTTGGGCGTTTTGTCGTGAAAAATCTCCCTAGCACCCTTCTCCGCAAAAGGGGAAGGGGCATTTGGTCGGGGGCCGGACTGGCGGGCAGCACCGGGCCCGGCCCTGCACGGCATCCGTTTCGTCGAGGGTAGCGATCAGCTTGCGGCGGCGACAGCTGCTGCGGAGCCGGCAGCGGCGGCAATAACCGCCGCCTGTGCGGCCAGGATGGCGGCCAGGTCTCGCGCCGCGGCGTGAGGCTGACCGGTGCCGGTCTGGGCCTGGGCGAGGCGCATGGCGAGGCGGGCGGCAACCTGTCCGGAGGGCCGGGGACGAAGGGCCCGCACCGCTTCGAAGCTGGCGACCAGCATGTCAGCGGTCTCGATGCCGCGGCCGCGCGAGGCCAGAACGGCAAGACCGGTCTTGCCGACACCATGGCGCAGCGTGGAACGACCGCGGACGGCTGTGTTCAGGCTGATCCAGGCTGCGGCGAGATCGCGGCTATCGACCGGTTCCAGGCAGATCTCCTGGGCCGCGCCCTCGACATGGTGTCCGGGCACGCCGGCGACCCGCAGGGCCTGCCGAGCGGCATCGAGCTTGCGCCGGGCATCCTCCGGGGTTTCTCCCATGGCGGCAAAGGTGGCCGCGAGGACCTCCTCGCGCGCGGGCACACGGCGCCACCAGGGCAGGGCGATTTCATCCAGAATGTCGAAGAAGTCGTCGACCTGGGCGCTGTCGCCACCGGCGACAACGAGGGCCAGCGCCGCACAGGAGCCGCCATGGCTGAGGCTGCGCGACCCGCGTTCCTGACGGCGCGCGTTGAGGGCGGTCCGCATGGTCAGGAAATGCTCCGAGGTCCGGTTCGACGCGGCGAGGGCCGCGGCGAAGACGAGGCGCATGGCCCGGCCGGGCGAGCGCCAGGCTCCGAGGCCTTCATTCAGGCGGTCGCGAATCTCGAGGCTGCGGGCCGCGAGAATGTCCGGAGTTTCGTCGGCAGAGATGCAGGCCAGGGCCGAAAAGCGGCCGTAGAGGCGCTCACCTTTTCGGGCGCGTTCGCTGAACGCGGCATCAAGCCGTTGAAACCGCTCAATGACGGCGTTGACCATGACCCTGTTTCCCTCGCTAATGGCAACTTCGACCCCTACCTTGGCGAAATCGTGGCCTGACCGGCAGGGGGACACTCAGGGCAGTCATCCCCCCATCGGCTCGCCGTCCTCTCAGCTTGCGTACGGAACCGCGTCATGTCGCCAATCCAGGCTCCGGATCTTCTTCCAGTCCGCTTCGTCGACTGGTTTTCCGGGCGCGGCTGGCAGGCTCGCGACCATCAGCTGGAGATGATTGCGGCGGCGCAGGCCGGCGAGGACGCTCTGCTGATCGCGCCGACCGGGGGTGGCAAGACGCTTGGCGGCTTTCTGCCCAGCCTGATCGATCTGGCAACCTCGACCGAGGGGCAGGGCGCGTCACGCCCGCATGCCCTTCACACGATCTATATCTCGCCGTTGAAAGCGCTCTCGGTCGATGTCGCGCGCAATCTCATGATCCCGGTCGAGCAGATGGGGCTGGACCTGCGCATCGAGACGCGGACCGGTGACACCTCGACCGCCAAGCGCCAGCGTCAGCGGGCCCATCCGCCGGACATCCTGCTGACTACACCGGAACAACTGGCGCTGTTTTGCGCCACGGCCAATGCGGACGCCTTCTTTCGGGATGTCCGGCGCATCATCATCGACGAGGTCCATGCCATCGCACCGCAAAAGCGCGGCAACCTGCTGTCTCTGGACCTCGCGACCATCCGTCAATGGGCGCCGCAGGCGACCCGTGCCGGCCTGTCGGCGACGGTCTCCGATGAAGGCGGGTTGGCACGCTGGCTGGTCGCCCAGCCGACCGGCGGCGATGCTTTCGCCCGGATCATTCGCGGTGAGGCGGGCGCCCGCCCGGACGTGGAAATCCTCGAGCCAAGCGATCGCATCCCCTGGGCCGGGCATTCCGGCCGCCATGCGCTGGGCGATGTCTATGACCGGATCAAGACCGCGAAAATGACGCTGGTCTTCGTCAACACGCGCTCCCAGGCTGAACTGACCTTCCAGGAGTTGTGGGCCCGCAATGCCGACAATCTGCCGATTGCCCTGCACCATGGCTCGCTCTCACCGGAACAACGGCGCAAGGTCGAAAAGGCGATGGCTGAGGGGCGGCTCAAGGCGGTTGTGTGCACCTCGACCCTCGATCTGGGCATTGACTGGGGCGACGTCGATCTGGTCATCCAGATGGGCGCGCCGAAAGGCTCTTCGCGCCTGATCCAGCGGCTGGGTCGTTCCAACCACCGCCTCGATGCGCCCTCGCGGGCCCTGCTCGCGCCGACCAACCGCTTCGAGCACCTGGAATGCCAGGCGGCGCGCGAGGCGGTAGCGGGACATGTGCTGGATGGCGAACCGCTGGCGGCCGGGGCGTTCGACGTGCTGGCCCAGCACATCATGGGGCGGGGCTGTGGCGACGGCTTCCACGCCGACGCCCTGTTCGACGAAATCCGCTCAGCCGCCCCCTATGCCGAGCTCGACCGCGAGACGTTCGACCGCATCCTCGATTTCACCGCGACCGGCGGCTATGCGCTGAACACCTATGGGCGTTTCCGGCGACTGGTGAAGCGCAAGGACGGGCGCTGGTCGGCCCGAACGCCGCAGATCGCCCAGCGCTACAGGATGAATGTCGGCACGATTGTCGAGGCGCCCATGCTCGACGTGGTGGTGTCCTCCCGCGGCCGCGGCGGGCACAGGCTCGGCCAGATCGAGGAATGGTTCGTCGAGCAGCTGGTCCTGGGCGACACCTTCATCTTCGCCGGACAGGTGCTGCGCTTTGTCGGCATCGAGGAGATGGCGGCGCGGGTCACCCGGGCGGCCGACGCCGATCCGAAAGTGCCGTCCTACCAGGGCGGGAAATTCCCGCTCTCCACCTATCTCGCCGAGCGCGTCCGCGACCTCGTGCAGGACCCCGGGCAATGGGATCGGCTGCCCAGCCAGGTCCGCGACTGGTTGAGCCTGCAGCAGCAGCGCTCGCGCCTGCCCGATGCGAACGGGCTCCTGGTCGAGACCTTCCCGCGCTCGGGCCGCTATCATCTCGTTTGCTATCCGTTCGAGGGCCGCCTCGCGCATCAGACGCTCGGCATGTTGCTGACCCGGCGTCTCGAGCGGCTGGGCCTGCGACCGATGGGCTTTGTCGCCAATGAGTACGCGGTCTCGGTCTGGGGCTTGCGCGATCTCTCGGGGGTCGATTTTGACGGCCTCTTCGATGAGGACATGATGGGCGATGACCTCGATGCCTGGCTGGCCGAGAGCCAGCTCATGAAACGCACCTTCCGCAATTGCGCGGTGATCGCCGGGCTGATCGAGCGGCGTTTTCCGGGCATGGAGAAAACCGGTCGCCAGGTCACTTTCTCCACCGACCTCATCTATGACGTGCTGCGCGAGCACGAGCCCGACCATGTCCTGCTGCGGGCGGCCTGGCAGGACGCCGCTGCCGGGCTGCTCGATATCCGCCGTCTCGGCGAGGCACTGGCCCGCGTTCGCGGGCGCGTCACCCATATTGCCCTCGACCGCATCTCGCCGCTGGCCGTGCCGGTGATGCTGGAGATCGGCAAGGAACCGGTCTATGGCGAGGGCCATGACAGCATCCTCGAGGACGCTGCCGAGGACCTGATCGCGGAGGCCGTCCGGCTTGACTGACACGCTCACCGACCATGCGTTCCAGCTCGCGGGTGAGACCGCCATCGCCGATGCGGACGGGGTGCTTGTCCTGCCCGACCAGCGCGCCTTGATCGTCTCGGACCTTCATTTCGAGAAGGGCTCGTCCTTTGGCATCGGGGGGCAGATGCTGCCGCCCTATGACACCCGGACCACGCTGCGCCGTCTGGCGACCGCGCTGTCCCGTCACCGGCCGCGGACGGTGATTGCGCTCGGCGACAGCTTCCACGACCGACACGCCGACAGCCGGATGGACGGAGCCGATGTTGAACGCCTGACCGACCTGGTCGACAGCGTCAACTGCTGGGTCTGGATCGAGGGCAATCACGATCCGGCGCCGCCGCCTCATTTTGGCGGCGAGGTTCGTCAGACGCTGGCGCTCGGGACATTGCTGTTGCGCCACGAGCCGACCGAAGGTCCCGCTCCCGGCGAAATCGCGGGACATCTGCATCCGTGCGCGAAGGTGCGCGGAAAGGGACGCTCGGTTCGCGCTCGCTGCTTTGCAACGGACGGTACGCGCCTGATCATGCCCGCCTTCGGCGCCTATACCGGCGGGCTCAATGTCTGTGATCCGGCATTTGCGCGTTGTTTCGGACAAATCCCCGACGCGCTGGTGATGGGACGGTCGCGGATCTATCCCGTCGCGGCAAGGTCCTGCGTCCCGGACGGCCGTTAGCCGGCGGCGACCGGGTATATTCCCAGCATGGCGAGGGCCGACAGGCCGGCCCCCAGGGTCAGGATGGAGCGGAGGCGGCCATACCAGGCCGGCAGGATCTCGCGGCGGACCGCCAGACTGTCCCAGCGCCAGTGCAGGATCAGTCCGGCAAACACGGTTGCGAAGGCGATCTCCGGCTGTCCGGCCCAGTACAGGAAAGCCGCGCCAAGCCCGACAAGGCTGGGCAGGATCGACAGGACATAGAGTCCGCCACTGCCGGTCCCGTCCGGCGCCAGGCCGCGGCCCCATCGCACGCCGCCAAGAAAGCCCAGAATGATCGCGGCATAGACAGTATAAAGCCCGCCTTCTGCCGCCGGGCTACGACCGGTCAGAGCGGCCTGTACGGTCAGGGCGACCGGAATCCAAAACGGGATCCAGCCGGCAAGACCGAGCCAGAGAGGGGATCGGGGGATGGTGTCGTGCGTGCTCATTCGCCATATCTAGGCGGCAAAGCGTCCTCGAAAAGGGATCAGCGGCGGTTGAAGGCGAGATTGGCGAGATAGCCTGCAATCATGGCGATCAGGACACAGAAGAGTCCGTAGAGCGCGGGCATATTGTTGGCAAATTCGTATACGAAGCGCTCGAGTCCCGCCTTCTCTACCCGCAGGCTGGTTGAGCGGCTGGCGATCGGTCGGCCGTCGCGAAAGAGATAGACTTCTGCCACATAATTGCCGATCGGGGTCAGTGGCGGCAGGGCGATCGTCGCCCGGAACAGGCCGCCATCGAGGATTTCGACACCGCGCTGGGCTTCGGCGAAGACATTGTCTCGCCGCCCGGCGCGCGCGATTGCGTTGAGATAGGCGCTCACTTCGTCCTCACGGATCATCTCGGGGATCGGGTCTTCGGCATCGCCAGCGTCGGATGCCCGGGCATCGGTATCATCGGACGCCAAGGCCCCGCTCAGGACCCAGCTCGGCACCATCGCTGCCGCATTGGCCTGCAGCATGGCATCGAGCCCGACCCCGCTGCGCGCCAGCTCTTCCGGCCCGGAGATCGTATCGAGCGGCAGCGAGGTCGCGATGGCGTAATAGCTTGGCACATCGTCGAATTCCAGCGGGGCGGAATTGACCCAGATGCCGAAATTGCGGGCCTTGCGCATGACCCGGAGATCGCGGCCCGGTCCGCGCAGGACGACCACAATCTCGTCGCGGATGGTCAGGCCGCGGGTGGCGCCGTAAAGCACCAGCTCGGCACCGGCAAAATCCTCGCGGATCTCAACCGTCTCCTGGGTCAGCGCGGCGACAATTCCCGGGGCCTCGGTCGCGATCTGCGGCTGGGTTTGGAGGCTCAGCGCCAGAAGAAGGGCGGTGATCATCTCAGAACCCCTCCCCGGATCCGTGCGGCAGGATGACGAACAGGTCCGCCGGGGTCACGACCAGGTCCCAGGCCATTTTCAGACACACGGCCACGACAAGGGTCGCCAGCAGGGCCCGCAATTCCTCCGCCTTCACATTGCGCCCGACACGGGTCCCGAACTGGGCCCCGATCACCCCACCCACGGTCAGAAGAAGGGCGAGCATGATATCGACGGTATGGTTCTGGGCCGCTTGCAGGAAAGTGGTCAGCGCGGTCACGAAGAGGATCTGGAAGAGCGAGGTCCCGACCACGACATTGGTGGGCATGCGCAGCATGTAGATCATGGCGGGAACCATGATGAAGCCGCCGGCCACACCCATGATGGCGACCAGTGTGCCGACGAAGAAGCCGATGAAGATCGGCGGCAGGACCGAGATATAAAGCCCGGAGGCGGGGAAGCGCATTTTCAGAGGCAGGCGGGAAATCCAGCCGCGGCGGCGGATCGGTCGCTTGGCTGCAGACTTGTCCGGGTTGGCGCTGCGCAGGATGGAGCGCACGCTTTCGATCATCATCAGCCCGCCGACAATGCCGAGAAACCCGACGTAACTCAGGGAGATGATGAGATCGATCTGGCCCAGTCCACGCAGCAGCGCGAACAGCTGGACGCCGGCGATCGACCCGGTCGAGCCACCGATCAGCAGCAGGACCCCCATTTTTAGATCAAGTGTCTTTCGTCGCCAGTGCGGAAAGACGGCAGAGGCCGAGGAGGCGACAATCTGGTTGGCGCCGGTCGACACGGCGACCGCCGGCGGGACGCCGATGAAGATCAGGAGCGGGGTCATCAGGAAGCCACCGCCGACCCCGAACATGCCGGACAGGAAGCCGACACCGAGGCCCAATCCGAGCAAAAGGAAGATGTTGACTGAAATTTCCGCGATCGGGAGGTAGATCTGCACCGCCGATCAACCCGCAGCCGCGCGTTCGAGCCGTTCGACGAGAACAGCATCAACGCGACCGGTGCGGGGGAGGCCCTGGTCGGCTTCAAATTGCATGATCGCGTCGCGGGTACGTCCGCCAATTTCGCCATCAATCGGACCCGGGCCATAGCCGAGGACGGACAGGAAGCCCTGGGCCCGCCTCACCATGGCCGGATCGGTGGTCGCAACTCGCTCCCACGGCAGGTCCGCATAGAGGCCATTGGCTTCGCCATCGAGCGGGCGCGGGGTGAAGCTCGCAGCGGTCGACTGCGCCGCTTCCAGGGCGGCCGGCTCGATCATTTCTGCCAGGGTCGCTGCGCGCTCGGTCGCCGTCGGATCACTGTCGCTGGCGGCGATGGTGAACCAGGCATAGGCGTCGGGCAGGCTCAGCGGAACGCCGTCGCCGGTCTCGTAGAGCAGGGCCAGATTGAACTGGGAATCGCGCAGGCCAAGCAGGGATGCCTCCTGGAACCAGCGTGCCGCGGTTTCCATGTCCTGTGCGACACCGGTTCCATAGTAGTACATCACACCCAGATTGTGCATGGCGCGTCGATGGCCGGCATTGGCGGCCCTCTCGGTCCAGCGGCGGGCATCCTCCAGATTGATCTCGACGCCTTCGCCGGTCTCGAGGAGTTTGCCATAGCGGTACTGGGCGGCCGGGACACCCTGTTCAGCGGCCCGGCGGAGCAGAATGGCGGCGGTCGCGGCGTCGCCGTTTTCCAGGGCGCGCAGGCCGAGCTGATAGCGGGCGACCGGATTGCCGTCAGCGGCGGCGCTTTCGAGCGTCACGGCACGGCTTGCCCCGGACCGCTCGGAGGCGCGCTCTGACGCACGGTCGGACGCTCGCTCACGCGGCGAAGCGCTGGACGGGGCTGCGCCGGTCTCGGCAGGCAGGCTGGTGCCGGTCGAGTCGGCAACCTGGTTGGCCGGTGCGCGGGTCGCGTCTGCCGGCGCCCGGGTCTGGGCCAGCTGCGCGGTGTCGGGCGAGGCCGGTGTTTGCGAAGCTGCGCCACGCGCCACCTCGGCCATGGCTGGCGTCTGCGGCCGCGCGGTCGTCCCGGCACCCGCGGGTGCCGTGGTGGTGCCCGACAGGTCGGCTTCAACCTGGGCAATGAAATTACGCTCGGCCTGGGCGTCGGCAGCGACGCGCTCGCCATCACCCTGCCAGGCTTCCCAGATCAGCAGGGCACCGGCGCCGGACAGCATGACCAGCGCGATCACCGGGAGGGTGTAGAGCAGGCCGCGGCCAAGCTTCGATTGCGGGGCCGGTCGCTGCGCCGCCTCGCTTGTCTGACCGGGCAGGCCGGCCCGGGTCCGCTCGCGCGCGGCGGCCAGGAAGTCGGCATCGGCGGTCGCGCCCATGCGCTGGGGGCGAGCGGGTTGTGCCGGCTGCGGCACCGGACCGCGGGCCTGGGGCTGAGCAGCCGGACGGGGCTGGACTGCGGCGTGCGCCGCCTGGTCACGCAGGATTGGCGAGGCGACCGGTGCAGGCTGTGCGGCGGCAACCGGTTTTGCGGCTGCGGTTTCCGTCAGAAACGGGTCATCGCCATCAATGGCAAAACCGCCGCTCGGAGTCTCGGCTTGGGGCGGCGGCGAGAGCGGCGTGTCGAAATCGATGGCGTCGGCCGCATCCGCCTGAGTGGCAGGTTTGGCGTCGGTCTTCGTCTCAGTCTCGTCCTCAGTCTCGGGCGTGTCGCTGGCCGGTTTGCCGCGCCCTTCAATCGCCTCGAGGCGATCGGCGAGGGCGGACATGGCGCGCTGGACCGGAGACAGGGCCTGCTCGGTCTCGGCGCGCACGGCGCTCATGCGATCCTTGACGCCGGCGAGGGCATCCTCGATGCGCTGGGCGGTGCGTTCCTCGGACTGGCGCAGGCGTTCTTCCAGAGAGTCGTCCCGTCCCGACTGCTCCAGCCGGTCCATCATCTGGGCCATGCGGTCGGTGGCGGTTTCGACCAGGGTGGAGGCGCGCTCCTCCGACTTCACGATGCGATCGCCGAGGGCACGGCCAAGACGGCTGACCTCCTCGCCCATCCGCTTCATCGAGTCTTTCTGTTCCTGCCGCACTTCGTCGAGGCGCCGGTCGAGCTTTTGCTCGGACTGGTTCTCGCGCAGGGCATCGGCAGCGCGACGCTCGCTCTCGGTCAGGCGGCGATCAATCGCGCCGGCGAGCTTGGTGATCTCTTCGCCGAGGCGGGCCATGTTGTCGCCCTGGCGACGTTCGGCGGTATCGATCCGGTCGAGGGCCTTGGCGAGGGCGTCTTCGAGGCGGTCCACGCGGGGCTCGGCCGCGGCCTTGCTGAGGGCCTGGCTGACCTGGTTGCGGGTTTCCGCGATGGTGCGGGCGACGTCATCGGTCAGACGTTCAAAGCGGCGTTCCAGCTCGACCGTATCGGAGGAGTTGCGTGTTTCGAGCTGGCGCAGGCGGTCATCGAGACGGGTGAAGGAGGTTTCCAGCAATCGGGCCGCATCATTGGTGACGCGCTCGCTGCCCTCGATGCGGGCCTTGAGCATTTCTGTCGAGGTCTGAAGACCGGACAGGGTTTCCGCGGTGCGGTCCTCACGCGTCTTGTTGAGCGTGCTGAACTGATCAGCCCGGTTCTCCAGGCGCGCAAGCCGGTCCTCGAGGGTCTCGGCGAGGCGCTTGGTGTCGGTATCGACCTCATGGACGCGAGCAGCGGTGTCATTTTCGTGCTCATAAAGCCGGCGTGCGAGCTTCATGATCGTGGTTTCGACGGCCTTGACGGTCTCGGGCGAGGCGCCGCCGGCACTGCCATTCGTCTCCAGCGACTGGACCCGCTGGCCCAGCGCATCCTGTGACTTCTGAACCCGCTCGAGGCTGGTCCGCGCGCTGTCCAGCTGTGCGTTCGTGCGCTCGGCCGTCTTGGTGATTTTCTCGGCGAGCTGCGTGATCGCCTTGTCGATGCCGCCGAGCGTGCGCGAGGACATCGCCTCGCTGCTGTCGATGCGCTCGGACAGGCGATTGACCATCGCCCGCAGCAGCTTGTCCTCGTCCTCGTTCAGGGAGGGCTGTCCGCCAAAGCCCGGGAAGGCTTCCAGGGCGTCGTCCCAGTGCGGTGAGGCGGGGTCATTGTCTTCGAGAATGACCCGGTTGAGCCAGTCGCCGAGGGTCAGGCCCTCGCGACGCGCAGCCGTCTTGGCTCTCGCCCGGGCGCGGGGATCAATCCCCTTAACGCTCCATGGACCACCCAAAGACGACATGTTGATTCGCTCACTTATTCTAACCTGCGGAACCGTATTCCGTGGTTAATATGGTGTAAACCAAGGGTGGAGACCCAATATGTAGTGTTTCCACATCAATTCTCAGATCAGCACGCAGGAGCGCGAAATCCTGAGTCTGAACAAGGCTCTGACTCGGTTAATGGCGGGTAAAATATGTGGATAAGTCCGCGTGGTGACTCAGTTTTGGCCCGGGGTGTCGGCCGGGTCTTCTTCGGGGTCTTCTTCGTGATCTTCTTCGTGATCTTCATCGGGGACGAAGAAGCAGGGTGCCAGCGATTGCAGTTGCGCGCTCATCGCCATCGCCTCGCGGGAAGGCGGCAGGCTGGCGGCAGCCGGCAGGCTGCGGGCAATGTCGAACAGCAGCCAGGCGGTCTCGACATCGCCCTGGCTCGCGACGAAGCGGCCGCCATGCCAGAAGGCCATGGGGGCATAGGGGTCATCGATGGCGCTGGCGGCGAACAGGGCCGGCAGGTTCATGTCCGCAAAGGCGTCGGGCTGGTTGCTGCGAACCGCGGCCAGGGCCTGGGCGGCGAGCAGGTTCGCAGCCGCCCCTTCCAGGCCTTGGCGATGCAGGTGCTCGCGCAGCGTGGTGATGGCGGCGGGACGATCTGTCTGCATCGCACTGATGGCGGCCATCAGGGCCTCGAAGCCCGGATTGCCGATCCCGGCGGCGGTGATCTGGCTGATCCGCGAGCAGACCGGCGCGCGGGAGTCGCCGCGGCACGGGCCCTGATGGTGCGAGATCTGGTACAGGGCAAGATAGGCGCCGGACGGGTCGGCTCGCCGCTGGGCGGCATTGGCGGCGGCAAGGAAATCGGCCTCCGTCGGGGCGGCTGACGGGCGCGTGGCGGCGTCGAGTCCGGCCTGTAGGAGGCGGCGGATCGCCGGATCGTCGATCTGGTAGCTGTCGGCGCGGGCCGGAGCGAGCCCTTCCGGCCAGGGGAAGGCGGCCTCGTCCTCAAAGCTGCTCAGCCGGGTCCAGGTCTCGCGGCGACCCTCGGGGCTGGACGGGCTGAACACCAGAAAGCTGAAAGCGGCGGGTATGCCCGCCTCATTGTTCAGGGTTGCCAGCGCGTCGGGATGGACGGGAACGGTGTGCTGTAGCCAGCCGCGAAACAGCGCGGCCGGCCGACCGGCGCCGAGGCCGTCATCGGCATGGGTGAAGACCGGGGAGCCGTCCGGCTCGCGGCGCACTTCATTGACGCCGTCTTCGCTCAGCGTCGAGACCAGTCCGGCCTCGGCCAGGCGCACGCCCATGGCGGCCTCGATCCAGAACCGGTCAAAGGCGGTGCCGCCGGGGCCGGTGACCTGATCCAGTGTTCCGTCCCGGGTGTAGAAGGCGAAGGTATTCATCTGCCGGTGGACATGGGAGACGAAGGGTTCGTTGCGCATCACCGGTCCGTCGAGGGCCGGTGTCCGGGTCAGGGTCCGCGACGTGATGAAATCCTGAATGACGGTCTCGGCCTCGCCGGTCTCGGTGACATAGCCGTCGCCGATCACGATCTCGCGTTGTTCGCGAGCCAGCTCGGTGCCGTCGAGGGCCGTGCGCACGATCTGCCAGCGCGTGCGCAGGACCGCCTCGCTCCTATCGCCGCGCAGGGCCAGATAGCTGTCCCGATCCAGATGCGGCCCGACCACGGTATAGGCCTCGGCCGAGGTGTCCGGCGGGCTCTGGTCGGGTGTGGTCTCCGGAATGCCGGGCTGTTCGGCCAGGATGGAGAAGCCCGGATCGGGTTGCCCGGCCTGGGCAAGCGCCAGGGCGGGTGTCGCGGGCAGGAGAAGGGCGAGGGCGGGCAGGGCAAGGTAACGCAACATGGCCGCGACTGTGCCGTGCCTGCGGGGACAATGAAAGGGGGTAAGGCCGGCGAGGCGGTGCTGTCGGGAGAATCCGGATTGTCATATATTTGACGTTGACGTTCGCGTCACTTCGTGAGCACCATTCACCCCATGATCAAGCCTGTCGCTCCCGATGCGGAATTCACCATTCGCGAACTTGCGCACGAGTTCGATATAACGCCGCGCACGCTGCGTTTTTACGAACAGAAGGGGATGATCAACCCGCTACGCCGCGGTGCTTCCCGGGTCTACACGGCCGAGGATCGTGCCCGTGTCGAACTGATTCTGCGCGGCAAGCGGGTCGGTTTCGCGCTCGACGAGATCAAGGAAATCCTCGATCTGCAGGCCATTGACCGGGGCGGCCGCGAGCGGCTGGGTCCGGCCATCAA